>CAZBJI010000134.1:0-16787 GCA_964492175.1 uncultured Polyangiaceae bacterium | reverse complement strand
CGCTCGACTCCCCTCCCTGACTCCCTTGGTCTCCCGGAGCGAAGCGGACCTGACCCGTCGAGCCCAGGTGGAGCTCGAGGGCGCCTCGGAGCTGCGGGTCTTCGCGATCCCCCAGCCGCACCTCCACCGGAGCGTCCTCTCGTACGTGGCGCGGATCGGCTCTCGCTACGAGCGCGCCGAGACCTCGGGGCTCTCGCACTTCTTGGAGCACATGCTCCACCGTGGCACCCGCCGCCACCCGACCGCGCACGAGCAGGCGGTGGCGCTGGAGTCGATCGGAGGCACGATCGACGCGACCACGGGCGTGGATCGCGGCACGCTGACGATCACCTGCCCTCCGGAGAGCTTCGAGGCGGCCGCCGACATCCTCGGCGAGGTCACGACCGCGCCCGTGTTCAGCGACATCGACGTGGAGCGGGGCATCGTCCGCGAGGAGCTCCTCGAGGACCTCGACGATCGTGGGCGGCTGGTCGATCCGGACGCGATCCTCCGCGCGCAGCTGTTCGGAGACCACCCGCTCGGCTTCCCGATCGTCGGCACCCGACGTACCCTCGCGTCGTTCGATCGCGAGGCGCTGCGCCGGCACCACGCCCGACACTACAACTCGGCGTGCGCCGCCCTCGGGCTCGCTGGCGACCTCCCGGCGCGCGGCGCGCGCCGCCGCGCCCTCGGCCGCGCCTTCCAGGGACACCGGAGGGGCCGCCCCATCCGCGCGGCGCGTTTCACGCTCCGCCCGACCGGACCGCTGCTTCGGGTCGTCCGCTCCACGACGAGCCAGGTCGGCGTGCGGCTCGCCGCGATCGGGCCCGGAAGGTCGCACCCCCAGGAGCCCGCCGTAGAGCTCCTGCTGCGGATCGTCGACGACGGGACCTCCACGCGACTCTACGAGCGGCTCTGCGATCGGCTGGGCCTCTGCTACGAGGTGTCGGCCGGGTGGGAGCCGTACGACGAGGTCGGCCTGTTCGACGTCGCCGCGGAGACGCAGGACGAGGCCGTGCCGCGCGTCCTCGAGGAGGTGCTGACGATGCTGCGGGATCTCGCTGAGGCCGGACCCACGCGCGAGGAGCTGGCGAAGGCGATCCGCCGCTCCCGCTGGTTCGCCGACCGCGCGAGCGACCAGCCGGAGGCGACCGCCGAGGAGATCGCGATCTCCGCGCTCGCCGGCGTCCCCCGCACACCGCGCGACCGCCACGCGCGGCTCGCGCGCCTCACGCGCGACGACGTGCGCAAGGCCGCCGAGCGCCTCTTCGATCCGCGACGCCTCGCGGTCGCCCTCGTCGGCCCGGTGTCGCGCGCCACCGAGCGGCGCGCCAAGGCGCTCCTCGGGCTCGGCTGAGGGGAGCTCGCGGCGGGGTGCGCGGAGAGCGCCCGTGGTTGTTTGCGTGGAAAGTCCGTTTCCACGCGACTAGTCTTCGCCCGCACATGCTCCGTCGGATCTCCTCCCGCTTCCCGTGGCTCGCCGATGCCCTCACGGTGCTGGTGCTCGCGATGGGGACGGTGTGGCGCTACTGGCACGTGTTCCAGTGGCACGATCCACGGAAGTACGTCTACTCCGACATGCAGATGTACGTGGAGCTGGCCAAGCGCGTCTCGCGGCCGGACTACGTGCTCCGCGTCGGGGACGTCACCCACCCGCCCGGCCTCACGGAGCTGCTCGCCTGGTCGTTCCGCAGGGACCCGAACTTCACGGACCTCCTCTGGATCCAGTTCGGCGTCGCGACGCTCATCCCCTTCGCGGTCGGCGCCCTCGCGTGGCTCACCTTCGGGAAGAGCTCGGCGCGGTGGGCCGCGATCGTCACGACGGCCTACTACCCGTTCGTGGACTTCTCCGGCTACTTCCTCGCCGAGAACTACCTGGCGCTGCTCGCGACCCTCGCGCTCGTGATCTACTTCGGCGCGCTTCGCCTCGCCGACGTCATGCCCGCCGGTCACCGGCGCACCGCGACGCTCGCAGGGCTCGGGCTGCTCGGCGGCGTCGTGTTCTCGCTCGCCGCCCTGATGAAGATGGTCGCGATGCCCGCGATCGGCGGCTTCATCGTGATCCATTTCCTGTTCACGCGCGGCGCGCCGCGCAAGCTGCGCGCGCTCGTGCTCGTCATGGCCGGGGTGGGCGCCGCGCCCCTCATGGTCTGGCAAGCCGACCGCTGCACGAAGGCGAACGACGGGAACTTCTGCTCCGGGTCCAACAAGCCGGCGGCGGACTTCCTCCTCGGACACTACGGGCGCGTGCAAGGGATCACCTGGAGGGATCCCAAGCAGCGCGGGCACGTCGGCTTCGGCAGCCCCGCCGCCTACCAGCACGGCTACCGCGACAAGCCCGAGGTTCCCTTCCTCATCACCGACAACAAGAAGAACACCGCCTACGCGTGGAAGTGGATCCGCAAGAACCCGGGCCAGGCCGTCGTCCTCTCCTTCGAGCACGTCTGGGACATCTTCGGCGGGAGCTTGACCTGGCCAGCCGTCGCGACCCAGACGTGGCCTGCGGCGCAGGCGTCTCAGTACCTCTTCCTGGCGTTCTTGTTCTTCCCGACGCTGGTGCTGCTCCTGGACGTCGCTCGGAGGCGCGGTCTCTTCGGCTTCGTCCGCTCCGTGGAGCTCGCGGTCTTCGCGCCCATCTTCGGCGTCATGCTGAGCGTGTTCATCGCTACGGGCGAGACGCGGTACCGCATCCCTTGGGACGCGAGCTTCATCATCCTCGGCGTCGAGTTCTTCCGCCGGCTGAAGATCCCGCTGCGAGAGCCGCCGGAGGCGGACGCGCCCGCTGCGGCAGAAGCCAAGCCAGCCGAGGCGGACGCCAAGGCAGAGGACACGGCCGAAGGCAAGGGAGGCGCCACGGGAGACGCCAAGGCAGAGGCGGCCGAAGCCAAGGCCGAAGCCAAGGCAGAGGCCAAGGCAGAGGCCAAGCCGGAGAGCGACGCTGCCGAGGAAGAGAGCGAGCGGACCGAGCCCGCCGAGGACGAGCCCGAGACCGCCGACGGCGACGCGGCGCGACCGCCCGACGCCGGTGCTCCGGAGAGCGGCGGCGGGGGCTCGAAGGCGGGCTGAGCGGTGGACCGAGGCGGCGCTCCTCCCGGAGAAGGCGAGACGGCCGCTCGTCCGAGGGTGCTCATCGTCGACGACGAGGAGGCGTTCCGCGACGTGCTCACCTTCAACCTGGCGGACGCCGGCCTGGACTGCGAAGCCGTGGCCACCGGGGCGGAGGCCCTCGCTGCAGCCATGCGGCTGCAGCGATCCGTCATCGTGCTCGACCTCATGCTCCCCGACGTGTCGGGGACGGAGATCTGCCGCCGCCTCCGCGCCGACCCGGCGACCCAGGACGTGGGCGTCCTCATGCTGACGGCGCGCGGTGACGAGTACGACCGCATCGTCGGCTTCGAGGTCGGCGCCGACGACTACGTGGTGAAGCCCTTCAGCGTGCGGGAGGTGGTGCTTCGGGTGAAGGCCCTCGCCCGGCGGACCCTCGAGCGACGTCTGGCTGCCGGCGCCGACGACGCCGGCAGGCGGCTCCGCCACCGAGGCCTCGAGCTCGATCCGGTGCGCCACCTGGCGCTCCTCGACGGAGGGGAGCTCGCGCTGCGGCCGTTGGAGTTCAAACTTCTCGCGCTGTTCCTCGAGAGCCCTGGGCGAGTGTTCTCGAGGTCCGAGCTGCTCGAGGAGGTGTGGGCGATGCCGGGGGACCTCAACACGCGCACCGTCGACACCCACATCAGGCGGCTCCGCAGCCGCCTCGGTCCCTACGAGGACGCCATCGAGACCGTCCCCGGCTTCGGCTACAGGCTCCGGCTCGCCCCCTGAAGCCCACACCCGGACGCCGGGTGTCGGTCTGCACCCCGCGCCGGAGGCAGGCAGCGCCAGGTCGGGAGCCATCGCCAGATGTCACCGCGCTGTTACACGCGGCGCCGGACGTGTCACGCCGCGGCGACCCCGGTTCGGCGAGGATGGGCGCAGGAGGTCACCATGTCACGAACCGCGGCGTGCACGTTCCTGGTGGTATCGGTCGCCTTGGCGGGGTGCGGGGACGACTCGGGCTCGGGCGGGTCGGGCGGCGGCGCCTCGACCACGGCCGCCGGCCCTGGCAGCGGGACGGGAATGGGCACGGGGATGGGGACCGGCTCGAGCACGACCGCGAGCGCGACCACCGGATCGAGCACCGCCGCCACGACGGGGGCGACGACGGGCGCGGGATCGACCGCCTCGACCGGAGGCGGCGGCGCCGCGTTCGGCGAGGCGTGCACGGGGAACGCGGACTGCGCGTCCGGCGTGTGCCACAACTTCCCCAACCAGGGGGGCATGCTCTGCACGCTGACGTGCAGCGAGGACATGGACTGCCCTCCGCCGTCGAGCGGCTGCAACAACATGGGGTATTGCCGCCCCAATTGACGCAACCCGCGCGCTCCTCGACCTTGCCCGACCACCGATGCCGGGCCTCACGTTCCGAACCAAGCTGCTCCTCAGCCACGTCGCCCTCGTGGGCGTCGTCGTGGCGCTGGTCAGCTTGGTCCTCGAGCGATCTCTCACCGCCGACCTGGAGGCGCAACGAGACGAGCGCCTCCTCGAGCAGGCGCGCGGCTCGACCGAGTGGGTGAGCGCCGGGCGCCATCCCCACCGCGTCGCGGGACGCCTCGCGGCCATCGTGCAAGCCGAGGTCGTGATCTTCGACAAGAACGGCTGCGTCGTCGGCACCTCGACGAAGGACGAGGAGGAGACCGACGCCGACGGGCGCTGCCTCGCGCCTGCGGAGGTAGAGGAGGCTCGCAGCCACGGCGTGGGCAGGGCGAGCGGCGCGCGAGAGGACGAGGCGGTTCATCACGTCGCCGTCCTCGCCGACGAGGGCTTCGTCGTGCGGCTGACCGTGTCCGACAGAGAGATCCAGGGCCCGATCGGCTCGATGCGCCGCCGGCTCGCCTTCGCGGCGATCGTGGCCGTGACGGCCGCCCTGCTCCTCGGGTGGTTCGCGTCCCGCGTCGCCGCGCGGCCGCTGCGCTCGATGGCCGAGCAGGCGGCGCGCATCGCGCAAGGCGACTACGACGTGCGCTTCCCTGCTCTGCCACCGGACGAGTTCGGCCATCTGGCGGACGCGATGGCGGCGCTCGCCAAGCAGCTCGAAGCGGACATGGCGCGCATCAGCCGCCTGGAGGCCACGCGCCGCGACTTCGTCGCGAACGTCACCCACGAGCTCCGGACGCCGGTCGCCGCCATCCAGGGCCTCGCCGAGACGCTGCAGCGGGGGGACGTCTCGCCCGAGAAGGCCGGCGCCTTCCTGGATCTGATGCACCGCCACGCCCAGCGCCTCTCGGCGCTCATCGACGGCCTCCTCCGGCTCGCGGAGCTCGAGGGCGTCGCGCCCGACACCCCCGCGCTCGCGCCCGTCAGCGTGCAAGCCGCCGTCCGGGACGCCGAGGAGGCGCTCCGCGCCCGCGCACGGGAGGCCGGCGTGCGCGTAGACATCGACGTGCCCGCGGGCTGCGTCGTCCTGGCCGACGCGGGGCGCCTGGAGCAGGTGCTCTCCAACCTCGTAGACAACGCGATCAAGTACGGGGCGCGTGGGGGGGCCGTGCGGATCTCGGCAGAGGCACGGGACGGCCGCGTGGAGATCCGGGTGGTGGACGACGGGCCCGGCATCGCCGCGGCGCACCTGCCGCGCCTGTTCGAGCGCTTCTATCGGGTCGACGTCGGTCGCTCCCGCGAGAAGGGCGGGGCGGGCCTGGGCCTCGCCATCGTCAAGCACCTGGCGGAGTCGATGGGAGGGACCGTGCGCGTCGAGAGCCAGCCGGGAGCGGGCACGACGTTCGTGGTCGAGCTCCCGGCCCCTCCTCGGGGCGAGTGACGGACAGAGCTGAGGCTGCTGACTCCGGCAGCGTCGGCTCCTGCGCACCACACCCTCAGAAGAAGCCGCCCGCCGCCGCGGCGCCCTGGCTGACGCGGATCACCGACTGGCTCACCTGCCGGAAGACCCGCCGGAGCTCGGCGTCCGCCAGGCTCGCCGTGATCACGTGGGGGAAGCCGAGGGCGTCGGCTTGCTGCTTGAGGTCGGTGCCGCCGAAGCCGGCGTACGCGAGGGTGTAGACCTCCTGCCCTGCCAGCGAGGATGCCGCGGTGCGCACGGCGGAGGCGCTCGATCTCGACGCGTTGTCCTCGCCGTCGGAGAGGACGAACAGGACCCTCCGCGTCGGGATCCCCTCGTCCCAGAGCTTCTGCCCGTACGCGACCAGGCCGGTCATCGCGCCGAGGACAGCGTCGTAGAGCGCCGTGCCGCCGCCTGGTCGGTACACGGTGCTCGTGAGCTTCGGCTTCGCGCTCACGGCCTCGTAGCTCGAGAGCAACGTCGGCCCGTCGGCGAAGGCCCACGTGGAGACCAGGATGCTCGTCGCCGCCTTCGCGCCCGACAGCGCTCGGAGCATCGTGTTGTACGCGTCGATCACCGCCGTGCGGTGTCCGCTCATGGACCCGGACATGTCGAGCACGATCGAGACGAGCGTCGCGTCCGCGGTCCCGAGCGCGTCGGCGTCCAAGCCGACGCACCCGAGGAGGGCCGTCTCGTCGAGGTTCTGGACCAACACGTCCGCGGCGGACCCGAGCTGGGAGGACCGCAGCAGACACGCGGCCTGCGCCGCGTCGGGACGAAAGTTCGAGCTCTGGTACGTCATGATGGGCTCCTTCAGGCGAGTGGATCGGTGCTGGCGCAGAAGCGCATGCCTTGCTTCGCGAAGACGGCGAGCTCGCGCTCGGCCATCGCGTCGAAGTCGATCCCGGGCGCGTGGACGCTGCTGGTGCAGTCACGCAGAAAGTGGATCCGCTGGATCACGTCGGGCTGGCCGGAGAAGTGGCGCACCATGCTCGAGCACGCCTCGAGCACGCAGTGGCTCTTGGCCTCACCGGCGACGTAGATGCGCTCGTGCGTCTCGAGCAACTTCAGCAGCGTGGTGTTGAGCGCCCCGTGCGGGTGGGTCGGGACCTTCACCTCGGGCTCGAAGGGTGAGTAGTGCTCCGAGCCCGGGATCATGCCCTTCTGCACGAACACCGGCTGAGACCGCCGCGCGACGGCGTGCCAGTGGATGGCCTCGAACAGCGCCGGGTCGAGAGCCTGCCCGATCCCGCCGATCATCGTGTGGTACGGCCATAGATAGAGCGCCTTCTTGGCCTTCTGCTCGAGGTCCTCCACGTAGCGGAGCGACCAAGCGATCTCCCGCAGCGGCCTGAACTTGCCCGCGCGCACGGCCTCCGAGTCGATGACGGTGTGCGGCGGAGGGTGGTCACCCCGCTCGTCGATCCACCAGGTCGGGTAGAAGATCTGGTACGTGAGGTGGCTGTCCAGGCTCACGACGATCGTCTTGATGTGCTCCGCCTCGCGGTAGAGGAGCTCGATGGTGCGGCGGAGGTCGCCCACGGCGCCAGGGACGCTCAGGCTGCCGCTCGGGTGGCAGAAGTCGATCTGGAAGTCGACGAGGAGGAGCGCCGTCGGGCGGCGGTCGTGCTGCGCCGGCGCGAGGCGCGCGCGCTCCGCGGCCGCCGCGACGGCGCCGAGGTCGGGCTCGTAGAGCTTGCCGACGCGGTGAGGATCGTAGTGTCTGGGATGGTTCACGAGGAGCTCCTTTCAGGGGTTTCGCAGGCGCAAGACGTGGACGCTCCCACCGGCGGCGACGGCCAGGCCGTCCCCGGTGGCGGCGAGCCACGCCTCGTGAGCGGCGAAGGGCGCCGCATCGGGGATGAGAGAAGCGCTGGGGGGGCGGGGCGCGACCTCCTCGCGGACCAGCCCCGCGTCGGTCGCGAGGAGGAGCACCGCGCGCGCCATGCATCCGCCGGCGAGCGCGAGCCCGCTGCAGCGGTCGACCGCACGCTCGGCGCGACACGCGATCCTCTGGCCGCGCGCGTCGAGGACGTCGGTCCGGACCCGATCGGCGCCTGCCACGCGGGTGTGGCGGAGCACCACGGTCACCTCGCCGTCGGCGTACAGGGCGTGGTCCACGAGCCGCTCGCCGGGGCAGAGCACGTCCACCTCGAGGTCCACCCGAGCGCGACCCGCGATCCTCGCGTACAGGGTGCGGCCAAGGACCCGGGATGCGAGGAGGACGCCGCCCGGCGCCGGGGAGAGGCACGTCTGGTCCGACACGACCGTCGCGACCACGCGCTCGGATGCTCGGCCGGCCTCCAGGCTCACCTCGAGCAGCGCTCCGGCCGCGACGCGGTAGAGCGTGCTGCCCGTGACGGCGAACGCCGGCCGCCCCGACGCGAGCTCCGTCGTCGTGCCGAGCAGGAGCTGCCCCCCGGAGGCGTCGATCACGCGCAGCTCGGCGCCGTCGCCGCGCTCCTCCGCGACGACGACGACGCTCGTCGAGGCCCGAACCCACGCGGTGACGGGCGCGGCGCCGAGCTCGAGCCTGGCCTGCCCGCCACCGACGCCCCGCCTGAGGAGGCTGAGGTCGGCGCCGGACCGGTGGACGGCGACCAGCGCCGACCCGTCGGCCGCGAGCGCCAAGATCGAGCCCGGCGAGCTCCAGACGAGCTCGGCCTGGACACGCCCGGCGCCCGACGCGGCGCGCCCCCGCGTGGGCGCGGCGAAGGCGGGGCGGCACGCAGGGCAGGCGCGGCCCTCCGGCAGCTCCAGCCCGCAAGCGCAGGCTCGGATCGAGCCAGCCCAGGCGAGCAGAGCGCCCTCGGCGAGCACGGGACGGCGCGAGCTCTCGAAGGTCGAGCGCAGGAGCTCGGTCACGACCTCCGGCATCGCGTGGATGCGCGCGCGAACGCCGGCCGGGACCCGCACGTCGGGCGAAAGGACGCTCCGCCCGAGCCGGGCGCGCCGGGTGGGGCTCGGCGTGGAAGGATCCACCCCCGAGAACGGGTGGGCCCCCGTCACGGCACGCAGCAAGAGGACCGCGAACGCGAACCAGTCGCTCCCCGGATCGAACCGGCGCGCACTGCCCGCCGGGAGCGCGCACGGCGCGTGCTCGTCCGGACCGTAGAGCCGGGGATCGAGGAACGCCTCGGTCGCCACCTCGCACGGGAAGCCCTCCAGGTGGAACGAGTCGGCGTCGACGAAGGCGACGCGCCTCGACTTCGGACAGAAGAGCTCGTTCTGATCGTTGAGATCACCGACGACCAGTCCGCTCGCGTGCAGGTGGGCGATCACGCGGCGCGTAGCCTCCAGGACCTCGAGCACGCCGGCGAGGTCGAGCGAGAAGGCGCCCCACCCCGACCGACGAGCGAGGACGGCGAGCGGCTGGCAGCTCCTGTCGACCAGCGGCATCACGAAGCCCACCACCGCGGACCGCCGCGCGTCGAAGACCAGGGACTCGGGCGCGACCACCTCGCGCGGGAGGCCTCGCCTCCGGGCAACCAGCGCCTCGAGCTTCGCCGCGCGCGCGGCGGACGGCGCCTTGTAGATCTTGACCGCGCGCCGAGCCGACCGCGCCCCGACCCCGAAGACGGTCGCCTCGCCGCCTTCTCCGAGCACGCGCCCGGCGTCGAGGTCCACCTCGCTCCCTTCGACGAAGACCTTCACGGGGCACCGCCCAGGCGGCGGCCTACGGCGATCGCGCCGTCGTCGGAGAAGGCGCCCCCTCGCTGCAGCAGCACCAGGTGACGCGACAGATCACGTCCGGGGCGGCGCGAGACGAGGCGGACGCTCTCGGGCTCGAAGCCGTCCGTCGCGACGGCGACGCGGTCCACCCCCGGTCTCCGGAGGACGCACAGGTCGGGCGCCTTGCCCGCGAGCGCGTGGGCCGGGTAGACGCACGCGGGCCCGCCCCGCAGATCGATCAGCTCCTCCCCCGCGAGGAGGAACCCGTCTCCCACCGAGAAGAGCACCACGTCCTCGGCGACGGCGACGAACCCGAGGAGCGTCGCGTGCAGCCACCCGATGTCGGGTCCAGCCTGCGCCGCGAGGCTCGCGAGCGCGCCGACGACGGCGCCGAGCACGCGGGCCGGCACCTCGGCGGGGGCCGAGCCGGCGCGCACGGCGGCGGTCGCCTCGTGCACCGCGACCCGCGCGGTGAGGTGCGCCGCCGCCTCGCTGCCACGCGCAGACCCGCAGCCGTCGGAGACGACACCGACGCAGGCCTGGCCGTGGGCGACGACGAGCGCGGCGTCCTGTCGGCTGCCGTGCAGGACGGCGTGATCCCGACCGACCAGCGCCCCCGATGCGCCGCTCCACAACAGTGTCTCCATGACACTATTACATGTGTCTGACTGACACGAAGTCAACGCCAGACGATGAATTTATATATTTGCGTTCATTCGAATCTATGCAATTAACTTCTGGTGCTGTTGGAGGAGACGAGCCGACCGTCGTTCGCCGACGTCCCGCGGTGGGAGCTCTATCGCCTCCTCGCCGACCCGATCCGGGTGCGGCTCCTCGCGCTCGTGGCGGAGGAGGAGCTGGCGGTGGGGGAGCTCGCCGAGCTCCTGGGCGAGGGCCAACCGAAGGTGTCTCGACACGGCGCCGCGCTTCGAGACGCGGGGCTGGTAGAGGCGCGCAAGCACGGCACCTGGGTCCTGCTCCGAATCGCGGAGCACGTCGGATCCGACGCGGTGGTCGCCGACGCCCTCCGGACCGGCCGCGATCTCATCGTCGAGGATGGGACGCTCGCGCGGGTGCTCGGCGTGGTCCGCGCACGCGACGCGCGCGCCAGAGAGTTCTTCGCGCGGCCGCCGAAGGGCGCGCCGCTCGAGGCGCCCCGCGAGCTCGGGGCCTACCTGGCGGCGCTCGCTCCCCTCTTGGGCAGCCGTCGCCTCGCGGTGGACGCCGGCACGGGAGAGGGCGCGCTGCTCGAGGTGCTGGCGCCGATCTTCGACCACACCATCGCGGTGGATCGGTCGGAGGCCCAGCTCCGCGTCGCGCGCGCGCGCGCAGAGCAGCGCGGCCTGGACAACGTCACCTTCGTCGAGGACGAGCTCGACGGCGCGGCGCTGGCGTCCGCGGTCGGGGCCGCCGAGGAGCGCGGCGCCGACCTCGTGTTCGCGTCGCGGGTCCTCCATCACGCCCCCCAGCCCGCCCGCGCGGTCGCGGCCCTGGCGGATCTGCTGACCGCCCCGGAGGCCGGCCAACCGGGCGGCGCGCTCGTGGTGCTCGACTACGAGCCCCACGAGGACCTCGCGCTGAAAGAGGCGCAGGCCGACCTCTGGCTCGGCTTCTCGGCGCAGGAGCTGCTCGGCTTCGCGCAGGCAGCCGGGCTCCAGGGAGGCCGGGTCACCGCGGTCCGCGGTGGTTTTCGGGGCGACGGCCCCGATCGGAACGTCGGATGGCACGTGCTCGTCGCGCGCCGTCATCAAGCAAGGAACGGGAGACGCTCATCATGACGCAACAAGCGAAGTACAAGGTCGCCGACATCACGCTGGCGGAGTTCGGTCGCAAGGAGATCCAGATCGCCGAGACCGAGATGCCCGGCCTCATGGCGCTCCGCGAGGAGTACGGCAAGAAGAAGCCGCTCAAGGGCGCGCGCGTGGCCGGCTGCCTCCACATGACCATCCAGACGGCCGTGCTCATCGAGACCCTCCTCGAGCTGGGCGCCGAGGTGACCTGGACGAGCTGCAACATCTTCTCCACGCAGGACCACGCGGCGGCCGCCATCGCGGCGCGCGGCGTCCCGGTCTTCGCCTGGAAGGGGCAGACCCTGGAGGAGTACGACTGGTGCCTCGAGCAGCAGATCCACGCGTTCGAGGGCGGCAAGGGCCCGAACCTGATCCTCGACGACGGCGGGGATCTCACGAACTGGATCCACGACAAGCACCCCGGCCTCTTCTCCGGGGCCGATCCGATCCGGGGCCTCTCGGAGGAGACGACGACCGGGGTGAAGAACCTCCGCAAGCGTCTCTCGGAGGGCAAGCTCAAGTGCCCCGCCATCAACGTCAACGACTCGGTCACCAAGAGCAAGTTCGACAACCTCTACGGCTGCCGCGAGTCGCTGGGCGACGGCATCAAGCGCGCGACCGACGTCATGTTCGCAGGCAAGATCGCCGTCGTGGCCGGCTACGGCGACGTCGGCAAGGGCTGCGCGCAGTCCCTCCGCGGCCTCGGTGCGCGCGTCATCATCACCGAGATCGATCCCATCTGCGCCCTCCAGGCGGCGATGGAGGGCTACGAGGTGCGCACGATGGAGCGCGCCGCCCCGGTCGCCGACATCTTCGTCACCGCGACCGGCTGCATGGACATCATCCGCGGCGAGCACATGCAGGTGATGAAGAACGAGGCCATCGTCTGCAACATCGGCCACTTCGACAGCGAGATCCAGATCGCCTGGCTGGACAACCACCCCGAGATCAAGCGTGAGAACATCAAGCCGCAGGTGGACCACTACGTGTTCCCCGACGGCAAGAAGATCATCGTGCTCGCCAGCGGCCGGCTCGTGAACCTCGGCTGCGCTACCGGGCACCCCTCGTTCGTGATGTCGAGCTCCTTCACGAACCAGGTGTTGGCGCAGCTCGCCCTCTGGGGTCAGAAGTTCGAGCTCGGCGTCCACGTGCTGCCGAAGAAGCTGGACGAGCAGGTCGCCCGCCTCCACCTGAAGAAGCTGGGCGTCGAGCTGACCACGCTCTCGAAGGACCAGGCCGAGTACCTCGGCGTGGCGATCGAAGGGCCGTACAAGCCCGACGCGTACCGGTACTGATCGAGGTCGAGACGCTCCCTCGCCTCGGCGCCCCCCGCGCCGAGGCCGGGGCGGCTCCGCGCAAGACGCCGCAGATCGCGTCCGTTTCGCGGACGCACGCTCAGGTGTGGAAAGTAGGGTCCCGGCGCACTACGCTCGCGTCGTCATGACCGGGACGGTTCGACCGCCTCCGAGCGCGGGTGCCCCAGGGGCGACGTCGACGTCCACCTCGAGCCCGGGGCTGGTCGTCACCCCAGCGATGACCGCCATGACGCGCCTCGGCGACATGACGGGCTCGCCCCCGCCCTCCCAGGCGGCCGATCTGCCGCTCGTGTGTCCGACGTGCCAGACCCGGTACCCAGGGGACTTCAACGTCTGCCCGCAGGACGCGACGACGCTCGTCGGCGCGGCCGGCGAGCAGCTGGTCGACGAGCTGGTCGGCCAGATGCTGCGCGACACCTACAAGATCCTCCGAGTCGTCGGCGAGGGCGGCATGGGGCGGGTCTACGAGGCGCGCCACGTCCGCATCAAGAACAAGCGGTTCGCGGTGAAGACGCTGCACCCCGAGTTCTCCCGCCACGCCGAGGTGCTGGCCCGGTTCGCGCGGGAGGCGGAGGCCTCGGCGACCATCCGCAGCCCCCACGTGATGCAGGTCTACGACGTCGACGAGACGCCCGACGGCCGCCCGTTCATGGTCGGGGAGTTCCTGGAGGGCCGCGAGCTCGCCGATTTCCTCACCGACGTCCGCAGGCTCTCCGTGCCGCTCGCCGTCCGCGTGGCGCGCCAGCTCTGCGCCGGCCTCGGCGCCGCGCACGAGCTCGGCATCGTCCACCGCGACATGAAGCCGGAGAACGTCTTCCTCACCGGCGACCTGAGCTCCCCGGTCGCGAAGATCATCGACTTCGGCATCTCCAAGTCGGGCGACGCGATCGGCTCCAACCTCACGAAGACGGGCATGATCATGGGGACGCCCTCGTTCATGGCCCCGGAGCAGGCGCGCGGCGACAAGGTCACGCACCTGTGCGACGTCTACGCGACGGGCGCGATCCTCTACACCATGTTGACGGGGCAGCGCCCCTTCGACAAACCCGACGCGACCGCCACGCTCACGGCGGTCCTCCTCGAGGAGCCTCCCCGGCCTCGGTCGCTCGAGCCCAGCATCCCGGAGGGCCTCGAGACCATCGTGCAGCGCGCGATGGCCAAGGAGCCGGCGGACCGCTTCGCCACGCTCGCCGAGCTCGATCACGAGCTCTTGGCCTACGACGAGGCGGCCAAGCTGGGCTCGTCCCGGACCATGCTCGCGACCAGCCAGCAGCTCGCCGCCGCCGCTCCGCGCACCGGTGGGTCGCGCGACGTCGAGTCGAGCTCGGCGCGGCCGTTGCTCTCGCTCCTCGGAGCGCTGGGGCTCTTCCTCGTCGTGGGTGGGCTCCTCACGCTCGTCTCGGCGGTCATGCGGATCTCCCGAGGCTCCACCCTCCAGGCGAACCTCACGGGGACCGAGGCGGTCGTCATCCTCCTCCTGCTCGTGGTCGCGCTCGCTGCACCCGTCGCCCTCGTGGTGCTCCACGTCCGGCGCGCCATCTGGTCCAACACGGCGCGCGTCCTCGAGCTCGCCCGCCGGATCCGCACCCCGATCCTCGTCGGCCTCACCGCCTACGGGACCGGCTCGCTCCTCGTGCGGGTCGTGGAGACGGTGCTCCTGCGCCGCGCCGCGGGGGCAGCCTGGCCCGTCTGGGATCTCTTCCTCGTCTTCGTCGCGCTCGCCGCTGCCGGCGCCGCGTACCGGTTCTCCGCTAGCGAAGCCCGCGCGCCTTGAGCGCCGCGAGCGCCGCCTCCAGCTCCGGATCTTTGGGGTAGCAACACCCTCGGTTGCGACGCCCGCAGGCCTGGTTGAGCTCGTGGAGCTGGCCGATGGTGCGCTGATCTCCGTGCTCCCCGGCGCGGGCGAACAGCGCCTTCTTGTCCTCGCAGCGCGCCGACCGCAGCGCCCAGGCGATCTGCATCCCCTGCGACCCGCGCGCGAGGACCTTCGGGTCCTCGAGGTAGCGGAGCGCCTCCTTCGACGCCCGCGACGAGCCCTTCGCGGTGACCAGGTAGTAGAGGACGTCGATGCCGGCGGTGCCCGCTTTGCTCGAGAGCACGGCGAACATCCTCGTGGGCTCGTCGCCGGGGAGCTGCATCACGCGCTGCGAGAGCTCCACCACCTCCTCCCGGACCTCGCTCTCCTTGATGGCGTCCTTGCTGAGCTCGGCCATCTCCTCGAGCGTGGTCAGCGCGCCCTTGAGATCCCGCCGTCGAACCTGGGTCACGAAGCGGGTCTGGAGCCCGCGCAGCTCGGGCGGAGGCGTCGCGGGCGCCGCCGACTCGAGCAAGCCGGGCACCGGCAGCGGGATGTCCCAGATCGGCTTCGAGCTGGCGCCGGGCGATGCGGAGGACCTCGAGCTCGCGCGCGTGGGACGCGGCTCGACGTCCTCGCTCGCCGCGAGCGGGGCGGGGAGGTCCGCGTCGGCGAACGGAGGCGCGCGCAGCGCCGTCACGCCGCCGACCGCGAGCACGAGCGCCCCGAGCCCTGCCCAAGCGGCCTGGATGGGGCTCGTGAGAACGCCTGCCACGGAGACAAGCCGACCATGCCGAAGGTCCCCGCGCAAGCCCTCCGGGGCCGGGCGCTCGAGCCGGCTCGACCGCGTGGATTCACATCGGCTCCGCCGCGAGCCGTGAGAGCGAAAGGTTCGGCCGCGGCCCCCCGTTCACCCGACGCCGGGAGCTCGCGTCCGGAGACCTCCGGTAACCGAACGAATATTGCTATGGATTCGCTCGGGCGAGCCCAGCGAATTCACGTAGCAAGCCACCGGGATTTCTGTAACTCTCGCGCCCTATGTTCGGCCGGACACCGATGTCTTCACGGGCGGGGCTTCTGCTCCTTGCGGTTCTCTTCGTCCTCCAGGTCGGCTGCCTCAAGCAGATCATCCTGGAGGGGCAGATCGCGTCGACTCGCAAGGCGAGCGCGGCCGTCAACACGATCGGCGACTACGAGGTCGCGGAGAAGATCGCGATGGCCGGCCTCGGACAGATCGAGGGCATGCGGTACCTCGCCCCGGACAACCCCGACGCGCTGTTCATGCTCACGCGGAGCTGGTCGTCGGTCGCCCTCGGCTTCATGGAGGACGCCATGGAGCGGGCGGAGGACGCGGACGGCTCCGTGAGCCCCGACTTCGACTACCACCGGCGGCGCGCGCGGTCCGCTTACGAGCGGGCGATCTGGTACGGCTCGCAGCTGCTCGAGAACGAGCACGCGGGGTTCAAGGATGCGCAGAAGAACGCGGAGACCATCAAGACCTACCTCGCGCAGTTCGACGACCCCGAGGTCCACGCGGAGACCCTCTTCTGGCTCGGCCAGGCGTGGCTCGGGCGCACCGGCGTGAGCAGCGAGAAGGGTGAGGTCGTCGGAGAGCTGTTCGTCGCGGTGGCGCTGCTCGAGCGGAGCGCCGAGCTCGACGACACGTACATGTTCGGGAGCGTGCACGTGGCGCTCGGCGCCTACCACGCCCGCTCTACCGCGGAGATGGAGGACGCCGAGAAGCACTTCAAGCGCGCGCTCGAGCTCTCCGACGGCAAGACCCTCCTCCCGAAGGTGCAGTACGCGGCGCGGGTCCTCTGCAACAAGGGCGACAAGGCTGGGTACGTGAAGACGCTCGAGGAGGTCATGGCGAGCGGGGACGGCGAGCCGTACCAGCGGCTCGCGAACACGATCGCCAAGCGCAAGGCCCAGCGGTGGCTAGGCAGCGAGCGCATGCGCCAGAACTGCGGCTTCTGAGCGGCCGCGTCCCGCGGGTCAGTCGGCGCGCGCGGAGGGCTTCTTGCCCTTCCGACTGCGCGCCTTCTTCTTCTCGTCGGCGGGCTTCTTCTTCTCGGCCCGCTGACGCACGGGCTTCTTCTTCCGCTTCTTCTGGGGCTTCGCGGCCGGCTCCTCCTCGGCGCCCGGCTCCGCGAGCAGCGCCTCCTCGGCAGACGCTCGGACCGGCTCCCCTCCCCGCTCGGCCGGCGGCGCGTGGCTCGGCGCCTCGACCATGTCGCTCGGCCCGACCGTCACCTCACGCGCCGACAGCTCCGGCGCCGGCTGCGCCGCGGCCAGGGTCGTGAGCGCGTCGGCCGGCTCCGGGCGCGCCTCCGGGACGGCGCCGCTCGCGCCCCCGCCGAACCGCGCCG
>CAZBJI010000133.1:0-23159 GCA_964492175.1 uncultured Polyangiaceae bacterium | reverse complement strand
GGGTCAAGGTCATCCTGCTACCCGGCCGGGGGACCGTCCGGCGAGCGGGTACCCAAGCACGGTCTCGGCCCAAGGCCTGCGCCTCCGCGAGCTGCTCCGGCAGGTCAGCTCGGCCTCGCGTTCTCGACGGTGTGAGCGAACGACCGTCCTCGGCTCCTCTCCAGCTCGGTGATGGCGTGCCGCTTCCTACATCGACGCGCGACAGCCTCCCGCTCGGAGCCAAACATCCGCGGCGCGTCCAAGTAAGATACCGTTGCAACGTATTCGATAGTGTGCGGCACGCGCCGCTTCGAGCATCCACGTGTCGCCGTCGCGGACGACCGGCACGATGCCGGCCTGCATCTCGAACGTGACGCGCTCGCCGCCGACGACACTCGCGGTGCCGAGCGTCGGGTGACCGGCGAAGGGCATCTCGAAGCCGGGTGTGAAGATACGGACGCGCGCCGTGGCCTTGTCGCTAGGCAAGACGAACGTCGTCTCGGACAGGTTCATCTGCCGTGCGAGCGACTGCATGTGCTCGCTCGTCATGCCGCGCGCATCTTCGAAGACGCACAGCGGGTTCCCGAGGAACCGATCGCCGTCGACGGTGAAGACGTTGACGATCCGGAACCCGTAGCGCATGGCGAAGCTCGCCCCGGAAATCGAGCCCAGAAAACGAAGCCTCATCCTCACGGTGGAGTGAGGCTGGTCATGGCTCGTCCCCGCGCGCGCCCAGCGCGATGACCAGCTCGGCGCGAGAAGCGACGCCCAGCTTTCTGTAGATCGAGGCGAGCTGGTTCGCGATCGTGCGTGGCGAGGTGCCACGCGTCTCCGCCATCTCGGCCGTCGTGAGCCCCTCCAGGACCAGCGCGGCCACTTGGCGCTCGTGGGCGGTCAGCGACTCGGGCATGACGACCGGGTGCGGCTCGAGCTCGATGACCGCGAGCTCGCACCCCATGGCCTCGAAGCGCGCGCCCCTCACCGTGGACCTCGGCGGCGCGCGAAGCGCAGGTACTCTACGACGTTCCTGAAGCCGAGCGCGTTGAGCGCCTCGCGGACGTGCAGGCTGACGGCGCTGTCGGTGAGTCCGAGCTCGATCGCGATCTGCTTGCTCGAACGACCGGCCTCGAGAAGTTTGAGGATGGCGCGCGCCTCGCCGCGGGCGCGGCGCTCCGGACGCCCGGCAGCGCGTTCGAGCAGGAGGTAGCGCCTGCCGTCACGGTGCGCGCGCTCCACGACGGACCAGCCGCCCGCGAGGAGCTCCGCCCAGATGCGATCGCCCTCGCGCTCGGAGGCGCGGCCACCGTGCGCATGAAGCGCTTGGACTGCCGATCGGAGCAGGTCCTGTGTTTCCGGGGCGCCGCGCGGGGCCTCCTCGGCTGCGGCGCCGACGCCTGACGCTTCGACGCAGTTCGCGGGCCTCCCCATCGCGCCCTTGGTCAGCAACCCGTACGCCATCCGCCCGGCGAAAGTCTGACGCCATCGAATCGGGCCAGAAACACCCTGACCGGGCGATCGTGCCTTTGCGTACGTTCGTTCGCGGTGCGAACGCTGCCGGCGCCGATCGCGTCGCCGGTCACCCTGGCCAGCGCTGCGCCGCGCGCTATGGTACGGACCATGGGCCAGCGCGAGGTCGGGGCGAGGGCAGAGCGATGAGGGGCGCTCGCTTCGACGTCGGCGGGCGAGAGTACGCGGTGCTCGAGCTCGATCGCACCGAGCCCGAGCTGCCCGCCTCCTTCACGCGCGAGGAGCGGAGCGTCGCCATCCTCGTGCTCGACGGGCTCTCCTCCGGCGAGATCGCCCGCCGGCGCGGGACCGCTCCTCGGACCGTTGCGAACCAGCTCCGCTCCATCTACAAGAAGGCCGGTGTCGGCTCACGAGCGGATCTCGTCCGGGCGCTCCGCGCGCACGGGCGGGCGCCCGCGCCGTCTTAGCGTCCTGCACCCCGAGCGAGAAGACCGACTACGCGCACTGCAGGGCGCGCGCCGCATCCTCCGCTGATGGGGCGGTCGCGGCTCAGCCGGTCCGCGGACGCGTGCATCGGGGAGGCCGCGACGAGCGCCGCCTGGCTCGAGCGGGGCTCGGCCGGCGCGGCGCCCATCTTCGAGCGCGGGGGCGGCGCCGGCGTGATCGGCTGCGCGATCGGCAGCGGAGTCGACCGCGAGCCGGTCTACGCAAGCGCCGATCCGGTGGACCCGGCGACCGTCGGGGGCTTCGTCGCGCTCGGCGTGCTCCTGTCTCGAGTCCGATCACTGAGAGTCACGCCAAGGGCCACGCCCTCGCACCCGCCCGGGCGGTCGCTCACTCCGCCTCACAGTCGACGGCCTCCTCCTCTCCTACTCCGTCGCAAGGACCGCCATCTGTGCACCCATGCTCGGCCCAGCATTCGAGAACCACCTCCACCGCATCGTCACAGCCAGGCTGCTCCCGCGTCGCCTCGCACCAAGCAACACAGTCGTCGCTGCAGCTGTCGTGCGCGCAACCCTCCTCGCAGCTGATGCCGCCGCACCCGGCGTGCATCATGACCATTGCGATCGATAGCCCCAGGACCGTCACGATTCGCATGGGTCGAGCCAGGCAAGCGGTCGAACCGCAGCCGACACCCATGCCCTCACTACGGTGGTCCATCGACCAGAACGCGTGGGCGCCGCGCGTCATTGGACCGTGAGGGTGTAGGTCACGTCGAGCGTGAACGCTGGACCGTTCGCCGTGTTCGTCCCAGCGAAGTGGACCGTGTGCTCTCCACTCGGCAGCGGCTCGATCATGATCCACCAGCCGTCGCTCGCACCTTGCTGCACCGAGCCGGTTATGCAGGGATCGAACGCGATCAAGCTCGGATCGCCGGTAAAGTCGAACATCCGCGACGTGAAACGGAAGAGCTCGCCGTCGGGGAAGCTCTCGCCGTCGACCTCGACGACGATCGAGCTCGCGGCCCCGAGCGCGGAGACGGCTCCGGCGCGAAGGAACTCCTCCAGCGTCTGCCCTGGGTACGGCTGGAAGCCCGGGTCGGGGCAGGGATAGTCGTTGATGTAGTTGAGGACCGGAAAGAATAGGTACTTGCCGGGCGGCACGGTGCAGGTCCGAGCAATGGTCTGGTCCGTGATCCCCGGCGCTCCCGCCAGGAAGAACACAGGGCCCGATTGATTTAGATCGCAGTTGGCGCCGGTCATGTCGACCATCGGGTTCTGGCCGGCGGGGATGGCGCTGACCCACTGCCACCAGGCCTCCGACCACTCCGCATAGCTGAGGCCTGCGACGAGCTCGTTCTGCGGGACGACGACGACTCCTGAGCCGCCGCCGGTCCCTGTGCTCGAGGTGGACGAGACGGTCGAGGCTTGCGTAGTCGACGCGGTCGTCGAGGCCTGGCTCCCCGCCGCCGTCGTCGGCCCTTGGGTCGTGTTGCAGTTCGCGTTTCCTCCGCTTCCCCCGCTGTCCCCACACCCCGCCCCGGCACATACCGAGGCCACAGCGAGCGACCAGAGCCCCATGTGCGTCAGCCGATACGAGCTTGATTCGAACATCGAAGCCTCCCTCTTGCCCGTATCATCCATGCCAAGCTCGCGAGCGGCCATGGTAAGAGTTCTTGCCGCCGTCTCGGTTCGCTCCCATGGCTCTGCGGCGCGAGGATGCGAGAGAAAGGACCATTGGCGTCTTCCCTACGAGCGAGGTGGCATGAGCGAGATGAGCGCACGGGTGTCTGTGTCAATCCGGGGGGAACCGTGTCACTGCCCCCGAGAGGCGGTCTCGTGACCGTCGCCGACGGTGAGGGCTCCTGCGAGGCCAGAAATGAGCGGAGGAGGCCTCGTCCGGGCGCTCCGCGCACGGGACGGGCACCTACGGAGACGTACCCGCCCGCGCGCGCTCCAAGCGAAAAAATTGACTACGCGCGCCGCGGGCGCGCGCGCCGTATCCTCGGCTCATGGGGCGGTCGCCGCTCAGCCGGTTCGCGGACGCGTGCGTCGGGGAGGCCCCGACGACCGCCCGCTGGCTCGAGCGGGTCTCGACCGCCGCGGCGCCCATCTTCGAGCGCGGGGGCGGTGCCGGCGCTGGCTTTTGCCTCTTTTCGCCCGACCCTCGGCTCTTCGTGCGCGCGGGCGTAGGTCCTTGCACGGAGCTAGCCATGCTCAACCCGCATGAGCTCGCGACCGCATCCGACCTGCGCCGGCTGCCCCAGCCCTTCGCGACTACCACGCTGAGCGACCGCTTCGAGGTGCCGACGATGCGAGGGCATCCATTCTGGTCGCTGTGCCAGCAGACGGTCGGCGACTTTCGCTGGGCCGACGCCGTTGCCCTCGGCGTCGTCGGGCCGTCCAGTTTCGGCGTGCTCTGCACCGTGGTGGGCGACCGCGGCTTCGACACACCTCGCTGGCGCGAGGTCCGGTTGATGCGGCGTCACCTCCTCAGCACCGCCCACGCGCGCCTCTCGTGCTCTACGCCCGAGGGCCCGCACGCCGTGCTCACTCCAGACGGTCGCCTGGCGAGCGCTGCGCCCGGCATCGGCGCGCGCGACCGGGCCGTCCTCGAGGCCGCGGTGCGGGCGCTCGAGAAGGCGCGCACCGGAGCGGACTCCCAGGGTGAGAGCGACGGCATCTGGCGCGAGCTCTTGGCGGGCGGGTGGTCCGCCGTCGAGCACGTCGACACCGACGGCAAGCGGCTCCTCCTTCTGGCCCGCGCCGAGGCCGCGAGCCCGAGCGCGCTCACTGCAGGCGAGGCCGAGATCCTCGCGCGCGTCGACGAGGGCCTGTCGAACAAGCAGATCGCCATCGAGTTCGGCCTCTCGGACGCGGCCGTCAGCGTGCGGCTCGCGACCGCGCTGCGCAAGCTCCGCTTCACCAGCCTCGTCGAGTACCTGCGCCACACGCGACCGGCGCGGCCCTCTCGGGGCACCGGACGGGCGGCCTCGTCAAGACAAGTGACCATGGTGCGCGGACGCGCACATCAATAGAGACGTCGGTCCCTGATCCCGGTCTTCGCTCCGCCTTGGTGATGCTCATCGCGCCGCAGGCACACGTGGCCAAACATCCGCGGCGCGTCCAAATAAGATGCCGTTGCAACATATTAGATAGTGTGTGACACTATCGAACATGGGCGTGCCGCCGAAGCGCCGATACGACAACGCGGCTCGGACCGCAGCGGCCGAGCAGACGCGCGAGCGCATCTTGCGCGCGGCGTTCGCGCTGTTTCGGGAGCTGCCCTACGACGACCTCACCTTCTCGCGGGTCGCGGATCGCGCCGGCGTGAGCCCGCAGACCGTGACGCTGCACTTCCGCAACAAGGACGGGCTCGTCGAGGCGGTGCGCGACTGGTGGCGGCCCCAAGAGGAGGCGCTGCGCGACGTCGGTGGCGATCCGCTGGAGGCCGCACGCGTGATCGTGGCGCGCTACGAGGAGATCGGGCCGGCGACGCTCCGCGCGCTCGCCGTCGAGGATCGTGTCCCCGCGCTTCGCGAGATCGTCATGATCGGCCGCGCCTCCCACCACGCCTGGGTGGAGCGCACGTTCGGCAAGCGACTGGGCAGGAGCGCCGCGCGCGAGCGCAAGCTGATGGCCTTGGTCGCGGCGTACGACGTCTACACCTGGCACGTGCTGCGCCGCGTGCTCGATCCGGAAGTCACGGCGCTCGCGATCGCCGATCTCGCGCGCGGCATTCTCGAACCCAAGGGAGGCAGGCCATGACCCGATATCTGCTGGCGACGTGGGAAGGTGGCGGTGTCGTTCCTCCCGAGCTCGGGCTCGCGAGGCGGCTGGTGGAGCGCGGGCACCACGTGCGAGTCCTCGCATGTCCCGCCGTCGAAGCCGCCGCCCGTGCATCCGGCTGCGAGTTCTCGCCGTGGGTGACCGCGCCACACAAGCACTCGCTCTCGCCCGAGGAAGACATCATGCGGGACTGGGAGTTCAAGAACCCCTTCGAGCTGTTCGGGCACGTGCTGGACGTGTTCCTCTGCGGGCCGGCCGACAAGTTCGCGGCCGACACGCTCGCGGTGCTCGACGCGCATCCGGCTGATGTCGTGCTCTCGGACATGATGCTGCTCGGTGCGCAGCTGGCCGCCGAGAAGTCCCGCCTCGCGAGCGCGGTCCTGGTGCCGAACATCTCGATGCGCCCCGCGAAGGGAGTCCCGGCGATGGGTCCCGGCCTGCTGCCCGCACGTGGCCCGCTCGGTCGACTTCGGGACTACGTGCTCAACCTGGTGAGCGCGCGGATCTGGGCCAAGGGACTGCCGGCGTTGAACCGCGCGCGAGCGGGACTCTGCCTGAGGGCCATCGACACCATCTGGGAACAGTACGATCGCGCCGACCGCGTGCTCGTGATGACGTCGCCGACCTTCGACTTCGTTCCCGAGACGCCTCCACGCAATGCGGTCTGGGTGGGACCCGTGCTCGATGACCCGACGTGGGCCGGCACGACCTGGGAGCCGCCGTGGCCTCGGTCGAACCGCGATCCGATCGTGCTCGTGGGTCTGTCTTCGACGTACCAGCACCAGCAGAGCGTGCTGCGCAACGTGATCGATGCGCTCGCTGGGTTGCCGGTGCGCGCCCTCGTCACGACCGGACCTGCGCTGGCGGAGGAGCGAATCGCGTCGCCGGCGCCGCACGTCGTCGTGGTGCCGACGGCGCCGCACAGCAAGGTGCTCGAACGCGCCGCGCTCGCGATCACGCACTGCGGCCACGGGACGACGCTGCGAGCGCTCGCGGCCGGGGTCCCGCTCGTCTGCATCCCGATGGGTCGGGATCAGAACGACACGGCGGCCCGCGTCGTCGCGCGAGGCGCCGGCGTGCGCATCAAGCCGACGGCATCCGTGGCCAAGATCCGCAGCGCGGTCGAAGGCGCGCTCCGCGACTCGCGATTCGCTTCGGCCGCGCGGGGCCTCGCAGAGGCCATCCACCGCGAAGCCCAGGAGCTCGACCCGGTGGAGCTCCTGGAGCGCCTGGCGCCGGAGCGCGCGCGCGCCCCGGCGTCCTCGGCCTCTGCCCCCGCGGCATCGTCGATCGCGTGAGGAGGTGAAGCCCCCGGAGGGGGGGACGACCGTGCGCCTTCGCAGTCGCCCTCGCCGTCACGACCCGCGTGTTCGCATCTCCGACCGAGCTGACTCCGGAAGAGGTCGCGCTCGGCCACGACGAATGGCGAACACCTCGCCCCCGCGGCCGACGGCGGCTCGGTCGCCCTTCATGGGTCCTGCGTTTCACACGGGAGCGGTTTCATGAACGACCACATCCCTCCCTCGCTGTCGCGCGCGCTGTACTCGCGGTACCCATACGGCTGATCCACCGGCTCGTAGTCGATGGCCGCACCCTGCTCCTTCGCGTGCCGATGGTGCGCGTCCACGTCGTCGACCATGACGGCCGTCATCCCGGTCGCCGCGCCCAGCGAGCGCGGCGAAGCGAGCTTCCACTTGGGCGACTCGGGATGGAGCCACACGACGCCGTCCCCCGCGTGGAGCTCACCATGGACGACACGCCCATCGCCGTCGCGCGTGAGCTTGCCTGGTCCCAGACGGAACACACGGACGAGGTAGTCGAAGGCCGCCTCCATGTCGGCGTACACCAAGATCGAGATGCGGCGGTGAATGGCGTTGTCGAGCATGCTCATGTCCTCCACGATTCGCAAGAGATCGGCGGTGGTCGCCGTCGAGCCGTCCTCTGCACCCAGCACCCGCGTGAGCCGGCCGCGGAGCCGCCCCATCGCCTCGATGCGCGAATCGAGGTGATCGAGGTGCTTGCCCATCGCCGCGCGCACGTCCCAGTCCCGGTCCCCGAGCGCCTGCGCGACATCGTCGAGCGATAGGCCGAGCCGACGGAGCAAGAGGATGCGGTAGAGCCTCTCCACCTGCCGGTCGCCGTACACGCGGTGGCCGGCGGCCGTGCGCGCGGGACGCGGTAGGAGCCCAATTTCCTCGTAGTAGTGCAGCGTGCGCACCGTGAGACCCGTGGCGGCAGCCAGCTCGCCGATCTTGCGTGCCTGCGTCGTCATGAGGGGAACCCTACGACCTCACGTGGCGTGAGGTGCAAGGGGAAATCGCACGCATCGACCTGCGCACACTCGATGCGCAGGGGCAGGAGCGCTTCCGAGTGGACGACATCGTCATCCGTGCTCGCCAGAGGGAGGCCATCACGTTCGTCCCCGCGCGCCCGATGTCGGTCTGCGAGCGTGCGTCGACCCGGTCATCGCGTGTGGCGCGTCCTCCCTTCGGCGTTGGCGGCGAAGCCTCCGGCGCCCCTCAGAGCGCCTCCACGAGCGACGCGACCATCCGCTTTCCGAAGTAGCATTGGTACGCGGCCTGGAAGTCGGGCGCATGCCGCATGCAGGACACGTCGAACGTGAGCGCGTCGCGCTCGCAGGCTTCGAGGAGCTTGCCCCTCCGCGCCGGGGCCTCGAGGACCGCGAGCGCCTCCTGGGCCATGGGCCCGAACCAGGAGTCCCCCGCGCTGCCACGGGCGAGATCGACGAGGCGTGCTAGCGCCCGCTGACACGCGGCCTCCGTGGCGCGCGGGTACGCGCGCTTGTCGACGCGCATGCGGACCTCGCCATCGGAGAGCCGCACGACGATCACGTTGCCGTCCTGATCGCCGAGGCCGAGGTGCGTCGGGTCGATCGTGCGATCGAAAGCGACGCGCTCCGCCTCCGCGGTGTTGGACTCCCACCTGTCGTCGGAGAGCTCTCGCGGGGCGCGGGGCTCCAGCCGAGTGGACACGGGCACGACCGCCAGCTGGTCGCGCCCGGCGCCGTCCCCCAGGTCGAGCCACGTCGCCACGAGCAGCACCTCGTCGTCGCGGAAGCCCATCTGCTGGTATCCGCTCAGGCCTCTGGTCGGCGCGAACACGCTCGCCACGCTCGATCTCACCGCCAGCGACGTCGGGATTCGGGTGAGGCGCTCGTCCTCGATCCCAGTCTCGAGCGCCCACACCGCACGATCCCCGTCGATGGCCAGCGCGCCGAACTGAGTGAACGATACCTCCGTGCCGCCGGGGTCGGCGAGCCGCGCGAGGGGCCCCCCGATGGGTCCTGCGTCCACGTAGCCGAACTCCTCTCCGTGGCCCACCGCGAGCCAGCCCGACCCTGCGTCGAGCGCGACGACGTCGACGGACGTCACGTCCAGGGTCAGGCGTGAGATCGGGGTGGACCACTGCGGGACCCTCCACACGGTTGCCGCTCGATCCGTCGACACGGCGAAGAGATCTGCCGACGTGCTCATCGCCTTCGCCGGCGAGCCGAGCTCGGTTCGGGCGATCTCGGCGCAGGTGTCGGTGTCGAAACCGAGGATCACGCCCGAGCTCGACGCGGCGACGAGGACAGGGGGCGTCCCCGCAAAGCCGAGCCCGACGAGATCCGACGGCCGCAGGCCAGCCCGCACCTCGTTCCCCGCAAGGCGCCCATGCCCGGGATCCACGTCGCCCGCGAGCGCTGGCATGCAGCGAACCGTGGGGCGGGTGACGTCCCACAGCCGAAGCCCGTCACGGCCCCAGGTGGCGAGCAGATCGCCGCCTGGACCGACCGCGATCTGCCGAACGTAGTCGGCGTGCGGAAGCACCATGTCGACGCGAACCGGTGTCAAACGGTGCAGCTCGGGTCCGGGCGCGCACGACAGCAGCGACGCAAGCGCCATCGTTCGCGCGCCCCGGATCGCCTGCGGGCGGGGAGCGTCACGCTGCGGCGTCATTCGCTCGGTCTGGAGTAGGGCGGCGCGTTGCCCTGATCGTCGAGCGCGCCGGCCTCGATCCACCTCATGGCGCGGCTGCGTTCGTCCTCCGGGACGCTCTTCCGAGACTGGAACATCGTCTCCAGATCCTCGAGCAGGGTGTCGGGGCGCCCGGTGGAGAACGGGTAGCTGGACGCCTCGAAGACCCGCTGCGCGGCCGAGTTGTCGCTCCTGTTCTTGTCATGACAGGACGCGCAGTGCGCCTCGAAGATCGGGCGGACCGCGCTGTAGCGGAGCCGATCCCCGGGGACGACGGCAGCGGCGGAGCCGACGTCGGGCGCGACCGCAGCGCTCGGTGCCGGACCAGCGGGCTGTCCCCCCGAGCCGACGCTCTGGCCGCACGAGGAGGCCGCGAGCAGCGCGGCCGCGGTGGCGAGACGCCCCGGGCGGGCGAGCGAGCGGGGAGGAGAAGTCACCGTGGAGAAGACTAGCGGACCTGTGAGGCTCACGCGCTCGGTCTGCCAACCATTCCGACGCGGCGCCAATCGCTTGGAGCGGCCGGCCGGCCCGTCCCTGGCGGAGGCGCGGAATGTCGAGCCGCGACCTGGCCCCGAGGTCAGAGGGAACGTCGGGCGTTTCGGCGCTGACGGGCCGCCCGCGGCAGAGGCGAGGTGAGCGGCGGAGTGCAGCCCACCGGCTCACTTCTCGCGGCTCATCCTCTGATAGCTTGCCCGAGCAGGGATGGATCCCCAGCGCCAGCGCGTGTGCGGACCGGAGGCGCAGCGGCGTCGATGATCGGCCGTGCGCGGGAGCTCGAGATCGTGCGCGCGGCGCTGGCGCGCACGGCCCACGACGCCGGCGGGGTGATGCTGGTGCTCGGCGAGGCCGGGGTGGGCAAGACCCAGCTCGTCGGCGCGACGGAGCGTGAGGCCGAGGCGCTCGGCTTCGAGCGGCTCTCCGGCGCGTGCTTTCCGGACCTCGGCAAGACTCCGCTCGCGCCATGGCGGCAGGCGCTGGGACCCTCGTTCGTGCGGCCGTCGCCTGGATCGTTGGGCGCGCTCGGTGACCGCGCCCGCGTCTTCGAGCACGTGCTCGCCGAGCTCGTCGCCCGCGCGGAGCGGCGTCCGCTCCTCGTCACGCTCGAGGACCTGCACTGGGCGGATCGGGAGAGCCTCGAGCTCCTCCTCCACGTCTCGCGCTTCGGGCTGCGCTCCGCGATCCTCCTGGTCGGCTCGGTCCGCGATCCGGACGCGGACGGCGCCAAGAGCGAGGCGCTCGAGGACGCGCTCGCCGAGCTCCTGCGCGCGGATGGGTGCGAGCGCGTCAAGCTGCGCCCGTTCGACCAAGGCGAGGTCGCCGCGCTCGCGGCGGCCGTGGTCGGCGCGGAGGTGCCGCAGGCCTTGGTGCAGGCGCTCACCCGCGAGACCGCAGGCAACGCGCTGTACGTCCGGGAGCTGGTGCGACACCTGGCCGAGGAGCAGAAGATCATCGTCCGAGACGGGCGCGTCGCGAGCGAGTACGCGCTCGACGCCCTCGGCCTTCCCCAGAGCATCCGCCACGTCGTCCGCCGCCGCGTGTCGCGTCTGCCCGCCGCGTCGGCGGCGCTGCTGCGCGCCGCGAGCCTCGCCGGCGGGCCCGTCAGCCTGGCCGCGCTCGCCGGCGCCGCGGAGATCGCCCACGAGGTCGCGCTCGAAGCGGTGGATCCTCCGCTCCAGGCCGGCCTGCTCACCGTCGTCGGAGATCGCTACGATCTGATCCACGCCGTCGTCCGACGCGCCATCGCCGAGGAGCTCAACCCCGACCGGCGCGCGCTCTTGCACCGCCGCCTCGCCGAGGCGCTGGCCGCCTGCGCTGCCGTCGACGACGCGGAGGTCGCCGCGCAGTACCACGCGTCGCGCGGGCTCCCGGGGAAGGAGGCGGGGGTGCCGTTCGCGCGGCGGGCCGCCGTGGCCGCCGAGCGCGCGGGCGGGCAGGTAGGGGCGGTCACGATGCTGACGTTCGCGCTCGAGCTCTTGCCGGCGGGCGACGTCGACGAGAGAGCGGACGTCGCCGCGAGCCTCGCTGTCGCCCACGCGCGCGCGCTCGACCCAGACGCCGCCGTGCGCTGGGCGCGCGAGGCGGCGTCCCTCGCGGCCGCCGCAGGACGCGTCGACCTCGTGGCCGAGCTCTTGTGGCGCGTCGCGCGCGAGCTCGCGGACACCGGCGCTCCGCGCGCGGCGTACGCCGCGCTGGTCGACGAGGGCCTCGCTCGCGCCGGGCATCGACGAGACCTCACCTGGGCGCGGCTCGACATCCTGAGCCGGGCTCCGGTGCCGATGATGGCTGGACCGATCTACGTCGCTCGCTTCGCGGGGCACGACCCCGAGGCGGTCGCGCTCCTTCGGCGCGAAGGGACGGAGGCAGACGTCGCCGCCACGGCCGACATCCACGTGTATCGCCCCGCCTCCGAGACCGAGATGCTGGCGGCGCTGGCGCGGCGGTGGCGTGACCCATCCGCGGCCCTGCGCGTGCGCGAGACGTGCCTGCGGGACGCGTTCTTCCGCGGTGAGGACCTGCGCGCGGTCGACATGGGGGCCGTCGACTTGATCGCCGAGGCGAGGCGGGTCGGGTCGTTCCAGGCCGAGCTCGGCGCGTCGGTGCTGGTGGGTTGCACGGCGGCGTGTCTGGGCGACATGTCGCGCGCCGAGCTGGCGAGGGACCGCGCGAAGGAGCTCGCCAAGCGGCTCGGTGCGCTCCACCGGCTCAGCGCCGTCGGCCCGCTCGCGGCTGCGGTCGTGATCGGCTACCTCCGGGGTGGGGACGGCAGCGGCGTCCTCGCGCAGCTCGTCGGCTTCGTGTCCGCGCCGCTGGCGATCTCGACGCCGTTCGGGCTGGTCGCGCTCAACCTGGCCCTCGTGGCCGCCGCCACGTCCGGAGACCGCGCCACCGTGGAGCGTCTGCTGCCGCTCCAGCTTTCGCTGCTCGAGGCCCTGGAGGAGCCGTCGATGGAGCGCGGCGCTGGCCGCGACTGCGCCGCGACCGCGATCTGGGCCCTCGGGCTCACGGCGTACGCGCGGCGCTTGCTGGCGTTGGTCGACTGCGCGGTGGAGGGGGCGGCGCCCTGGAGCTCCCGCGAGCACTCGCGCGGGCGCGCCCTCGCGCTCAGCGGCGCGCTGGACGAGGCGCTGGCGGCGCTGGCGGACGCACGCGCCGCGCTCGTCGCGGACGGGCGGCGAGCGGTGGCGGCGATCTGCGATCACGACTCGGCGCGGGCGCTGGTCAACGCGGGGCGAGGCGCCGACGAGCGAACGCGCGCGCTGCTCGATCGTGGCGAAGAGGTGTTCCGCGAGCTCGGCATGACGCCGTGGATCGCGAGCGTCGCGCGCTTGCGCGCCGAGAGCTCCGGCGCCCCGAGGCGTCCCTTCGCGCTGTCCGATCGCGAGCAGGAGGTCCTGCGCGCGCTGGCCAAGGGCTCGTCCAACAAGGAGATCGCCAAGATGCTGTTCGTCAGCGTGCCCACCGTCGAGCGTCACGTCGCCAACGTGTTCGGCAAGATCGGCGTGAAGAGCCGCGCCGCCGCCGCTGCCTTCGCGCTCAAGCACGGCCTCGCGGATTGAGGGCCGCCGCGCCCTGCCCGCCGAGGCGCGGCGGCCAGCTACATGGTTTCCATCACCGGGGATCGGCCGCGATTTGCATGGTTTCCAGCCTCGGCCGGCGGCAGCCCCGCCGCGTAGGTTGCGGTGAAAGGAGCTCGACCATGCCCTACCTAGAACGTGATTCGATCAAGCTCAGCTACGAGGAGACCGGCAGCGGAGGTCCGCCGATGCTGTTCGTCCATGGCTTCGGAGGGGGCGCCCTCCATTTCTCTGCCCAGCTGGAGCACTTCCGCCGGCGCGCCCGCTGCGTGGCCGTCGATCGGCGCGGCCACGGCAAGAGCGACACGCCCGAGGGTCCGTACACGATCCCCGCCATCGCCGAGGAGGTTGGCTGGACGATCCGAGAGCTCGGGCTCAGCCGCCCTGTCGTGGTCGTGCACTCGATGGGCGCGATCGGGCTCGAGCTGTCCGCGCAGTCGCCGGAGCTGATGTCGGCGCTCGTGATCCTGGACGCGCCGGCCATGCCACCGCCGCCGGTGCGGCAGGCGTTCCAGGAGCTGCTCCAGGGTCTGCGCACGCCGGGATACAAGGCGGTGCTCGACGCCGTCTGCGACAAGCTCATCTACCTGCCGACGGACGACCCGGAGCGCCGGGCCCGCCTGCACGCGGCCATGCTCGAGACGCCGCAGCACGTGCTGGTCTCGACGTGGGAGAGCTTCTTGGCGTACGACCCGGTCCCGGCCGCGTCGAAGTGCAGGGTCCCGCTTTGCTACATCGGCTCCGTGATGCCGGCGGACGAGGGGAAGATGCGGGAGCTCTGCCCCCAGATCATGATCGGGAGAACGGTCGGCGCCGGGCACATGCACCAGACCGAGGTCCCCGAGCAGGTGAACGCGATGATCGATCGGTTCTTGGATCTCACCGTTCGCGCCGGCGGATAGGCGAGCGGCGGGCCACCTCGCCCTCCTGCGCTGGTGGCTCGCCCGCTTGATGCGTGACACCGCCCTGCACCTGGTCGAGAGAGGTGATCCTCTCCGACGTCGCCGCGCGGGGAGCCACGTGCTCTCCGCGCGCGCCCTCGAGCGGCTCGGCGCAAGCCCGTCCGAAGCGAAGGGACGTGAGCAGGACGATCTGCAGCTAGACGCCGATGGTCAGTTCACGCCCACGGCGACGACCATCTCACAGGGGCCCTCGAAGCCGTTAGGGGTCTGGAACTTCGCGAGCTCGTCGGCGATCTCGCGCCACGCCTCCTGCTTGGCGGTCTCGTCCAGGGTCGAGAGCATCTGGTGCAGCGCACCGAACGATTCCTGCTCGAAGCGGACGCAGTCGGTGAACGTCGGCATCCGCAGCGGGGCCGGGACCACGCGGGCCTCGATGTCCCGAAACCCGGCCTTCTCGAGCGCGGCCTCGAGGGCGCCCGGCGCGCCGAGACTGAACGGGCCGGGCTGTCCCGGTGACGGTGGCCCGAGGTTGGCGCGGCGGCGGATGATGCCGACGGGGGTCGAGAAGAACGTGTTCTTGTCGGCCGTGGAATAGACGATCGCGGCCACGCGCCCGCCCGGCTCGAGGGCGCGCTTCATGCCGGCCAGCGCCTTGTGCTGGTCGGGGAACTAGATCAGTCCGACGCGCGAGATCACCGCATCGAAGCTTCCTGCGGGAACATCGAGGTCCTCGCCGTCCATCACCTGGCACTCCACGTTGGCGTGGCCGTGGCGCTTCGCCTCGGCCGCGGCGAAGTCGAGGATCCTCGACGAGATGTCGGTGGCGAGGACGTGCCCCGTTGGGCCGACTCTCTGCGCGGCCGTCATCGTCTGCTCGCCGGCTCCGGCCGCCACATCGAGGACCCGATCGCCCGCGCCGATCTCGGCCATGTCCAGCATCACCTCGGTCACGGGCCCGAGCCACGCGCTCAGGGTCGGCCCCCACCGATGCCATGCTTCTGCAGCTTCCTGCCACTGTCGTTGCGTCGTCTGCTTGTACTCGAGCGGGTCGAACGTTGGCATGAACACTCCTTGAAGAACGGGATCGACGGCAGGCTGCCGCCTACCGCGTATCACGTACCCGAGCGCTCGGTGGCTCCTCTCTGCGGGCCTAACAGCCGGGCGGCTTGCAGCCGCCCTGACCCTTGCACTGGTTCTTGCCCATGCAGTCGTGCATCCCCTGCATCTTGCATTGGCCCAGGCCCTTGCACTGGTTCAGGCCCTTGCAGCAGCTCTTCGGATGGGGAGGGCGGGGTGGGTCCGCCGCCTTCACGGTCGGCGGGAGGGCCGCCGTCGGCGCCAGCGGGGTCGGACCCGGTGGGGCTGGCTTGGAAGTCGGAGGTAGGGCCGGCCCCGACGTCGGCGTAGGCGCCGCCGTCGGCGTGGAAGACCTCTGCGCTTCGGTCGGCGCTGCGCTGGGCGTCGGCGGCGCGGCGGACGGCTCAGCCGCCGTGACGCCGGCGACCGCCTCGGACGACTGGCTCGCCGCAGCGCTCGGCGCGGATGGATCGGGGGCCGCGGCGCTGTCCGCAGCTCCACCGGAGCTCGCGCTCCGAGCTCGGGACGCGCCGCCGTCGTCGCCGCAGCCGAGGCCGGAGAGGAGGCCGGCCGCCGCGGCAGCGACGACGCTGTGGACGGGTCTTTGGTCGCTCATGCGCTCCTTCGGAACGTCGCCTCGGGTCGGAGCGGCTCCTCCAGCGCCGACCCCCGGGCGCGCTGACGACGCGCCACCGTTCTGCTAAGAGCGTCGCATGCGAATCGCCCTGGTGTCTTCGGTGATGTGCGCGCTCGCGTTCGCGGCGTGCGGGGACGACACGGGCTCTGGGGGCGGCGGGACGTCCACCTCCGCGACCGGGACCGGCACGAGCACGAAGGCTGCGACGGGAGCCACGACGAGCACCGCGTCGGCGACGACCGGGACCTCGGGGTCGACGAGCACCGGGGCCGGCGCGGACACGTGGGACAACTTCGCCATGGGCTTCATGGAGACCTACTGCTGGGAGTGCCACGGCGCGGGGGATCCGCTCCGTGACTACACGACGCTCGCCGGCGTGCAGCAGGAGAGCGCCGAGATCCGCTGCGGCGTGACGGCGACGTCTCTCGCGGATTGCTCCGGGTTCCCACCGCCCAATCAGTTCCCCATCGACAACGCCGCCGGAGACAACCCGAAGCCCACGGTCGACGAGCGCGACCGCTTGGTGGCGTGGATCGAAGCCGGTCTCCCCTAGGCAGTGTGCCGAAAGGAACCGTCGTCGTGCTGGCTGAGGGAGGTGCCGCTCCTTCATCCCCCCGGGCCCCTCGGTACGCGAGGGGGGCGATCCGCTGGAGGGCGGCGCGGATCTGCTCGAGGCGGGCGCCCTCGACGCGTCCTCGTTCGTGAAGCGGCCCGCCCGCCCCGAGAGACTGCCGCTCTCGCCCGGCGGGAGAGACAGCGGCGTCTCCCCAACGGATACGTCGAGGGACGGACACTCACCCTCGTGAGCCGCCGCCCCGTCACCCCAGCCCGACTCCAGCTCCTCTTCGCAAACCTCATCGCGGGCGCCGCCGCGGCGTCCCAGGTCGGCTGTGACGGCGCGACGGGTCCGACCATCGACCCGACCGGTTTCGAGCCCATCGCGTGCGGCGCCAACGGCGACGTGGATCGACTGACGGATCTCGTCTTGCCCGTCCCAGTCGACTACCTCGAGCTCCGCCCCGTCCCCGAGATGGGCGGGCCTGTCGGAGAGGTCCAGATGGCGGGGGACGCGTGCGCGACGGCGACGGACGTCGCCGCCTGCCAAGCGGCCATCATGGCCGCGACCTCCACCCAGGGGTTCGTCCTCGGGGACTGCGTCGACTTCTGCCCGTCGTACTTCCTGGTGGTGAGCTCCGGTGACCTCGTGGAGGTGCTCTCGTCGAGCGACGCCGTGAAGGAGCGCGTGGTTCCGATCGACGGACCCACCGACGCGGTGCTCGCCGTCGAGCTGGCCGGCTACACCGTGCTCTGTGGTGATCCGGAGCGCGGCGTGAAGGAGGTCGCCGACGGCTACGAGATCCTCGCCGTACGCACGACGTCCATCTGTGAGCCGATCGAGTCCACCCTGTATCGCTTGCACGTGAAGAGCGGCGGCGCCGTCGAGGAGCTCGAGTCCGAGGTCGTCAGCACGTCGGACGGGTGCGTCGGTCGTCGACCGCGCGGGCTCCTCTCCGCCCGCGTCCGCGGGGGCGGCGCCGTCGGCCGGCATTTCGCCGCCATCGCGCACCTCGAAGCGGCGTCGGTGGTCGCGTTCGACGTCCTGGGAAAGGAGCTCGAGGCGCACGGCGCGCCGCGCGCGCTCGTCCGCGCGGCGGGCCGCGCGCGTCGCGACGAGGTGCGGCACGCGGCGGTGATGGCCCGTCTCGCCCGTCGCTTCGGCGTCGAGCCGTCGCCCCCCCGCGTGTCGCCGAACGTGGCGCGATCCCTCGAGGAGATCGCGACGGAGAACGCGGTCGAAGGGTGCACGCGTGAGGCCTTCGGGGCCCTCGTGGGCGCCTGGCAGGCGCGGTTCTCGGAGGACGCCGCCGTCCGACACGCCATGCGCGTCATCGCCGCCGACGAGGCGCGCCACGCCAGCCTCTCCTTCGCGGTGGATCGCTGGGCGCGCCCCCGCCTCTCCGCGGGCGCGAGGCGCCGCGTCGACGCCGCGCGGACCGCGGCCGCGCTGGACCTCATGAACGAGCCGAGGCGCGAGCCCGCGGAGGGGGTCGTCCGGCTCGCCGGCGTCCCCCGCGCCCGCCAGGCCCGAGCGCTCGCGACCGCGTTCGGATCCTGGGCGCTCGGGAGCTCGCCCCGCGGGTGAGCCGCGTTCGGGGCCGGGCGCGGATGCTCGTCCCCGAGCGCCCGGAGAGTTGCTACGCTGTGGTCGTTCGCGCGGCGTCCTCGGATCGGGGACCGAGCAGTCGGCGGTCCGCGCTCCTGCTGGACGACGGCCCCTTGGTCTGCGCGTGCCCGACCCCTCGCCATGATCCGCCGCGGCTTGTTCATCGTCCTCGGCGCCGCCGGGGCGCTCTCGTGCGGCGACGACGCCGCCTCGACCACCGGCGGCGGCTCCGGCTCCACGGCGCAGACGACCTCCACGGGGACGGGCGGCGCGGGCGGCGCAGGCGGCGCGGGCGGTGACCCCGGCGCGCCCACCGTGCGGCTGCCGAAGACGTCGATCACGCCGGCTGAGCTCGGCCTCCTCGTCAACGATCAGGATCCCCAGTCGGTGGAGCTCGGCGCCTACTACGCCGCGCAGCGCGGGATCCCGGCCGAGAACGTCGTCACCGTGAGCTTCCCCGCGACCGGCGGCGACAACCTGCCGGCGGCGGAGCTGATGACCCTCAAGGCGCAGATCGACGCGGCGACGCCAGACGCCGTGCAGGCGTTCGCGGTCACGTGGACGTATCCGACGCGCGTGGACTGCATGTCGCTGACGAGCGCGCTCGCCTTCGGGTTCGACCTCGCGTACTGCAACACGACGGGCATGGGCTGCGGCCCCACCGAGCCGTCGCCGTACTTCGACTCGGACTCGGTGGCGCCGTTCACCGACCACGGCATCCGCCCAGCGATGGTGCTCGCCGGCGCGACCGTCGACTCGGCCAAGGCCCTCGTGGATCGTGGCGTCGCGGCGGACGACACGTTCCCGACCGGGGACGGGTTCTTCGTGCGGACCACCGACGTCGCGCGGAGCGTCCGCTGGCAGAGCTTCACCGACACGGTGGATCTCTTCGCGCATCCGACGGGCCTCGCCCTGACCTACCTCGACAACTCCGCAGGCGGTGGCCTCGACTACATCGAGGACGAGACCGAGGTGCTCTTCTATTTCACCGGCCTCACGGCGGTCCCGGCGATCGACACCCTCGGGTACCGCCCTGGCGCGGTGGCCGATCACCTCACGTCGTTCGGCGGCGCGATCCCGGCGGGGAGCCAGATGAGCGTCCTCGCGTGGCTCGAGGCCGGCGCCACGGCCAGCTTCGGCACGGTGAGGGAGCCCTGCAACTACACGCAGAAGTTCCCCAACACCGAGGTGCTCGTTCCCCAGTACTTCCGTGGCGCCACGGTCATCGAGGCGTACTGGAAGTCGGTGCGCTGGCCCGGAGAGGGGCTCTTCGTCGGCGAGCCGCTCGCGCGTCCTTGGGGCGCCTCCACCACCGAGTTCGACGAAGCCACCCGCACCCTCACGATCACGACCACGCTCCTCGACCCGAGCAAGTCGTACGAGCTCCGCGCCGCCGACTCGGAGGACGGGCCCTACACGCCGGTCGTCTCCGTCTTCGCCACGGTCCACGAGCGGGCCACCATCACGCTGGCGGACGCGACCGCGCGCTTCTACGAGCTGGCCGTCATGCCTTGAGCCGACATCGCGGGCTCGGCTTCGCTTACCCTGCTCCTGTGCGCACTCGCCTCGCCGCCACCCTCGCGACGCTCACCCTGTTCGCGTGCGACCGGCCCCGCCCCGCGGCGACCGACGCGAGCGCCTCCCCGCGGATCGCCTCTTCCGCGGCGCCGGCGAGCTCGTCGGCTCCTGGCGCGGCCTCGCCGCCCTCACCGTCGACCTCCCGCGCCGACGCCGCGCGGGCGCTCGCGGAGCTCCTCGGGCGGGGCGACTTCGCCGGCGCGCTCGAGCGCGCCGATCCCAGCCTCGCGAAGGTGCTGACAGCGAGCGCGCTGGAGTCGGCGTGGAAGGAGTCGGCGGGCGACGCTGGGGCTTTTCGGCGCGTGGACGGGGTGACCGCGCGCCGGCGGAGAGAGCGAGAGGTCCACACCGTGGTCGTCGCTCTGGAGCGCGGCACGATGGACGTGGTCGTCGGCTTCGGACCCGAGGCGGGCGGGGCGCCCACCGCGCTCTACCTGAAGCCAGCGCGGCCGCCGTACGAGGTTCCCGCGTACGTCGACCGCACCAAGCTCGAGGAGCACGAGGTCGAGGTCGGCAGCGAAGATCTCGCGATGGGCGGGACCGCCGTCGTCCCGAAGGGCGCGCCTGGCTTCCCCGTCGTCGTCATGCTCGCCGGCTCCGGCCCACAGGATCGCGACGGCACGACCGCAGCCGCGCGGCCTCTCCGCGATCTCGCGCTCGGCCTCGCCACGCGAGGCGTCGGGTCGATCCGCTGGGACAAGCGCACCACCGAGCCGCCGGCGCTCGGCGTGGCGCCGGCCGATGCCACCGTCGAGCACGAGTACCTGCAGGACGCCGCGGCGGCCATCGCGCTCGCGCGAGGGCTCCCCTTCGCGGACCCGGCCCGGGTCTTCGTGCTCGGACACTCCCAGGGAGGGTGGCTCACGCCGTGGGTGCTCGAGCGCAACCCGGAGGTCGCCGGCGGGATCCTCCTGGCGGGGGTGGCGCGTCACTTCAACGCCATCGTCCCGAGCCAGCTCGAGTACATGGCGAAGCTCGACGACGGCGTGGTCGGGCCTCTCGAGCGGCTCCAGATCGAGCAGGTCCGTGAGCAGTGCGCTCGCGCCCAGAAGGTGGACCTACCCCTCGACACGCCGCCGAGCGACCTGCCGCTGGGGGTGCCGGCGACGTACTGGAGGGCGATCGTCGGCTACGACGCCGTCGCGACCGCCAAGAAGACCCCGCAGCCCTACCTCTTCTTGCAAGGCGAGCGCGACTACCAGGTCACGCCGGCTGACGACCTGGCGGTGTGGAAGGTGGTCGCGGCGAGCAAGAAGGGATCGGCGGCGAAGCTCTACCGCAGGCTCAACCACTTCTTCATCGCGGGGGAGGGTCGCATCGAGCCGAAGGAGTACGCCACGCTGAGGGGACACATGTCTGAGGAGGTCGTGGAAGACATCGCCGAGTTCGTCGGCGCGCCGAGGCGGTGAGCGCAGCGGCCCGCCCCGTGCCCTCGTGACAGCATAAAATGCTACCTTCTTATGAGTTGACGAAGCATAATTCCGCACTATATATCGCGCATGGCTGAAACGACTTCAGTCCTCGACGCGACCGACCGCGAGATCTTGCGGCTCCTCCAGGCGAACGGCCGCATGACCAACGCGGCGCTCGCCGAGGCCGTGGGGCTGACGCCGACGCCCATGCTGCAGCGGATGCGCAAGCTGGAGCAGTCCGGGGTCATCAAGGGCTACGCCGCGGTGGTCGACGCCGCGCGCGTGGGCCGCCCGGTCCTGGCGTTCGTCCACGTGACCCTCAAGAGCCACGAGGCGGAGGTGCACCAGAAGCTCCTCGCCCTCGTGAAGGAGCTCCCGGAGGTCACCGAATGCCACCACATCGCCGGGGACGAAGACTTCCTGCTGAAGGTCGTCATGCGGAGCATCCCCGAGCTCGAGCAGCTCCTCTTCCGACTCGGCGCATCCGGCGTCATCGCTCGGATCAAGACTACGTTCGTCCTCTCGAGCGCGAAGTCCTCCGGGCCCATCCACATCGGCGAGGAAGGGGGCACCCCATGATCTCGGCGCTCTCGTTCGGCGTGCTCTGCTTCTCGTCGCTCCTCACGGTGATCGACCCGATCGCCGTCGCGCCGGTCTTCGCGTCGATCACGCGCGGCCAGGCCGCGCCCAAGGCGCGGCGCCTCGCGGTGAGGGCGTGCCTGGTCGCGCTCGGCGTCCTCGTGGTCTTCGCCGTGAGCGGCGCGTTCTTGTTCAAGCTCTTCGGCATCACGATCGACGCCTTCCGCATCGCGGGCGGCATCGTGCTGGTGCTGCTCGGCCTCCCGATGCTCACGGGCACCCACCAGAAAGAGGCGCCGGAGGCCTCTGACGACCCGGCGATCGTGCCCCTCGGCGTCCCGCTGATCAGCGGGCCCGGGGCGATCACGACGACCATGCTGCTCATGGGGCAGTCCACCAGCGCGCTCCACACCACCGCGTTCTTCGCGGCGCTCGTCGGGGTGCTGGTGGTGACGTTCATCGTGCTCGCGCTCTCCCCGTCCCTCCTCGGCAGGATCGGCAAGAGCGGTCTCACGCTCATCACCAAGATCATGGGGCTCATCGTGCTCGTGATCGGCGTCCAGCTGGTGATCGACGGCGTGCGCCCGATCGCGGTCGACATCCTCCGCAGCGGCGCGTCCTGAGGATCAGGCCTTCACGGCGGACGCGACCTGCTCGATCCGGCGCCTCAGGAACCTGCGCTCCGGCTCGCTCCCCGCGAGCGAGAGGGCGCGCGCGTAGGCGTCACGCGCGCGCTCGAGCTCGCCGAGGCGGCGGAGCAGATCCGCGCGGACCGCGTGGAGGAGGTGGAACTGCTCGAGCGCGCCACCCTGGACGACACGGTCGACCTCGGCGAGCCCGGCCTGGGGCCCGCGCACCATCGCGACCGCCACGGCCCGGTTGAGCTCGACGACGGGCGAAGGGTGCACGCGGCGGAGCACGTCGTAGAGCCCCAGGATCTGAGGCCAATCCGTGTCCGCCGCCCGCGCCGCGCGCGCGTGGCACGCGGCGATGGCCGCCTGCAGCGCGTACGCGCCGGGGGCGCCTCGGCTCTCTCGCAGCGCCGTGAGGACGAGCCCGTGGCCCTCCTCGATCTGCGCCCGATCCCACCGCGACCGGTCCTGGTCCTCGAGGAGGACGACGTCGCCCCGCTCGTCCGTCCGCGCCGCGCGCCGTGCGTCGGAAAGCAGCATGAGCGCCAGCAACCCCGTGGCCTCGGCGTCTCCCGTGAGGAGCGACGCGACGAGCCTCCCCAGGCGGATGGCCTCGGCCGACAGCTCCCGTCGCACCAGATCGTCGCCCTCGGTGGCCGCGTATCCCTCGGTGAAGACGAGGTACACGACCGCCAGGACCGCCGTCGCGCGCTCGGGCAGCAGCTCGCGTGGCGGCACACGGTACGGGATGCCGGCGTCCTTGATCTTGCCCTTCGCCCGGACGAGCCGTTGGGCCATCGTGGGCGTCGGGACCAAGAACGACCGAGCGATCTCCTCGGTCGTGAGGCCCCCGATCGTCCTGAGCGTGAGCGCCACCTGCGCCTCCAGCCCGAGCGAGGGGTGGCAGCACGTGAACATGAGCCGCAGTCGATCGTCCTCGATCCCCGCTGG
>CAZBJI010000132.1:0-23374 GCA_964492175.1 uncultured Polyangiaceae bacterium | reverse complement strand
GGTGGCGGCTGCGCCGGCGGGGCGGGGGTCCCGGCTGGCGCGGCGCCGGCGGCGGGGGCGGGCGGCGCCGCACCGGCCGCCGAGGCTGAGGCAGTCGGCGCGGGGGGAGTCGGCGCGGACACGTCGGTCGCGGACGCCCTCGGCGCGGGCGCTCGGGATTTGCCCGAGGCGAGCGGCGTGCCCATCTTCGCGGGCGCGGCGCCCACCCCGAGGGTCTGGATCCAGCCTTGGCCATCGGAGACGAGCTGGGACCCGCCGCACAGATGGGCGAAGAGCGCGGGCGTGCCGTCGGTGCTCTGGTGGAAGGACGCGAACACCAGGTACCCCTTGCCCGCCTCGAAGGAGGCTCCTTTCATGCCTCCGCCGTCGACGTCGACCGCCGCGGGGACCACACCCTTGTACACGCGGTCGACGCGGAAGCGGAAGGTCCCCATGAGGCCGTCTCCACGCCGCGCGCCCGCCGTCCCGACGAAGATCACGTCGGCTCGCTCCTTCGAGGTCTCGAGCTGCGGCGCCGCGCACGACGTTCCGGGGGCAGCACGCGGCCACCCGACCATGACGAGCGCGACACCGAGCGCTAGGGCGAACCGGGAGAGCCTCGAGAGCGCCGCGGAGATCACGCCCGCATCCTACCGGGCTCGGGGGGCGCTCAGGGAGGGGGCAGCGCAGGCCGGCCGCGCGTTCGGACAAGACGTCCTGAGCGCACCGGACCGCGCGAGCCTCGACGCCTGCGCCGACCAGGCGTGCCTCGACCAGTGTACCGCCTCGCACGCGAGCGGCGCGCCGCTCCTCGCTGCAGCGACGGGATGACGCCGGCCTCCGCGCCTCCGGGCCCTGGCAACACGTCCGAATGGCGGTAGCGCGCTTGCGCGAGGTGGCGCGACCGGGACCGCGTATCATCGAGGGGTCGATGTCCGACGACGCCGAGCCGTCCCCGTCCGAGGAGTTCTTGAAGGCGGCGGCCCGCGTCCCGGCCGTGGAGCCGCCAGCACCAGGCCGAGAGATGGTGGGCCGGTCGCTCGGGCGCTACCAGATCGTCGCGGAGCTCGGGCGCGGGGGGATGGGCGTCGTCTACCGCGCCAAGGACCCGAAGCTCGGGCGCGAGGTGGCGCTGAAGGTGATCTCGCATGAGGTCGTAGGCAGCGCGGTGCGGCGCGAGCGGTTCCTCCGCGAGGCGCGGGCGGCGTGCGCGGTGGTCCACGAGAACGTCGTCGCCATCCACGACGTCTTCGAGGACGACGCGGGTACTCCCGTCCTGGTGATGGAGCTCCTGAACGGCGAGACCCTCCGGGAGCTCCTGGACCGAGAGACCACCCTCGACGAGTCGCGGGCGATCAGGATCGCCGCGGCGATCGCGTCGGCGGCCGGCGCGGCCCACGCGATGGGGATCGTGCACCGCGACCTGAAGCCCGAGAACGTGTTCGTGACGAGGGGCGGGACCGTCAAGGTGCTCGACTTCGGCGTCGCCAAGCTCCTGCACGGCGAGGGAGACGCGATCGTGACCGAGAGCGGCGCCGTGATCGGGACGCTCTCGTACATGGCGCCGGAGCAGGCGTTCGGCGACCCCGTCGACCATCGCGCCGACGTCTGGGCGCTCGGAACGATCCTCTACGAGGCCGTCGCAGGCAGACGACCCATCGAGGCGGCCTCGCACGGCAAGCTCATCCAGGCGCTCGCGAGCCCCGACATCGCGCCGCTCGAGAGCGTGGCTCCGGGCGTGTCCGGAGCGCTGTCGGGGCTCTGCCTGAGGATGCTCGCGGCGGACCGACAGGCCCGCTGCGACATGGCCGAGGTCGCGCGCGTCCTCGGGGCGCTCGGCCACCGCGCGCCCCCGTTCGAGCCGGCGAAGAGCGGTGCAGACATCGACGCCCACGCGGGCACCGAGGTCGACGCGCGGCGGAGCTCGTCGCGCACGGGCAGCAGAGGCCGCAGCTCACGACTCGGACGCCCCGTGGCGCTCGGTGCGGCTGCGATCGGCGTCGCCGCGGTAGCGTGGATCGCCTGGCCGCTCGGGGGACCGCCCGCGATCTCGACCGCCGGCTCCTCCGAGGTCGCCTCGCCGGCGCGGCCTGCCTCTACGAGCGCTGCGCCCGCCGCCCCCGTCTCGTCGCCTGCGCCGGACGCGAGCGCGGCTGACCCGGACGAGGGCGCTCGGGCGCCTGCGGTGTCGACCTCGGCGACCGCGCCCCCACGCCGTGCGTCGGCCGCCCCTCGTGCGTCTGCGGCGCAGGCCGCGCCTTCGGTCGCGCCCGGCGCGGCCACGAACGACCCCGCGCCGCAGCCACCGCGGCGCGACCCGCTCGCCGATCCCATCTGAGCGCCTCGGCCGCCCGCTAGAACGTGTAGTCGGGCGTACAGACTCTGCCCACGTCGGGCGGGTCGGCCTTGGGGAAGAGGTAGGCGACGGTGGCGACGTCCGGAGCGGCGTGGATGCGCATCCTATGGGTCTCGACTCCCTCGACGGTCCGCACGACGACATCGTAGCAGCCCGGCATCGCGTTGAAGACCACGACCTCGCCGTCGTCGCTCGTGGCGTCGCCGCCCGAGTAGTAGACCGTCGCCCCCTCGAGCGCCCCGGGCGGGAGCTCGATGACGAGCCCGGGAGCGCGCCGCAGCGAGCAGTCTGGCAGCACGATGTCGAGGTGAGCTCGGCCCGGGAGGATGCCGCCCGCTATCAACTGACCTGCGGTCTCGAGGATGGGCGTCGGGAAGGTCGAGGTGCTGCCCCGGGCGCCTTCGAGCAGCGGGTAGACCTGGAAGTGCACGGGATAGGTCGGCATACCCTGGAGTGTGCCGGTGATGCGCAGGTAGCCCCTGAAGCCGATCAGCGACGGCATCGCGAGGGTAGCCCCGGCGAGGCCGCTCGCGTCGGTGACGGCGCTGGCGACCGCCGCGCACCCGTCCGTGAGCGGCGCGCAGAACTCGACCAGCGCGCCGGGGAGAGGGTCGGTCGCCCCGGCGGCGTTGAGCAAGACCGAGACGACCATCTCGAGGAGCGCGGTCTCGGCCACCTTGGTCGGCCACGCGTACGCCGAGACACAGTCGAGGTTCCGGCCGTCGAGGCCGCACGCCTGAAGGCACCCGTTCAAGCACTCGTCGAGGAGCCGCTCCTCGATGCCCTCGACCCCGGGCGACTTCCGGAAGCGATGGACCTCCGGGGGAGCGATCCTCGTAGGGTCGCCGAAGGCGTCGACGGCGAGCTCTTCGCAACGTGCGTCGGCCACGCACGCGCCCATCGCGTCGCCGCACGACGTGGCCATGCACGCCTGACAGTCGGTCGAGTAGGCCTCGTACAACCCGCCGCGCCCGTAGCAAGGACCCTGGCAGGGCGCGCGCATGCACGCGTCGAGCGTCTCGAACGCGGCCGTGGTCGCGCCGGCGACGTGCTCGAGGGTGCATGCCTTCCTGCCGAGGGGGTTGTCGACGCCCGCCAGGGCCATGCACTCGGCGGCCTTCGCGCACGCGGGGTCGGCCGCGCACGCGCGCTCGGCGGGCTCGCACTGCGCCACGACGCACGACCCGCACGCGTCGCCGAGCTCGAGCGGCGCGTCGCCCTCGGTGCGCGTCTCGATGCCGAGCACCTGGCGGCACCCCAACGCGACGACGGCGGCGGCGGCTAGAAGTCGTAGTCGGGGGCGCATGCGAAGCCCGAGTCGGGTGGGTCGCTGGAGGGGGAGACGTAGGCGAAGGTAATGACGTTCGGGTCCGCTCTCACGCGCATGCGGTGCGTCTCCTCGTTGGTCTCCGCGTCGCGGGCCCTGATGTCGAAGCAGCCGGGCTTCGCGTTGTAGATGATGAAAGTGCCGTCGTCTTCCTGGGTCGGCTGAAGACCGTCGCATCCTCGAGCGCCGCGGCTGGGGCGTCGAGCAAGAGGCCGGACGGACGCCGAATCCTGCAGTCGAGGAGCTGCAGGAAGAGGTGGGCGCGACCCGGGACGAGGCCGCCGGCGAATGCGGTCGCCGCCGCGGCCGCCAGGCTCTCCGTCACCACGGTCACGCCGCCGCGCCCCGATCGCATGAGCGGGTAGGCGAGGAGATGCGTGGGGTAGAGCGGCTCGCCCTCGGCCGTGCCGGTGATGCGCGTGAAGCCCCTGAACCCCGACACGCCGCCGCTCACTTCGCCGATGGCGAGGCCGGTCGCGTCCGTGACGTACGTCGCGCCGACGACGCAGCCGTCCTGGAACGGAAGGCACTCGTCCACGCGGGCCCCGGGGAGGGGAGCAAGGGAGAAGTCGGGATGCACGACAGCGACCTCCAGCTCGATCGTCAACGACGCCGGCGCCGCGTTCGGCCAAGCGAAGTCTGAGACGCACGCGAGATCGCGGCCGTCGAACCCACACTCCGCGGCGCACGTGTTGACGGGGCAGTACCCCAGCGCACGGCGCGAGGCGCCGGCCTCGCCCGCGGCGAACATGATGGGCTGCAACGCATTGGGATCGAGCGAGGTGGGGTCCGCGTAGGCGCCGACCGCGAGCGACTCGCACTCCGGGTCGGCGACGCACTCGCTCTCTGGCCCTTGGCAGGCGGGCGCGACGCAGGCCCGGCACGAGTCGGAGAACCTGGCGAAGAACCCGGAGCCTCCGTAGCAGGCGTCCTGACAGGGCGCGCGGAGGCACCCGTCGAGCGACGCGAACGTCGAGGAGGTGGCCGCCGCGGCATGCTCCAAGAGGCAAGCCCGCCTGCCGATGGGGTTGTCCTTTCCTGCCTGGGCCATGCAGTCGGCGGCTGCCGCGCACGCCGCGTCGGCCGCGCACGCGCGCTCGGCCGACTCGCACTGCAGGGCGACGCAGGATGAGCACGCGTCGCCGAGCGTGAGCGGGGGATCGCCCTCCGTGCGCGTCTCGATCCCGAGCACCTGGCGGCACCCGCCGGCGACGAGGACGCAGAGGAGAAGGCGACGCCTCACCACGTCGCTCCGCGCACGGAGAGGCCGAAGGAGCGGGGGTCGGCCGCCAAGCCGATCGACACGGCCGATCGGTCCGCCTCGCGACGCGGCACCACGACCGACGGGCCGATCGCCCAGAGGATCGCGCCCAGGCCCAGGCCCGCCCCGCCGACCACGAACGCCACGGTGGCGACGTCGGCCTGGCGGCCGGCGTCGAGCGCCGCCTCGGCCCCCGTCGGCGTACAGGTCGTCGGCGTAGGGCACGCCGCGTCGGACGAGCTCCACTGGTCGCTCGCGGCGACGCCGAAGCCGATCCCGAACGCGATGCCCACGACGCCGATGCTGCCGGAGACGATCGAGGCGACGTGGTGCCCCGAGAGCTCGATGCGGCTCTCGGCGCCTGGCGCGATCTCGAGCGCGCGAAGTTCCGGGATCTCGACGAGCGCGCGCTGTCCCGTCGGAGCCACCGAGAGCTTCAACGTGAAGGTCTCGCGGCCCGGGGCGGCACCTTCGACCTCGTGCGCTCCCGGGTCGACGGGCTGCGCGGTGCCCCACGACGGCGCGGCGACGGTCACGCCGTCGAGCTTGACGACGAGCCCCGGCACGCGCGCCTCGTCGCGGACCCTCAGCGTGAGGTACGAGAGCGTCGGCTCGATGGCTGCGATCCGCTCGAGCGCGAGCGCCTCGCGATCGGCGCGGCCGTCACGACGCGCCATCGCCAGCGCCGCCTTGAGCTCGCCCCACGCCGTGGCCGTCTTGCCCTGCTTCTCATGACAGACGCCGAGGTTGAGCAGCGTGCCGCCGCCCGGCTGCAGGCGCTGGCTCTCGGCGAACTTCGGGCACGCCTCGTCGAAGCGCCCCTCGGCCATGAGCTTGCGCGCCTCGTCGAAGAGCGCGTTCGCTAGCACACGCTCCTGCTCCCGCGGCTCGGCCCTCACGGGACCCGCGGCGAGGCAGATCGTGAAGGCTAGCGCAGCGAACACGCCGGCCCGTGTCATCGCTCGAACAACCCCTCTCTCTTGCCCATCTCGAGGAGCCTCTCCTTCACGAGCTGGAATCGTTTGCGCAGCCTCGCGGACTCGCGCTTGACGTCCTCGGGCGCCGGCGAGGATTCGGCGGTGGCGAGGAAGACGCGCGCCAGATCGTCCCACGCGAGCTCGCGGTCCACGCGGAGCACGAGGAGGAGCCGGTCGTCCTCGGGCAAGGCCTCGCGCAGCTCCGCGATGCGGTCCTTCGTCTCGGTCCGCCGGTACGCGGCGGTCTCGGTCCGGATGCGCGCGGCCATCTGCGAGACGTCGGGCGCCTCCGACAGGCCGACCTCCGGCCGGCGCGCCTTGCGACGCTGGTCGTGAGCGGCGCGCCGCGCGACCAGGTAGGCCCACGTCCGCACGGAGCACTTCTGCTCGAAGCGGTCGAACGAACGCCAGAGCCGCTCGGCGAACAGGGAGAACACGTCGTCGGCCTCCGCGCGGCCGCGGCAGAGACCCACCAGCAGGCCGTAGATCTCCGCGCCGTAGAGCCGGAGCCCCTCGGTCGCCGCCGCCGATGTGCGGCCCGCCGCGAGGTGGTCGCGGATGGCGCGCTCGGCCTCGGGTCTCGCGTCTTCGTCCTCCGCCATCGTCATGCCTCGAAAATCAGTCTACTGCCTTCACATCCCCGGGCGGCCCACGACTCCCTTCCTAGAGGAGTCGAACGATGCGACAAAGGGTAGCAAGAATCGCGATCTTGACGGGGTGCGTGGCCGCGCTGCCCGCCTGCGGGCCCGAGCCCCTGGTCGGAACCTGGCAGTTCCAGCCCGAGGCCGGGGTGGCGCTGCTGGAGCTCCAGGACGGCGGGGTGGGAACGGAGTCGAGGGAGATCTCGGTCCTCGCGTCGTGCGTGGGCAGCGCGTCGTCGGTGCTGGGCCAGGCCAGGGTCCGGGTCTCGGCGTCGGTAGAGTGGACGGACACCGGCGATGGCTACGAGATCGAGTGGACGTGCGAGACCGCGAGCCTCGTCGGGCCCGGCGACTGCGCGGTCTACGGGTGCTTGGACGTCGCCGCTGCCCTCGAGAAGCCCCTCGGCTTCGACGCGGCATGCGCGCTCGACCGGGGCGGTGACAGTCTTCGATGCTCGACGAAGGACGGCGAGACCCTCACCTACGCACGCGCGAGCCTGGACCCGGCGCCCGTGGTGGAGCCGCCGCCCCCGGAGGAAGGGTGCGGCGACGGACCTGCCTGTGGCGAGAGCGAGGTCTGTGCGCTCACGGGTGGCGTCGTCGCTTGCCAGCCTGTGTGCGCCTCGGACGCGGAGTGCGAGACGGGGTGTTGCGCGGTCCTCCTCGGAGGCCGCTCGGCGTGCCTCCCGGGCGACTATTGCGAGGTCTCCCCGTAAGCGGCCCGTCAGCAGTGCCCATCGCTCGAGGCCGTGCTCGTGAACTAAGCACCGGCGCAAACAGGTGACGGTGGTCTCCCGAGGCGACACCACCTGGCGGGAGCGTGAGTTCCGTGCCGGCGGGCGCGTCGAGCACCTAGGCGCTCGGCGCCGTGGTGCTCACGCCCGCATCCTCCTGGGCTCGGGGGGGGTGGGCTCCGGGGGGGCGCTCGGGGAGTCGTGAGCGCGGGACGGGCGCGCCGGCGCCCCGTGTAAGGACAAGACAGCCGAGGTTCGTTGAGCGGCGCGCGCCGGGGGGCCATCGTGCCCCCATGAAGAAGGGCATGGCGTGGGGTTGTCTGGTCCTCTCCTCGCTCCTCGGCTGCGCGCAGGCGACCGAGTCCGATCTCGGCGAGGGAGGCAGCGGCGCGGGGGCGGCCGACGACGGAGACGACGCCGCCGTCACCGCGGCGACCGGAATGACGACGGTCGCCACCGTGTCCGCGACCACCGTCGCCGCGACCACGGGCGCGGGGCCCGCGACGTCGTCGACGAGCGCGGTCACCACGGGTGGCGGCACCTGCGACGGCTCCGGCGACTGCACGACGTGCCAGCAGTGCGCGATCGGCGCCTCCTGCGCGGGCGCGTACGCGACCTGCATGAGCACCCCGGACTGCGCGAGCCTCAACGACTGCCTCAACGCGTGCGCCGACCAGGCGTGCATCGACCAGTGCACGGCCTCGTACCCCAACGGCGCGCCGCTCCTCCAGGCGGCGGCGCAGTGCGTCTTCTGCACGGAGTGCTACGGGGACTGCGACGGCGCGAACATCGGGTGCTGAGCGTCGCGCGCGGCCGCGCGACCGCGGCTCGCCCGGGCTCGATCCGCGGTCACGTCATCTCGCTCATCGGACGCAGGATCACGTTGACCACCCGCGTTCGGTCGCGCGGGATCACCGCGAGCAGCACCGCCTCCGCGACGTCCTCCGCGGTGGAGAAGCCGCTCATGTTCGGCCCGCCGTGTGTGCGCCCGTCGCCGATCGCGAAGTGCGTCTCCACACCGCCGGGGCAGACGAGCGAGACCTTGATGTTCTTCTGAAAAAACTCGCGGTCCAGCGACTGCGCGAGCGCCACCTGGGCGAACTTGGACATGCAGTAGATCCCCTCCGAGGGGTACCCCTGCAGGCCGGCCACGCTCGAGAGCATCACGATGTTGCCGCCCCCCTGCTTCAGCATGTGCGGGATCACCTCCTTGGAGCACAGCCACGTCGACTTGGCGTTCGTCGCCATGATGCGGTCGTAGTCCGCCTCGGACCACTCCAGGAACGGCCGGTACCCGCCGATCCCGGCGTTGTTCACCAGGATGTCGATCCGGCCGAACGCCGCGAGCGTCTCCTTCACCGCCGCCGCGACCTCGGCCGACTTCGTCACGTCGCAGGCGATGGCCCGGGCTCGCCCACCCGCCGCCGCGATCTCCTCGACCAAGGAGTCGAGCTCGGGCTTGGTCCGCGCGAGGCCGACCACGGTAGCGCCCTCCTTGGCGAGGACGAGGCTGCTGGCGCGGCCGATCCCTCGGCTTGCTCCGGTGATGACGGCGATCTTGTCGGCGAGTCGCATGGGATCCTCCTTGAGAGACCGGCCGTAGGCTTCGCCGGGCGGCCCGAGCGCGCAAGGGGGAGCTTCGATCGGGCGGCCCGCGGCGCTATGGTTCCTCTCGGTGTTGCCGCTCACTTGCCCGATCATGAGCTACGCGTGGGGCTCGCGCAGCGCCATCGCGGGGCTGCGAGGCGCGCCCCCCTCGCCGGCGCCCGAGGCGGAGCTCTGGATGGGCGCCCACCCGGTCGCGCCTTCCATCGCGCGCTCACCCCACGGCGACGTGTCGCTGCTCGAGCTCATCGAGGCGAGCCCGGTGGAGCTGCTCGGGGAGCGGGTGGCGGCGCGGTTCGGGGGGCGGCTGCCCTTCCTCATGAAGGTCCTCGCCGCAGAGCGACCGCTCAGCTTGCAGGCGCACCCGAGCACCGCGCAGGCGCGCGCGGGGTTCGAGCGAGAAGAGCGCGCGGGCGTGCCGCGGCTCGCGCCCCACCGCCTCTACAAGGACGCGAGCCACAAGCCCGAGCTCCTCTGCGCGCTCGGCCCGTTCGAGGCGCTCTCGGGCTTTCGCGAGGCGTCCGAGGCGCACGAGGTCTTGGGCGCGCTCGGCGTCCCTAGCCTGGGCGGCGTCGTGGCCACGCTCGCAGAGCCCGGCGCCGCGCCCGTCTCGCGCGCGTTCACGGCGCTCCTCACGATCGAAGCGGGGACTCGCGCCGAGCTCGTCGCCGACGTGGGCAAAGCTGCCGCCGCCCTCGCCGCCAAGGGGGGGACCCTCGCTCCGGCGTATCGCTGGGCGGCGAGGCTCGCGGAGGAGTACCCGGGCGATCCCGGCGTCGTCTGCTCTCTGCTGCTCCGCCACGTGGAGCTCGCCGCGGGCGAGGCGCTGTACCTCCCGGCCGGCAACCTCCACGCCTACCTGCGCGGAGTCGGCGTCGAGATCATGGCGAGCTCGGACAACGTGCTGCGCGGCGGGCTGACGCCGAAGCACGTGGACGTCGCGGAGCTGCTCGCCGTCCTCGACTTCGCGGGCGGGCCTCCGGTGCGCGTGAGCCCTGCGTCGCGGGACGGCTTCCGCGTCTACGCGACGGCGGCGGCCGAGTTCGAGCTCTCTTCGGTCGAGCTCCGCCGCGACGTGGCGGTGTCGCTGGAGGCATCGGGCCCGGAGATCGTTCTCGCGCTGGGCGAAGCGGTGCTCACGGGCAGGGCTGGCTCGGTCGCCTTGGGGCCGGTCGAGAGCGCGTTCCTCCCGGCCGGCAGCGGGCGCGTGGAGGCTCGCGGCGCCGGGGTCCTCTTCCGAGCGACCGTCGGCGCCTGATCCGTACGCCCGCCGAGCTCAGGACTTCTTGAAGATGAGGGGCGGGCCGTCCTTGCCCTTGGCGCCGCACTCGAGCTTGCCCGAGCCGACCTTGCACTTCATCTCTTCTTTGCCCTTGAGCGTGATCGTGTCGCCCTCGACGCTCCAGTCGCCCGACTCGGTCTCTTCCTTCTTTTCGTCCTTCTTGGTCAGCGACGGCATCGAGGTCTTCATGTCGTACTTGCCGTCGTCTTTGACCTCGAGCGTCACGTCGAGCATGTCGACGAGCGCGAGCCCGAACTCGCCCATCTTCTTGTCCTCGTCCGACTTCTTCTCGAGCTCGGCCTTGAAGGCGGTCTTGATCGCCTCCTTGTCGAGCTTGTACGTGCCGGTGGGCTTGCCGCAGCCGGCGAGGAAGGAGAGCGCGACGAGCGCGACGGACGCGAGATGGACAGGCTTCATGGGGACGCTCCTGGCTGACGTTCCACCGGGGAACGGGGGGTGCGAGAGCGTCCTACGCCGGCCCCACCCGGATCTTCCAACGGGCGGAACGAAATCTCGGCTCGGCTCGCCCGGGCCAGATCCAGGAGAGTTATCGAGGACTTGTCAGCCCGGCACTCCGACCGGGTCGGCGCTGGCGCTCAGAGGCGGCGACCCTTCAGGACCGTCTTGTCTTCCTCGACCTCGTCGAGGCTCTCCGTGCTGATCACGAGGTGAGCGAGGCCCGTCTCTTTCACGGCCTCGTACACCTTGCCCTGGAAGGTCACCGAGCCGCCCTCGAAGGGGAGCAGCCAGTAGTTGCCCGAGCCGTTCGAGAACGACCGCAGCTCGCGCGGGTGGCCGTCGCGACCGGGGAACGGGTCGGGGGGCTCGGCGAAGCCGTGGCTCACGCTGAGCGGTTGGCTCAGCGGCTCGGGCCCCCGCACCTGGAACTCGAGGGCGGTGCCCTCCTCGAAGCTCACGCGGAGGGTGTGCTCGTCCACTCCGACGACCACGCCCGGCGTGTGCTTCTCGATCACGACCTCTTCGATCGTCTTGCCCGCGATGACCAGGAGCTTGTGGGCCCCGGTGACCTGGCGATCGCCGCGGGCCAGCTCACGCCGCAGCGTGATCGTGTGCGAGTTGTAGAACTGGAGGTTCTGCAGGTCGTTCGAGGTGAGCTTGTGCTCGTGGCGCAGCTCCTGGGTGACCGGCACGTAGGATGCGCACCCGGAGGACAGCCCGAGGGCGGCGGCGGACAGCGATAGCAGTAGAGCTCGGCGGTTCATCTTGGGGGGAACAACGGCCGAGCCCGGCGAGGCTTACAGCTTTCTGCCCTTGAGCACCGTGCGGTCCTCCTCCACGCTCTCGAGCGACTCGGTGCTGATCACCAGGTGCGCGAGCCCCGTCTCCTTCACCGCGTCGTAGGCCTTCCCCTGGAAATTGACCTGGCCCCCGTCGAACGGGAGGAGCCAGTAGTTTCCGCTCCCTGCGAAGAAGGTGGGCTGGCGCTCCGGGGGCCTGGGGGCCCGGTCGCCGGGGAACGGGTCCGGCGGCTCCGCGAAGCCTCCGGGCACGAGGGGATCGCGAAGAGGCTCCGGCCCTCGCACCGAGAACTCGAAGAACGTCCCCTCCTCGAAGCTCACGCGGAGGGCGTTCTCGTTGGAAGCCACCACGACGCCCGGGGTGTGCTTCTCGATCACGACCTCCTCGATCTGCTTGCCAGCGATGACCAGCAGAGTGTGGCTCCCGGTGACCTGGCGGTCTCCGCGGGCGAGCTCGCGGCGCAGCGTGATCGTGTGGGAGTTGTAGAACTGGAGGTTCTTCAGGTCGTCCCCGGTCAGCTTGTGCTCGTTGCGGAGCTCCTGCGTGAAGGGGACGTAGGACGCGCACCCGCTGGCCAAGACGAGCGTGAGCGCGGCGAGGGTCAGATGCTGGGGCATGGCGGCTCGGGCAACGGCTGGCATGGCGCCAAACTTACAGGAAGGTCGTGCGGCTTCGCCAATGCCGCGCGCGCCGGTGTATGACGGTGCCCATGCCGTCCCCTTTCGAGATCGAGCGTCGTGATCACGTAGCGCTGCTCTGGCTGGCGAACCCCCAGCGCAAGAACGCGATGGGCCCCGAGTTCTGGGCGGAGCTTCCGTCCGCCGTCGCGTCCTTGGACGCGGACCCCGCCGTCAGAGCCGTCGTGGTCGCCGGCAAGGGTCCGTGCTTCTCGACCGGCCTGGACCTGATGCGCATGGCCGGCGAGCTCGGCGGCGCCCTCACGGGGGGCCTGGCTCGCGAGCGCAACACGCTCTTCCGGAAGATCCTCGAGATGCGTCGCGGCTTCGACGCCATCGTCGAGAGCAACAAGCCCTTCATCGCTTGCGTCCACGGCTGGTGCATCGGAGGCGGGCTCGATCTCGTCGCGGCGTGTGACGTGCGCGTCGCGGCGGCGTCGGCGAAGTTCTCGCTCCGCGAGACCAAGATGGCGATCGTCGCCGACATGGGGTCGCTCCAGCGCCTCGAGGGGGTGATCGGCCGCGGCCACCTCCGGGAGCTCGCGTTCACCGGCAAGGACGTCCCCGCGGAGCGCGCGCTCGCGATCGGCCTCGTGAACGCGGTGCTTGCCGGCGACGACGAGGCGCTCGCGGCTGCGCTCGCCATGGCGACGGAGATCGCGGAAAATCCCCCGCTCGTCGTCCAGGGCACGAAGGAGGTCCTGCGCGCCACGGCCCGCGACGGCGTGGAGGCGGGCCTCCGCTACGTCGCCGCATGGAACGCCGCGCACCTCGCGAGCGAGGAGCTACAGGAGGCGATGTCCGCCTTCGTGGAGAAGCGAAAGCCCCGCTATCCTTCCGGCTGATCGAGCCGGCGGAGCGGTCGGCCTGAGAGCGTCGGAGGGAACATGACGAGAGCGATCGGGTGGATTTCGGCGGTGGTCCTCGGCGGTGGGCTCGCGTCTGGCTGCGGGGACGACTCGGCCGCGGGTGGGGGCGGGGGTGGCGTCGGGCCCGGCGCCACGCAGACCGCGACCGGACCCTCGACCGGCTCGGTGACCGGCGCCACGAACGGGACCAGCGCCTCACAATCGGGGACGAGCGGCGCGGGCGGGAGCTTCGAGGGCGTCGACCCGATCGCGGGAATCGGCCCCGTGACCCTCATCCAGGGCGGCTTCTCGTTCACGGAGGGCACCGTCTGGCTCCCCGCCCAGGGGGTGCTCCGCTTCAGCGACATCCCGGCGAGCCGCATCCACGAGCACGTGCCCGGCGGCGGGATCACCGTGTGGCGTGAGCCCTCGGCCAACACGAACGGCAACGGCCTCGCGCCGAACGGCGACATCGTGATGTGCGAGCACTCGGGGCGCCGCGTGTCACGGTCGCCCGCCGGCGGGGCGCCCGCGCCCGTGACCGTCGCCGACACCTACCAGGGCATGGCGTTCAGCTCACCCAACGACGTCATCGTACGGAGCGACGGTCAGGTGTACTTCACCGACCCGACCTACGGGCTCGTGGGCCCGCAGGAGATCCCGTTCCAGGGGGTCTTCCGAGTAGACCTCGCGGGCGTGGTGCACCTCGTCGGAGACGAGTACGGGCAGCCGAACGGCGTCGCGCTCTCGCCGGACGAGGCGACTCTGTACGTCACCGACTCCCAGGATGGCGGCCTCTACACCTACGACCTGGCGCCCGACGGCTCCACGGGGCCGCGGACGCTCTTCGTGGACATCGGCCCCTCGGATGGCATGGCGGTGGACGACGCCGGGAACCTCTACTTGACCACCGGCGCCGGCGTGGAGGTGTTCCGCGACGACGGCACGTCGTGGGGGACCATCGACGTGCCCGAGCAGCCCGCGAACTGCACCTTCGGGGGAGCCGACCGCCGCACGCTCTTCATCACCGCGCGGACGGGCCTCTACCGGGTCGACCTCAACGTCCCCGGCAAGCCGTGACCGGCCGGCCGTCACGAACGCTCGGCGGGCGGAGCTCGCATCTGGATTCGCTTGGGCGGGCCGGGCGAATTGCGTAGAGTCGCCGGACCATGCCCCCCCGCCCCTCGAGCGGCCTCAAGTCGGAACCAACCCGCCCGCGCGCCCGCCCCAAGCGCCCGGGCGCCTCGTCGAAGGCGCTCGTCCACGTCGGGCCGGCGGGCGGCGCCGAGGGCGCCGATCTCGCGCTCCAGTTCGGCAGCTCCTGGGTGTACGCGCCGGCGCCGGAGGCGACGGATCACGTCAAGATCGATCGCCGGTACGAGCTCTTCGTCGGCGGGGCGTGGCAGAAGCCTCTTTCGGGGAAGTACTTCGACACCCACAGCCCGTCGACGGAGGAGAAGCTCGCGGAGGTCGCCGAGGCGGACGAGCGGGACGTCGACCGCGCCGTGCGCGCCGCGCGCCTGGCCTACGACAAGTACTGGTCGAAGCTCCGGCCCATCGACCGCGCGAAGTACATCTACCGCATCGGGCGCGCCATCCAGGAGAAGGCCCGCGAGCTCGCGGTGGTGGAGTCGCTCGACGGTGGCAAGCCCATCAAGGAGTCGCGTGACGTCGACGTGCCCCTCGCGTCGGCGTGGTTCTTCTACTACGCGGGCTGGGCCGACAAGCTCGCGTACGCATTCCCGGGGCGGAACATCCGCGCGCTCGGCGTCGCCGGCCAGGTGATCCCCTGGAACTTCCCCTTGCTCATGGCGGCGTGGAAGCTCGCGCCGGCGCTCGCGTGCGGGAACACGTGCGTGCTCAAGCCCGCGGAGACGACGCCGCTCTCCGCGCTCCTGCTCGCCAAGATCATCGAGGAGGCGGACCTCCCGCCGGGCGTCGTCAACGTCGTCACGGGCGCCGGCAAGACGGGCGCGGCGCTCGTCGGTCACCCCGACGTCGACAAGGTCGCGTTCACGGGCTCCACGTTGGTCGGAAAGCGGATCCAGAAGGCGCTCGCAGGCTCGGGCAAGAAGCTCACGCTGGAGCTCGGCGGGAAGGCCGCCAACATCGTGTTCGACGACGCGCCGCTCGACCAGGCCGTCGAGGGCATCATCGGCGGCATCTATTTCAACCAGGGGCACGTGTGCTGCGCGGGCTCGCGGCTCCTCGTTCAGGAGGGCGTCCACGACCTGGTCGTGCGCAAGCTGAAGGACCGGATGGCGTCGCTCCGGGTCGGGGATCCGCTCGACAAGAACACCGACATCGGCGCGATCAACTCCAAGATGCAGCTCGACAAGATCCGCGAGCTCGTCGCGAGCGGGGAGGAGGAGGGCGCCGAGCGCTTCTCGGCCCCCTGTGAGCTCCCGAAGCGCGGGTATTGGTTCGCGCCCACGTTCTTCACGCACGTGTCGCAGTCTCACCGGATCGCGCGCGAGGAAATCTTCGGGCCCGTCCTCTCGATCCTCACCTTCCGGACGCCGGACGAGGCCATCGAGAAGGCGAACAACACGATGTACGGCCTCTCCGCCGGCATCTGGACCGACAAGGGGTCCAAGATCTTCGACGTCGCCCAGAAGCTCCGCGCCGGGGTGGTCTGGGCGAACACCTTCAACAAGTTCGACGCGAGCTCCCCGTTCGGGGGCTACAAGGAGAGCGGCTTCGGCCGCGAGGGCGGGCGCCAAGGCCTGCTCGCGTACCTGGAGGCGGAGTGATGGCGCGCGCGCGCACGGCCACGCGCGGGAGCACGCGCGTCCCGAAGTCCACCGGCGGGCCGCTCGCCGCCACGGCGTGGCCCCTCACCCGGCTCAACGTCCGAAAGGCCTACAAGATGTTCATCGGCGGAGCGTTCGTGCGGTCGGAGTCGGGTCGGTATTTCCAGGTGGCCGAGACCAGCGCCCCCGGTCAACGCGGGACGAAGGAGAACGTGCCGCTGGCTTCTCGCAAGGACGCGCGTGACGCCGTGAAGGTCGCCCACGCGGCGTTCGAGGGCTGGTCGAAGCGCACCGCGGCGAACCGCGGGCAGATCCTCTACCGCCTCGCAGAGATGCTCGACGCGCGCTCCGAGGAGCTCGAGGGCGCGCTCGTCCGAGGCGGGCTGCCGCCGTCGGAGGCGCGCCGAGAGGTGACGGCGTCGGTCGAGCGAGCGCTCTCGTACGCCGGCTGGACGGACAAGTTCCAGAGCCTCTTCTCCAGCCTGAACCCGGTCGGGGGGCCGCACTTCGACTTCACCGTCGCCGAGCCCATCGGCGTGGTCGCCGTGGTCGCCCCTAGCCGCCCGGCGCTGCTCGGCCTCTGCGGGGCGGTGCTGCCCGTGGTCGCCAGCGGCAACACCTGCGTGGTCCTCGCGTCCGAGGAGGATCCGCGCACGAGCCTCGTCTTCTCGGAGGCGCTCGCGACGAGCGACCTGCCGGGCGGGGTCATCAACGTGCTGACCGGCCGCGCGGGCGAGGTGTTGCCCCACCTCGCCAAGCACGTCGAGGTCCAGGCGCTCGATCTCCACGGCGTGGACGCCAAGCTGGCGCGCGCCGCGGAGGAGTCGGCCGCGGAGACAGTCAAGCGCTTTCGTAGCCGCGAGCTGACAGAAGCGCAGTGGTTCGACCACGAGGCCTGCACGACGCCGCGCTGGATCGAGCGCTTCGTCGAGCTGAAGACGATCTGGCACCCCTCCGGAGCTTGATCCGCGTGCGCGGCGTCGCACCGCTGGTGTGGCGGCGCGCCGGGCGATATTCTGCGACGACCGCCGGATGAAGGTCCTCGACATCAACCAGCGCGTGGCGGACCGTCTGCTCGCCGAGGGCCGGATCTCGGCGCCGGCGCACAAGCTGGTGGTCGACACGGCGCTCCGCGACGGCAGGCGCGTCGAGGACGTCCTCATCGACCAAGCGGTGCTCACCGAGGCGGAGCTCCTGAAGTACTTGGCGACCGTCTACACCACGAGCTTCATCTCGACCGAGAAGCTCTACAGCGCCAAGATCAGCCAGACCATCCTGGACCTGGTCCCGGGGAAGCTCGCCGAGCTCCACGAGGTCATGCCGGTGCTCTACGCCGCGGCGACGGACACGCTCTCCGTGGTCACGTCCAAGCCGGATGATCTGGTCGCGTTCTCCGAGGTGAAGTTCGCGGCGGGGGTGAAGGAGGTGCGCCCCCTCCTCGGCCGGCCGGCGGCGATCATCGCCGCGGTGCAGCGGGCCTACTTCGGCGACCCCACGCACTTCGTGTCTCTTCGGGACGCGATCGTGCCCACGACGTCCGTGAAGCCCGCGGCCCCCAAGGCTTCGTCCGCGGCGCCCGGGCCCATCGAGGCGGAGCGGGCGCGGGATCTCCTGGCGCTCGGCATCGCGCCGCTCGCCCCCGAGGACCTCGAGCGCCGTCGCGATCAGTACGCGCTCGGCATCGACCTGCCGACCTCCATGCCGGCCGGGGCCGCAGGGATCGTCGACGTCCAGGGCGCGCCCATCGCGACGCCGCCCCGCGCGCCGGGGCGCCGGGACTCACCCGAGCCCACCACGGCGGTGCGCGTCCCCGCCGCGCCCCAGGTGGACGTCGCGGAGGTGATCGCTGCCTTGGTCACCGAGATCGACGCGACCCGGTCGAACCTGGAGCGGCACTCCACGGCGGTCGCGGAGTGGGTGATGCGCCTCTGCGCGCGCCTCGGCGTCCCTCCGGCGACCGCGGCCAACTACCGCGTGGCGGCGCTGCTCCATGACGTCGGGAAGGACGGCGCGTTCCACGTCACCCAGCTCAACGTGGAGCGTCACCCCAAGTGTCGCGCCAGCGCGGACGAGACCCACGACGTCAACCATCGGTTCTTCGCGAACGCCCGGCTGAGCCCGGAGACCGTGCTCGCGCTCGTGCAGATGTACGAGCGCTTCGACGGCCAGGGCCTCCCGCACGGGGCCAAGGGCGCGGCGATCGATCTGGGCGCGCGGGTCCTCACCGCCTGCGACAGCTACCTCGATCTGACCACGCTGCGCAGCAACTCGGTCGGGCGCATCCTGCCGCCGCCGCTCGCGCTCGCGTACCTGGAGATGTTCCGCGGGTCCCTGTTCGATCCGGGCGTCCTGGATGCCCTCCGGGTCGAGATCGCCGAGCAGTACCCCGAGGTGACCGCCGCGCGGCCGGTGGCCGTCCTCGTCGATCCCGATCCGCTCTCCACGTCGCCCCTCGACCTCCGCCTGATCGAGCGAGGCTTCGACGTCCGCTTGGCGCGCGACACGCAGCACGCGGTGCGCGAGCTCCGCCGAGCGGTCGCCGTGGTCATCTGCGACGCCGACGTCGAGGCCATGAACGCGGGGTTCGACCTCCGAGCGCGGGTCGTCCAGGAGGCGCGAGAGCCTGCGGCGGCGTGGGTGCTCCACACGAAGCGCACCGGCGCGGACGTGGAGCGCGCCGCCTTCGATCTCAACTTCGACGACTTCATCCCGAAGCCCGCGCCGCCGGACGCTACCGCCGAGAAGATCCGTACCCTCGTCATGCGTCGCACGGCGGCGGCCGGCCTGCGCTAATGGGTGCGAGGCGCTCCACCGCCGCGTCGTACCACCGCTCCACCGTCCTGCGGAACGGCCACATCCAGCCGTAGGCCGGGCTCGTGAACTGGGTCACGATGCGCTCGCGGAGCGCGGGCGATCGGAGGGCGGATTCGCCGCGCAGCTCCAGCGTGGCGCGGAGCGTCTCCTCGTACGCCTCCCACTCGAGCCGCGCTCGACCGTACGCCAGCCCCAGCGGGAAGGGCAGCAGGAGGTAGACGATCGTCATGCCGGGGAGCGTGAGCCGGCGCCGCTGCCGCAGGTGGACCCGCTCGTGCCGGAGGGTGATGACGGCGTCGATCGGATCCACGTCGTCCCAGCCGAGGGGCACGTAGAGTCGATCGCCGATGACCGTGTAGTAGCGGTTCAGGTAGCTCCGCTGGCCCCCGAGCGTGAGGACGCGCAGGAAGACGTCGATCGCCTTCGAGAGGGGGCTCTCCGACTTGCGGATCACCCGGAAGCGGGGGAACTCACGCCTCAGCTCCTCCAGGAAGTCGTCGAGAGGAGCGCGCTCCGAGCTCATGGCGTCACGCCGAGCAAGGCACCCTCGGCGAGCACCCGGCCGCCAACGAGCTCGGCCGCAGGCAGCGCGCGCCGCCCCTCGAGCTGGGCCCGCAGCAGCGCGACGCGGCCTTCTCCGCAGGCGATCTCGATCCGGTCCTTGTGCGCGACCAGCACCGTGCCCGGTGCGGCGTCGTGAGAGCCCTCCGCGATCCGCGTCTCGAGGATCTTGAGCGAGCGCCCGCCGGTGTGCGTGAAGGCGCCCGGCCAGGGGGACATCCCGCGGACGTGATCGTGGACACGCCGCGCCGAGCGGCGCCAGTCGACCCTACCGTCCTCCTTCTCGAGGAGCGGCGCGTGCGTCGCGCGGTCGTGGTCCTGCGGGACGGGGGGCAGGGCGCCGCGGACCGCGTCCTCGAGGAGATCGAGGACGACGTTGGCCGCGCACCCCGCGAGCGTCACCGCGAGATCCCCCGCGGTGACGTCGGGGCCGATGGGGACCTCGCGGGTGGCGAGCACGGGTCCCGTGTCCATCCCCTCGTCCATTTGCATGAGCGAGATGCCCGTCACGGTCTCCCCCCGGACGATCGCCCACTGGATGGGCGCGGCCCCGCGGTACGCCGGCAGGAGCGAGGCGTGGAGGTTCAGGCAGCCGCGGCGCGGCGCTTCGAGGACGGCCTTGGGCAGGATGCGCCCGTAGGCCATGACGAGGGCTACGTCGGCCTCGCGCGCCCGAAGCCACGCGGCGAACTCGGGCGGCCTGACCTTGGTGGGCTGGGTGACGTCGAGACCGAGCTCCAGGGCTCGGACCTTGACCGGGGGCGGCCTGAGGTCCAAGCCGCGCCCCGCGGGCTTGTCGGGCTGGCACACCACCGAGACGACCTCCGCTCGCTGCGTGAGCGCCTCGAGCGCCGGCACGGCGATCTCCGGCGTGCCGAAGAAGACCGCGCGCATGGATCAGTCCGCCCGCTTGGGGACGCGCTTGCCGTCGGTGTCGAGCGTGCCCGGGTCCGCGCAGCACCGAAAGCCCGTCTCGTAGAACACGAAGCTCGGCTCGTGCGCGTCGTTCGTCCCACGGCAGCCGGTCCACGGCTTCGCCCAGAACCCGCCCATCAGCGCGCCCGGCCACCGCCGCGTCTTGCCTCCGCGTGTCGGGGTGAGCGCGACCCACTCCTCGACGTTGCCCATCATGTCGTAGATGCCGAAGGGCGACACGCAGCCGGGGAAGCGCCCGCTCGGCGTGCCCTGCCACAGCCGAGTCGACTCTTCGCTGGCCGCCTCGTCGCCCTGGCCGAACTTGTCCCAGTCGACGGGCATCCACTTCTTGTCGCTGTTGCAGATCCTCTTGTCGACCTTCCAGCCGTACGAGAGGGGCAGGTAGTGGGGCCCCTCGCAGGCGGTCTCCCACTCTTGCTCGGTGCACGTCCGCTTGCCCCGCTGCGCGCAGTACTTCTCTGCGGACCTGAACGACTTCATCACGAACGGCTTCGCTCCGCGCTTGTTGGGGGCCTCGAACTGGTCCATGCAGACGCGAATGGCCGTGGTGGCGCCCTCGAGCCCGGTGATGCCCTCGTGGTACGCGAAGCAGTGCGTGTCCTTCGCGTCCTCTTGAGGCGCGACGCAGAGGTGCTGCACGTCCTCGTGGTGGGTCCCGCTCACGAGGCGCATGTCGCGCGGACACTCCGCGCTCGGCCCCGGATCCATGGACCCGTCCGCGCTGGGCGCGACGCCGAACGAGAACGCGAGGAGGAACGCGATGGGATCCACGGGGGGGCCTAGGGGACCCGGATACCGTAGCGCGGCAGGACGAAGAACCAAACCGCGGCGGCGACCCCGACCAGCACGAGGACCACGAGCGCGACCCAACGGAGCGGCGACCGCCGCTCCGCGCCCGCCCAGACGGGCGCAGGCGCGTGCCCCAGGCCGGCGTCGCTGGCGCGACCGAGGTCGTGGCTGGAGGGCACGGGTCCGCTCACGGGAGCGAGGGCCGACTGAAGCGGTGAGATGGGTCCCGGGGAGAACGGCCCCGAGGAGATCGCAGGTCCGGAGATCGGCCCCGCGCCGAGCGGGAGCACGGCGCCGGACGACGGCGGTCCGAAGCCGCTCACGGGCGGGCTGTGCGCGCGCTCGCCGACCGCGGGCGAGCGGCGCGGCGGCAGGGGCAGCGGGCTGCCCGCCGCGGGGGAGGGCGGCGCGAGCGCGAGCTTCGCCGCTTCCTCCGGGGTGAACGCGACGGTGCTCCCCATCGAGCTCGACGGGGCACCGGCGCTAGGCGTGGCCCCCGCCGCCGGCGACGCCCCCATGAAGCGGGTCTGCGCGTTCTCGTCGATGTCGTCGAGCTGACCGGATGGAGCGACCGGCGCGGCGACGACGCCCGCCGCGGGCGCGGGCCTCGCGCCCAGCGGTCCGGAAGGCTGCGGCGGGGACGCCTGCGGTCCGCTCGTCTTCTTCCGCCCCGCGTCGATGCGCGCCTCGAGGTCCGAGAACGTCATGCCGCCCTGGCGCAGCCCCCCGGAGAGCGCCTGCTGGAACCACTGCTGCTGCTGCTGCGTGTTGCGGACGACGAACGCCGCCAGGGACGCTTGGTCGTCGCGGTCGAAGCCTCGCTCGCGGCGCCAGCCGTCCATGCGCTCCCTGATCTCGTCCGCCGACGCGAACCGCTCGCCGGGCACCTTCTTGAGGCAGCGGGTCACGATCTCGGAGAGGACCGGGCTCACCTTGCGGATGTCCGAGAGCTCGGGGGCTTGCTGCGTGGACACGGCGATCAGCGTCTCGAGATCGTTCTTGGCGGTCCAGGGCCGGGTGCCGGCGAGGAGCTCGAACATGACGACGCCCATGGCGAAGAGGTCGGCCCGACCGTCGATGCCCCCACCGCGCGCCTGCTCTGGCGCCATGTACGCGGGCTTGCCCTTCATCATGCCGATGCGCGTGCTCGTGAGGCGCTCCTCCGCCTTCGCGATCCCGAAGTCCGCGATCTTCACGAGGCCGTCGAAGCCGACCAGGATGTTCCCCGGCGTGAGGTCCCGATGGACGAGCCCGAGGAGCTGGCCGTTCTCTGCTCGGAGCCCGTGCGCGGCGGCGAGCCCCGCGCAGACCTGGGACATGATGAACGCGACCGTCCGCTCCGCGAACGGCTCCTTCATCTCCTTCGACTCCTTCATCAGCCGGGAGAGGCTCACGCCTTGCACGAGCTCGACCGCGAGGTAGAGTCCATACTCGTCCCGCCCCCACGACTCGACCTTGACCACGTGGGGGCTGTTGATCGTGGCGGTGATCCAAGTCTCGTCCAGGAACATGTTGACGAACTCGGGCTCCTGCTCGATGGCGGGGTTGAGCCGCTTCACCGCCAGGAACTGCCCGCCGAGCCTCCCGCCGGCCACGCGACAGAGCTGGACCATCCCCATGCCGCCTCGCGCGATGTCCGCGAGCTGCACGAGCTTCAGGTCCTCTGCCGGCGGAAGCGCCGAGTGAGGCATCTCGCGCATCCTACACCGTATCTGTCCGGCGCCGCGGAAAGCTGTCATGCCGCCAGCTCACGCAAAAGCATTTGACGTTCAGCGCAGGCGCCTTACTGTCGCAAGCAAAGAGCACGCCGAAAGAAGCCAATGTCCGAAAAGAAGATCCCGCCGCCGCCGCCGCGCTCCGACGAAGAGGTCACCTTCGGAGACGAACTCCCGGTCCTGCCGATCCGGAACGCAGTGCTTTTTCCCGGGGCGGTTGCCCCGTTCGACGTCGGCCGCGAGAAGTCCGTGGCGCTGGTGGAGGACGTGGACAACCTGCCCGGACCGGTCATCGCGATCTTCGCCCAGCGAGATCCGCAGACCGATGATCCCGGGTACGAGGATCTCTACCACGTGGGCTGCGCGGCCCGCGTGCTCAAGGCGCTCAAGCACAGCTCCGGGAACTACTCGCTCATCCTTCAAGGCCTCACGCGCATCCGGCTGGAGAGCGTGACGCAGACGGCCCCGTACATGCGCGCTCGCATCCGCAAGCTGGAGGAGCCGCAGACGGAGGACGTGGAGGCGGAGGCGCTGGCGATGAGCCTGCGCGACATCGCGAAGCAGGTCATCCAGCTCATGCCGGAGCTCCCCCGGGAGGCCGGCTCGCTGATCGACTCGATCCAAGCGCCCGGCGCGCTCGCCGACCTCGTGGCGGCGAACCTCGACGCGCCGGTGGAGGAGAAGGCGCAGCTCGTCGAGACGGTGGACATCAAGGAGCGCGTTCGGAAGGTGCTCCGGCTCCTCACGCGCCAGCACGAGATCTTGAAGATGCGAGAGCGCATCAACTCCCAGATCAAGGAGGAGATGGGCAAGAACCAGCGCGAGTACGTGCTGCGCCAGCAGCTCAAGGCCATCAAGG
>CAZBJI010000131.1:0-23473 GCA_964492175.1 uncultured Polyangiaceae bacterium | reverse complement strand
CGGCTCCGAGGAGATCTTCGAGGGGGCGGTCAAGGTCGGCTGTGACGAGGCCACGAACGCGCTGCTCACCACGTCCTCTTCGCGCGACTACGCCTCGCTGCGCGCGGTCATCGACAGGCTCGACCGGCCCCGGCGGCAGGTCTTCATCGAGGCCGTCATCATGGACCTCAACATCAACCGCACGACCGATCTCGGGCTCGCGTACCACGGCGGCGGCCCGCTCGACTTCGGCGCGCAGGGGACGGGCGCGGTCTACGGCGGGAACAACATCCCGACGAGCGTCGTCGGTCTGCCGAGCCCGGACAAGCTCGGCGCCCTCGCGATGGGCGTGCGCGGCCCCGAGATCGAGGGCACGGAGAACATCTTCGGCACGGGGGTCTCCATCCCGGCGCTCGGCATCGTGCTGCACGCCCTCGCGAACGACGGCAACAGCAACGTCCTCGCGACGCCGCACATCCTCGCCACCGACAGCGTCGAGGCGTCGATCTCCGTCGGGCAGAGCGTCCCGCTCCAGACGAACGCGGGCGGCAACCTCGGCCAGCTCGCGCAGGCGGCCGGCGGGCAGGCGGCCGGCGCCCTCGCGGGGCTCGGCGGGCTCGGCGGGCTCCTCGGCGGCTCGGCGCCGCGCGAGGACGTCGGCATCAAGCTCAAGATCACCCCCTACGTGAACGACTCGGATCAGGTGCGGCTCGAGCTGACCGAGGAGATCTCCGAGGTCGGAGCGACGGATCAGGGCACGCTGGGCGCGGTCACCATCAACAAGCGTCAAGCGGCCACGACGCTCATCGTCCGGGACCAACAGACGGTGGTGATCGGCGGCCTCATGCGCGATCAGGAGACGACGAGCCAGACCAAGATCCCGATCCTCGGCGACATCCCGGTCCTCGGGTTCCTCTTCCGGCAGGAGGTGCAGACCAAGTCCAAGACCAACCTCCTCCTGATCCTCACGCCGTACGTGGTCCGGGAGCAGGACGATCTGCGCGTCATCTTCGAGCGCAAGATGCAGGAGCGCCAAGAGTTCCTCGACCGCTACTTCGTGTTCAGCGAGGACATGGAGTGGGAGCCGCCGAACGACTTCTCCCGCGCGAACGGCCTCCTCGAGGCCATCCGGCAGTCCATGCTCGAGGCCCGAGAGAACGAGCGGCTCGAGGAGGAGGCGCGGCCCCGGAGGCCCAGGAACCACGACGCGGTGGAGCCCATCGCGCTGCCGAGCGTCTCGGCGCCGAAGGGCGGGGGGACGGGGACCGCGGCCTCGGCCGCCACGGCGCGCCCCGACGGCGGGGATGGAGCTGCAGGTGCCGCGCAACGTGGCAAGATCAAGACCCCGACCCCGACCCCGCCAGCCCCGAAGCGGCCGGGAGGGGAGCGGGTGGAGTAAGCGGAAGAACGATGTCGGCGCAGCAGGCGCAGAGCGAGTACCTCGGGGAGATCCTCGTCAAGCGAGGGGTCGTCTCCGCGGAGCGCCTCGCGCCGCTCTTCGAGACGGTGAAGGAGCGCGGCCAGCCGCTCGCGGAGCTCCTCGTGACGGGGAAGATCGCGGAGGAGAAGGCGATCGCCACCGCGCTCGCGGCCGAGTGCGGGCTCGGCGTGATGCCCAAGATCGACATCGCTGCGATCCCCGACTCGGTGTCGTCGCGCGTGCCCATCACCTACGCGAAGCAGCACAAGATCCTGCCGCTCTCCGAGGACGAGTCGGTCGTCTACTGCGTGACGGCGGATCCGCTCGACGTCATGGCGATCGACGACGTCCGCACCCTCTTCGGCAAGCCCGTCGAGCTCGCCGTCGCCACCACCGAGGTGGTGCTCGACGCCATCAACCGCGTCTGGGAGAAGAAGGAGACCGCCGGCGGAGAGCTCCGAGGGGACCAGGCGCTCGAGGAGGAGGAGGTCGTCGACATCCTCGACTCCGACGACGAGGCCCCCATCATCGCGTGGGTGAACGGCCTCTTCGCCCAGGCCGTGCGCGAGCGCGCGAGCGACATCCACATCGAGCCCGAGGAGCGCGACGTCGTGGTGCGCTTCCGCATCGACGGCGAGCTCTACGTCGTGCGCCGCGCCTCCAAGCAGTTCATCGCCAAGATCATCGCGCGCGTGAAGCTCATGGCGGCCCTCAACATCGCCGAGAAGCGCCTGCCCCAGGACGGCCGCATCTCGCTGAAGATCGCCGGAAAGAGCGTGGACATCCGCGTGTCCACCGTGCCTACCAGCCGCGGCTTCGAGCGGATCGTCATGCGCATCCTCCAGAAGACGAGCGTCCTGCTCGGCCTGGACGAGCTCGGGTTCGCGCCGCGCGAGTACCGGATCATGGATGATCTGGTCCGGCGCCCCGACGGCATCATCCTCGTCACGGGCCCGACCGGGAGCGGCAAGACCACCACGCTCTACGCGGCGCTCAACCGCATCAACGAGCCGAACATCAACATCCTCACCGCGGAGGATCCGGTCGAGTACGAGATCGGCGGGCTGCACCAGATCCACGTCCAGCCCTCGATCGGCCTCACGTTCGCGAGCGCCCTTCGCGCGTTCCTCCGGCAAGATCCGGACGTCATCATGGTCGGCGAGATCCGGGACAAAGAGACGGCGGAGATCGCGATCCACGCGTCGCTCACGGGCCACCTGGTCCTCTCCACGCTCCACACGAACGACGCCGCCGGCGCCGTGACGCGGCTGGTGGAGATGCAGATCGAGCCGTTCCTCGTACGGTCCAGCGTGATCGGCGTCCTCGCCCAGCGCCTCGTCCGCATGCTCTGCCCACACTGCAAGGTGCCCTACGCGCCCAGCGCCTTCGAGCTCGAGCAGCTCGCCCTCGACAAGGCGTCGCTGGACTGGAAGCGGCGGCGCGTCCTGAAAGGTCGCTACGCCCCCCACGACCACGCCTACGAGTACGCCGGCGCCGGCATGCCGGACGAGCCGGTGTTCTACAAGCCGGGCGGCTGCGACGCGTGCGGCGGCAAGGGCTACCTCGGGCGACGCGGCATCTACGAGCTGATGGTCGTCGACGACACGATCGGCCCGCTCATCCTGAAGAACGCGGACGCGCAGACCATCAAGCGCGCGGCCGTCATCGCGGGGATGGACACACTGCGTGACGATGGTGCGCGCAAGGTGCTGCAGGGGAGGACCACCGTCGAAGAGGTCCTCACGGCGAAGCAAGAAGACGTCATGGTGGACGAGTAGCGGGGGCGGGCAGGAAACATGGCAGTCTTCGAGTACCGCGGGATCTTGATCGGGACGGGCAAGCCCACCAAGGGCATGCGCGACGCCGAGAACCCGAGGGTGCTGCGGGCGCTCCTCCGCAAGGACGGCATCCTCCTCACCACGGCGACGGAGGAGGCCGAGGCCAAGGACAAGGCGCAGCGGAACCTGAAGCTCTTCGCGTTCTTCGACAAGCCGTCGGTCAGCGACGTCGCGATCATGACGCGCCAGCTCGCCACCCTCCTCCGCGCCGGCATCCCCCTGTTCGAGTCGCTGAACGCGCTCATCGAGCAGGTCGAGCGCGAGGGCCTGAAGCGGGCGCTCACCAACGTGCGCGAGCAGGTCCGCGAGGGCACCGCCTTCGCCAACGCGCTCGAGGCGCACCCCGCGATCTTCCCCCCGCTCTACGTGAACATGGTGCGCGCCGGGGAGGCCTCGGGGACGCTCGAGGGCGTGCTCGAGCGGCTCACGCACTTCATGGAGGGGCAGGCCAAGCTCCGGGGCAAGGTCACCGCCGCGCTCGCGTACCCGGCGCTGATGGCGATCATCGGCATCCTCATCATCAGCGTGCTGATGGTGGCGGTCGTCCCGAACCTCGTCACCACCTTCCAGTCGATGGACCAGGCGCTGCCCTGGTACACCGAGCTGCTCATCTTCACGAGCGGCATGATGGGCAGCTACTGGTGGCTCCTCTTCGGCGGGATCACCGGCGGCCTCTACGGCTTTCGGCGGTGGAAGGCGACGAAGGAGGGGCGCTACGTCTGGGACCGCTTCTGCCTGTCCGCCCCGATCTTCGGCTCCCTGCTCTCCATGCTCGCCATCGCGCGGTTCGCCCGCACGCTCTCGACGCTCCTCTCGGCCGGCGTGGAGCTCCTGAAGGCGATGGGCATCGTGAAGAACGTGCTCGGGAACGCCGTCCTCGAGCAGGTCGTCGTGGACGCGATCGAGAGCCTCCGGGAGGGCGAGCACATCGCCGAGTCGCTCAAGCGCTCCAAGCGCTTCCCGCCGATCGTCACGCACATGATCGCCATCGGCGAGAAGAGCGGCCAGCTCGAGAACATGCTCGAGAACGTGGCCGAGGCCTACGACGCCGCCGTCGAGACCCGGGTCCAGGTCCTCACGAGCCTCCTCGAGCCGCTGATGATCGTCATCATGGGCGGCGCGGTCGCGTTCATCGCCTTCTCGATCCTCATGCCCCTCATCCAGATGTCGAACTTCACGGGATGACATGGCGCGAGGAAAGAAGCAGCTCCAGCGGACCATCTTCTTCCCTTGGGAGAGGACCGGGTCGCTCCTCCACCGCCTCGGCGTGGGGCGGGCGCGCCCGCTCGCCCTGGGCGGCGCGGTCGTGCTCCTCTTCGTCGTCCTCGGCGCCCGCGAGCGCGAGCGGATCGGCGTCCGAGCGACCCGCGCGACGATCGGCGTCGTCGGCCGCGCGGTGGACGCCTACCGGGCCGACCACGACGGCCGCTGCCCGGGCGACCTCTCCGAGCTCAAGACGGGCGGCTACGCGACGTTCGATCCCGTGGACGCTTGGGGTCGGCCGCTTCGGCTCCTATGTCCGGGCTTCGAGCACCCGACGGGGTACGATCTGATGAGCGACGGGCCGGATGGGATCTTCGGCGGCATCGACAGGATCCAGTGAGGAACAGGATGAGCGCACTCTCGGCTAGAACGGAGATGGAGACCCAGATGAACGACACGTGGAACCGGATCGGCGTGTGGAGCTCGGCGAGCCGGGCGCGGCGGGGCCGGCTCCGCAGGGGCGTCACGCTCGTCGAGGTGCTCATCGTCGTGGCGATCATGGCCGTCATCGCGGGGGGCGCCACGCTGCTCGTGTTCCCCCAGTTCCGGAAGGCCAAGGTCGAGGCGACCAAGGTGGGCGCGGAGGCCGTCAAGCAGGCCGCCGAGCTCTACCTGAACACCGACGCCGAGGGGGGCGCCTGCCCCACGGTGAAGGACCTCGCGGACGCCAAGAAGCTCGACTCGAAGAAGACCGACGATCCGTTCGGATCCCCCTACCGGATCGTGTGCGAGGACGGCGGCGACGTCCGCGTGCACTCCAACGGTCGGGACGGCAAAGAGGGCACGCCGGACGACATCCGGGACGACTTCAAGCCGAGCGACATCAAGCGGGTGGCCGAGCTCTGAGCCATGAGGAGGCGCGGCGTCACCCTGGTCGAGATCCTCGTCGTCATCGCGATCGTCGCGGTGATGGCGTCGGTCACGATCCTGGGGTTCGGCGGCGTCTCCAGCGCGCGGCTCAAGCGGGGGTCGACGCAGGTCTCGGGCGCGGTCCGCATCGCCTACGCGCACGCGACGGCCACGTCGAAGGTGACGAGGCTCGTCTTCGACTTCGAGGAGAACAAGATCGTCCTCGAGGAGGCGGAGGGGATGCACCTCGTCAGAAGAGACCAGTCCGGCGGCGCGGAGGCGGCCACGGAGATCGAGGAGCAGGCGAACGCCGCCGCCGCGCTCGTGACGAGCGGGCCCCGCGCAGGGCGCGCGAGCTTCACCGCCGTGAAGGCGCTCGGGTTTCCGGAGGAGGGGCGTGAGCTCCCGAGCGGGATCCAGTTCTGGCAGATCGACGCGGATCACCAGGAGCAGCCCGTGGGCGAGGGCAAGGCGTACCTCTACTTCTTCCCCGGCGGACAGACCGAGACGGCGGCCATCCAGCTCCGCGTCTCCAACGCCGACGAGGCCGACACCGGGAGCTACATGACCGTCGTGGTCGCGCCGCTGACCGGCAAGGCGCACATCCACAAGGGTCGGGTGGAGATGCCGCGCCCCCGCGACGAGACCGAGGCGTCCGAGCGCGAGGACGTCGGACCATGACGCGCCCGCCTCGCCCCCGCGCGCGCGCCGTACGCGGCTTCACCCTGCTCGAGGTGATGGTCGCCGTGGCCATCCTGGGCCTGGGCCTCACGGCGATCTTCGCCGCGCAAGCCGGCTCCTTCGCGAGCGTGGGGCACGCCAGGAACGTGAGCGAGGCGACGGGGCTCGTCCGCTGCAAGATGAGCGAGGTGGAGGAGGGGCTGGAGAAGGACGGCTTCCAGCTCACCGACTTCAGCGACCAGGGGCAGTGTTGCGCGGGCGAGGACAACCCCCGCATGACGTGCGCGTGGCGCGTCGAGCGGCCCGAGTTCCCCGAGGCGAACTTCGGGGAGCTCGATCTGGACGCGGATCTCGATCTCAGCAAGGGCCCGAGCTTCCTCCCGGGCGCGGGCGGTCCGTCCTCGGCGCTCGGCGGGCTGGGCTTCGCCGACGCGCGGCAGAAGGACTTCAAGTCGGGCGACATCGGCAGCATCGCGGACTCCTTCGCCGGCGGCGCCGACAGCATGCTCGACGGCCTCTCGTCCATGATGATGAGCGTCGTCTACCCGGACTTGAAGGCGCTGTTCGAGGCCGGGACCCGGCGCGTGGTCGTCACGATCACGTGGCGCGAGGGGTCGCGGGATCACTCCATCGAGCTCGTCCAGTGGGTGGTCAACTCGAAAGAGGCGGGGCTCGTCAACTTCGGGGGGCTGCTCCCGGAGGGCGAGGACGAGGACGCCGCGGCGGACAAGGCGCCGGCCGACAAGTCCAAGGAGTCGGGCAAGCAGGTCGACAAGGGGAAGCTGCGATGAGGCGCCGCGGCATCACCCTGCTCGAGGTCATGGTCGCGGTGGGCGTCCTCGCGATGGTCGCCTCCCTCGTCTACGGGGCCTTCGACGGCCTCGCCCGGTCGCGCACCGCCATCGACAAGACCAGCGAGCGCTTTCACCAGGGTCGGAGCGCGGTGTCACGCATGGCCCGCGAGCTCCAGAGCGCGTTCCTCTCCCTCCACCGCCCGCTCAACACCCCCGGCCTGCAGGCGTCGCAGACCGTGTTCGTGGGCACGGACGGCGGGCGGTACGACCGCGTGGATTTCACGTCGTTCTCGCACCGGAGGCTCGGCTTCGGCTCTCACGAGTCGGACCAGAACGAGCTCTCGTACTTCCTCTCGCCCAACCCCGCGTCGAACACGACCGATCTCGCGCGGCGGGAGGCGGCGCACATCGACATGGATCCCCGGAAAGGGGGCCGTGTCCTGGTGCTCGCCTACGACGCCGCGTCCTTCGATCTGCAGTACCTCGACCCGCTCTCGGGCGAGTGGCAAGACTCCTGGAACTCGACCCTGCCGACCGGGCAGCTCGAGCGCCTGCCGAGCCAGGTGAGGATCGAGCTCGTCCTCCACCGGGAGGGCGGCGGGGCGCCGTCTCGCTTCGTCACCAAGGTGCCCATCTCCTTGCGGGCGCCCCTCACCTTCGGGCTGCCGCTGTGACGCCGCTCGCGAAGGTGCGGGCGCGGCTCCGGCGCCAGAGGAAGCAGCGGCGCGGGGTCGCGCTCATCTTGGTCCTCGGCGCGCTCGTGGTGCTCACCGTGCTCGTGACGGAGCTGCAAGAGCAGTCGTCGTCCACCCTCTCCGCGTCGCTGGCGGAGCGTGACGCGCTCAGGGCGGAGTACCACGCGCGGAGCGGCGTGAACCTGTCGCGGATGCTCCTCGCGACCGAACAGCCGATCCGACAGGCGTTCACCCCCGTGTGGGCGATGCTGGGGCAGAAGGGGACCCCGCCACAGATCCCGGTGTGGAAGTTCACGAGCATGGTGCTCGGGCCCTTCAACTGCCCCGAGAGCCAGGCGGATTTCACCCGGATCACCCAGGCCAAGCCGGACAGCGGCAAGAACCTCGGCTCGACGGGCGGCTGCTTCGACATCCGCATCGTCGACGAGGACGCCAAGATCAACGTGAACTCGGGGGCGCGGGGGGATCCGTTCAGCCAGCAAGGGGTCGGCGCCGCGCTGCTCGGCCTGATGTCGTCACCGCAGTACGCCCCGCTCTTCGAGGAGCTCGACGCCGACGGGCAGCACTCGAACCAGCCCACCATATGCGGCGCGATCGTCGACTGGTCGGACGAGGACGAGAACGCCTACCCCTGCGACCCGCTCGCGGACGCAGCGCGGGCCGCCGGTGGTCCGGAGGACAACGTCTACCAGACCATCGGCCTGCCCTACGTTCGCAAGAATGCGCCCTTCGACTCGCTCGAGGAGCTGCGCCTGGTCCGGGGGATGGGCGACGACGTGTGGGCCTCCTTCGTGGACCCCGAGCCTTCGGACCCCGACAAGCGCGTGCTCACCGTATGGGGCCAGGGCAAGGTGAACGTGAACCAGGCGAACGCCCAGACCCTCCTGGCCATCACGTGCGCGGGCGCGCCGGAGGCCGCGCTCTGCACCGATCCCGAGCAGATGACGATCTTCCTGATGTCGGTCACGCTCGCTCGAGAGGTCGCGCAGGGCATGCCCATCTTCAAGAGCGCGAAGTCCTTCGTGCGAGCGATGCAGGGCAGGGGCAAGGGCGTGGGCGCGCTGCTCACCGCGCTCGGGCTCGAGCCCGTGGAGTTCAAGAACCCGAAGCTGGTCGAGAAGGCCGTCCAGACCGAGAGCCGCGTCTTCAGCATCTACGTGGACGGGATCGTCCCCGGCCGGCACCGCGAGACCAGGGTGCGCATCCACGACGTCGTGGACTTCCGGTCGGCGAACGAGCTAGGCCAGGCGGGAGCGGAGGAGGAGACCACCAAGCTGCCCGGCAAGAGCGGCAGCGCGAGCGAGAGCAACAAGGACGAGGCGAGCGCCCCGTCCAACGAGCCCCCGACCCCCGAGGAGATCGTCGCCGCGTTGGCGAGCGATCCTCTCGGTGTCATCATCTACCACCGAATCCAGTAATGGCGCGTCTCGTAGGCATCGACATCGGCTCCAAGGTGGTGCGCGTAGCCGCGCTCCGGACGGCATACCGCAGGGTGTTCCTCGAGGCGCTCGTGGAGCGACCCATCGAGCCGGACGGGCCCGTGCACGCCCTCCGGAGCGCGATGAAGGGCCTCCGCCCCGACGCGGTCGCCGTCGCGCTGCCCGGGGACCAGTGCTACTGCCGCCGGGTCGAGCTGCCCGTCGCGGCGCAGAAGGAGCTCGACAACGTCCTCACGCTGGAGCTCGAGTCGTCGATCCCCTTCGAGATGACCGGCGCGGTCTTCGACAAGCGCTCCCTGAAGTCGCACGATCCGCAGCAGCTCCTCATGTTCGCGGCGATCGCCAGGATCGAGGACGTGCTGAAGTACATCGACGTCGTCCGGGACGCGACCGCGCGTGAGCCCGACTCCGTCGACACGGGGGCGCTGGCGCTCGCGAACCTCGTGAGCGTCGTGCCCGAGCTGAGCGGCGCCGGCGCGGCCGGCCCCGTTGGCGTCCTCGAGCTCGCCCACGCGCGCAGCGAGCTCGTGGTGCTCGACGGCGGGGAGGCCGGCTTCGTTCGCACGCTCTCGCGGGGCCTCGACGGGCTCCCGGGCAACGCGCCCGCCATCGCCCGGGAGCTCAAGCAGTCCTTCGCGGCGTGGCGGTCCCTCGGCGGGGCGCCGATCACGTCCCTCTACTTGGTGGGCACGGGCGCCTCCGTCCAGGGCGCCGAGCCGTTCCTGGCCTCGGCGCTCGGCGTCCCGGTGTCGAACCTTCCCGCGGCGCGGCTGGACGACGCCACGGAGGCCCAGAAGGCGGAGCTGCCCCTCTACGCGAAGGCAGTGGCGCTCGCGCTCTCCCTCTCCGGACGGTCTCGGTCGCTGAACCTCCGGCAGGGCCCGCTCGAGCCCGCGCAGAGCTTCGCGTTCCTCCGAGAGAAGCTCCCGCTGCTCTCGGGGCTCGGCGCGGTGATCTTGGTCTCGTTCGGCTTCAGCGTGGTCGCGGAGCTCAGGGCCCTCTCGAGCGAGCGCGCCGGGCTCGACGAGCAGCTCAAGACGACGAGCCGGGAGGTCCTCGGCGAGGAGACCCTCGACGTGGCGCGCGCGACCGAGCTCTTGGAGAAGGGCCCCGGCGGCGAGGAGGATCCCGCGCCTCAGGTGGACGCCTTCGACGTGATGGTGCAGCTCTCCAAGGCGGTGCCGCAGGACGTCGTCCATGACGTGGCCGACCTCGACGTCGCGCGCGGGCACGCGGTCATCCAGGGCCTCGTCCCGACGGGCACCGACGCGCAGAAGGCCGCGGACCGCATCGCCGCGGCGATGCGGGAGCACCCGTGCCTCCGGGACGTGAAGGTGCAGAAGACGACGCAGCACAACCCGGAGAAGCAGAAGTACATCCTCGAGATGGACCTCCGCTGCGAGGACAAGAAGGAGAAGAAGAAGCCCGGCGCGGCCGCGGAGCCGAAGGAAGGTGAGAAGTGAGCCTCGCGGCGCGTCTCTCCAAGCTCGAGCCTCGCGAGCGAACGCTGCTCCTCACGTTCGCCGGCATCGTCGCGGGTGCGCTGTTCCTCTTCCTGCCGATCTACCTCTGGCGGACGGTGGGCCAGGCGCGGGATCAGAACCAGGAGATCCGTGACTTGCTCGAGAAGGTCAGCGAGTCGCGGGAGAAGATCGCCCGCCGGAAGGCCGCGCGGGACACGCTGCTCGCCAGGTACACGAAGAAGATGCCGCCGCTCGCCTCGTTCGTCGAGGACGCGGCGAAGGCGAACCACGTCGAGATCGCGGAGTCGAGCGCGAAGCCCGACGTCCCCCACGGAAAGAAGTACACCGAGCACGTGCTCTCGGTGCGCTTCAAGAAGGTGGGGCTCCTCGGCTTCGCCAAGACGCTGGAGAAGATCGAGAGGAGCGGCTACCCCGTGGCCATCACGAAGCTCAAGATGACGCCGCGTGCCGGGGAGGCCGACAGCTTCGACGTGGAGCTCCACGTCTCGGCGTTCGAGCGCAAGGCGGACCCGAAGAAGGAGAAGGCCGAGCCCGATCCGGCGAAGGGCGCGGACGAGGAGGAGCTATGAGGGCGCGCCTTCTGGGTCTCGCGAAGTACGTCCTCTACCCGCTCTTCTACGTGATCTGCCTCGTGGTCGGCGTGTACGCGAGCTTCCCGTGGGACCGCGTCAAGGACCGCATCCAGGCGGAGTTCGCCAAGACGCAGGCGAGCAAGGGCGCGGAGGCTTGGCGCCTCGAGATCACGAGCCTCGACGGGTACTGGCTGACGGGCATCGAGCTCTCCGGCGCCAAGATCACGATCCCGCCCGACCCGGACGACGACCCCGACGCGAAGGCCGGCGGCGGCGTCACGCCCAGCAAGTCCGGGCCGCTCGCCAAGGTGACCGGAGGCCGCAAGTCCGCCGTCGGCGTCGACGACGTGGGCGGCGCGGCGCACGCCGACGACGGCGCCGCGGACAAGCCCAAGGAGGACGAGAAGGAGGCCAAGGCGAAGAAGCCGCGCGCCTCGGTCATCCTGGTGGAGCACGCGCACGCGCGGGTGCGGCTCCTGCCGCTCCTCATCGGGCGGGTTCGCCTCGATTTCGGCGCGGACGTATTCGGAGGGCGCGTGCACGGGACGGTCCCGGTCGGTGGCGGGGAGCTCTCGGTGGAGCTCGAGGGGATCGACCTCAGCCACATTGCGCCGCTCGCGAACCTCGCCAGCGTGCCCATGAAGGGCGTCGCCAGCGGGAAGCTCGTGCTCACGTCTCAGGGCAAGTGGAGCAAGGCGGCGGGGTCCTTCTCCCTCACCGTGACCGAGATGGTGATGGGGGACGGGAAGGCGAAGTTCCGCAACCTGATGCCTCTGCCCCAGGCTGCGCTCGGGACCTTCGAGATCGAGGGCAAGGCGGAGGCGGGCGTGCTCAAGCTGGAGAAGTTCGGCGCCACCGGCCGCGACCTCGAGATCATCGGCGACGGGACGATCAAGCTCCGGGAGCCGTGGGACTCGTCGGTCGCGGACCTCTGGGTGCGCTTCGGGTTCTCCGACGACTACAAGAACACCGACGACCGGACGAAGGCGCTCTTCGTCGACGATCCGCCCTTCCCCGCGCTCATCAGCCAAGATCGCAAGCTCAAGCGCGCGAAGCGGCCGGACGGCATGTGGGGCTTCCACGTGCACGGCAAGCTCGGCCGGCTGCGCTACGACCCGACCACGAAGGACAGCCCGAAGCAGAAGAGCGCGCCCGCGGAGCCCAAGGCGGCCGGCAAGGACGACGACGACGACGAGCCGACGCCGGCCGCGAAGGCCACGTCGAAGCGGCCCGCGTCTCCGCCGGTGAAGCCGCCAGGCCGCGCGGGCACGCCCCGCCCGGACGGAGAGCCCGCGCCGCCCGCGCCCGCGCCGATCCCCAACCCCAACCCCAACCCGGACCCGCCTGCGGATCCGGGGGGCGCCGCGGAGCCGCCGCCCGAGCCCGACATCCAGCCGGACGCGCTTCCGCCGCCGGAGGAGCCCGCCCCGGCGCCCCCGTGAGCGGCGGGGTGGGGGACGCCGACGACGCGCTCTGGCGTCCGGTGCTGGACGGCCGCGTCTGGGAGGCGAGTGTCCGCTCGGCGGTGGGGTTCCCGCTCCGCACCACGGCGGTGGAGCTACGCGGCGGCGGGCTGTGCGTCGTCTCGCCCACGCTGCGGATCGATCCGGCGCCGATCGTCGAGCACGCCGGCCGCGTGCGGTTCCTCCTCGCGCCGAACCACTACCACCACCTGGGTGTCTCGGCGTGGCTCGTGGCGTGCCCGGGGTCGGTGGCCGTCTGCTCGCGCGTGGCGCGGGGGAGGCTCGCGCGGCGGGTGGACGCGCCTTGGTCCGACCTCGAGGACCTCGTCGCGGCGCTCCCAGAGGACGCGAGCGTCCTCGTCCCCGAGGGGACGCGCAACGGGGAGGTGTGGCTGCGCGTCGCGAGGACGTGGATCGTCACGGACGCCTTCTTTCACCTCGCGACGATGCCGTCCGGCCTGCTGGGGGCGTTCTGCTGGCTCACACAGACGGCCCCTGGGCTCCGGATCGGCCAGACCTGGAAGTACCTCGCCCTGAAGGACCGGCGGCGGTACGCGGCCTGGCTGCTCGAGCGCCTCGAGAAGGACCCACCGGACACGCTCGTCGTGGCGCACGGGGACATCCTTCGCGGGGACGACCTCGGCTCCAGGCTAGAGGACGTGGCTCGAGCGCGCCTCACGTAGGCGCCCGCAAGTACGTTCGGGCTTGGTTCGGAGGACCACCCGGGATAGCGCTCGACCGTGACCGACGCGAAGGTGCAACCGGGGCCGGCTGGGCGTGGGGGGATGGTCGATCGGCTGCTCGGCTGGGTCGAGCGCGTCGGCAACAAGCTGCCCGACCCGGCGCTCCTCTTCGTCATCGCGCTCCTCCTTACGTGGGTCGTCTCGGCTGCGCTGGCCGGGCACGCGTTCGAGGTGCCCTCGACCGCCGGGCCGAAGCCGCGCGCCGTGGAGAGCCAGCTGAGCGGAGCGGCGCTCACGACCTTCCTGGCGGACATGGTCAAGACCTTCACCGGCTTCCACCCGCTGGGCGTCGTGCTCGTCGCCCTGCTCGGCGTGGGCGTCGCCGAGACGAGCGGCTTCATCAACGCCTGCCTGAAGTCCTTGCTCGCGTTCACGCCGAAGAAGCTCCTGACGCCGATGTTGATCCTCGTGGCGATCGTCAGCCACACCGCGGCCGACGCCGGCTACGTCCTCGTCATCCCCCTCGGCGGCGTGATCTTCTACGCGGCCGGCCGGCACCCGCTGGCGGGGATCGCGGCGGCCTTCGCCGGCGTCTCCGGTGGCTTCAGCGCGAACCCGATCCCGAGCGGGATCGATCCGCTCCTGCAGGGGCTCACGCAGGAGGCCGTGAAGATCCTCGACCCCGCGAGGGAGGTGAACCCGCTCTGCAACTGGGCGTTCATGGGAGCTTCCACGCTGCTCATCGTGGGGCTCGGGTGGTACATCACGGACCGCATCGTCGAGCCGCGGCTGAAGAGGACGGAGGTCGACGGCGCCCGCGCGGAGATGCCCACCATGGATCCGATGACGCCGGAGGAGCGCCGCGGCCTCCGCGCCGGGATCGTCACGATGGTCCTCGGCGTCGGGCTCTTGGTCGCGCTGAGCTTGCCCGCGACGTCACCGCTCCGGTCCAAGGACGGCAGCCTGACGGCCTTCGCGGCGCCGCTCATGCAGTCGATCGTCCCGCTCATCTTCCTCCTGTTCCTCTTCCCCGGCCTCGCGCACGGCTACGCCTCGGGCACGTTCAAGACGCACCGGGACGTCATCAAGGGGATGAGCAAGTCGATGGGCACGATGAGCTACTACCTGGTGATGGCGTTCTTCGCGGCGCTCTTCATCTACTCCTTCAACAAGAGCCAGCTCGGCGCGCTGCTCGCGGTGAAGGGGGCGGGCGCGCTCCAGTCGCTCGGGACCCCCGCCGCCGTGACGCTCGTCGGCATCATCTTGCTCACCGCCTTCGTCAACCTGCTCATCGGGTCGGCGAGCGCGAAGTGGGCGCTGCTCGCGCCCATCTTCGTCCCCATGCTCATGCAGCTCGGCTTCTCCCCGGAGCTCACGCAGGCCGCCTACCGCGTCGGAGACTCCACCACGAACATCGTCACGCCGCTCATGCCCTACTTCCCGCTCGTGGTCGCGTTCTGCCAGCGCTACGTGACGAAGACCGGCATCGGGACGCTCACGAGCCTCATGCTTCCGTACTGCGTGACGTTCCTGGTCCTCTGGACGCTCTTCCTCCTCGGGTTCTGGGGTCTGGGCATCCCTCTCGGGATCCACGGCGTGTACACGTACCCCTGAGCCACGCTCACCCGAGCTTCTCGACGCCCGTGCCGGTCACGCCCAGCGCCGTGAACGCGGGATCGATGTCGCCCCGCACGCAGTCCACGATCGATCGCGCCACCTTGTCCGCGTCCAGCGGAACCTCGAAGCGCCTCAGGAACTCCGCCTCCGAGACGCCAGCCCAGGACGCGTAGGCGGACGCCGCCGTCGCGCCGATGCTGGTGCCCGCGATGAGCTGCTTGGGCAAGAGGGCCACGAAGCGGAGCCCGAGCTTCCGCTTGTCGGAGAGCTGCTGACCGTACCCCGCGAGGAGCCACTGCATGCGCTTGGCGCCCGCGTAGCCCCCGGAGAGGTGAGAGCCGTGGATCGCGGCGCCGCTCGACACGATGACCGTGGTGCTGCCCGGCGCGAGGGGGAGAGAGAGCGCCCCCTTCACGAAGTGAAACGTGGCGCGGGTGTCGGAGCTCCACGGCTCCGAGAAGCTCTCCCACGTCTGCTCGTCGAGGGGGGCCATCTTGGGCTGCACCCCAGCGGCCAGGATCACGATGTCCGGACGATGCTCACGCAGCAGCCGCTCCGCCAAGGCGGAGTCGGCCGCGTCGCCCGCGGCGACCTCCACCCCCGCCACCTCGGCTCGCAGCGTCGCGAGCCGCTCGGCGCCCCGCGCGACCCCCACGACGCGCACCCCCTCCGCTGCCAGGAGCTTGGCCGCGGCCCGACCGACTCCGGAGCTCGCGCCAGTCACGATCGCCGTCTTGCCTCGCAGTGTGTTGGTCATGTCTGCTCTCCTCGAGGAGAGGACGATCGGGCGGGGCAGGAAGTTGCGGCCGATGGTCGATTGTCCGAGATCCCGCGGCAATGTGCCCCGCGGCTCGACCTCCTGGGCTCTCGGAGCTATCTTCCGGGGCGAGGCAACCATGGCCCAAGACGTCGACCGAGAGCTCGAACAGGCGCTGAAGGACTCCGAGGGGATGGACGACGGCGGCGTCGTCAAGCCCGCGGCGCCCGTCTCCCCCAAGAAGAAGGGCAGCCCCGCGCTCGCCTTCGGGCTCGTCGCGATGGTGGGCGCCGTGGTCGCGTTCGTCCTCGTCGGGTTCAAGGACGCGTCGATCTACGCGATGCCCGTAAACGAGGTCGTCTCCCAGGGCGCGAAGCTCGACGGTCGCAAGCTTCGCGTGGACGGGGAGCTCGTCCCCGGCACGCTCAAGCCCGAGACGTCGTGCGACTGGCGCTTCGCCATCAAGGCCGAGGACGCGATCCTGAAGGTCCAATACAAGAAGTGTGAGCTCCCCGACACGTTCCGGGACCGGCCCGAGGGCGGGGTCATGGTCACCGTCGAGGGAGAGCTCAAGGACGGCGCGTTCCAGGCCTCCACCGTCATGGCCAAGTGCACCTCGAAGTACGAGTCCGAGAGCGCGCAGTATGATCCGAAGACCCATGAGCTCATCCTGCCGGATGGGCGCAGGGTGAAGGCCCCGGGCGCGCCGCCCACCGAGTCCGAGATTCGGTGACGGCACCGGCGGGCTGAGTGGTCGCCGCCGCGACCAGGGCGCCGCGAGGGCTCGCGCTCGCCGCGCTGCTGATCGGCGCGTCGGGGTGCGGCGCGCCCGCCGGATCCACGCCGCGAGCGCGGCCGACCTCGGGGCCTGGGCCGGGGGCCTCGGCGGCCGCGTCCGCGCTCCCGGCGCCCCGCCCCGGCCGGGTCGCCCTCGGCGAGCCGGAGAAGATCCCGCTGCCGATCGCGCTCGTGCCGATCACCGGCGCGGACGCCGTCCTCGCCGTGCACGATCACGCGGGCGCGGCGGCGGCGTACGCGCAGCGGGTCGCCGAGGACGGAACGCTCGGCCCGGTGCTCGTCCTCCCGGGCGCGCACGTCGCGGGCGCGCAGGTCGCCGCCGGGGGAGGCGCGGATCTCGCGCTGCTGACGACGGAGGATGATCGCGTGTGTGCTTGGACGCTGCGCGGCGCCGAGCGCCTGACCCACGGCTGCGACGAGGCGCCAGCCGACCTGGCGGTGCCCATCGCGGACAAGTGGCTGATCCTCGACGCCCACGTCCCCGAGGCCGACGAGGAGGGAGACGTCGAGGCTGCGCGGAAGAAGCCCGCGAAGAAGCGCGCCGCTCCTGCCCCGGCGCGTCGTCGGGCGAAGCCGCGCCGTGAGCCGAGCGCGGTCGAGAAGCTCTTCGCGAGCGGCCGGGAGCTCGCCGTGTCGCGTCGCTGGCTCGGCCTCGGCGGGGCGGGCTCCACGGAGGCCGAGCCCACGGGGCTGCGGTTCACCGAGCCGATGGCCGGTCTCGGCCTCATCGGCGCGGGCCCGCGCGGCGAGCGGGTCGACGTCGCGTTCTACGATCGCGCGGCGCCACGGGGGAAGGACGGCCGCGGGAGCCTCGGGGTGGCCACGCTCGATCTCGCTGGCACGCTCGTGGAGGGGAGCCGGCGGACGTTCGGAGAGAGCAAGCTCGCGGCCGGGTTCCTGGTCGATCACGTCGACGCGAGGCTCGTCAGCACCGGCGGGTCGACGCTCCTCGTGTCCCACCGCGGAGGCCGAGGAGCCTGCGACGCGACTGTGGTCGCCCCGTTCGTCATGCAGATGGTGCCGGACGCCACGGACTGCGCGGCCGACCCCGCTCGCTTCTTCGAGCTCGCGCAGCAGCGCCGCAAGAAGGTCAAGCCGCCGCCGCCCGAGCCCGCGCGGCTCCCGGAGGGCGTGTCGCCGGAGGGCCTCCGGCGCGTGACCGGGCAGGCGCCCTGGGACGCCGTCCGCGTCGCCGCGACGCGCGCTCGCACCTTCGCGCTCGTGGACGGGGGCGTGATCTCTTGGAGCCGCGGGGGTGCGCCCACGGCGCCTGCGCCAGCGCTCGTCGCCGAGCGGCTGCGCGTCTTCGGCGCGGCGGTCGAGGTCGACGGCTCGGCGATCGCCCACACGAGCCGCGGCCTCGTGGTCGTGTCGCCGGAGCGAGCGGTCACTCGGATCGAGGGCGCCGAGCCGCGCCTCGTGGGTCGGGAGGATCGCCCCGACGTCAGCGGCCTCGAGCGGCGCCTCGCGGTGAAGGTGGGCGGGGCTTGGCTCCAGGCGACGGGAGAGCTCCGTCGCCTCGCCCCCGAGCCCGGCGTCGCGCAGCGGCGGATCGCCGCGGACACCGCGGTGGTCGTCGGGGGGCGCGATCGCGGGCTCCTCCTCGAGCTCTTCGGCGCGCGCATGGAGGTGAGCGCGCTCGACGCCGGAGGGGCCTCGACCGTCCTCGGATCCTTCCCGTCGCCCGTCGGCGTAGGCTTCGACGCCGTCCGGCGCGCCGACGGCGGCGCCATCGTCGCGGGGCCCGCTCGCTCGGGCAGCGGCTGGATCTCCTTCGCGGTCGGCGCCGACGGCGCGCCGCTGGCGGTCCACGCGCACGCCGCGCGGCCCGAGCGGGGCGAGGGCGTGGTCCTTTCCGCGCTCCCGGGCGGCGGCGCGATCGCGTCCGATCGGGCGAGGCGGCACGTCGTATGGCTCGCGGACGACGCGTCGGCGCTCGCCGCCGCCCCTTGGCCGATGGACGCGAGCGCGGCTGCCTGCCTCGACGGCGCTCCCGCCCGGATCTCCGTCCCCGGCGCGGAGCCAGGCAAGCTCGTCCCGCTCCGGGCCGCGCGCGACGCCGGGACGTGCGTGGTTCACCTCGGCCACGCGATCGACGGGTCCATCCGCTGGGTCGGGAGCGCCGCGAGCACCATCCACATTCGCGCGGAGCTCGGCGTGGAGGAGGGAGCTCCACGCAGCGCGCGCGCCGCGGCCCCCGCGCCGAGCGCGAGGCTCGGCGCGAGCAACGCGAGCCGCTGCCCCAGCGACATGGTCGCGGTGGGCGAAGACCTGTGCGTAGATCGCTTCGAGGGCACGCTCACGGACCAGGCCACGGGTCGGTATTTCTCGCCCGACTACCCGCCGACGCAGGCCGCGCTGAAGGGCGTCCTCGGGGACTGGGTGACGCGCCGGGAGCGCCAGGGCGATCTGTTCGCGCGCGCGCTGCCTCTGCCCGCGGTCGAGGCGTGGCAGCACTCGGCGTCGCCGGCGCCCGTCGCGCTCAGCCGGTCCGGGGTCCGACCGAGCGGCTACGTCACCGGGGCCATCGCGCGCGGCGCCTGCGAGGTGGCGGGCAAGCGCCTCTGCCGGCTCGACGAATGGCGGCGCGCCTGCAAGGGAGCCGGCGCCACGCTCTACCCCTACGGTGCCTCCTACGAAGACCGCGCGTGCAACGTGAATGGGTTCGTGCACCCTGCCGCGGAGCTGCACGGCAACGCCTCGCTCGGCCACCTCGATCCGCGGTTGAACCGCGTGTCCGTCGGCGGACACACCTTGCTGGCGCCGACCGGGTCGTCCCCGCGGTGCAGGAGCCGGTGGGGCGAGGACGCGATCTTCGACATGGTCGGCAACCTCGACGAGTGGGTCGACGAGAAAGGCGGAGCGTTCGCCGGCGGATTCTACGCACGCGCGACCACGAGCGGCTGCGAGGCGGTCGTCACGTCCCACCCAGAGACGTACCTCGACTACTCCACGGGCTTCCGCTGCTGCAAGACGGCCTCTCGGTAGAGCGAGGTGCTGGAGGGACGCGATCTGGCGTTCCGCGCCGCGGCCGGTGGTGAGCCCTCGCGAACGAGCCCCCGCGCACGTCTGCGCTCATCTCTTGGATCGCATCCGTTCGACAGTCGCGTTCTGGTACCAGCGCGTCCGCCCGCGATCGCCTCCCCGTCGACCACGCTCATGGCGGCCGGCGCACTGCCGGCGCGAGCGCAGCCCGAGCGGCGCGAGCGCGCTCGCCGCGACACCCGCTCAGGTTGAACGTCCAAGGCGACCGATCACCATGCTACGATCCGGTCGTCGCCGTGCTGATGGGGGACCGAACCGTCTACGTAGTGCTCGCCCTCGTCTTCGCCGGGTGTGGTGACTCAGCGGGGCAAGGCGGGAGCTCGGCCGACGCCGCGGGCGGGAGCGCCCCAACGCCCGCGACGGGAGTCGGCGCCGCCGTTGGCGGCGGGGGCGACGGTGGAGCCGCGGCCGCGGGCGGCGGCGGTGGCGGGCCGACGAATCAAGCCTCCTGTAGGCTTGGTTGGTGCTGGGTCGCGCCCGGAATCGACGGGTCCACCTTCCTGAGCGTGGGCGTGGACGAGAGTGGAGGCGTTTGGTTTGGGGGAGAAGCCAGCACCCTCTTGCGATGGGACGGGGTGCAGTTCCAGCGCCACGAGCTCTGGGACGCGGCTCCTGACCTCGACGTCTCCACCATCCTCGCGACGAGCCCGAACGACGTATGGGTGAGCGGTGGCCATCATTTCGATGGCGTCGCATGGACCTCGACGCCCCTTCAGGCGCTCCTCGGACGCTTGGAAGACGGGACCGTGCTCGGCTTGCAAGGGGCCGCGCTCGTGCGCTGGGACGGCCTTGACTGGGTTCCAGCCCCGGTGTCGCCCGTCGGGGTCCAGGGGGCGATTCTCGTCGCGGGAGCCTCGATTGACGACTTCGCAGTGCTCGAGACCTCCGGTCGCGTTCAGGCATATCAAGCCGGCGGTTGGGCGGCGCTGGCTCCGGACCAAGGCTGGAGCGTCCAGCGTGACCGCGCGCTGGCGTTCTCCGACGGCAGCTTTGCAGTCATTCAGAGCTCTACGCTGCCGGCTGGCTTGTGGACGCTCGAGACGACGGGCTGGTCGTACGCGACACAGCTACCCGAGCCGCAAGCGTTTGCCGGAGGCTCGAGGGACGACCTCTTCATCTATGCCGGCGTTCCAGCCCGCCATCGTTTCCACTGGGACGGGCTGGCCCTGAATGATCTGGGCCCCTATGCCGGGGAGGTGCGAGCTGCAGCCACGGTTCCGGGTGGCACGGTCTTCGAGGCCGGACACTGGGGACTTCTCCGGAGCTATGCGTCCGGCGTCGAGACGGACCTCCAACCGGGTCCCTTCCCGGGGAGTGGTGACGTCTCGAGCTCGCCTCCGGGCTTCACGAACATGACCCTCACCGGCGTCGCCTGGATCGACGATGAGCTGTGGGTAGGAACGGACCGCGCGGAAGCCCTGCGGTACGACGGCACCGCTTGGGAATCGGTGCCCCTCACCGCCGGACCGGTCCACAGCATTTGGGGCACCTCGGCCAGCGATGTTTGGTTCGTCGGTGACGTATTGGTCGACTACGATGACTTCAACTACCCGCGGTTCGCGTCCTATCTGCACCGATACGATGGCGTCTCGGTGACTCTGGAGGACGCGAGCAGCTATTCGCTCGACCGTCGACTCCGCGCTTGGGGACACACGACGGGCGAGGTCTACGTCTGGGGGTTGGGCCAAGCGGAGCACTACGACGGCTCCTCCTTCACGGCGGGGGATGGTCGCAGGGCGCGTCATGGTGTGAGCCCCAGCGACTTCTGGGCTGCCACCGCCGTTACCCTCGACCACTTCGACGGGTCGACTTGGACCTCCTATCCGTTCCTCGAGTCGGGGCACACCCAGGCAATCTACTCCTTCGCGCCCGATGACGTTTGGGCTCACCATGCGGATGGCTTGTACTCCTTGAGCAACGGTGTCTTGTTCAGGAAGACCCTGCCTTTCAACTTGGACCCATCGGGGCTCTACTTGCGCACACCGAGCGTCCACCACCTCTTCGTCGGGCGCACGCTGTGGACCTTTTCGGGCGACGACCCGATGCTTGCCACCGAGACCCTCACGTTCTTCTACCCGAGCGGCGCGGTCACCGATCCCTCGGGGACGCTGTACGTGCGGGTCGCGGGTGGGGTGCTCCGCCGCCAATGACGCGCCGATTGGGATCGAAGGCGTTCGCCGGCGGATTCTACGCACGCGCGACCACGAGCGGCTGCGAGGCGGTCGTCACGTCCCACCCAGAGACGTACCTCGACTACTCCACGGGCGTCCGCTGCTGCAAGACGGCCTCTCGTTGGCGCAGGGGTTCTGGAGTAGCGGTGTGCCCGGCGGCGAGGAGCGGTCGACGGTGTAGAGCGCGGGGACAACTGACCCTCTTGCGCGGCTAACTTGACCCCTCGGCCGGGCAGGGAGGCCGCATGGAAGGCGATGGCCCTCGGCTGGACCGCCGCCGCCCGGGCACCCACTCGCTCGGGCGCACTCGCCCGCTGAGGATGCGCACGCACCGGGCGCATCGCACGACGCCGATCCCGCCGGGGCCGGGCGTCCGTCGTTTCGCTCGTCTCCATCTTCGTTCTCGCCTCCGTGCACGCCGGCCCCGATGTGGAGCTCGACGGCGACGGGGACGTCATGAGAAGCGGGCGCCACGGGTTGCGCGATGGGGATGCGGTCGGTCGAGCGCCGCTCCGCGCTGCTCTCCGATCTCGCGGAGGGGGCGGCGGACCCTGCGTTCCCGAGCTCGGAGACGACCGGCGGAATGGCCCCGCTGCGATCCCGACGCCGCGCTGCCGCTCTTCATGACGCGCCCCGCCTGGCTCTGGCAGGGGCCCTCGGCCGAGCAGCGCAGCTCGAGGGGGGCACCCGCCGAGCGTCTCGCGGCGCCACGCCTCCTAAACCAGAGCCCGAAGGCGGCGAAGCCGTCCGCTACATCCCGCCGTGGTGCGGGTTCGGCGGCGGCAGATCCACGGCGCCCGACAGGTCGCGCCGGTACGCATTGTTCTGCATCTCCAGGACGTTCTCGAGCGCGCCCGTCGCGTCGGTGAGCGTCCCTGGGCTGCGGTCTGCGGCCGCGGCCTTCGCCTTCTCGACGAAGGTCTTGCCCACCCGCGGGACGCTCGTCACGAACGGATCGCCTCGGAGGCTCTTGCCGAGCCCCTCGAGCTCCTCGACGGCCTTCGCGACCGCCTCGATCGCCGCGTCGCGCGCGCCCGCCTCCGTCTTGGGATCGACGAGGAGCTCCAGCGCGGCTCGACCCTTCTCGACCACCGCTTGGGTGGCCTTCTGTGGCTCCGACTCCCACTTCACTGCGTGGCTCTTCCGGAAGTCCGGGAGCGCCGCAGCCACGGCCTTGCGCACCTCTCCGAGCTTCTCGAAGCCCTTCTTGATCCTCGCGTGGAGCTCCTTGCCCTTGGCGAACGAGTCCTTCTCGTGCTCCCCCTTGGCGTAGTAGTCCCCCGCCTCGAGCAGCGCCTGCCCGAGGGGAGGCCCGACGTCCGCCGCGGCCTTGAGCGCCTTGTCGAGCGCCTCGTGCTCGGGGCTGCCGGCCGCGGCCGCCGCGTTGCAGGTCCGGACCAAGCGCTGGAACACGATCGCGGGGTTGACGGGGCCGCGCGGCTTGGCGCCTTCCTTGGGCGGAGGGCCGCCGAACTCCGGGACTTTCGGCCCGGGCTTCTCCGCTCCGAGGCTCGCCTCGTTGGCGGCCAGCGCCAGCACGGTCGAAAGGATGGGGCCGATGCAGGGTGACCAGCCGAAGGCAAAGGCGAGACACATCACGTAGGCACCGGCGAAGCTCGCGCCCTCGTTGGCGTGATGATAGCGCGTGTCGGTGGCCAGGAATGGAATGTGCAGCAACCCGAGGAAATGCAGGCCGAAGAGAATGATGACGACGCCCGCGGCCATGGACAGCTCGGCGCGCCAGGTCTGGATGAATTGCCCGATGAGCGACGCGCTGGCGCCGAGCGCGATGAAAACCGTGGTGAAGCCCAGCACGAAGAAAATCGCCGCCAGCACGACGCGGCGCCAAACGGTCCGCTCGAGCCCCTTCTCGTGCGACAGCTCCTCGAAGGTTGTACCTCCGAGGTAGCCGAGATAGGGCGGTA
>CAZBJI010000130.1:0-23672 GCA_964492175.1 uncultured Polyangiaceae bacterium | reverse complement strand
TCGGCGATGATGAACTTGCGCCGCTCGGTGCTGAAGTAGCGGTACGCCACGTCGATCGTGATCCCTTGCTCGCGCTCGGCCTTGAGGCCGTCGGTGAACAGAGAAAAATCGATCTCCTCTTCCCCGCGACCGCGGCTCGCCTTCGCGACCGCCGCGAGCTGGTCTTCGTAGATGCCGTGCGTGTCGTGGAGGAGCCGCCCGATGAGGGTGGACTTCCCGTCGTCGACGCTGCCCACGAGGGCGAAGCGGACCAGCTCCTTCTGCTCGTGGCGCGCGAGGTAGCCCTCGATGTCCTGGAGCGCCGCCGCGTCGGTGGCCATCAGAAGTAGCCCTCGCGCTTCTTGAGCTCCATCGAGCCCTCTTCGTCGTGGTCGATGAGCCGGCCCTGCCGCTCGCTGCTGGTCGCGAGGAGCATCTCCCGGATGACCTCGGGGAGCGTGACCGCGGTGCTCTCGATGGCGCCCGAGAGCGGGTAGCACCCGAGGGTCCGGAAGCGGACGCGCCGGGTCTGGACCTGCTCACCCGGGCGGAGCCTCATCCGGGCGTCGTCCACCATGATGAAGGTGCCGGCGCGCTCGACCACTGGCCTCTCGGCCGCGAAGTAGAGCGGGACCACGGACACGCCCTCCAGCCAGAGGTACTGCCAGACGTCGAGCTCGGTCCAGTTGGACAGCGGAAAGGCGCGGATGCTCTCGCCCGAGTCGACGCGCCCGTTGTAGAGGCTCCAGAGCTCGGGGCGCTGGTTCTTGGGGTCCCACTGCCCCTCTCGATCGCGGAACGAGAAAATGCGCTCCTTCGCGCGCGACTTTTCCTCGTCCCGGCGCGCCCCGCCGAAGGCCGCGTCGAACCCGTGGTGCGCGAGGGCCTGGAGGAGCCCGTGCGTCTTCATGACCGTGGTGTACTTCTGGCTGGGCCAGTCGAAGGGGTTCGCGCCCTGACGGACGCCCTCGACGTTCACGTGGACCAGGAGGCGCACGCCCGGCAGCCGCGCGACGGCGTCGCGCGCCTCGTACATGTCCCGAAACTTCCAGGTGGTGTCGATGTGGAGGAGCGGGAAGGGCAAGGGCGCGGGGTGGAACGCCTTCCGCGCGAGGTGCAGCATCGCGGAGCTGTCCTTGCCGATCGAGTAGAGCATGACCGGGTTCTGGAACTCGGCCGCCACCTCGCGGATGATGTGGATGCTCTCCGCCTCCAAGAGCCGTAGGTGCGTGAGGACGGGCTGCGGGAGCACGACCGGGCCGCTATAGCACGCGGGCCGTGGCGGCGCGCGGGGACCGCGGCTCCCGACCCCTGCCGGCCGTCGCGGCCTCGGCGCGCCGCCCGCCGAGGAGCGCCGACGCGAGGCGCGCGCGGGACGTCTCCCCGACGCGAGGTGCCGACTCCAACGGGGTGCGGCGTCGGGACTGGCGCTGCCTTGCCCGCGCTCTCGCGGCCGGGGGAGGTCGCGCCCGCAGAAGTCGATGCATCTCATCGCGCGCCCTTTTCGACAGGACGGCGGTGAAAACGGGGCGCCGCGGGGGTACGCTCGCGGCGCCATGCTGCAGCGACTCTTCGCTCAAGGTCCGCTCGCCTACGCGATCGTCGCGTTCGGCCTCGCGGCCACGGCCACCGGCGTCCTCGCGCTCGCGACGTCGCGGTCCCGGAGCGGGCTCCCGCTCGGGCTGATCTCGCTGGTCCTGACGCTCGGCTGCACCACGTCGGCGCTCGTCACCGTCATCGCGGGTCGGGCCCGCGTCGACCGAGCCGCGGCGGAGGCCTTCGGTGTCGAGCGCGAGCGGATCCGGGAGCGCGGGTACGCGGCGACGCGCGCCGCCGCGGAGGCGGGCTTCGGCTTCGGCTTCGCGGCGCTGCTCCTCGGGGGCGCGGGGACGACGATGTCGATGCTGCGCAGACGGAAGGAGGATCCGGAGGGCGGCGAGCTCGGCGCGACGCTCGGCACGATCGTGCTCGGGGGCGTCGCGGTGTTCTCCGTCGTCGCGACCGGGATGCCGCTCCTCATGGGGATCCCCGGGGGCGCCCTCGCGGCAGACGATCCTGCTCAGGGCTTCGCCACCGCCGAGGGTCACTTCGCGGAGGGGCGAGCGAGCGAGGGCTGCGCGGATCTCGACGGGGCGTTCCGGGCCGGGGCCAACCCCGCGAAGGCGCGCGTCAGGAGCGTGGACGCGCTCGTGTCGGAGTGCTTCGAGCAGCGCTTGTCCCAGGCGCTCGCCGCCACGTCGCTGGAGGACCGAAACGCCGCGCTCGCCTGGCTCACGTCGTCCAAGCTCCCCCTCACGGAGGAGCAGCGCAGGCGCCTCGACCAGGAGTCGAAGCGCAGCCTCGAGATGGCGGCCGACCCGGGCGGGCCGCCCGACGCCACGAGCAGCAGCCCCCTACCAGAAACAAAATGATCGCGCCGGGCGTAGTCGCTCGGATGCCGTCCGGTCGAGCTCGGGCCCTCTGGGCGTGCGGCCTGTCGATCTTCATGGGGTGCGCCCCCGCGCCGAAGGGCGAGCAGAGGAGCGGCGCTGTCGGGTCCGGCCCCGGGACCGCGGAGGTGTCCGACGGGAGCGCCGCGCCGGCGGAGGAAGCGGCTCCCACCCCGCCGGGGCCCATCTTCGACGTCTCGGGTGTGCGCCCGCTGCTCTCGGAGCCAGCGTTCGCCGTGGCCGCCGAGAAGGCCGCGCGCGGCAAGCACGCGGACGCGGCGGGCGCCGTCATGACCCTCGTCGACGACGCGGCGTCGACCCTGAAGGGCGACGAGCGGGCCGCGGCGCTGTTCCTCGCCGGCTCCCTCTACGAGCGCGCCGGGGCCACGGCGCAGGCGCGCGCGGCGCTGGCACGCGCCGCCGAGCCCGGGTCGGCGACGCGCGCGCCAGCGGAGCTTCGGCTCCTCGAGCTCGCCGCGCGCGCCGGGGATCACGCCGCGGCGGTGAAGCTCTGGGGCGAGATGCGCGACGAGGTCGTCCCGCGGGAGCGCGTCGACGACGCCGCGGTCGAGTCGCTCATCCGCGCGGGGGATCTCGAGCGCGCGCGCGCCCTTTACGGTCCGATCGTCACGGGGGCGCGGCGGGGCCCGGGGTGGTCCAGGTCCGCGCTCCGCCTCGCCAAGGCGCTGCTCGCGAAGCCGGGCGCCGAGCGCGCGAGGGACGCGCTCGGCCTGTGCGAGGCCATCGCCTCCTCCGCGCCGCGCGGCAGCGGCGCCGACGCCGCCGAGAAGCTCAAGCGCGACGCGATCGGTCGCCTGCCCGCCGCGGAGCAGAAGGCGCTCGAGCGACCGGCGGCGCACGTGCTGGCCGCTCGCGGCGACGCCCTCGCGACCTCGGGTCAGTCCAAGCGCGCGCTCGCGGTGCTGGATCGTCTGGTGAAGAGGACCGACCTCTCGCCGGACGTCGCGTGCCAGGTGGCCCACGCGCGCGGTCGAGCCCTCGGCGCCCTGAAGCGCTCGAGCGAGAGCCTCGACGAGCTCGGGCGCGCCGCCGAGGCGTGCGCCGGGAGAGCCGAGCTCGCCGACGTGCTCTACGCCGCGGGGCGCGCCGCCGCCCGCGCTTCTGCCTACGAGCGAGCGCGCAGCTACTTCGGGCGCCTCGAGGCGGCCGCCCCCACGCACAGGCTGGCGGACGACGCGCGCCTCGAGGGAGCGCGCGCCGCCATCGAGGCGGGGGATGCCGCGGCGGCGCGTCGCATGCTCGACGCCATGCCTGCGGACTACCCAGACGGCGACGTCACGGGCGACGGGCTCTTCTTGCGCGCCCTCGAGGCGATGGAGCGCGGGGCCTTCGCCGAGGCCAAGCGCCCGCTCGAGGTCGGCGCGGCGCGCCCGATGGAGCGCTCGTACCAGCGCGCCGGACGGTTCACGTACTACCTGGCGCGGGTGCACCTGGCGGCGCGGGACCAGGCGGCGGCGAAGGCGCAGCTCCAGGCGACCGTGCGACGCGCTCCCCTCTCGTACTACGCGGCGCTCGCGGTCTCGCGGCTGGAGGCGATCGAGCCGGGGGCCGGACGCGCGGCGCTCGACGACAGCCTGGCGGGTGCTCCCTCGGTCGCTCCACCCGAGCTCCCGGCGGATCGCGGCGAGGAGGAGGGCGTCCGCGCCGCGATCGCGGTCGCGCGCGCGGGGGACGCGCGCGCGCTCGACGACGTGCTCTCCGGGCTCGGCGTCTCGGGCCGGACCGCGCCGCCCGAGGCGCTCCTCTTCGCCGCGCGGATGTACGCGGTCGCGGGCGATCCGCGGCGCGCGCACGCCGTCCTGCGCACGGCCGCCGAGATCGAGCCTCGCAAGGATCGGGTGGAGCTCTGGTCCCTGCGCGACCAGGCCCCGCGAGGCGCGTGGCGGGCGGTCTGGGAGCTCGCCTACCCGAGGCCGTTCGCAGCGGAGGTGGCGCACGCGGCGGCCGAGAGCCGCCTCCCCGAGGCGCTGCTCTACGCCATCATGCGAGAGGAGTCCGCCTTCGCGCCCGAGGCCGTGAGCGTCTCGGACGCGCGCGGCCTCTTCCAGCTCATGCCCGGGACGGGCGCGAGCATGGCGCGCGGCCTCGGCCTCAAGCTGAAGCCGGACTCTCTCTTCGATCCGGGGATCTCCGCGCGTCTGGGAGCGCGCTACCTGGGGATCCTGCGAGGACGCTTCGCGGCGGCGCCGCTGCTCTGCGTCCCCGGCTACAACGCGGGGCCTGGGGCGCCGGAGGCGTGGCTCGTGGACCGCCCGAGCTGGGACCTCGACCTCTGGGTGGAGCGCATCCCCTACGCCGAGACGCGCGGCTACACGAAGCGCGTGCTCTCCAGCTTGTTCACGTACGAGGTCCTGCACGGCGGCGGAGAGCCGCGCGAGACGCTCTCGTTGCCGGTGCGGCTCTAGCCCGGGAGCTTGGCGGAGAGGAACGAGGTCAGCTTCACCAGGTTCTTCTCGTCGCGCGCGAACGCGGGCGCCTGGTAGGAGCTGGCCCACGCGTCGAGCTCCGCGCCGAGCGACGCGCGGACGGCGTCATCCGCGACGATCTCTTCCGCGGTGCGGCCTCGGGCGGCCCCGTGGACGAGCCCGTCGACGTACGTGACGAGCCTGGCGTGGTCCTTCCCGAGGAGCCCCTCGATGAGCGGGACGCCGCCGGCGAGCCGATCGAGGACGGGCGCGCTGCCACCCTTGTCACGCGCCAGCTTGGCCGCGACCCGCAGGACGAACGCGTCGTCCAGGAAGCCCAGATCCTCGATCCCGTCCGGGATCAGATCGAGCGACTTGAAGAGGTAGTTGACCGCCGAGGCTGCGTGCCTGCGGGCGGGCTCCGGGACCGCGCCGTCGCCGAGCAGCTTCGAAAGCTCGACGGCGTCCGCCGCGAGGGTGCGCAGCCACTCGGGGAACGTGTCGAGGCACTGCGATTGTTGGTCGTTCATGAGGCCTCTCTCTGCCCGTCGGTCGGGCCGCTCGAGCCCGGGACTTCGTGGGGAGGACACTAATACATCACCGCCGCGGTTTCATGGGTGCAGTTCCCGGCTGCGGCCGTGGGCTCATCGCGCTGGCATGGGCGGCGAGCGGGATCTCCGCCCCAAGAGGCCTCGCCCCCGGTCACTTGGCGAGGAAGCCGGCGATGAACCCCAGCACGAGACACGCCGCGCCTACGGCCCCGACGACCCACCACGGGACCCCGACCGGAGGTGCGACCAGGAGGTCCACGGCGGGCGGGGCGGAGCCGGAGGTCAGCGTGGGAACCCCGGGGGGACGCTGCGCGCTGAACTGAGTGCTCGGCCCCTGCGGGTGCGCGGAGCCCGGCGGGGGCACCGACGGCATCTGGTTCGGGGGAGGCGGGACGCTCCGCGCGTAGGGCTGCTGCTGCACTGGGGCGCTCGCGGGGCCCTGGGCGTGGGCGTGGCCCTGGGGCGCCCACTGTCCGGCGGGGGAGCCCTGCCCGTGGGAGCCCTGCCCGTGGGAGCCCTGACCCGGCGAGCCCTGCCCGGGGGAGCCCTGACCCGGGGAGCCCATGGTGCCAGGGACGGCGCTCGGCTGCGCGTGCACGGCTGAGTGCGGCGCGCCGTAGGGCTGGTGCATGGAGGGCGATCCGAGGCTCAACGCCACCGTCCCCGCCTGGGCGCCGGGCGCGCTCTGCCCGCGCGGCGTGAGCATCGCCGCGAGGCCCTGCGACATCTCCTGCGCGCTCTGGAACCGCCGCGCCAGGTCCTTGGAGAGGGCGCGCTGAAAGAACGCCGTCCACGAGGCGAGCTGCGGAGCGACCTCCCCGATGGGGCGCACCTCTTGGGTGAGCACCATCGTGAGGCGCTGGAACTCGTTGTCGGCGGTGAAGGCCTCACGGCCCGTCAACATCTCGTAGAGGATGATCCCGACGGACCAGAGATCGCTCCTCGGGTCGACGCCCTTGGAGTTCTTGATCTGCTCCGGGCTCATGTAGCCCGGCGTGCCGAGCAGCACGCCGGTCTTGGTCTTCGAGCCCATCCCCCCCGAAGTCGAGGACCTTGACGACCTGGTTGCCGCGACCATCCGGTACGAGGAAGAGGTTGTCCGGCTTGAGGTCCCGGTGCACGACCCCCCGCGCGTGGGCGAGCGAGAGCGCCTGCAGGACGCCGAGCATGATGCCGCCCGCTTGATCCGGCGGCATGGGTCGTCCCGGGTGCATCGACGCGGAGAGCGGAGCCCCCTGCAGCAGCTCCATGATGAGGTACGGCGTGCCGTCCTCCGCGCGAGCGCTGTCGAAGATCTGCGCGATGTTCGGGTGGCTGAGCGCCCGCACTGCCTGCGCCTCGGCGAAGAAGCGCTGCAGGATCTGCTCCTCGGCGACGAACTCGGGGTGAAGCACCTTGAGCGCCCGGACGCCGTCGCCCTGCATCCCGTGGGCCTCGTAGACGGCGCCCATCCCGCCCTCGCCGACAAGGCGGATGAGCCGCCAGCGACCGTTGAACACGGCGCCTACGAGCTGCTGCGCCGAACTCGAGGGCTCGAGCATGGACACGTTGGGAACGGACGATACAGCAATTCGCTCGGCTGGCCCGAGCGAATCAGGAGCAACCTTCCTGAGGCTCTCCGCCTGCGGACTCCCGGTGTCCGAGGACCGCGCCGAAGCGCCCCCCTCGCGGCGCGGGTCTCTTCGCTGATCCACGAGGCGCTCGGTCGGGTGTCGGTGCGGTGCGGTCCGGAGGCTGCGGCGCGACGCCGGGCTCAGGGCGGCCACGGCGGGCCGACCGCGATGCTCTGAACCGACCACATCGCGTTCATCACCGACGTGAGCGAGAAGCGGACCTCCACCGACGGCATCCCCTCTGCGCCGGCCAGGATCACGTCGACGTCCTCGTCGACGGCGCTCATCGTGAGCGCCGCGGCCTCCACCCAGTTGCTCCCATCCACCGAATACTCCACGCGGCCGACCGCGCCGCCCCCGAGGCTGAGATCGTGGTGGAAGTGCACCGCGGCGACCGTGACGCCCGACAGGTCGACGGGCGGGGAAACGAGGAGGGCGTCGCCCGGCCCCACGGCCGTGACCACGTAGGCGCCGTTGTTGGCAGCCTGCCACTGCCACGTGAACGTGCCGCCCTGATCGAACATGGTGCCAGGGGCGTCCAGGTACGAGGCCCAGCGGGCCTGGGCCAACCGGAGGGTCCGGTTCTGGCCTTGGTTCGGCATCGTGAGCGCGAACCAGAGGAGCGTGTGCGGCGGCAAGAGGTCGCTGATGTACACCTGCGCGCACCCGTTCACCTCGACCGCCGAGCACCCGGAGAACACCCGCAGCTCCTCGTACGTGCCCGACCACCGCTGCACGATGCGCATCGGGATCGGTCCGCTGTCGAGCACGCCGACCTCCCTCACCGGGTCGCCGCTGCACGGGCTGAAGGCCTGGACGCTGGGGCCGCCCGTGACCGGGTTGCTCCCGAGCTGGAAGGCCGGGGCGCCGAAGCAGGGGCTCGACGCGAGCGGCTCGCAGAGCGGGCTGCACTCGAGCGTGTCGCACGCCTCTCCCGGCTCGACGATCCCGTTGCCACACGTCGCCTCCAGGGCGCAGTCGGGGGAGCAGCCGTCCCCCGCGAGCGTGTTGCCGTCCTCACACTCCTCGCCTGGCTCGAGGGCCCAGTTGCCGCACGGCTCCGGCTGGCCCGTGGAGGTCGTCCCGCCGCCGACGCTCCCCCCACCCGCTCCGGGGCCACCTCCCTGGCTCGCCGTGACCGAGGCCGGCCCGGCGCCGCCCCCACCCGCGGCGCTGGGCTCGAACACGGGCTCTGCCACGCAGGCGGAGGTCACGAGCCACGGCAAGGCGGCAGCGAGCTTCCGCATCTCCCCTAGGCTACCTCCGAACCCACGTCGGCCCGTGCCGAAAGCTAGGGGGCTGCAGAACATTCTGAGCCGCCCTACCGCCCACAGGGGCGGACGGAGCGCTCCCGGAAACGATGGCAGAAGGGAGGGACTAGGCCGAGCCCTCTTTCGGCGCCACGCGCGACTCGGGGCCTCCGCCCTCGGCGCCTCCTTGGGCGTTCATGAGCTGGGTGATGAGGTCGCGGCACTCGGGCCGGTTGCGGAGGTGCGACAGGAGGAGCTGCCCTGCCTCGCTGAACGCCTTCTCCAGGGTGAGGCCCTCGCGCGTCCTCACCGCGACCCGCTCGCGGCCCTGCGCCAGATCCTCCTCCAGCGCCTCGGCGTAGCGGACGAGCTGCGCGCGCAGATCCTCGATCTGCCTCCGCAGATCCCGCGCCGTCGCCTCCCTCGCGTTCTTCTTGTGCTCGTAGCGCTGGAGCTGCTCGCGCTTGGCCTTGGACGTCGCAGACGCCGCGCCGGCGCGCTCGTAGATCGCCGGATCGAACGTGCCCGCGCGCATCGCCGCGTCCGCCTGCTGGCGGCCGGCGAGGGCGTTCTTCTCTGCGGCCGACAGCTCCACGCGCACCTTCTCCACGTCCTCCCCGTCTGCGGCGGCCTCGCGGAGCACGCGCGACTCCTCGTGGGCGAGCTCCTCCACCTTGCGGCCGATCTCGGCGCGCAGCGCGCGACCGCGGCGCTCGAGCGAGTCGAGCTTGCGGGTGTGGCTGGACACCTCTCCTTCGAGCTGGTTCGCGCGCGCCGCGAGCTCCCACACCTTGTGGAGCGCCGCGACGATGTCGGGCGGGGCGGCGTTCGCGGGGTACGCGCGGGAGACCATGCGGGCGAAGAGCCCGGCGCGGTTGGCCCACTCGATGACGCCCGCGGACTGGGGCGGCGGCGGCGGCGGCGGCGCGACCGCCTCCCCTCCGCCGGTGTCGATGTCCCAAGCCTGCGTGGGGAGGCTCCGCTGGAGCGCCTTGAGCTCCTCTTGGAGATGGTGGGCGTCCTGGAACCTGCGGCGCACGTCCTTCTCCAGCAGCCGCAGGCAGATCGTCTCGGCTTGGGGATGCGCGTCGGGTCGGATCGACCGAGGCTTCGGGGGTGGCGCGCTGCGCTGCATTTCCAAGAGCGCCTCGCGGTCGTTCGACCGGAAGGGGAGCTGGCCGGTCAACATCTCGAAGAGCAGCACCCCGAGCGCGTAGAGGTCGCTGTGTGACTGCGCCTCTTCGCCGCGCGCCTGCTCGGGCGCCATGTACTCGGGCGTGCCGAACACGGCCCCCTTGGGCGCGAGGCGAGGGTCGCGCGCGATGGCGGCCAGCCCGAAATCCAGGATCTTGACGAAGTCCTTTCGGCCTCCGCGCGCCGTCAGGAGGATGTTGTCGCTCTTCAGATCACGGTGCACGACGCCGAGGTCGTGCGCGCGCGCGAGGGCGGCGCACATCTGCTCGAGGATGTCGATCGCCCGCGCGATCGGCATCGGGCCGCGCGCCAGCTCCTGAGAGAGGGGCGTCCCGATGAGGTACTCCATCACCAGATAGAGCTCGCCCTCCTCCGTCTCCCCGATGTCGTGGATGTCGATGATGTGCGCGTGATCGACGCGGTTGGCGGCCCTGGCCTCGCGCAACATCCAGGCGCGGAGGTGGGTCTCACCACGCAGGTCCGGGCGGATGAGCTTCAGGGCCACCACGCGATCGATGAGCACGTGGCGGGCGCGGTAGACGACCCCCATGCCGCCCTCGCCGAGACGTGCCTCGAGGCGATAACGCCCCGCGACCACCTTGCCCAACATCGGGTCGCTGCCCGTCGAACGGCTCGCTGTCCTCAGTGCCACGAAAGAACGCTCCTTGCACCAACCTGCAGAAACTCGCCGCGAGCGTAACAAGGCGCAACGAGCGCCGTCGATACTTTCGGTCGGACCGCTCGATGTGGCGCCTTCACCTACAGGTCGGACGCTCTAGGCCGGCCGGTGGGGGAGCCGGACCACCAGACGAGCGCCCCCTGCGGCCGGGCGCTCCAGCCGGAGGGTGCCTCCGTGCTTTCGGACGATGTCGTTGGAGATGCTGAGACCCAGGCCGGTGCCCTGCCCGGGCGGCTTCGTGGTGAAGAACGGATCAAAGACGCGGCGCTCAAGCTCTTCTGGCACGCCCGGCCCCGAGTCCGAGATGTGGATCTCCGCGAGCGAGCCGCTCGCCCGGGTCTCGATCTGGATGATCTTGGGCTCGGGTGCGTTCTCGAGCGCCTGAATCGAGTTCACCACGAGGTTCATGAACACCTGGTTGATCTCGCCGGCGCGGCAGGTGACCGGCGGCATATCGTCGTAGGCCTTCACCACCTCGATGCCGGCGGTGCGAAGCCTCGGCGCGAGCAAGGTGAGGGTCTCCTCGAGGCCCTCGCGCAGGTCCGTCGGGACAGCCTCCCCCGTCGTCCGGGCGAAGTTCCGGAGGTTCTGCACGATCCGCACCGACCGCTCGCTCGCACGGCTGATCACGGCGGAGATGCCGCTGAGGTCCTCCAGGCTGGCGTCCAGGTCCAGCTCCGCGCGGAGCGCCGCGAGGCGCTCTCGCTCCACGAGGGGCATCGTGGTCTCGGCGGCTCGGTAGGCGGCGAGCACCCGCTGTACGTCGGTCACGACCTGCGCGAGCGGCTCCGCGGAGCCCGCGACGGCGTTCAACGGGTTGCCGATCTCGTGGGCGACGCCGGCGACGACCTCCCCGATCGACGCGAGCCGCTCGCTCAGCACGAGCGCGGCCTGCGCGTCGCGCAGCTCTGCGAGGGCGGTCTGCAGCTCCGCCGTCCGCGCCTCCACCTTGGTCTCGAGCGACGCGCGCTCCGCCTCCAGATCCGCGATGCTCCGCGCGAGCTCGGCGCGCATCCGCTCGACGCTCGCTGCCAGCTTGGCCACCTCCTCCGGCCCCGAGACCCGCGGCATCGTCGCGCCGAGCTCGCCGCTGGCCACGGCCTCCGCCGCCTGGGCGACCTGGACGATCGGCCGCGAGAGCTCTCGTGCGACGCGGGCGATGATGCCTCCGACGGCGAGGACCAACATGAAGAACGCGGCGACCTGCGCGAGGACGGCGGCCTGATCCTCCTGGGGCTCGAAGCCCCCGCCGAGCGTCCGGTAGAGGCCGATCGAGGAGAGGAGCATGAGCACGGCGGCGAACACGAGCGGCCAGCCGAAGTCGCGCAGCATGCGGTCCCGAATCGCAGGCGGCGCGTCGGCCGAGGCCTCGTCGGCCGCGTCACGCGGCTCGTCGTCGGCGAACCTGTAGAGGGCTCGCTCGACCTGCTCCACGGTGTCGCGGTCCCAGCCGCGCTGGTAGAAGGCGACGCCCCACGCGAACAAGGTGGCGTAGGCCAGCTGCAGCAGCGCGTCCGCGCCGCGCCACGTGCTCGGGCCCGGCCGGAAATAGAACACACCGGTCGAGGTGCACGTCACCCACAGGAGGAAGTTGAGCCACGAGAGGCGGACGGGCAGACGCCGCAGGGTGCGCGCCGCCGCCACGAGCTCCTCCTTCGCGGCCTGGGTGGCGCGCTCGAGCGCGCCGACGACCGGGATCGTCATGCGGCGCATCGCGAACGTGTAGACGAGCGTGGCGCCGAGCGCCAAGACGGGGAGAAACTCCCACCAGCCGCGGAAGATCGCCTCGCTGCCGGCGTGGAGGAACGCCACGCTGAAGAGCAGGAGCAGGTGGCCGCCGAGGATGCCGGCCATCATGGCGCTCTCGCCGAGGCGCCCGCGCATCCACGACGCGAACGCCGGCCCCGCGTCGCGCGCGCCGAACGGCGGGCTCCCGAGCTCCCGGCGGTAGATGGAGCGCCGCATGGCCGCGGCCATCAGGCCGAACGTGGCGGTCGCGACCCACGTGCGGTAGTCGCCGCGCGCCTGGAGCGGGAGCATGGCGGCGATCCACGCGAGGACGCGCAGCCAGCTCGTCGGGGCGATGGCCCGCTCGCCCTGGCGGACGAGGACGCGGACGCCGAGGGCCGACGCGCCCAGCGTCGCGACGAAGACGACCGCAGGCCACGGCGATCGCAGCGCCGCCGGCACGACCGCCGACGCGAACAAGAGCGCGGAGAACGTCTCCCACGCCGCGCAGACCAGCTCACCGCGGAGCGGGCCGCGGTTGACGAAGCGCGTGAGGACGCCGAGGGAGCTCACGGCGCCTGGTTCGGGAAGCCGAGGTGCTCGGGGCGCAGCGCCCCCGAGAACACCGCCGCGAGGACGGCCGCGACGACGAAGATGACGCCGACGATCAGCCAGAGGACGCGGCCGCCGGCGCGGGGCGGCGCGACGGATGCCGCCGGGGGCGGCGGCGGCGCCGACGACGGGGCGTCGAGGATCGACGCCTTCGCCGGCACCTCGATCCGCGGCATCGGAGGGCGGCTAGAGGCGCTGCCTTCCCGAGGCTCCGAGGCCAGCAGATCGGTGCTCCGCACGTGCACCGAGAACTTGTTGTCGACGGTCGTCTCGTCCGGGATGGACTCCTGGAGCGCCCGGCGCCCCGCGGCGGGCGGCTCGACCCTCGGCGCGACCGGCGGGCTCCGCGGGGGCAACCGGATGGTCTTCAGGTTCGCGAGGACGGTCTCCACGCTCTGCCGGTCCTCGGCGGAGAGGTCCTCGGGCCACTCCTCCTCCAGAGGCGCGGAGGGCGGCGGCTCCTCCTGCTCCTCGAACGAGACGGGGGCGATGGCGCTCGGTCGATCGCCGAGCGACAGCTCCAGCGTCTCGATCTCTTCGAGCAGCGCCTGCCGCTCCGCGAGCACCGCGGAGGCGCGCTCACGCAGCCACGTGCTGATGGCGTGCTGCGACGCGACCCCGCGGGGGCACGCGTCCTCGAGCGCGAGGGCGAACTCGCGCGCGGACGAGTAGCGCTCGCGCGGGTTGCGCTCGAGCGCCCGCAGGACCGCGAGCGAGAGCGCCGGGTCGATGCCCGCGGCGATCTCGTGCGGCGGCGGGATGGGCTTGCGGAGGACCTGCGCCAGCACCCCCATGAAGGTCTTGTGATCGAAGAGCGGACGGCCAATGAGCGCCTCCCACACCACCGCGCCCATGCTGAACACGTCGACCCGGTGATCGATGGGGATCAGCTCGCCCTGGAGCTGCTCGGGCGCCATGTAGCGCGGCTTGCCCTTCACGTGCCCGGACTCGGTGCGCTGGAGGCGACCCGCGGCCTTCGCGATGCCGAAGTCCACCACGCGCGGCACGCCGTCGTCGCCGATGAGGATGTTCTGGGGTGAGACGTCGCGGTGGATGATCCCGAGCGGCTCGCCACGCTCGCTCCGCGCGTCGTGCGCCGCCTGCAGACCGTGGAGCGCGCCGATGGCCACCGCCACCGCGATCCTCGGATCGATGCCGCCCGAGTCCGCAGTCTGCGCGATGAGCTTCGAGAGCGACTGGCCGTGCACGTACTCGAGGACGAGGAGCAGCTCGCCGCCGTCGCTGACGCAGTCGATCGTCACGGCGACGTTGGGGTGCCGGATGCGCGCGGCGAGGCGCGCCTCGTCCGAGAACATCTCGACGAACTTCGGGTCGCGCGCGAAGTTGCTCCGCAGACGCTTGATCGCGACCGTACGCGCGAAGCCCGCGGCGCCCACCAGCCGGCCCAGATGGACGGAGGCCATACCGCCAGACGCGATCCGGTCGAAGAGCGCGTAGCGACCCACCAGCTTGATGGGTTTCGCGGAGCGCTGCGTGCGCTCGGTGGAGGCCATCCCTCGACGAGGCTACACGACGGAGCACCGATCTCCGAATTCGCGTGGCTGCGCGTTCATGGCGCGCCCCGCCTCCCGTGGTAGGGTCGGTTCGCCGCCATGCCGAGGTCGCTCGCGTCCGCCGGGCTCTTCGTGCGCGCCGCCGGGCTCGCGCTCCTCTCGGCGTGCACGCCGGACCCGAGGCGCCCCGCGCCGCCCGTCCCCCAGGAGGAGACCGCCGCGCCCGCGCGCGCCCCAACCGTCCCGGCGACGGTCCCCGCCGCCACCACCTCCCCCACGCCCCCGGAGGACGCGCCCGCCCGCGCGGAGGCCCCGCCGGATCTGCGGAAGCGCATCGTGTCGATCGGGCAGACGACGTGGATTCGGAGGCGGCCCGCGATCGAGGACGGCACCTTCCTCGGGTACGTGCGGACCGGCAGCTCGATCCCGCTGCGCAGCGAGGACCTCGTGCGCGGGCCCGGCTGCTCGGGGGGCTTCTACCAGGTCGCGCCGCGAGGCTACGTGTGCCGCGACCGGACGGTGACGGAGACCCCCCGCCCCGCGTGGATGGAGGCCGCGGAGGCGGCGCGCGGCGGCCCCGGCGTGCTGCCGTACCAGTACGCGTTCTCGAACGGCGCGCCGATGTACAACCGGGTGCCTACGGCGAAGGAGCAGGAGCGGTTCGAGAAGTTCCTGGGCAAGCCGGGCACGTACGCCCAGCTGCCGAAGACGCTGCGCAGCCACGAGGAGCTCGCGGTGGAGCGCGTGACGCCGGCGACCGATCCGCTCCCGCCGTTCCTCTCGGGGCGAGGGTCCGCGCGGGAGGCGCCCTACGACTTGGTCGAGCAGACCATCCCGCTCGGATCGATGTTGTCGTACACCCGCGCGTTCGAGGCGGAGGGGCGCACGTGGCTCCTCTCCGCCGACCACACCATCGTGCCGGCCGACCGCGTGCGGCCCTTCCGCCCGAGCAGCTTCCAGGGCGTCGACCTGACGGAGGGCGACGTGAAGCTCCCGATCGCCTGGATGCGCGTCAAGGCTCGTCCCAAGTACACCCTGCGCGGAGAGGAGATGACGGCCACGGGGGAGGTGTGGCCCGTGCGGACCTTCGTCCCGATCACGGGCGCGACCCACGTCGCCTCGGGCCGCGCCTACCTGGAGACGCGGGAGAGCGTGGGCGAAGCGAAGCTCTACGTCGCGGCGGACGACGCGACCACCGTGGAGCCGGAGGTCAAGCTCCCGCACGGCGTCAGGGCCGACCAGCGGTGGTTCCTGATCCGAATCACGAAGGGGACCCTCGTCGCCTACGACGGCCTCGAGCCGACGTACGCGACCCTCGTCTCGCCCGGCGCGGGCGGGGTGCCGGTGCCGGGGCGCGACCCGGTGAAGGACTCCACGACGCCGCTCGGCACGTACACCATCACCTTCAAGGATCGCGCCGCCACGATGTCCCCGGAGAAGGGCAAGGACCGCTCCTTCTGGATCGCGGACGTGCCGCACACCCAATACTTCGCGCCGCCGTTCGCGCTTCACGCCGCGTATTGGCACGAGCGCTTCGGGGAGCTCGTGAGCGCCGGCTGCGTGAACCTCTCGCCCATCGACGCGGCGCGCCTGTTCGCGTGGAGCCACCCGCACGTCCCCGAGGAGTGGCAGGGAGCCACGGGCGCCGGCGCGAAGGAGAACGGCCAGGCGAGCGCCGTCGTCATCCGGCGGTGAGGACGCCTCCGCGCGTCACCCGGGCGCGTCGGCGAGCGACGCGACCACGTCCACGAGCCCCGTGACCACCCGGGCGAGCCGCTCGTAGTCGACCTTGTCCGGCGTGTCCTCGGCGGTGTGGTAGTGCGGGTACCGGAACGGGGCGGTGTCGGTCACCATGACGCCGGGGTAGCCCTCCTGCCAGAACGACCAATGGTCGGACCAGCCGACGCCCGGGATCACGCCCGGGAGCGCGGCGCCCTCCGACGGAATGGTCGCCCCTCTCCGGAAGAGCCCGATCGCCTCGCGGACGAGGCGTCGAGATCCGAAGTCGCCGACGAAGCCGATGAAGTCCCCGCGTGACGGGTAGAACAGGCTGAGCGGCGCGGGGTACTTCTGCGAGCCCTCGCGGTCGTCGAACCAGCCCATGGTCTCGAGGCTGAGCATCGCCACCACCCGGTCCCCTCGCTCTCTGCAGAGGCGCGCGTAGACGAGGCTGCCCATCGCGTCCGTCTGGAAGTGCGGCGGCTCCTCGTTCGCGAAGGCCACGAAGCGGAGCGCGCGACCCGGGGTCCGAAGGCGGAAGGTCCGCGCGAGGGCGAGCAGCGCCGCCACCCCCGTCCCGTTGTCGTTCGCGCCGGGGCTCCCGACGACCGAGTCGTAGTGGGCGCCCACGACGACCACCTCCGGCGAGCCGCCGCCGGCGCGCGACGGGAGCTCGAGCTCGAGGTTCTCGAACGTCTGCCCGGCCGACTGGAACGCGAGGCGGTTGGGCGGCCGGCCGAGGGTCAGCTCGGCCGCCAGCCACTCGGCCGCGCGAGCGAGCGCCGCGGGGTGCTCGTGGTTGCGCTCCCCGATCTCGCCCGCCAGGACCTCGACGTCGCGCCGGAGCGACACGGCGAGCGCCCGCTCCGCGTCCGTGAGCTCCGGTCGCGCACCCGAGAAGCTGTCACCGGGCATTCGGATCATCTCGAAGAGCCCTCCCGCCGCGCCCCCTACGACGAGGGCGATCACCGCGACCGCGATCCAGAGCGCACGTCGCCGGCGCAGCGAACGTGGCCGCGCGGCGGCGATCATCAGCCGGGCTTCCGCTTCGCGCGGATGTGGATGTACGCCCAGAGCACCCGCGGCAGGAGCCGCCCGGCGAGCTCCTCGATCGCGTCCACGCCGGCGCGCGCGATCGCGCTCTCCGAGAGCTCGGGCCGCCCCACCTTGCGGTGGTAGACCACGCGGTGGAGGGGGAGCGGCTGCAGCTTCTCGGAGAGCTCGACCTCGAACCTCCGCTCGAAGAGCCCCTCCAGGTACCTCGGGGTGGAGCGCAGCTCTCCGCGCTCCGCCTTCTCCGTCACGGCGTGCATGAAGATGAGCGGGTTTCGACCGCACGGCTCCAGGATGTCGATGCGGCCGCCGGGGGCGAGGACCCGCCACACCTCCTCCACCGCCCGCGCGGGCTCGTCCAGGTGGTGGATGAGGTCGCGGATGATGATCTGATCGAAGCTCCCGTCCTCGAACGGCAGCTCGTAGACCGACGCCTGCGCCCACTCGCACGTCGGCATCTGGGTGCGCGCGAACTCGACCTTGGCGCCGAACAGGTCGATCCCCACCGCGCCCTGCGGCGCGCCCAGGTGGTGGAGGGTCGCTCCCTCCCCGCAGCCGAGGTCCAGCACGCGCCCCTCCAGCGGGAGAAAGGCCCGCTCGACGAGCGCGCGCTCCCGCTCGGCCACGATCGGGTGGCGGGTCTGCCAGAAGAACTGCTCGGGGCTCGCCGCTCCGAAGGCGGCTTCCAGGTGTTGCTCGACGGGCATGGCGGGGGAGCTTAGCAGGTTGCCGGAGAAGTCCCCCAGCGGCGTCACGCCGCCGCTCTCCGACACACCCTCCGTCGGTCCCCACCTCAAGCTTCCTCCACGTGGCCGATGAGACGCTAACGCGGAGCCTCGTCAGCCCCCTGACGAAGCCCTCCGGATCGGCGCGGCGCGCGCCCCGAGGCGCGTGGCATCCCCGTTGCTGTGCTCACCGCGACGCGCCGCCTCGCTGCAGCGCGCCGTCAGTCCCGTGACTGCGCCCGCCCCGCCGGGCGCTCGGAGGAATCATGCGACCCTTTGGACGGGCCCGCCTCGGGCTTGGCCTCTTCACGATCCTCTGCGCGACCTCCTGCATGGAGGAGCGCGAGCCCATCAACACGGTCCAGCCGGGCGCGCTCGCGAAGGCGTTCCTCGTCGGGGACGATCTGGCGGAGCCCGGCGACGACCCCGAGTTCTACTGGCGCAACTACGTGGTCGACGCCTCCGCGTCGCAGTCGCTCGTGGGCGTCGGCTCGTGGAGCGGCGTGGACCGAGTGCGCTGGGAGATCACGGAGGACATGCTCATCGCGCGCAAGGCGTACCAGATCGGCAAGGGGCAGGACGAAAAGGCCCAACCCGAGAAGACCGCCGACGGCACGATCGTGGCGGCGTTCGCCATCCAGGCCCACTTCGACATCCGGCGGGCCTACAACCCGACCACCGGCGAGGAGATGAACGTCATCGAGGAGAACACGCGCGATAGACCGTGGCACCAGCGCGCGTTCATGCGCGTGGACTGGTCGAAGAACGTGGTCGAGAGCCCGATGTGGGACGACATGTTCATCGGGAAGCTGTTCGGCCGGATCGAGATCACCTCGGCCACGCACGACGTGACCGATCCCAAGAGCGCCGACGCGCCCCATTTCGAGGTCGACGACGGCTACTTCGACATCACGACGCGCTACTACCTGAAGCCCGCCGAGAGCACGCTCGTGCCCGGTCTCCCCACCTGCGTCCTCGTCGGCCTCTACACCGGCTCCAACACGTACGAGTGCGACGCCCAGGAGGCCACCGTGCGCAGCTCCTTCGTCAAGGTCGACCCCGAGCGCGACTTCGAGCCGATGGACCTCACGCGCGCCCCGCTGGACGTCGTCGGCAACCCGGCCGGGATCCGGCTGGGCAGCTTCCTGGTCGGCCTCCAGGCCGGCGTGGAGCAGGGCTGGGACCCCGGCTACGGGTTCACGGACGCGCTCTTCCACCGCTACGCCCACATCCACAACCTCTGGCGACGAAGCCACCAGGACGTGGCCTGCGCCACGAACGACGACGCCGACGCGAACGGCACGGCGGACGCGTGCGAGCGCGAGCTCACTGGGTGGGAGGGGAGCGATGGGGCCCAATGCGACGTGGCCTCGAGCCTCTGCACGATCCCGTATCGAGACCGGGAGATCCGGACCACGGGCTATTGGGTGAACGCGGAGATGCCCGACGACCTCCAGGACCCGGTGGACGCGTCGGGCGCGCCGACCTCGCTCGGCGCCGCCGAGCAGATGGTTCGGGCGTGGGATCAGCTCCTTCGCGGCGCCCTGGCGCGCGCGCGAGAGGTCGAGTGCCGGCGCACGGGGGGCGACCGCGACGTGTGCGCGGCGGAGTTCGTCGCGCCTGAGAAGGAGATGCTCCTCTACGGAGGCTGGCTCGTCGACCGGGCGACGGACGAGACCCCCGTCCTCACGATCTGCCACAACCCGGTCCGCGCGTACGACGACCACGACGTCTGCGGGGAGACCGGGGCGGTCGCACGGCTCGGGGACATCCGGAAGAACTTCTTCGCGTACTGGCCCTACGCGTCGCGAGCCCCCTGGGGCGGCATCGGCAACTGGGGCGCGGACCCCAACACCGGGGAGATCCGCGGCGCTGCGGCCATGGTGATGGGCCGGAGCGCGACCTACGCCGCCGCCATGCAGCGCGACATGATCCAGGTCGCCATCGGCGACCTGACGGTAGAGGACATCACGGAGGGCGTCCCTGCCTACAACTACGCGGAGGAGCTCGCCCACGGTCACGCTCCGCGCGCGCTCTCGACCGCCGAGATCCAGGCGAGGGTGGCGTCGGTCGACGCCGACCACGCGATGCAGACCATCGGCGCCGTGCCGGTGAGCGGCGCGACCGTCGCGGAGAAGGCGCACGCGCTCTTCGGCCTCCACAAGGAGGCGAGCGTCGCCTCGGCCGCGATCCCCTCGGCGCAGCTCGAGCACGACGCCCACGCGAGCGCGCTCCGCGGGACGCCGTGGGAGGCTCAGCTGGTGGACGATCACTGGGCGCTCGGCGCAGCGGCGCTCGATCCGTCCCAGATGGACGAGACCGCCCTCGAGGCCCTCTCCCCGCTCCGGAGCATGGACCCCGGCGCGATGCGCGCGCTCCGGCACGACCTCGGGCAGATCCTCGGGATGCGCGGGATGTGCTTCCACGACACCGACGCGCCCATCTATGGGAGCGTGGATCTCCAGGGCTTGGCCCGCCATTTCAAGGAGAAGTACCCCGACGGCGCGTACGACGCGACGAGCCGCGGCGAGGCGATCTACCGCGATCTCTGGATCGAGGCGTTCAAGGGCATCGCGATCCACGAGATCGGCCACTCGCTGGGCCTCTTGCACAACTTCGCCTCGTCGTGGGACACCCCGAACTTCCACCCGGGCTATTGGCAGCTCCGGACGCAGGAGGGAGCCGCCGCGGCGTCCTGCGAAGGCGCGCCTCGCACGGGGGACACCGTGACCGCGAGCGCCGACACCTGCATGGGCCCGCGGTACCTCGACCCAGCCACCGACGACGAGCGCGGCGTGGCGGGGGAGGCGCGGCCCGGCATCGATTACTTCGGGCAGACCTCGGTCATGGAGTACCCCGGGGAGCGCTTCGGGGAGACCGTCGGCCTCGGGCAGTACGACGCCCACGCGATGAAGGCGCTCTACGGGCGCGTGCTCGAGACCTTCGAGGATCCCGACCGCGGGGGCCTGCCGCTGGAGGAGCAGGTCGCGTTCGGACCACGCATGGAGTCGCAGCTCATCGAGTCGGACCGGGTCGTTCGATCCACGGCGCCCTTCCAGGGGCAGCGGTTCGCGAAGCCCACGCACTACACCGAGCTGGCGCGGGCGATGCGCGTCTTCGACCCCTCGCGGTGCCGGGAGGCGACGCCCGAGGAGCGCGCCGTCGCGGGCTGGAGGCTGGTCCACGGCAAGGTCTGCGCGCCGGCTCCGCGCGACCACGCCGCGTGGATGGATCTGGAGGATGGGCCGACGCAGGAGGAGCTCGCCGACAGCGAGGCGCCCGCGTGGCGCGCGCGGGCGACGGCCCGGACGGGCGCCGGCGACGTCCGCTGGCACTACCGGTACGGGCAGAGCGGCGGCGGCTACTTCCACACGAACCCAGGGGACGCCGGCGCCGACCCGTACGAGGTCACCGTGAACGCCATCCGCAAGTTCGACGCGATGTACCCGTGGACGTACTTCCGTCGGGGCAACCGGGAGTACTTCTGGGAGACGCTCCCGTTCGCGTTCGCCAATGGCACGGTGGAGACGCTCCGCTCGTACCATTGGAACACGGCGAACCGCAACGCGCTCTACCGGAGCTTCGGCGCCGCGGTCTTCGACGAGATCGCCGGCAGCGACGACTGGCACCGTCCGCAGATCCTCGCCGAGACCGAGGGCTTCGCGGCCATCGCGCGGATGATCCTGATGCCTCAGCCGGGCAGCTATGGCGTGCTCACCCCCGCCAACCCCACGAGCCCGGCGATCTGGGACGCGGGGGCCGGGACGTCCTTCGACATCGGCGCCGTGGACGGTCGGTTCATCGAGGAGGACTTCGACAGCTCCCCGGGCGCGGGGGGGTCGTGGGACTACCAGCACTGGCTCGTCCACGCCGGCTTCGGCGTCGAGAAGACGTTCGCGGCGATGGCGCTCGCCGACGCGCGGCCGGTCCTGTCGACCATCAGCCGGGAGAACTACCTCGACGGGCGGAACAGCAAGATCAACTTTCGATCCGACATGCCGGTGGCGATGGACCGCCTCCTCGGCGGCGTGCTCTCGGAGGACTGGGGCAGCGTCGGGATGTGGGTGCCGTCCGGCGACGACACGCCCGTCCCGCGTCTGCTGGACCTCGCGGCCGACGATCCGCGGCGGCCCGACGGGGCGCGGATCCTCTTCCCGAACGTCGGCTACAAGCAGGAGCTCGGGATGATCGTGTTCGCCAACCTGTACTCCCGGGTCGGCTCGGACATGCAGCTCACGAACAAGCTGCGCGTGTGGATCCTCGGCCACGACGACGCCTCGCTGGTCCCCGAGGATCAGCAGGCGCGGTTCTACGATCCGGCGAGCGGCTACACCTACGTGGCGCGGAGGTACGGCGCCGACGTCATCGACGGCAGGCTCGTGGACCGAGGCATCGCGTCGCGCATGCTGGCGCGCGCGAACCAGCTGCTCGCGGCCTCCTACGAGGTGCTCCGCGACGAGGACGGCCAGGTCGTCCTCGACGAGAGCGGCATGCCCGAGCTCGTCCTGGACCAGGACGGGCAGCCCACGCTCGTGTCCGGATCCCAGATCGGCGCGCTCACCCGGTACGTCGGGCTCCTCGACGCCGCCCGCCAGGTGGGCCACCGGCTCGGCTACGGACCGCTCGGCGGGGCCGAGTAGGGCCTCGCCGCCCCGAACGCGACAATCCGACGACACCGCCGACGCCCTCGTGACAATCGCGTGGACGTCGGCGGTCTCGGCGACGATCGATGACAACGAATGACTGGCGAGCGCGACGGTCGAGCGCAGGCTGTAGAGGCGCGAACGTCGCGCCCACGAAGGAGACTCGACATGACCTCTCGCATCCTCGCCGCCACCACGCTGCTCGGCGCCCTCATGATCGCCGCCTGCGACCCCGCCGCCACGACGGGAACGTCGAGCGCGAAGCCGTCCGCCACCGCCGCGCAGAGCGCCCCTCCGAAGACGACCGCGTCCGCCGCCACGCCGCCGGCCGACACCAACGCGGCGCCGACGCCGACCGCGAGCAGCAGCGCCGCGCCGACCCCGTCCGCGAAGTAGACCTCCGCGGAGCAGACCTCCGCGGACCAGACCTCCGCGGAGCCGGCCTCCGCGGAGCACGCCTCCGCGGAGCAGACCTCCGCGGAGCAGACCTCCGCGGAGCAGACGTCGAGCCCTTCAGCGGGTGATGACGCGATCGATCCAGCCGCCGAACTCGCGGTCGACCTGGATGAGGCCGCTCGCCTTCTGGATGATGCCCGACGCGCCCCACTCCAGCGCCGCCTTCTCGAGGGCGGCGTTCGAGAGGGCCGAGACCAGGACGACCGGCGCCGCGCCGAACGCAGGGAAGGACCGCAGCGAGTGGACGAACCGGGGGCCGTCCATCCCGGGCATGAGGACGTCCAGGAAGGCCACGATCGGCTGCTTGTTCGGCTCGAGCATCGAGACCAGCCCGAGCGCCTGGCTCGGGTTGCTGGCCACGAGCACCTCGACCGGGTGCTTCGACAGCAAGCGGGTGAAGGTGCGAAGGGAGGCGTCGTCGTCGTCCACCAGCAGGGCGAAGCCGCGCTTGGCGAGGCCCGGCCCGCTCGGCCGGTCGGACGGCACCGCGACGGCCGGCACCACGCCGGACGAGAACCGCCCGCTCACCGGCGGCTTCTCGCTCGTAGGCCCAAATCGGTGGGATGAGAATCCCATGGGACGGTCGTACGACGACCGTTCGGTTTCTGCAAGAGGGCCGATAAGGGAGGACATGGACCGATCCAGATCCTGAAACGTAGGATGCCTCCGCAGCCAGGAGGAACCATGAGGCAGGGTCTTGGATCGTGGTGCGCAGCGGCCGGGACGGTCGCCGCGCTGGCGCTCTCCGCGGAGCGCGCGGAGGCGTTTTGTGGCTTCTACGTCAGCGGGGCGGACGCCAAGCTCTTCAACAACGCGACGCTGGTGGTGTTGATGCGGGAGGGGACGCGCACCGTGCTCTCCATGCAGAACGCGTACCAAGGCCCACCGCAGAACTTCGCGATGGTCGTCCCGGTGCCCGTTGTCCTTGAGGAGGCCAACGTCAAGACGCTCCCGCGCGAGATCTTCGCGCGGGTGGACCAGCTCGCGGCCCCACGCCTCGTCGAGTACTGGGAGCAAGATCCGTGCGCCGCCGGCGGCCGCGCGTAGGGTGCGCCCGGGGCGGCGGCCCCCGCCGCGCCGAGGGCCGCCGACGCCGCGGCG
>CAZBJI010000129.1:0-23721 GCA_964492175.1 uncultured Polyangiaceae bacterium | reverse complement strand
CGGGGAGCGGCGGCAGCGGGGGCGACGGTGGGGCGGCCGGGTCCGGAGGCTGAGGGCGACGGCGGCGCTGCGCCCCTCGCCGATGGCCCCCTCGCGGAGCCCTCCCGCTCCGCGCCGGCGGCGCCGCTCGCGTTGCGGATCGCGTGCGCCATCCTCATGGCCCTCGGCGTGGGTCACGCGGTCGCTTCGCTCCTCGATCTGTGGGCGCCGGTGCTCGTCCGCCCCGTCGACGAGGAGCTGGTCCGGGCGATGGAGGCCACACCGGTCCGAGTCGCGGCCTGCCTCGGCGACGACCGCTTGACCGTCTGGCGGGGCTCGGTGGGGTGGAACGTGAGCCACGGGATGGCGATGGCTCTCGTCGGCGCAGTGGTGCGGATCGTGTCGGGGCACGTCGACCGCGCCGCGGCGGCGCCGCTCGTCCTGATGCTCACGGGGCTGACCGCCGGGTGGCTCTTGCTCGCTGTGTGCTTCTGGTTCTGGGCGCCGGCGGCCGGCTTCGCGCTGGCGCTCGGCGCGCTGCTCCACGCGCAGCGCGGGGCGCCTCCCTGGCGGGCGTCCCGCGCCCGATCGCCACGAGCGCGTGCTTGGCTGTTCATGGCGACGCTGCCGTTTCTGTTCGCCGGCGGGATACACTTCGTCGGCACCTTCGCGGAGCTCCTCACCGCCGGGCCGTTCTCCCCCGTCGACCCAGAGGTGCGCGCTTGGATGGATCGTGGGGTCCTCGCGCTCCCCGCGCGCCTCGGCTCGGATCGCTCCGCGTGGGACGCCTACGTCGGCTTCAGCTTCAGCCACGGAATGGGCGTCGTCGCCATGGCGTCGCTGCCCTGGCTCGTGGGGCGCTGCGCCCCGGAGGTGTGGCGCGAGGCACCGGTCGTCCCGTGGCTGTTCGTGGGGATCGCAGCCGCCTACGTCGTCATCGCGCTCACCTTGTGGTTCTACCTGCCGGCTCTCGCGACGCTGGTCGGCCTCTGCGGCTTCGTCGGCTTTGCGCGGGTCGCCGGCCGTCCGGCGTGACGGGAGCGGCCGCGCTTCCCGCCGGGCGCCTCGTGTGACATGCCCCGCGGATGCCGATCACCTACCGCGACGCGGGCGTCGACATCGACGCCGGCAACTCGCTCGTGTCCCGGATCGCCAAGCTCGCCAAGTCGACGCGGATCCCGGAGGTCCTCGCGGACGTCGGAGGGTTCGCGGGCCTCTGCGCTCTGCCGGGTGGCCTGCGGGAGCCGGTCCTCGTCAGCGGCACGGACGGCGTCGGCACCAAGCTCAAGATCGCCTTCGCCACGGGCGTGCACGACACCATCGGCGTCGACCTCGTCGCGATGTGCGTCAACGACGTCGTCGTGTGCGGGGCGCGGCCGCTCTTCTTCCTCGACTACTTCGGCACGGGCAAGCTGGACGTGGACGTCGGGGAGGCGGTGATTCGCGGGATCGCCGAGGGCTGCCGGCAGGCGGGCTGCGCGCTCCTCGGCGGAGAGACGGCCGAGCTGCCGGGGATGTACGCCGACGGTGAGTACGATCTCGCGGGGTTTTCGGTCGGCGTGGTGGAAAAGTCACGGATCTTGGACGGCGCGCGCATGACGCTCGGCGACTCGGTGATCGGGATCGCGTCGAGCGGCCTCCATTCGAACGGCTACTCCCTGGCGCGGCGGGTCCTGCTCGAGGGGATGGCGCTCGGCCTCGGCGATCTGTTCCCCGGGGAGCCGACGCGCACCGTGGGCGAGGTGCTCCTCACCCCGACCCGCATCTACGCGAAGGCGGTCGCGGCGCTCGCGGCGGAGCTCGGCCCCGATCTCCACGCGCTCTCGCACATCACGGGCGGCGGCCTCCCGGAGAACCTCCCCCGCACGTTCCGCCCTGGGCTCGGCGCGCGCCTCGACCTGGCGTCGTTCGACCGCCCGGCGGTCTTTCGAGCGATCGCCGAGGGCGGGCCGGTGGAGGAGGCGGAGCTGCTCCGAACCTTCAACTGCGGCGTCGGGATGTGCGCCGTCGTGGCGAAGCAGCGGGCCGCTGACGCCGTGCGCGCGCTCGCGGCGGCCGGGGAGCGCGCGTGGGTGCTCGGGGAGATCGTCGCCGAGGAGCCGGGCGCCGAGCGGGTCGCCTTCTCCCGCTGAGGAGCGCGAGCCGCGGGGCCGCCCTCAGGGCGCCAGCTCGACGTGGACGAGCTCGATGCCGAGGCGGCTCGAGAACTCGAAGATGCGCTCGTCTCGGTAGAACTCTCCGTACACGATCCGCGCGATGCCCGCGTTGCCGATCATCTTGAAGCAGCTCCAGCAAGGGGACGCCGTCACGTAGATGTCGGAGGCGTCGATGCGCACCCCGTTGCGCGCCGCCTGGATCACGGCGTTGGCCTCGGCGTGGATGGTCCGCACGCAGTGGCCGTCCTGCATGAGGTGCCCGTCCTCGTCGCAGTGGGGCAGGCCGCGGATCGACCCGTTGTAGCCGGTCGCGAGGATGGACCGATCGCGCACGATCACCGCGCCCACGTGCTTTCGGTCACACGTCGCGCGGGTCGCGACGTCCCGCGCGATCCGCATGAAGTACTCGTCCCAGCTCGCCCGGGTTCGCATGCACGAGCGTCTACGCACAAGCCGGCCCGGCGGGAAGACCCGTTGCGGCCCGCCAGCCGACCGGGTACCTCGCCCACGTGCCGTCTCCCTCTCGCGTCCTCGTGATCGGCTCCGGCGCGCGCGAGCACGCGCTCGTGCGCGCGCTGCTCCGTGGCTCGGCCGACCGCGAGGTCTTCGTCGCGCCGGGCAACGGCGGGATGGAGGGCCCGCGCGTCTCGCGCGAGCCCGTCCACCCGTCCTGGCCGCACGACGTCCTCGCGCTCGCGCAGCGAGTCCGCGCGGATCTGGTGGTCATCGGTCCGGAGGCGCCGCTCTGCGCGGGTGTGGTCGACGCGCTCATAGCGGAGCGGATCCCCGCCTTCGGTCCCACGGCCGAGGCGGCCAAGCTGGAGGGCTCGAAGGCGTTCTTGAAGGAGCTGTGCCGCGGGGCGAACATCCCCACGGCGCCGTTCGAGATCGTGCGCAGCTTCGCCGCGGCGGAGCGGGCGATCCGAACGCGCGGGGCGCCGATCGTCGTGAAGGCCGACGGCCTCTGCGCTGGCAAGGGGGTCGTGGTCGCGGACACGGCCGAGGAGGCCGTCGAGGCCGCGCGGTCGATGCTCGTCGACAAGGCCTTCGGGGACGCCGGGACGACGGTCGTCCTCGAGGACCGGCTCGTGGGGCGGGAGGTCAGCGTGCACGCCGTGACCGACGGCGAGCGCTTCCTGCTGCTGCCGTCGGCTCGGGACCACAAGCGGCTCCTCGACGGCGACCGAGGGCCGAACACCGGCGGGATGGGCGTCGTGGCACCTGCCCCTGGCGTCGACGGGCAGCTCATGGCCCGGATCTCGGAGGAGATCGTCGCGCCGACGCTCGCGGCGATGCGCGGGCGCGGCCACCCGTTCCGTGGCGTCCTCTTCGCGGGGATCATGGTGACGGAGGCGGGCGATCCGTACCTGCTCGAGCACAACGTCCGCTTCGGGGATCCGGAGTGCGAGGCGCTGCTCGAGCTGATCGACGGGGACGTGGCCGCGCTGCTCGCGTCCGCGGCCGCCGGCGCGCTGGACGAGCGCGCCGTGACCCTCGCGACGGATCGCCACGCGGCCGTGGTGGTGCTCGCCGCCGAGGGCTACCCGGGCACGCCCAGGAAGGGGGACGAGATCCGCGGCATCGACGAGGCGGATCGCGTGGAGGGCGCCATCGTCCACCACGCCGGGACCGAGGTGGAGGGCGCCCGCGCCTACTGCGCGGGCGGCAGGGTGCTCGCGGTCACGGCACGCGGGGCGACGCTGTCCGAGGCCCGCGGCCGCGCGTACCGCGCGGCCGACCTCGTGACGTTCCGCGGCATGCAGCTCCGCCGCGACATCGGCGCCTGACGCGCGCCCCGCGGCGGCGCCCCCGCATCGACGAAGGACGCCCGTCACGGGTGCGGCCGCCGCGGGATTCGTGAATAATCCTCGTCCCGATGTCGAGGAGCGACGAAGAGCCCGGCGCGATCACCCCGCACGTGCGCAAGGGCACGTTGCGCGGGATGGGATCGGAGCTGGAGAAGCTCGGCATCGTCCTGCCGAGCGCGTCCGAAGCGTCCGGCGAGCCCGCTCCCGCCTCGGGCGCCGAGCCCGCCGGCCCCGAAGCTGGGCTGTCCGCCGGGATGATCGTCGCGGGCAAGTTCGCCCTGGTGAAGCTCGTGGCCGAGGGCGGGCTCGCGCAGGTGTTCGAGGCGGAGGACACCCTGGTGGGGCGTCGCGTCGCGCTCAAGGTGCTCTTGCCGGTGCACGCGAAGAACGCGGACGTGGTCGGGAGGTTCCGCAGGGAAGCCCACGCGACCGCGCTCGTGGCCCACCCCAACGTCGTGACGATCTACGAGGTCGGCAGGCGTAGCGACGGGTCCCTCTACATCGTGCAGGAGCTGCTCGAGGGGCCGACGCTCCACGAGTATCGGCAGACGCGGGGGCGGCTCGCGGAGGGCGAGGCGCTGCGCATCGTCACGCCGCTCGCGGAGGCGCTCGCCACCGCCCACGCCCAGGGCGTCGTCCACCGTGACGTGAAGTCGGGCAACGTGGTGCTCGCGCGGACCCATTTCTCCGACATGCTGCCGAAGCTCATCGACTTCGGCGTCGCGCGGCTCCAGACCCAGAGGGGCCAGGCGCGGACCACCGTCCGGACGCTCCTCGGGACGGCGCACTACATGTCACCCGAGCAAGCGCTCGGAGAGCCATGGGTCGACGGTCGCACCGACGTCTGGGCGCTCGGCATCGTGCTCTACGAGCTGCTCTCCGGCACCTACCCCTTCGACGGGACGAACGAGCACGCGATCCTCGCGAAGGTCGTCGACGACGAGGTTCCCCGCCTCGAGGATCGCGTCCCGGATGTCAGCGCCCCCGTGGCCGCGCTGGTGCATGCGGCGCTCGAGCGCGACGCGGAGCGCCGGCCCGAGATGCGCGCCCTCCTCGCGGAGCTCACCAAGCTCGGGCCGGGCGCGCGCGACGGCGAGGGGCCGCTCTCCCTTCGGCAGCCCGCCCGGGGCGAGGCGAGCTTCGAGGCGCACGCGGGGGAGCGCCAGGCCCGCCGCCTGGCCCTCGAGCTGACCGAGCCCGAGCCCAGCGCGCCCTCCGACGACGACAGCGAGGAGCTCTCCGAGGGTGACTACGAGGAGCTGTTCGCCGACCGGCACCCTGACGGGCGGCCCTCCTCGGACCCGGGGGGCGTCCCGGACACCGATCTCGAGGTCGCCTCCGAGCGAACCATCCCCGCGCCCTCGGAGCCTCCCCTCGCTCCGCCGAGCGATTGGATCCGCGGCACGGCGCAGGTGCAGTCGGAGTTCGCGCGCGCGCCCGCGCCGGCGGCGCCTGCCGACATCGTGCAGCGCTACGGGGACGCGGCGCTGCGCGCCCTCAGCCTGAACGCCCTCGAGGACGCCGTCGCGCACGCCGACACCGCGCTCGCCTGCGGCACCATCGAGGCGGAGGACGCAGCGCAGCTCCACCTCGTGCGCGCGATCGCGCACCTCTGGCTCGGCGCGTTCGGCCGCGCCGAGGCGAGCGGCCGCGCGGCGTGGAAAGGGATGCCCCCTGGGTCCACCGGCTGGTACGCGGCGTTCGGCCACGTCGTGCTGGCGCGGGCCCGGCTCGGCGAGCTCGAGTCGCTCCCCACGCTCGTCGCCGCCTTGGGGGAAGCGCCTGGCGCCCGCCTGGGCGCGGCCCACGTGATCGCCGTCGCGCGGCTCGCCATCGCGATGATCCGCGCCGGCATGCTGTCCGAGGCGCGGCAGCTGGTCCGGAGCATGCGCGACCGCATGGACAAGGACGCGCACACCGAGCCCGTCGTGTACGCGTGGCTCGACTGTGCGTTCGCCGAGCGCGCGGCCTTCGTGGGGGACCCGTCCCGGGAGCTCTCGCGCCGCGTGTCGGCGCTGGAGCGCTTCACCGCCGCGGGCGACGTCCGGAACGCGTGCCAGGAGCGCGCCGGGCTCGGCGCCGTGTACCTGGCGATCGGGGAGCTCGAGGAAGCGGAGCGCGTCCTCGACGAATCGCTCTGCGTCGCGCAGCCGATGCGGCTCCACCTCGCGCACGGCATCCGCTCACACCTCGCGCTGGCCGCGCTGCGGAGCGGAGATCTGGATCGCGCGCTCGTCAGCGCCACCACGGCGCTCGAGGGCCTCGCGGGCTCGTCGAACCGCTACGCGGAGGCCTACGGCCAGGTCGTGCTCTCGCGCGTCCAGGCCGCGCGCGGCGTCCTCGACCGCGCGCTCGCCGCGGCGGACCGCGCCGTGGTGGTCGCGGCGCCGTTCCCCGAGCTCGCGGCGCACGCCCGCGGCGCCCGCGCCGCGGCGCTGCTCCTCTCCGGGCGCGGGGTGGACGCGCTCGAGGAGGCGAGCCGAGCGTTCGACCTGCTGTCGGAGCACGGAGGCGCGGGCTCGGGGGAGGGCTTGATCCGCCTGACGCACGCGCTGGCGCTCGACCGAGCGGGGGACTCGGAGGGGGCGCTGCGCCGGGCGCTGGAGGCCCGAGATCGCATCATCGCGCTCGGCGAGCGCCTGGGGGACCCCCGGCAGAAGCGCAGCTTCTGGGAGCGCGTCCCCGAGAACGCGCAGATCCTCGCGCTCGCGCGGAGCTGGTCCGAGGAGGCCTGAGCGCGGCCGCCGCTGTACGCGGGCGGACTCCATGGGGTATTCGGAGGAGATGCCCCTCCACCTCGCGAAGCACCCGTCGTTCCCGGGCGTGCGCGGCCCCGTCGTCGTGGTCGTCATGGATGGGATCGGGATCGGCGCCCCCGACGAGGGCAACGCCGTGTGGCTGGCCCGGACCCCGGTGCTCGACCGGCTCTCGCGCGAGGCGTTGACCACCAGCCTGCGAGCCCACGGCACGGCGGTGGGCATGCCCTCCGACGACGACATGGGCAACAGCGAGGTCGGGCACAACGCCCTCGGCGCTGGGCGGGTCTTCGATCAGGGCGCCAAGCTCGTGCGCGCGGCGATCGAGACGGGGGCGATGTGGCGCGGTGACGCGTGGGCCGAGGCCGTCCGCACCGTGAAGGCGAGCGGGCAGCCGCTCCACTGCATCGGGCTCCTCTCCGACGGCAACGTGCACAGCCACATCTCGCACCTCTTCGCGATCATCCGGCGGGCGGACGAGGAGGGCGTCGAGAGCCTCCGCGTCCACGCCTTGCTCGACGGGCGAGACGTGCCCGAGACGAGCGCGCTCGTGTACGTGGATCAGCTCGAGGAGGTGCTCGCCGAGGTGTCCCACAAGCCCAGGCGGTCCTACCGCGTCGCATCCGGCGGCGGTCGCATGACGACCACGATGGACCGGTACGAGGCCGACTGGCGGATGGTCGAGCGCGGGTGGGCGGCGCACGTCCGCGGGAACGGCCGGCGCTTCGCCAGCCTGCGAGAGGCAGTCGAGACGCTGCGCGCGGAGCAGCCGAGCGTCATCGATCAGAACCTCCCGAGCTTCGTCATCGCCGAGGGCGGCGAGCCGGTCGGGCCCGTGCGCGACGGCGCCGCCGTGCTCCTCTTCAACTTCCGGGGCGACCGCGCGATCGAGATCACCCGCGCGTTCGAGGAGGAGACGTTCTCGTTCTTCGAGCGGGGGCCGCGGCCGCGCGTCTTCTTCGCAGGGATGATGCAGTACGACGGAGACCTGCGCCTCCCGAAGCGCTTCCTGGTCTCTCCGCCGGCGATCGACGCCACGCTGGGAGAGCACCTCGCCGGGGCCGGGATCCCCCAGCTCGCCATCAGCGAGACCCAGAAGTTCGGCCACGTCACCTACTTCTGGAACGGCAACCGCACCGAGCCCTTCGATCCGAAGTGCGAGACCTACGTGGAGATCCCGAGCGACACCCTGCCCTTCGAGGAGCGCCCGTGGATGAAGGCGGCGGAGATCACGGATCGGCTGATCGCCGAGCTCCGCAGCGGGAGGTTCCGGCACGCGCGCGTGAACTACGCGAACGGGGACATGGTCGGGCACACCGGCGCGCGAGACGCCGCGGTCCTCGCTGTGGAGGCGGTGGACCTCTGTCTCGGTCGGCTCTTGCCCGTGATCGCGGAGCTCGGGGGCGCGGTGATCGTCACGGCGGATCACGGGAACGCCGACGAGATGTTCGAGATCGACAAGAAGACGAAGGCGTTCAGCAAGAAGGCGGACGGCTCCTTTCGAGCCAAGACGAGCCACACGCTGAACGCCGTGCCGCTGCACGTCGCGGGCGCCGAGGGTCTCCGCCTCTCCGCCGTGGAGCTGCCCGGGCTCGCGAACGTGGCGGCGACGGTGCTCCACCTCCTCGGGTACGCGGCCCCCGCTGACTGGCGGCCGTCGCTCCTCGCGTAGCTCCACGATCCGCGAGCGTGCTCGCTGCGGCGTCAGCGCGTCGCGACGTGGACGCCCCACACGATCACCGAGAGCGGCACGACGTAGACGGTCGCCCATAAGGCCCCCCACGCGGCGGCCTTCCTCGCGTTGCCCTCGCACCCATGCCGATCGTGCGCGACCCTCGTGAGCGCCCGGAGCAGGAGCGCGTACGTGGCGAACAGGACGATCGGCAGCGCGAGCTCGGCCACGACCCAGGCCAGGCCGAAGAGCAGCCCGCAGATGACGATCGCGGCGAGCGCGACCAGGCAGCCCTCGCCGTCCACGCCCGAGCAGCCGTCGAAGCCGAGGCCCAGGTCGGGAAGCGATCCTTTGCCGCCCTTTCCGCTGGGCCTCCGCCAGAATGGGACGAAGACGAAATCGTCCCTCAGCCGGAACCCGCGATGGAGCAGGACGCTCAGCGTCACGAAGAGCACGGCCCACCAGGTGCCGAGGACGACCTCGATCTCCACCCACCTCGGGAGCTTGAACGCCATGGGGAGCACGACGGCGGAGACGGCGAGCGCCGCGCCGACGGCGGCCGCGGTCCACGCCCCCGAGAGCCGCGGCGAGAGGCGGAGCGCGAGCGTGCGGGCCCGAGCCCGGTAGGGGTGCGCCGCGATCGGCAGCGCGCGCTCCTCCTCCACGGGCTGATCGCGGTCGCGGCGCTCGGCGTGGGTCTTGCCACGGTCCCAGAACGCGAGGATGAGCGCACCTCCGGCGAGGACGACGGCGACGCCGAACCACAGCCACCCCCCGAGCTCCTCGCGGGCGTTCTCGCTGCGGTAGAGCCAGAAGCTCACCGAGAGCCCGAGGCCCACGAACGCGACCGCGAGCGACACGCGCCGCTGGGCGCGCGTCGCGACCTCGTATCCGCACGCTCCGCACGCCGGCCGCCCCGCCACCGTAAACTCGAAGCAGCCGTCACAGATGGATCTGCCGCACTCTCCGCACTTGGTCACGCGCGGCTCCGTCGGGTGGTGGAAGCAGGTCGTCTGCACCCCGCAGACCTAACGGAGCCTGCACCGCTGCGCCAGCGTGCGGGAGCCGGGCGGCCGACGGCGAACCTGCTCCGCGCGATCGCGCTCCCCGCGACCACGGCGGGCCAGACCTGCCTGCGGAGCGCCCCTACGCGCCTCCCTCGGCGCCGGAGCGGCCGTGGGAGCGGGGATAAGCTGATGCGCCGGGCCGGAACAGGGTCTACTCTCGCGCGGCCGACGGATGAAAAAGATCTCGCTCACGGGGAAGGGTCAATCGGGACCGAGCGGGGCAGCCCCGCCTCCCGCCACGCAGGAAATCCTCGAGCTCTTCTTCAACACGGGCATCGCGTATCACCCGCTCGTGATCGCGGGGGAGCTGCCGGACTCGGTCGCCAGCTTCATCGTCATGAAGGATCCCCAGGGCGGGCAGGTCGTCAGCGTCCGCCGGGCCCAGCCCGCGGAGGACCCCGACGTCGAGATCTCGGTGCTCGAGCACCTCGACGCTCTGAGCCGCATCTGGATCCCCGTCCCGTACCAGCTCTCCTGCCCCCACGCGGTCCAGCTCTACCTCGTGGCCACCGGAGGCAGCAGGGGCGCCGTCCGCGCCCTCCTCGCGATCGACACCCTCGAGCACCCGGGCGCGTCCGGTCGATTCCTGGATAGGGGCCTCGACGAGGGGAGGCCGTTCCGACCCCTCGGACGGGACGAGACCGGCGGTTTCCTCGACCAGCCCGTCATCAAGGAGTTCGTGCGGAGACTCGAGCGCGCGGGCGTCGACGCCGCTCCGTTCAAGCTGTCCGCCCTCTACGAGGCGATAGGTCCCTACCTGCCCCGGATCCGGCTCTCGCGGATCGAGGCGCCTGGGCAGAGCGCCGGGGCGTCCGCCCAAGCCGGGCTCTCCCACGGCGCCGAGCCCATCGACGTGTCCCTCGTGATGGACTTCGGAAACTCTCGCACCACCGCCGTCCTGGTGGAGGCTCGCGACAAGGGCCTGTTCGCGATCCCGCTGGTGTTGCGCTCGACCTCCGACCCCCTCACCGTCCTCGAGGAGACGTTCGACTCGCGGATCACGTTCCTGCCGAGCCCGTTCGAGGACGTGACGACTCCCCTCGGGACGGGGGAGGGCTTCACGCTCCCCTCCATCGCGCGGCTCGGCCGCGAGGCGCTGGACCGCGCGCTCGAGACGCCCCACCGCTACGCGTGCTCGCTGTCCAGCCCGAAGCGTTACCTGTGGTCGGACGTGCAGAACGACGACCGGTGGTACTTCGCCGCGAAGCAGGGCGGAGAGTTCCGGCCCGTCTCGGGGCGCCTCCTCAAGTACATCGTGGAGGAGGGGGGCGGGGCGGTCCTGCGCCAGGACGGACCGAGCGCGCCGCCCGAGCCGCGCTACGCGCCGCGTACGATGATGCTGTTCGCCTTCGCCGAGATCCTCAGCCAGGCGTACTCGCAGATCGCGAGCATGGAGTACCGGCACTTCCAGGGCAAGGAGGGGAACCCTCGGGTCCTCCGGCACGTGGTGTTGACGTACCCGTCTGCGATGCGCGACGAGGAGAAGGAGATCTACGAGACGCTCGTGCGCAACGCGACGACGCTCGTCTCCTACCTCCTCAACATCCCCGACGATCGGCGCCCGAACGCCGCGGAGTCGGACCGGTTCCTGTTCGTCGACGAGGCGCTCGCAGCGCAGATGGTCTACGTCTACCAAGAGGTAGCCGAGACCTTCAGCGGCAGCATGGAGGACTTCGTCAAGGTCTACGGCGACGAGACCGGGAAGCTCCGCGTAGCGAGCGTCGACATCGGCGGCGGGACGACCGACGTCATGATCGCCGAGTACACGGACCTGCTCGCTGGCAGCGGGACCTCGCTCACCATCAAGCAGCTGTTCCAGGACGGCGTGAACATCGCGGGGGACGAGGTGTGCCGAGCGCTGGTGGAGGACGTCCTCTTCCCGCAGATCCTCCAGCAGATAGAGCAGCCGAGCGCTCGGGCGGCGTTCATCCACCTCTTCGCCGAGGGAGACGCCGGCCACGGCGCCAGCTGGCGCACCCTGAAGGCGAAGCTCGTCCCCTACTTCTGGCTGCCCCTCGCGCGCTGCCTGTGGGCGGTGGCGGAGGGCTTCGAGATCCCCGGCCAGGTGGAGGGCCGCACCTACAGCGTCGACGACGTCGTGTCGATCTTCGAGGGCGCCACGTTCTCGACGGCGGTGCTGGGCGAGGCCGACAAGTTCCTGGAGCAGACGGCGCCCGGGTTCCCGGGGCTGCGCAACGTGTTCCTCAAGTTCGACCGTCAAGAGATCGAGCGGGCCATCCAGGAGGTCCTGCGGGAGCCGCTGCGGCGGTACTCGGACATCCTGGCCCAGTACGAGGTCGACATCCTGGTCCTCGCCGGGCGCGCCAGCGCGCTCAAGTGCGTGCGGGATCTCTTCCTCGCCGAGCTGCCGGTCACGCCCCCGCGGATCAAGGCCATGTCGAGCTACCGCGTCGGAGACTGGTACCCGAGCAAGTGGCGGCAGAACGGGATCATCCGCGATCCGAAGTCGACCGTGACGGCGGGCGCTACGGTGCTCCACATGGCGGCCAAGAACCGCCTCGCGGGGTTCATGCTCGACCGCATCGAGCCGGCGCCCCAGCGCCCCATCATCGGGCTCTACCAAGAGAGCGAGCCGCACATCGGCCGCGACAGCGAGCTCTTCCGGGAGGCCGAGACGAGCGCGCCGATCCCGTACACGAGCTTCATGCGGCTCGGGTTTCGCAACGTGGACTCGCCCGAGATGGAGGCGAGCCCCCTCTTCGAGGTGCTGCCGGCCACGCCGGAGGCGGAGCGCGTGCTCCTCCGCGAGCGCGTGAGCCTGGTGTTTTCGCGCGACAAGAGGGGGCAGATCCACATCGCCGACGTCAAGACGCAGAAGGGCGGACAGCCGCTGACGAAGGATGACTTCCGACTCCGCCTGAAGACGCTGACGTCGGATCGGTACTGGATCGACACGGGGGTCTTCAAGTCGATCGTGAGGTACCTGTGAACGTGGCCGCCGAGGCGCAGCGCCACGACGTCCTCGTCCGCGTCGTGATGGGGGATCTCCTCGACGACGGCATCCTCGGCGCGAGGCCCGGCGACAAGAGCTTCCCCCTGCGCGTCTTCTTCGGGGAGCTCGGCGCGCGGGCCGGGGAGCCCGCCGCCTTCGTGCTCGCGTGCGGCCTCAACTTCTTCTTCCGAGCGTCCATGGAGGACGAGGACAAGCTCCAGGTGGGGTACGAGGTGAGCCGGCTCTACTACGCCTACGGGAGCGCGACGGGCGTGGACGCCGCCACGATGCGCGAGACCTCTCCGCTGCTCGCGGCGCTGATGAACACCGAGCTCGCGCGCGTCGCGCTCGCGTCCGTCGATCACGTGAGCACCTTCGACTCTCAGGTCCACGAGCGTGAGCCCGGGTCGGACCCGCACCGCGCGCGCGTGGTCCGCCCAGCGAGCTTCCTCGCCAAGGTGAGCGCCAACGATCGGGTCCGCAAGAAGGCGAGGGTGGTGACGTGACGGCCAAGGAGACGGAGACCTGGCTCCCGAACCTCGTCGGCGGTGTCTCGATCTGGAAGCTCGCCGACGACCTGAACCAGGCGAGGTTCTTCGATGGGCGACTCCTCGTCCCCGAGACCGAGGGCTCGGACAGCTTGCCGGCGCGCGTCGTGTGGGAGGTGGAGGGCCTCACGCCGCTGCTCGAGGCGCGGACCGCCCACCCCGAGGACGTCCGCGTGGCGACCGAGGAGCTCTTCCAGTGCCTGGAGCGCGTCCGCAAGGAGCTCTCGAGCGAGGAGAGCGGATACCGGAGGTTCAAGGACGCCCTCACCATGCCCAGCCTCGAGGGCGCCGGCGCGGACAAATACTTCTTCGACCCGAAGACGAAGCGGGTCTTCGTGATCAACTGGGGCGCGTCGCCGCGCTCGCTGGGGGCCGCAGGCCAGCTCGTCTTCGGCTACGACAAGTTCGAGGAGCTGGTCCGGCGCGCGGGCGCCGGCGCGGCGGGGGCCGCCGCCGCGGGCGCGGGCGCCGCCGCGGCCGCGGGCGGGCCCGAAGGCGCGGCGCAAGGGGCCCCGCAGGGGGCGGAGGACAAGAAGAAAGACGAGGAGAAGAAGGACGAGGCGAAGAAGCCGCGACCGTGGTGGTTCTGGGCCCTCGTCGCGCTCGCGGTGATCGGCCTCGTGATCCTGCTCGGCTACCTCTTGCGCGGATGCTCCGACAAGAAGCCGAAGCCTGGAGACGTCCGCGACGCCGCGACGAGCGCGTCGGCGAGCGCAGCGCCCAGCTCGAGCGCGCCCGCCGCGGACGCGGGTCCCGACGGGGGCGCCCTCAGCGACGCGGGCGCCGATGCGGGAGAGGACGGTGGGCCGTCGGACGCCGGGGAAGACGGCGGCCCTGCCGACGGGGGCGACGCCGGCGCGGACGGCGGGGACGCCGATGGCGGCAAGGACGGCGGCAAAGACGGCGGCGGCGAGACCGGCGACAACTCGGGCACGCCGCCCGAGAACGGCAAGGTGTACGTGGTGCTCGAGGGCGGCGGCGCCGGTTCGGGCTCCGGCTCCGGCTCGGCCGGGTCGGGTGGCGGGAGCGCCAAGCCCCCGAAGCGCCCGACGCGCCCCATCCCGTTCCGATCGCACTTCCAGCCAGGCGCCACCGCGTGGCGGATCACGTCGGGAGCGGAGGTGGTCGACGACGACTTCCCGCCGCAGATGAACAACGGCGCCTTCGAGGTGTACCTGAAGCCAGGCCACACGTTCTCGGAGCTCTCCGTCGAGTACAAGGACAAGAACGGCACCTGGCAGAAGCACTGACATGACCGTCCCCTACGAATCCATCGTCGCGCTCGAGGGGCGCGTGAACGCTGCGCTCGGCGCGCTCGGCGCGGAGACGGCGGAGACCGCGCACGAGACCCAGGCGCTCCGCGATCTGTCGATCCGCGCCAAGAAGCTCCGCCGCGCGGCCTCGCGGCCCCAGGCGCTCGGCTTCTTCGGGCCGTCCCAAGCGGGGAAGTCGTTCCTCGTCGGCGCGCTCCTGTCGCACGAGCTCGGCACGCTCGAGGTGTTGTCGCGCGGCAAGACCCTCGACTTCCTGAAAGAGATCAACCCGGCGAAGGGCGTGGAGTCGACCGGCGTCGTCACCCGCTTCTCGACCGGACCGATGCCTGCGCCGCTCCAGCGGGGCGACTTCTACTGCCGGCTCCTCTCGCTCGAGACGGTGCTCGAGTCGATCGCGACGGGCTTCCTCGTCGAGTGCACGTCGCCCCCCGTGGATCCCGAGCGCGTCGAGAAGGTCATGCGCGACGCGCGCCTCGCGACCGGCACCGCCGCATCACCGGGGTACCGGGAGGCCTGGGAGCTCGTGTGGCACGGCCTCTCCAAGAAATACCAAGACCGCCACCCCTACCTGAACGAGCTCAAGCGCCAGCCGGGCCTCACCTCGGGCGCCTGGAAGAACGACATCCGGACGATCGAGGGCTGGCTGCTCGTCTACTCCTTGCTCTGGGGTGGGCACGGGTACGCGCCGGATCTCGACAAGCTGATGCGCCTGGTCCTCGCGGGGCTCGAGGCCGTGGGGCACGCGGAGGCCGTGGAGGCGGACGCGGCGTCGATCCGCGCGTCCAGCCAGGGGCACAGCCTCATCGACGCGGCGTGCCTCAACTCGATCGGCGGATCCAAGGCCACCGTCACCGTCCACGTCTCCGGCTCGGGGGGAGAGGTGCGGGTCGAGCCAGGCGTCCTCTCCGCCTTGATCGCGGAGATCCACCTCCCGCTCCGACCCTCGCCTGGGTCGCTCCTCGATCGCGCCGACATCCTCGACTTTCCGGGCGGGCGCGCGCTGAAGGGCATCAACGGCTTCGGTCCGAGCGAGCTCTGCTCCGGGCGTCTGGAGAACGCCGTGGAGGTGTTCAAGCGCGGCAAGCTCACGTTCCTCTTCGAGCAGTACGCGCTCGACCGCGAGATCACCGCGCTCTGCCTGTGCTCGCCCGGTCCGACGAAGCCCGAGGCCATCCAGCTGCAGATTCAGGTCGAGTCGTGGCTCAGGATCCGGTACGGCGCCCCCGTCCCGAAGGCGCCGGGTGAGGTGGACCGGCCGAGCCTCTTCATCGCGCTGACGAAGTTCGACATGAGCCTCGGCGCGCTCCGCAGCGACAACGCGATGGGTCGCTGGGAGTCCCGCGTGCAGGAGGCGTGCGTGGACTTCTGGGCGCGCTCGCCCGGCTCCTGGATCCACCATTTTGGGCAGAAGAACCGCGCCTTCAACAACATGTTCTGGATCCGCAACCCGTACGCGGATCAAATGCGCGCCCTCGGCCCGTCCGACCCCGACTACGAGATCATCAAGAAGGGGTATCTCGAGTCGCGCGCCGTCCAGCGCCACGTCGAGAACGCGCTCGACAAGTGGAGCGCGGTCGAGGGGGAGGAGCACGGGCTGCCTCGCAGCGGAGTCCCCCTCATGGCCTCGGCGTTCAAGCTCAAGCTCTCGGAGAACGTGAAGGCACGGGAGGTCGCGGAGGAGGCGGCCTCCATTCACGGAGAGCTCCTCGCCCTCCTGAAGGCCATGACGCCGTCGCGTGACGAGACGGAGGCGCGCGCGCGCCTGGAGGAGGCGGCCCACCACTTGGTCGACGCCGTCGGTCGCGAGATGGGGCGCCGGTCGAGCGGCGCCGTGTTCGGGGAGCTGCTCGGGTTGCTCTCCGCCGACGAGGCAGAGCTCGAGGCCGAGGTCGCGCGCATGGTGACGGTGCTCGGGCCGCAGAGCATCAAGACGAGCGACAAGGTCAAGCGTCTCATCGTCCACATGGTGAAATGGTGGAGGGATCAGGCGACGGCGCGCGTGCGCGCATCGCAGCTCCAGCTGCCCGTGACGTCGGTGGACACCTTCGTTCGCGAGGTCTGCCAGAGCAAGAAGCTCTTGGTCGCGCTCGGGACCGCCGTGTTCTCCTACATGTCTCGGACGGTCATCGACGCGGCCCTCATCGCGAGCATCCTCCGCGTGAAGATCGTCGACATGATGTCGACGCTCGGGGTCTCCCACGAGCGCCGCGCCGTGCCCCTCCCGGTGCGCCTCAGCTACGCCGAGGACGGTGCGGCCAAGGACGCCGCGGAGGCGATCGACTGGAGCGACGTGAACTTCGACGCGGAGGAGCCCGAGGGCCTCGCGGGCAAAGCGGAGATCGTCTTCGCCGGCAACCGCTTCTTCCGCAGGTGGCAGAGCCACCTCGGCGCGTTCTACGTCGAGACGGGGGGACAAAAGCTCCAGGCCGGGGCCGCCGATGGGCGGGTGGCCGAGCTCGTGAAGATCCTACGCGAGGTGGAGAGCCTCCATGTCGGCCCTTAAGCCGGAGGAGGCGCCCGCCGAGGACGATTCGGAGGCGGGCCCCGAGAGCGACGTCGGCGCTGCGGCCGCTGCGCTCGAGGTGATCGCCGCGGCCAAGCTGCAGGGGGACGTCGACGGACTCCTCAAGCTCGCGAAGCAGCACCGCGGGGGCCACGCCGGGGCACCTCCGGACATGGCGGCGTGCCTCGCCGCCTACCGCGCCGCGGCCGACCTCGGGAGCTCCGTGGCGCAGCACGCGGTAGGTCTGTTCCACCTCAACGGCGGAGGCGGGGTCGAGCGCAGCGAGCGGGACGCCGCGCTGCAGTTCCGCGCGGCCGCCGACCAAGGACACCTGCCGTCCAAGGTGCTGGTCGGCAACTTCTACGAGCTCGGCATCCACTACCGCGCAGACGCCGCGAAGGCGGATGTCTGGTACCGAAACGTGGCGCGGAGCGCGAGCGTGGAGGACGAACCCGACTCACCCGCGTACGTCGCCGCGCTCGCGAACCTCGGGTGTGTCCGCTACTGCCTGTCGCTGGCGGACGCGGCCGAGACGACGGAGGCCGAGCGCGCGCGCCTCCTCCGCCTGGCGAGGGCGTACGGGTACCGCCCCGACGGGGGGAGGCCGTCGCTCACGATCGCGGGCGCACAGCTCGACGCCGTGGAGGCCGAGGTCGAGAGCCAGCGGGGCGGAGGGGCGCCTCGCGCGGAGGGCAAGCCCGCCGCGGCGAGCCCCGAGGCGGAGGCGACGGTCGAGGAGCGGAAGAACAAGACGAGGGCGCGACCGGCGCAGGGGAAGGTCAACGTCGGGCTCGCCTCGACGGGCTTCTTCCTGACCTTGATCTTCATGGCGATCGGCGTCGTCCTCGGCCACGTCCTCAGGCACGCGGCGCTCGAGGAGATCGCCGCGGGTAGGGCGGTGCCCGTGTTCGGCCAGCGCGCCGAGGCGATCCTGCCGTCGTTCGTCGTCGCGCTGGGGGTTCTGCCCAACCTGCTCTTCTACCGGGCGAGCGCGTTCATCAAGGCGCTCCTGATCGCGGGAGCGGCGGCGATCGGGGGCGAGATCCTCTGGGGCATGGGCCGACACTTCCTCGACTCCCGCGTGATGCAGATCACGGACCTCGGCGTCGCGGGGATGCTCGTGGGGCTGCTCGTCTTCGGGCTGTTCGGCGGGGTAAAGCCCGGCTCGAAGTAGCGCGGCGGACGCAAGCCGCGAGGAGCGGGGGCTCAGACCCTGACGCGGCGGCCGGTGGCGCGCCGCACACGCGTGGGTTCCCGCCCGCTCGTCACATGAAGTTCCGCGTGTGGAGCGCCGAGAGCTGCTCCGCCTCGCCCGGGGCGAAGCCGATCTGCTCCAGCCGACGTCGTCGGCCCGCGTCCATGTCCCCGAGGAGCTCTCGCACCGCGGCGTCTCCTCGCGTGATGGAGGCCACGTCCGCGCCGCTGCCCCCGAGCACCACGAGCGCGTCGAGCACGCGCTCGTTCAGGCCAGCGCTCGACGCGAGCGCGTCGTGGCGCCGCTCGACCGCCGCCGCGAGCCGCGGCAGGAGGCTCCGGTCCGCGGCCGCGTGACGGCGGAGGTGCGCCACGCCGAAGGCCACGTGACGCGCCTCGTCTTGGGCCGCAAGCTCCACCACCTTGCGCGTGATCGGGTCGGGCGCGTGGGCCGCCAGGAACCGGAGCAGAGAGAGGAACGTCCCCTCACCGAGGACCGAGAGCAGGAAGGACGCGAGGGAGAAGTCGTGCTCGTCGAGCAGGGTCTTCAGCGACCGCTGCCCTGCCACCGTAGAGAGGCCGAGCGGCCGCCCCGACAAGGAGGCCCTGCGGGTGAAGACCTCGATGTGGCGCGCCTCGTCTGCGATCTGGATGGCGAGGAGCTGCGCGACCTCACGGAAGTGCGGGTGGATGCGGCCGAGGAAGCGGGAAGGCACCAGCAGCGCGGCGTTCTCGTTCTCCACGAGATAGGTCATCACCTGGACGACGGCGTCCTCCAGCTCCGCGGCGGGCTCCTCGAACGTCGCCCACGGGATGGCCGTCTCCGGGTTCCACTGCGCGGCCGAGGCGGCTCGGTAGAGCCGCGCCGCCTCGTGCGCCCACACCGCGACCGTGTTGGCCAGGGGGAACCCGAAGTCCAAGCCACCGCGCTCCACGAGCGCCCCGCGCGCCGCGATGCCCCAGCCCGGGGCTGGGCTGTCGACGACGCCGTCGGCGCCGTCGCCGCCGGCGCGGTCGGCGTCGCGCCGCGCGGCGTCCTGGTATCCGCCGGACACGAGCACCAGATCGCTGCCTTCGCGGCGGAAGCTGTGGCCTTCGCCGCGGGCAAAGGCCTCGACCTGGAGCTCGAGGGAGGGCGCGGACCCTCGCACCCGGAGCTCGGCGCCGCGCTCCATTCCGGCGAGCGCGCGCCGCAGCAGCGTCGCCGCGCCCGACGTCAGGTCGAGCGCGGCGAGGTCGAGCGGTGGTGTCATCGCACCCTTCTGGCGACGGCGGATCGGATGAACGCGGCCACGGGCCCGGAGGAAGGCACCGCCTCCTCCAGCAGCGCGTAGCCGGACGTCCGCCCCGGGCGCCACGCCTTGAGCCCCTCGAGGTCGAGGAGGGGCCTCACGGCGTGATCCTCGTAGCTCATGGCGAGGAGCAGCTCTCCGAAGCGCTCGATCGCGGCGCCTGGCGCCCCATCCAGCACGGTGAAGTTGCAGTGATCGTAGGGCGGCGTGCGGGCGAGCACGCGAACCGTGCCCGCGCGCCAGATCCCTTCGTGGCCGAACGTCGTGACGTTCGCGTCGAGGACGCACGCCGCGTCGAGCTCCCCGCTCGCGAGCGCGCGCGCCGCGTCCCGCTCCCCGCCGACGTGGTCGCCGTGCTTACCGACCAACACGTCGAAGAGCCGGCCGGCGTCGAGGGTCGCGTCCGACACGCCGGCGCCCCGGAGGAACGACCGGGGCAGCAGCGTCGCCTGAGGGGAGTCGCTGGCGCCGAAGCCGATCCGCCGGCCCTCGAGGTCGCGCGGAGACGTCATCGGCGCGTCGGCCCGGACCACGACCGCGCTCGTCAGGTCCATGTCGGTGTCGCGCATCGCGATCGCCTGGGCCTTGCGGCCGACCCGCTCTGCGATCCGCCGCGTCTGCACCCACGCGAGCGGCGAGTTCCACGCGACGTCGATCACGCCGTCGAAATGCGCGAGGACCTGCTGCTCGTAGTTCGTGAAGAGGACGTAGTCGAACGGCAGTCCTTGAGACTCGAAGAACCGCTGGAACCCGTCCCAGATGGTGACGACCTTCGGGTCGTAGGCGACCGCGCCGAGCATGAGCTTCTTCTGCATGGCGTGCTCCTAGAACAGCGGCAGGCCGCACACGGCCTTCCCGATGAAGTCGTGCAGGACGTCGCTGGTCGGCGCCATGATGGAGCCCGCCCGCGCGTCGCGGAAGATCCGGTCCACCGCGATGTCCCTTCGGAACGCGGCGCCTCCCGCGACGCGCATGCCGAGGTCCAGCACCTCGTTGGCGGCGTCGTTGCAGGCCGCCTTGCACTCCAGGACACGGAGCTGCGCGTCGGGACGCGCGGTCTCGAGGGCGGTGAGCGTGTCCTGGTAGAGGGCGAGCGCCATGTCCGTCCGTACGCGCATCCGCGCGATCGACGCGCGCGCGGTGGGGAAGTCCCGCAGCAAGGAGCCCTCGTGCTCGAACCGGGCGGCGCCCGCGTGGTCCGCCACACGACGCACGGCCTCCTCCATCAGACCCACAGACGCCGCGGCGTTCATCACGTTGAACGCCGGGAGCACGACCCCCATCATCACGTCGAAGCCCTTGCCGTCCTCCCCGAGCATGGCCGCGGCGTCGACCTCGACCCCGCGCGCCGTGATCGGGCAGGAGTCGTTGCCGCGGAGGCCGAGCCCGTCGAAGCCGCGGGGGATCGAGAGCCCCGCTGCGCCGCGGGGCACGAGCCACAGCGTCGAGGCGCCCTCGGCGGCCGCGGGCTTGCTCGACCACACGTACGCGGTCGCGTGATGGGCGGAGGTGCACCAGCTCTTGTCCGCGTCCAGGACGAAGCCCGCATCCGCCTTCTTCGCCGTCGAGAGCGGGGCCCAGAAGTGGCTCCGTGAGCCGACCTCCGAGAACGCGAGCGTCGAGAGGTGCTCGCCGCGGGCCAGCGCCTCTCGCACCGGGCGCGCGCCGTACTTCTCGACCACGCTCGCGCCCGCGTAGTGCATGCAGGTCACCATCGCCGCCGAGCCGCACGCCCCCGCGAGCGTGCGGACACCCTCGGCCGCCTCGCGGAGGCCGAGGCCGAGACCGCCGACCTCGCGGGCCGACAAGAGCCCGAGCAGCTTGCGGCTTCGGAGCGCCTCGACGGCCTCCGAAGGAAACTTCGCCTCGTGATCGACGCGCGGCGCGTGCTCGCGCGCGACGACGGCGGCTTCATCGAAGAGAGACTGAGTCTGGGACATGGTGGCCTCCGCCGCGTGCGCGCGGAGGAGGCCTCGCGCTACGCGGCTCTGGATCGGCCCCCGGGAACCCCGGGGACGGGTTGCGTTCAGCGGCGTGCGCTCATGGCAAGCGGACCTATGCGCGCCGCGCGGCCGAGTCAACGCACCCGTCCCCAGGCGCTTCCCTTTCGCCAGGCTAGCCGCGCTCGATTCTTCGTGAGAGCGGGGCGGCCGCACATCGGCGCAACCCATCCATCCTCGCGACGACGTCGATCCCTCCCCCGGCGCGCGCAGCCGCGAAGCGGCGAGCACGACGGTTGGGAGGGACGCTCGAGCGCAGCGAGAGCGAGGGTGGGCAGTGCGCCGGTCCAAGCCGGCAGAGAGGATCAGGTGAGAAAGGAAGTGATGAGCCGTTCAAGTCCGGTGCTGGCAAGACTCCACGACCGGGACGACAACGGCTGGGGCGACTTCCGCGGCGACAGGCGCAGCACGGTCGCACGATGCGCCACGCCGTGCTCATCCTCTCGTGTTCCATCACGACCCTGCCGCGGACCCCACTACCTCCGCACCCTGCTGCTAGAAGCAGCGGGGCGCGGAGTAGCTCCCGTCTGCGTTCCCCGAGACGAAGAAGAAGTCGCTCGTCCCCGAGAGCGTGAAGTCGATCGTGGAAGGCGTGACGCTCGTGATCGTGATCGTCCCCTCCCAGTAGCTGCCGCCGCCCATGCCGAGATCGCAGCCCTCCGACTCCCAGTGGGAGCCGACGCCGGTCATCGCGTAGACGCCAGGCTGCTGCATCGCGGGCGGGATGTGCAGCGTCACCTCCCAGTGAGCGGCGCAGCCGGAGTTGCCGGGGCTGTCGCAGCTCTGGAGCTCACTGCCGAGGAACACCATGAGGGTGCTCGGATCGATGGGCTCGCCGCTCGAGACGCTGCTGGTCGGCCCGCTGCCGGTCGTGGGGCCGACGGTGGTGAAGTTGCCCGAGCCGCTGGTGGTCACCGCGACGCTCGTGGTCGCGGGCGGGTCCATGTACTCGTGATAGAGCATGCTGATCGCGGGGCTCGGCGGGGGCGGGGCGCTGGACGTCGTCGGCGCGCCGCCGTTGCCCCCGTTTCCTCCGTTGGCGCCGGAGCCGTCGTCGTCGGCGCCGCCAGCGCCGTCGTCATCCAAGCCGTCGCTGATGATTTGCGTCTCGCACGCGGCCAAGCTGATGGTGGCGACCGCGAGCACCCAGGAGAAGTGAGCCATGCGCTTCATGGTGGCCTACAGTGCACAGGCAGTGCCACGTGGAGATCGAGGCCTAAATCCAGGCCATGGCAGCGACATGCGTGCTCAACTGCGCAATGTGTGTCACATACTCGGTCGTCAGAGTCAGCCTATGGCACATATGTGCCAATCACGTTCATGACGATGTGCATGTTGGGGAAGCCGACGATCGCGGTCGTGGTGGGCGCCGCGAAGCCGCACGTGGGCGCGCGCATGTAGCTGACGTCGGTCTCCGCGTCGGCGTTCGAGCCGATGTAGAGCAGATCACCCTGGCCCATCGCGTCGGGGGTGAGCAGCTCCACGACGAGCTTCGACCCCGCCTGCGCGAGGCCCGTCACGGGGAAGCTCAAGACGGCTCCGCCGACGTTCCCGATCGTGACGGGCGAGCTCGTGATCTGCGTGAGGTTCGCGAGGTTGAAGGCGCCCGTGAGGCGGTGCAGGCGGATCGTCGCGGGCTGAGGCGGCGTCGTCGCCTGCGCGAGCTCGACGCCGATCTCGACCGTGTCGACCTGGAGGTCCCCCGTGACGCCGAACTGCGCGAGGTCGAACACGCGGTAGTAGCTGTTCTCGGCGTGCTCCATCCCCGTCATGTAGGTGCACGCCACCGAGTTGCCGCTCGTGATCACCTGCGTGGAGGAGTGCGTCAGCGTGCAGGTGCACTCGGGCGCGCCCATCACCTCCGCGCAGGTGCAGCCGTCGGCACACCCGCCGTTGTCCGTCGCGCACTCGCCGACCGCGACGCAGGTGCCGCCTTGCTCCTCGAACCCGGGATCGCACATGCACGCGTAGGTGCCAGGGAGGTTCTGGCACTCGCCGGCGCCGCACGGCGCGTCGGCGCACTCGTCGACGTCGGTGCACGTCTCGCCTGTCCCCTCCCAGCCGGCGTTGCACGTGCAGACAGGCTCGCCGCCTGCGTCGTTGCACGTCGCGTTCAAGCTGCACGGGAGGTCGGCGCAGGTCTCGCTTGCTCCGCCGGTTCCGCCGCCGCCGGTCGGATCTCCCGCGCCCTCGGCGCCGGCGCCCTCGCCGTCGCTCTCGTCGTCGAACCCGCCGCCCGTCGCGCAAGCGGCGAAGAGACCGCCGACGCAGAGCGACGCGCACCACCAAGCCAAGGCCTTCCGCATGATCCCTCGCCCTCCAGCGTACCGGCTCCACGCGCTCGGTCGAGGGCGCCCGCACCGTCCGTCCGACACGGTCCCGGCGACGCGTCTGTCTTCGCCTCCTTCGCGACGGAGTTCTGAATGGAAACTTCGCGCTCGTCGGACTAGGTTTCAGGCGCTGCCGAAGTGGCGGAATGGCAAACGCGGCGGATTCAAAATCCGCTGTCCGAAAGGGCT
>CAZBJI010000128.1:0-23788 GCA_964492175.1 uncultured Polyangiaceae bacterium | reverse complement strand
CGACGGAGCGAGGGCTGTCCACGGCGGATCCTCCGGGCGGCCTCTCGGGGCCGCCGGTCAGAGCGCGCGCGCTCGAGGTGCTGGCGCGGCTCCGCAGGCGCGCCGGCGCGCGGCTCTGCCTCGTCGGGGTCGGCGGGATCGAGACCGCGGACGACGCGTGGGAGCGGATCACGCACGGCGCGACGTTGCTCCAGCTCTACACCGGCTTCATCTACCGGGGGCCGCTCGTGGTCCGGCGCATCCACGCCGGGCTCGCCGCGCGGACGCGGGCGGCGGGCCTCTCGCGCATCACGGACGCGGTGGGCTCGGCGCTCGCCTGAGGATATCGGTGACGCTGCGCTCGATCCCGTCCCCGACCGCGTCGAGGGGCAGATCGTTCGGGTCGTAGCCAAACGGGTCCTCGATCTCGACGCCGATCTCGTCGATGCCGAAGAGCGCGAACGCCAGCACGGCCGCCGCGAGCGGCGTGTACCACCGGAGCTCCCCTACCATCGCCAAGGGAACGCTGAAGCAGAACAGCGTGACGAAGACCTTGATGTGGTGCGCGTACGCCATCGGTACGGGGGTCTTGTGGATCCGCTCCGCCCCGCCCAGCGCGTCGGAGAGCGCCGTCAGGTTCATGTCGCACACCATGAGACGCGCGGCGTCGAGCTTGCCCGCTTCCTGGAGACGCGCGAGGTCGGACGACACCCAGCCGAGCACCACGTAGGGCCGCTGCCCCACGTCCGCGAGGCGCTCTCTCTCCTCCTCGGTCAGGAGCTCCCCGAGGGCGCCGAGGTCGCGCTCGGCCCGCAGCGCCTGCACGCTCAGCCGGTAGTACGCGACGAGGTAGCGGCCGAGCGCCGCCTGCCCCGCGGGGTCCCGCGGGAGCAGCGTAGCGAGCTGTCTGGCGAGGTCGCGGACCCGGTTGCCCATCGCGCCGATGAGCCGCCGCCCCTCCCAGTAGCGGTCGTAGGAGGCGTTCGTCCGAAAGACGAGGAGCAGCGCCAAGGCGGCGCCGATCAGGGTGTGCGCGATCGGCGGGATGCGAAAGCCCGTGCGCTCGAAGACGAGCTGGGCCGCGACCCCGAACACCGCGGCGAGGACGACGCGGCCCGCCACGCCGCGCACGACGGAGCCCCGGACGCTCGTGACGATCTTCAGCCACTGCTTCGGTTCGTAGTCGACCACGGGGCGGGCTTAGCAACGCTCCGGCGCACCCGAAAGCCTGTTCCGCGGGGCGCTACGGCCGGGGGCACGGCGTCGGCGTGGCGAAGCGATCGGCGAAGGCCTTGAACTGGGTCTCCGCGCCGCCGTCCGGGGCCCCCGTCTGGCCAAACACCGAGGACGCTCCTCCGCGCACGATGCACATGATCGAGTCCTGGTACTTTCCGAGCGCGGCGTCGCGCCGCTCCTTCGCGGCGGGGCCAGCGGCCACGGCCACCGCGACCTCCTCGAGGGCCGGCCCGTACGCGCTGCACGCCCCCGGGATCGCCGGGAGCTTCATCGCCGGGATCGTCGCGCAGCACCGCGCTTGGGTCGCCGCGAACGCGGCCGGCTCGTGCCAGCCGAAGAGCGCCCACGCCCGCATCGTATCCGTCACCGTCTTCCCCGAGCCCTCGACGACGGCGGCCCGGAGCCTTCCTCCGCCGCGCACCGGGTTCTGCTCCTTGCAGATCGCCTCCCACTTGGGCTCGACCCCCGAACGAAAGGCGTCCTCCGGGAAGACCGCCAGGAAGCACGCGCGCAGCGACTCCTTGTCGGTGGGGCATGGCCCCGCCGGCGCGGCGGCCGCCGACGGCGAGGCCGAGACCGAGGCCGAGGCCGACGGCGCGGGCGCGGAAGCCACGGAGGGCGCGGCAGAGGCGCTCGGGGCGGTCGTCGCGGCGAGCAGCGATCCGGGCGCGTAGCGGTGCGCCGCGGCCCCGAGGCCCACACCCGCGCCGAGCGCCAGGATCACGGCGAGGAGACGCCCAACCGACACGCGACGAACGTACAACGGCCGCCTGGCGCCGTGTCATCCTATCGGCCGCACCATGTTCCGGAACCTCGACGGCACGAAGAACCCGCGGGGCCTGCTCGACGTCCTCCGGTGGAAGCTCGACCGCAGCCCCGACCGGCGCCGGATGCTCCTCCTCCCCGACGAGCCCGCCCCGATCGTGGACAACGATGGATCGCTCGTCCGCCCAGCGGCGCGACCCGCGCTCACGTGGATCGGCCACGCCTCCTACCTGGTCCAGCTCGGTGGGCGCTCGGTCCTCATCGATCCCATCCTGTCGAGCCGGATCGCGCTCCTCCGACGCTTCGTCCCGCCCGGGCTCGCCTACGAGGCGCTGCCACCCATCGACGCGGTCCTCGTCACGCACAACCACATGGATCACATGGACGGCCCTACGTTGCGCAGGTTGCCCGGGGATCCGCTCTTCGTCGTACCTACGGGGCTCGCCACCTGGTTCCGCGGCAAGCGTCGCGTCGCCGAGCTCGGCTGGTGGGACCACCTGGACCTGGACGGTCTGCGCATCCACTTCGTCCCCTCCCAGCACTGGTCCCGCCGCGGCGCCTTCGACGAGAACGCGACGCTCTGGGGCGGCTACGTCCTCGAGGACGGCACCACGCGGGTCTACCACTCGGGTGACACCTCCTACTTCGAGGGTTTCCACGACATCGGTGCGAAGCTCGGGCCTCTCGACGCGGCGATGTTGCCCATCGGAGCCTACGAGCCGCGTTGGTTCATGAAGACCCAGCACATGAACCCCGACGACGCCGTCCGAGCGTTCCGCGATCTCGGCGCCGCCCGCTTCGTCGCGATGCACTGGGGGACCTTCAAGCTCACCGACGAGCCGCTCGGCGCGCCACCGGTCGATCTGGCTCGGAGCTGGGAGGCCGAGGGGCTCGAGCGCGAGCGGCTGAGCATCCCCGCGGTCGGCGAGACCATCTGGCTGTGACCCGGCGGCGCACGCCTGGCAGCTCGCGCGGGCGCCTCACGTGCTGCGGCGGACGCCAACCCACGCGAGCGCGCGCTCCAGTCCGCGGAAGAAGCGGAGCTTGTCGAGCAACGGGTTCAGCCAGCCGCTCGTGATGCAGTAGTGCGTCGCGTGGTCGCCGACGTGGTGCTGCTGGTGGTGCTCCCTCGACAGGAGGAGGCCGGCGCGCTGCAGCGCCCTCACCGCCCTCGGGGGCACCGCCGTGTGGGCCCAGCCGTGCGCCAGGCTCGTCAGCAGCACGAACCAGGCGAGGAGCAGCACGTAGAGGCCCCCGGCGGCCGCCCAGGGGTCGCTCTCGACCGGCAGAAGGAAATACGCAGGCACCAGCACCACGTGAGAGATCCCGCAGTTGTCCCCGTTCGCCTCCAGAAAGTCGTGCCGGGTGATGGCGAGCGGATCGGCGTGGTGCTCCCGGAACGGCGTCACGAACTTCGGCCCGAGCAGCGGCGTCGTGGGCGACCCGTAGCTGTCCGCGAGCCAGTGCACGAAGCCGGAGGCGAGGTCGGCGGACAGGTAGGACACGAGCGCGACGGCTGGCACGACGAGCAGCGACACGTCGGTCGCGACGAACCCGATCCACACGTCCATCCCGAGGAGCGCGGAGAAGTAGCCGAACGAGCCACAGAACAGCACGTCGAGCGCGCGATGCCGCAGCGTCGTCCACCGAGACGCGGCGGGACCGGGCGCGGAGTCGACCGATCCCGGGACGACCTCGAGGTCGTCGGGTGTCGCGGGCGTGGTGTCCAGGCCTTTCCCCAATGGTTCTCCTGGTGACCCTATCCGGGGAGGATCTCCTCCACCTGCGCGAGCATCAGCATACGTCGCTGGATGACCGGGCTCGTGCCATCGAGGAGCCTCGCCGTCTCCGCGAGCACCTCCTCGAGCGGGATGAGCCGCACGCTGGGGTCCATCGTCTCGCGGCCCACGCCGAACGGCGGCTCCCAGCCCAGCATCACGCCCGAGAGCCCCGCCTCGAGCGTCAGGATCGCCCCGAAGCCGAGCCGCTGCGCGATGGTCCGGTCGAGCGCCGAGGGGTCCCCGCCGCGGACGACGTGCCCGAGCACCGTCTCGCGGACGTCGACGCCCGGCGCGAGCCTCGACACGATCTCCTGCACGCCGGCCCGCAGCTCCATGATCGGAAACGCCAGGCCCTCGCTCTTGACGATGAGGACGCGCTTCTTCGTCCGGCCGGGCGCGAAGCACCGCGCGAGCATGCGCTCCATGCGGGCTAGGATCTGAGGCTTGTCGAGGCTGGCCTCCCCGTAGAGGATCGCGTCCGCCTCCGCCGCGATGCCGGCGCGCATCGCGAGGAACCCGCAGTCTCTGCCCATGACCTCCACGATGAAGCAGCGCCGGTGGGCGCGCGCCGTGTCCGAGATGCGATCGCACGCGTCCACGATGGTGTTGACCGCCGTGTCGACCCCGATCGCGAGCCCTGCGTGCCCGACGTCGTTGTCGATGGAAGCGGGCAGGCCCACGACGCGGAGCTGGCCGGAGGCCGCGAGGAGGTTCGCGCCGGTGAGCGATCCGTTGCCTCCGATGACGACGAGGCCCTGCGCGTCGATCTCCCGGAGGCGCGCGAGCACCCGCGCCTGCCCGTCGGGCTGCAACATCTCCAGACACCGGGACGAGCCGAGCACGGTCCCGCCCTGCCGCGTGATGCCCTCGATCGAGTCGGCGTCGAGCACCGACCACTCGCCGGTGAGGAGCCCGGCGTAGCCGTTCTTGACGCCGAGCATCTCGTGGCCGCGGCTCTTGCCCACCACGGCCATCGCCCGGATCGCGGCGTTCATCCCCGGCGCGTCACCCCCCGATGTCAGGATCGCGATCCGCATCTCGGCCCATGGTCAAATGCCACCTCCGATCGGTCAACAAGGTTTTCGCTTCGACCGCTCCTGGAGCCGCGCCTCGAGGGAAACGAGGGCATCGCGCGCGCCCGCGGAGATGCCGACGTGTCCCCTCGGGACCTCCGGCTCGCGGACGTTGATCCGCACCAGCGTCCCGCCGAGCCGGGCCGCCACCCGCTCGCTCATCGCGCGCACGGTGGGCACCGCCGTCCCTGCGCCACACTCGACGACCGTGAGCCGCGCGCCGTCTCGCGCGAGCGCCGACAGCCACGCAGAGAGCCGCGCCTCCTGCGCCCCGGTGCGGTCGTCGTCCCAGTCGTAGTCCCCGAACATCAGGACGTTCGGTCGAGCGAGCGCGCCGCACCCGGGACAAGAGGCCAGCGGTGGCCGCGCGCGGAAGGTCGCCTCGTCGACGTCCGGCTCGTAGCCGTCCGCGGGGACGATGCCGACGCCGCAGCGCCTCGTGCACTGGAGGAAATCGAGCGCCCCGTGGCACTCCACGACCGCGTCCTCCGGGAAGCCCGCCCGCTGGAACGCGCCGTCCACGTTGCTCGTGAACACGAAGCCCCGGCGCGCCGCGCGCTCGATCCACCGAGCGAGGACGCCGAAGCCCTCGTGCGGCACCGTGCGACGGTAGAGGGCGAGGCGATGGCCGTAGAAGCCCCAGGCGAGCTCGGGATCGCGCGCGAACCAGGTCGGGTTCGCCATCTCCACGAACGAGATCCCCAGCCGGCGGAGCGGGGGATACGCGCGCCAGAAGCCCTCGTTCCCTCGAAAGTCGGGGAGCCCGGAGTCGACGCCCATGCCGGCGCCCGCGGTGACGAGGAGCGCATCGGCCCGGTCGATCGACTCCGCGGCCAGGGTGTACGGGTCGGACACGGCCCGATCGTAGCCGCCCCCCGCCCCCCGGGGGTGGGGGTTTCCCCTGCACCCGCGGCCGCGTGAGCACCAAAACGTGCTCGTCGAGGGACTCGGGATGAGATCCAAGGCGCGGCTGGTTCGTACGGTCAGAAGCTGGTGGGCGGGCCGTCCGTGGGGGCGGGCCCCGAACGCGGCCCGATCTTCCCCGAGGTTCCGTCATGGCCGTCCTTCACATCCTCCGCGGGCACCAGTCCCTCGAGTACCCCCTCGATCTGCCGTTCGAGCTGACCGACGCCGAGGTGCGCCACATCGCGCTGGACGCGCTGCGGTCCCGGGGCGAGCCCGAGCTCGGGGCCGCGCCGCTCTCGGCGCAGAGCCTCGACGCGCTCGTCGTCGATCGCTTCACCGATCCGGGCGGGCAGCGCAGGATCTGGCTCCGCCCGGTCGGCCCCTTCGGAGGGCAGCGCAGCGCCTAGTCCCCGCGTGGACAGCCGGTCGCCGATGGGAGCCAGGCGCGAGACGGGGCCGTGCCCGCGCGGGAGCTCAGGCGCGCGGGCGCTGGATGAGCTCGATCTTGTAGCCGTTCGGGTCCTCCACGAACGCGATCACGGTGGAGCCGTGCTTCATGGGGCCCGGCTCCCGCGTGATCTTCGCGCCCTTCTCGCGGAGCGCCGCGCAGGTCGCGTAGATGTCCTCCACACCGATCGCCACGTGCCCGAACGCGTCCCCGAGGACGTAGTCGCTCTTGCCCCAGTTGTGGGTGAGCTCGATGACCGCGGTGTCGGACTCCTCCCCGTACCCGACGAAGGCGAGGGTAAACTCGCCGGCCGGGTAGTCGCTCTTGCGGAGGAGCCGCATGCCGAGCGCCTCGGTGTAGAACGCCAGGGACGCGTCGAGATCCTTCACCCGGAGCATCGTGTGCAGCAGCCGCATACCGAGATCCTCCTCAACCGCCGCCGGTCGTGGCCGAGCTGGACGCCGCGGACGTGCCCGGCCCGCCGCCACACCCGAGCGCGGTGTCCTCACACTTGCAGGGCAGACACGCCGAGCCGTCCGGCGTGACGAGGCACCCTGCGTCGGCGCCGCAGTTGGTCATCGCGTTGCAGCCGATGCGCGTGCAAAACCACTGGTCCTCCCCGACGTCCGCGAGGCAGAGCGGCGCGAGGGGGTTGTCCGAGCACTGACCTCCTCCGGGCGTGCAGTACTCGCCGACGCCGTTCTCGTTGCCGGGCTCCCCGGGCTGGACGCAGGCGCCCGCCGGCGGGCCGCCCCCCGCGGCGCCGGTCGACGTCGTGACGGAGCCGGTCGCCGCGGTGGTCTTTCCAGACGCGGAGCTGACGGTGCCGCCGCCGCCCCCGCCGGACCCGCCGCTGTCGCCACAGCCCAAGCCGAGCGCGACCCCGGCGGCGAGCAGGATGGAGGTCCTCACTGCGGCTCGACCGGCAGGGACTGGCAGGTGATGTCCCCCTCGCCGGGCCAGTAGTACATGAACGCCAGGCACATCTCCCGCGGGAAGAGGAGCGGATCCGACGTGGTGTTGTTCCACGAGCAGGTCTGTCGGAGGATCTGACCGGCGCGCAGCATGTAGGGCGCGTCCATCTCGTAGCGGTTGAGCGGCGGGTGCGACGTGAAGTACGGCACCCACTGGTTGTCGAGCGGGGTGTCGATGAGGTTGCGCTGCGCGTCGAGCACCTCGAGCTTGTAGTGGCTGCCCTGCTCGTGCATGTGCCCGAGGGAGAGCGCGATCTGAAAATCGCGGTCGAGCGTGCACTCCGTCGTCCGCGTCAGCGTCCCGCTCGCCGGGACCTCGAAGCCCTCGTCGATCGTGACGAGGTAGTTGACGTAGTGCTTCGTCTGGGCCGGATCGCCGTAGATGAGCTTCACCCAGTCGAAGGCCTTGAACGGAGCGCTGGTCTCGTTGATGTAGTGGGCCTCGAGCACGATCTGCTTGCCGGCGGGCACCGCCAGCGCCAGGCCGTCGGGGAGCGAGATGCTCTGCGCGCCCCCGTCCCCCGCGGACCCGGCGATCTGGTGGAGGTTCACCATCTCGTCGTCCGCGCACGGGTGGTAGCCGGGCTCCCGGGGCGTGTCCGCGTAGTACGCGAGGATGTGGTGACCCCCGCCGAGCTGCCCGCCGAGCGCGTTCGTGATGGCGAGGTCCCGGTCGGTGAAGTGCTCGGTGTAGAAGCACGTGAAGCTGTCGCCGACGGGGACCTCGAACTCCTCCGTCGTGAAGACGATGCCGTCCGACTCTTCGTAGATCTTGTTGGGCTCGTAGACCGGCGGTCCCACCGTCTCCTCGGTCTCGTCGGTGCAGGAAGCCGCGGTGGCCCCGGAGGCCACGAACATGAAGACGATCAGAGGGCGCATGGAGACCTCCCAGGCAAGCGATGGCACCCTAGCCCCGCCGACGACCCCTGTCATCCGGGGCGACGACGGCTTTCGTCGCGGCCCCGGGCGGCGCCCCTACCCGCCCGCTCGTGGGTTGGCTAGACCATTTCCATGCGGACCGCAGCCCTCGTGTTCGTCGCGGCGCTGACCCTCTCGTGCGCCGAGGAGACCGTAATCGCCCCGGCCGACGGCCCCACCTGGCACGCCGACATCGAGCCGATCGTCGCGGCGCGGTGCGCCGGGTGCCACCAGGCCGGCGAGATCGGCCCCTTCCCGCTGCAGAGCTACGCCGAGGTCTTCGCCGTGCGTGAGCTCGTCGCGGAGGTCGTCTCGGCGCAGACGATGCCCCCGTGGAGCGCGGATCCAGACCGCCAGTTCAAGTACGATCCGTCGCTCACCGCGGAGCAGATCGACACCGTGGCCGCGTGGGTCTCCGCGGGCGCGCCGGAGGGGGATCCCGAACGGCGCGGCGAGCCGCTCGAGACGATCCCCATGGGGCTCAGCCGCGTGGATCTGACCATGGGGATGGCCGAGCCGTACGTCCCGTCGGTCACCCCCGACGAGTACCGGTGCTTCATCCTGGACTGGCCCGCGACCGAGACGGTCTACGTCACCGGCTTCGCCGCGAGGCCCGGAAACACGTCGATCGATCACCACGTCGCGGCGTTCCTGGTGACACCCGACAACGTGCTCGGTCAGGCGGCGTTCGACGGCCTCGCGCAGCTCGACGCCGACGATCCGCGGCCGGGCTACGAGTGCTTCGGCGGACCCGCGGGCGAGAGCGATCTCCAGATCCCGGCGATGCAGATCGGTCAGTGGGTGCCAGGGCAGGGCGGAGGGGACTTCCCGGCCGGCACCGGGATCAAGGTGCCCCCCGGCTCCAAGGTGGTCCTGCAGATGCACTACAACCTGAGCCTCGGCGCCGGCGCGGCGGATCAGACCGAGCTCCTCATGAAGATCGACTCGACCGTGGACAGGGAGGCGGCGTTCGCGCCCTGGCTGAACGTCGCGTGGGTGGACGGCGGGATGAGCATCCCCGCGTTCCAGTCCACCACGCACACGCACACCGGCGATCCGCGCGGGTGGTTCTCCATCTTCGCCGGCGACACCGACGTCTCGAACGGGTTCCGCATCCACGGCGCCATGCTCCACATGCACAAGCTCGGCACCGCGGCCTCGGTCTCGGTGATCCGCCAGGACGGATCTCGCGAGGTCATCCTCTCCATCTCCGACTACGACTTCAACTGGCAGCGGCTCTACGAGCTCGCAGAGCCCGTGGACTTCCTGCCGGGCGACGAGCTCTCGGTGGAGTGCCACTGGGAGAACACGCCGGAGCGCCAGGGCGGCGCGATGCCCGTGGACGTCAACTGGGGCGAGGGGTCGGGCGAAGAGATGTGCGTCGCGAACCTCTACGTCTCCGAGCCGTAGCGAGCCCTCCGTCGCGCGTCCCTGGGCCGGGCTCGGCGAGGTTCCCCGCACCGGCAGGGCGATTCCAGGTTCCGCCCGGGCATGGTTGCGGACTACGCTCTGCACCCGAGGAGATGCCGAATCCCGAGGACCTCCAACGAGTCCGGCGGGCCACCGAGGCGCTCCTCGGTGACGTCGAGGCCGAAGACTGCCAGGTGCAATGCATGGCCGACGTGAGCCCGCTCAAGTGGCACGTCGCGCACGTCACCTGGTTCTTCGAGACGTTCGTGCTCGAGCCCCACCTGTCCGGGTACCGCACCTTCCACCCGGCCTTCCGCGAGCTCTTCAACTCCTACTACCAGACCGTCGGCGCCCAGCACCCGCGCGCGCGGCGCGGCGACCTCTCCCGGCCGCTCCTCTCGGAGGTGCTCGCCTACCGCGGCCACGTCGACGAGGCGCTGGCGCGGCTCCTCGCCGACGGCCGCGGGGACACCGCAGAGCTCCTCACCCTCGGCCTCCACCACGAGCAGCAGCACCAGGAGCTCATGGTGATGGACGTGAAGTACAACTTCGCGCAGAACCCGCTCTGGCCGGCGTATCGGAGGGCGCCCGTGGAGCCGTGCCCGGCCGCTCCGCCCCTCGCGTGGACGACGTTCGAGGGCGGCGTCGTGACCATCGGCGCGCGCGGCGAGGGCTTCTCCTTCGACAACGAGGGGCCCGCGCACAGGCGCGTGGTGGAGCCGTTCGCGCTCGCGAACCGCCTGGTCACGAACGCCGAGTGGCGCTCGTTCGTCGAGGCGGGCGGCTACGAGGATCCCCGCCTGTGGCTGAGCGACGGCTGGGCGTGGCGGCGAGAGCACGACGTCGCGTGTCCGCTCTATTGGCAGCGGCAGGACCGCGGCTGGGTGGAGCTGACGGCACACGGCGCGTGCCCGCTCGACCCGAGCGCGCCCGTTTGCCACGTCTCGGCATACGAGGCATGCGCCTACGCCGAGTGGGCCGACGCGCGCCTCCCCACCGAGGCGGAGTGGGAGGTCGCGGCGCGCGACGCGCGCCCGGCCGACGCCCTCTGGGCCGAGGACGGCAGGCTCCACCCGCGCGCCGCGACGACGGGCCGGCTCACGCAGCTCTTCGGCGACGCGTGGGAGTGGACGCGGAGCGCGTACGAGCCCTACCCAGGCTACCGCCCGAGCAAGGGCGCGGTCGGCGAGTACAACGGCAAGTTCATGTCGAGCCAGTGGGTGCTGCGCGGCGGCTCGGCGGCCACGCCGCGCGGTCACGTGCGCGCGACCTACCGCAACTTCTTCTACCCGCACCAGCGCTGGGCCTTCACCGGCGTCCGCCTCGCCCGGAGCGCGCCGTGAAGGCGCCGCCCACGGAGGAGGAGCGCCGAGCGCTCGTCGCGGGGCTCCGCGCGGTCCCCCCCAGGATCGCGCCCCGCTACTTCTACGACGCGGCCGGCTCCCGCCTGTTCGATCGGATCACCACCACCCCCGAGTACTACCCCACGCGGACCGAGCTCGGCCTGCTCGAGCAGCAGGGCGGCCTGGTCGGGGCGCGCATCGAGCCAGGCTCGTGCATCTTGGAGCTCGGGAGCGGGAGCGGCGACAAGATCCTCGCGCTCCTCCGCCACCTGCGCGCGCCGCGTCTCTATCGGCCCATCGACATCTCGCGCGCCGCGCTGGACGCCACGTGCGCCGCCGTCTCCGCCGCGCTGCCCGACCTCCCCCTCTCCCCCTTCCTGGGGGACTTCACGGCCGAGGCCGCCTACGCCGACCTACCGCCGGACGCGCGCCGCCTGGTCTACTACTCCGGCTCGACGGTCGGGAACTTCGAGCCGGCCGAGCGCGTCGCCTTCCTGCGATCCCTCCGCGAGCGGCTGTCCACGGGAGACGCGCTGCTCCTCGCGGTGGACCTGGTGAAGGACGCGCGCATCTTGCACGCCGCGTACAACGATTGCGCCGGCGTCACCGCGGCCTTCAACCGCAACGTCCTCCGCCACCTCAACGCGCGCTTCGGCACGACGTTCGATCCGGAGAGCTTCGATCACCTCGCCTTCTACGAGCCCACCAAGCGCCGCGTCGAGATGCACCTCGTGCCACGCTCGGTCCAGCACGTCACCGTCGGGGAGGAGGCATTCGAGTTCTCCCCCTCGCTTCCCCTCCACACGGAGAGCTCGTACAAGTTCACCCGCGAGGACGTCGCGCGCCTCGCGACCGCCGCGGGCTTCTCCATGGAAGCGTTCGTGACCGACGGGCGCGGCTGGTTCGCCGAAGCGCTCCTGCGCGTGTGACGCCACGGGAGAGGCGGCGCTTCGGCGAGACCGATGGTCGTCCTGAGCGTGCGCACCCGTCGATCATTCGCAGCGCTGGACCGTCCCGCGCGAGCCGTCCACGATCACCTCGTCGCCGTCGCGCAGAACGGCCGTCGCGTTCGAAGTCCCGACGACGGCGGGCAGCCCGAACTCGCGCGCCACGATCGCCGTGTGCGAAAGGACGCTGCCGGTATCCGTGACCAGCGCGCCGGCACGCTCGAACACTATCATCCAGGCCGCGGTCGTCGTCGGACACACCAGGACCTCCCCCGGCTGGAGCAAGCCCAGCTGCTGCGGTGACCGGATCACGCGCACGCGGCCGCGATGTACGCCCGCCGACACCCCGAGGCCGCGCACGCGGCCGTCGGAGCTGGGCGGAGGCGCCGACAGCTCCTCCTCGATGAGGAACAGGAGCGCGCTGTTGAGCCGGCGGGCGGCGACCGGAAGCCCGCGGAGGTCCGGCAGCTTGCCCGGGGCCGGGCCGTACACCATCGGTCCTGGGTTGGCACGCACCCAGGCGTGCTCGGCCTTGCGGCGGGCGACCAGCGACGAGACGTCGCGCCGCTCCGCCATCGCGTCGCGGAGCTCGTCGACCGTCAGCATCACCGCGTCCTCGCGGCGCGCGATCTGGCCGCGCTCGACGAGCCTCCGGCCGAGCTCGAGCGCGGCCCGGCGCAACAGCCCGATCGGCAGCTGGTCGGTCACCAGCACGTTGTCCTCGCGCAGCGGGTACACGCGCTCCGCGTAGGCGAGCACCTCGTCGAAGCGAGCCCGCGCGGCCGGATCGGGCAGCTTCGCGCGCGCCGCCTCCACCGCCTTCTCGCGGGCCTCCGCCAGCCGATCGGGGGTAGGCTCGAGCGCGTCGGCGAGCGTCGCGGCGACCAGGTCGAGCCGCTCGGCCAGGCGCGGCGCGCCGGCGTCGGCACCGAGCGGACGGAGACCTCTCAGCTTCAGGTAGGCGCGCAGGCGGTCGGCCAGCTCGGGCGCGACCTCGGCGAGTCGCTCCACGACGTCGGCGGTCCGAGCCGCGAGGACCTTCCGTACGGCGGGCCGGTCGCGGCCGGCTCGGGCGATCTGCGCGAGGTCCTCGGTGGTGGCCCGGGATACCTGCGAGCAGCCCTGAAGCAGCCGCGCCGCGTCCTCGGTCCGGTACCCGAGCAGCTCGCGGCACGTGGTGACCAGCTCGTGGACCGCGACGCAATACGGCACGCACAAGTGGAAGTGGAGCTTCATGCTCTCGATGGCGAACGCCTTGAGCTCGGCGACGTGCGCGAACATGGCGCCATCGTCGAGCTCGGCGAGCTCGGTGCTCGCGTACCGCTCGAGCTTCGCCCACTGCGCGGCGCGGCCATCGCGCTCCCAGTCGGCGGGCACCGAGTCCAGCCAGCCCGCGGCGATCACGCGGCGCGCCCGCTCTAGCTTCTTGCGCAGCGAGGGGATCACCCGGGCGAGCGCCCCGAGCAACCACCACGGCGGCGGCGCCTTGCCGCCATCGTCAGGAACGACGTGGATGTAGACCTCGTGACCGATCACGCGGCCCTCCATGCCGTCGGGGAACAGCCCCCAGCTAGAGAACATGTCGGCCATCGCGAGATCGAGGTGCGTGCTGGCCGCGAACGGCGACACCGGCTCCGGGAAGTGGTTGGCGTCCTTCTGCCAGGTCCCCGAGGCCGGCGCGTCGATCGCCGGCGCGACGGGCAACGCCGTAATCGGCCGCGCCTGCAGCAGCAGCAGCTTGTCGTCGACGGCCGCCCACTCGATGTCCTGCGGCGAACCGCGCGCCGCCTCGGTCCGGCGCGCGAGATCGGCGATGCGAAGGGCGAGCGCCGAGTCGATCGCCCGCTGGGTCTCGACCTTCGCCGTCGCGACCCCATCCTTCACACACCACTCGTCTCCGCTGATCTCGCCGGCCACCAGCTTCTCGGCCGTACCGCGCGTGGCGCTGATGCACACTTCGTCGCGCGCGCCGGTGATCGGATTCGCGGAGAACGCGACGCCGGCCGCGTCCGCCGGCACCATCCGCTGGACGAGCACGGCGAGGGGTTGCGCCTCTCCGTGATACGCCGCGACGCGCTCGCTCGCGGCCGATGCCACGCAGGTCTCGATCGCCGCGAGCGCGGCGTCGACACCGCGGACGTCGAGCACGGTGTCGTACTGGCCCGCGAAGGACGCGTCGGCGAGGTCCTCCGCGAGGCCCGACGATCGGATCGCGACCGGCCCGCCGAGGGTCTCGAGCGCGCGCCCGAGCTCCTCGCGGGTCACCGTCGTGCCCGCCGGCAGCACGTAGCCGTCCGGGACGTCGAAGCCCTGACCGAGGAGCTCGGCGAGCGAGCCGGCCTTGTGCCCGAACCTCGCGCGCTCCGTGGCGGCAGCCAGGGGAACGAGAGTCTTCGAACGGTCGTGCGGTACGGGATGCATCGGCGCCTCCTTCATTTGGACTTCCGTGCGCGCTCGCGATCGCGGCGCGCGAGATCGGCGAACAGCGTGCGCAACGCCCATGTCACCGCTCGCGCGGCCCGGTGGTTGGCGAGCCGCTGCTCGGTGGTCAGAAAGAACCAGGTCATGCTGCTCGCGGCCACGTTGATCATCGCGGTCGCCTCCTCGATCTCGACCGGGTCGAGGTTCGGATAGGCGTCCTCGATGAGCTGGCGCACCGCCACCATCCGTCGCTTCCGGCCGGAGCCCAGGAAGCGCAGCGCGACCGAGGAGATCACCGCTGCCTCGAGCTTGCGGCGATGCTTGCCGAACTCCTCGTAGACGGGCTCGATGAGCGCGACGAGGTGATCGGTGCTGGTCGGCGTCGGGGCAACCACGCCTGGCCCGGCGATCAGGTCGATCGAGCCCGATAGCCCCTCGAGCAGCTCCTCGCGGGTCGCGAAGTGGCGATACACCGTCCGGTGCGTCACGCCTGCTTTGGCGGCGACGTTCTCCATCGTGAACTCATGAACGCCGTCCTCGAGAATGACCGCGACCACCGCGTCGAGGATCCGCTGCCGCGTCTCCTGCTTGGCCTTCTCGCGAGAGGGACTGTGGTACGCGCGGCGCGCCATTGATGTCACAGTTTATGACATTATTTTTGGAACGGTCAAGCCCCGGAGCGCTCGAGGCGCCGGGGGGAGGCGTCCTCAGCAGCCCGCTAGAGCGCGCCGAGGACGCGGCCCGTCAGGTCGAGGAGGCGCTCGAGGTTCTGGGGCTCGAACGAGCGAGACTCGAACAGCGTCGCGACGGCTGCGCCGACGCGGAGCTCGAGGATGCCATGAAAGCCGCCCTGCACGAGGAGCGCGCGCAGCGACGGCGGCAGGGCAGCGTGCGCCTCGGCCGGCGTCGGCGCGGTCACCTCGAAGCGCTGCTCGAAGGCCGGATCTCCGAGGACCGCGCGAGGCGTCACCCCGGTGGCGTCGAGCATGCGGAGCCCTCGGGCGACGCCGTCGGCGAGCCCTCCGGAGGAGCGCTGCGAGCGGAGCGAAGCCCGGAACCGGAGCTTCGGAGAGTGGACCATCGCCACGAGGACCCGCTCCTCGGACATCGCCTTCCGGAGCGCGTCGTGGAGGACCACATCCATGAGCGTCACTGTCGCGACGGTGGAGGCCAGGCGCGCCTCGCGCACGACGCGCTCGACGCGCGGCAGGTAGGAGAGCGGCTGGTAGGCCGCGAGCGCCCTCGGATCTCCCGGCGCGCTGAGGTGCGCGCCCCGCTGCTGCGCCCAGGCGGCCAGCCGCTGATCGGGCGATCCCGGCGGGCCCGTCGCCCCCAGCGGCGGCGGCGTGGCACCGAGGTGCGCGTGGAGCGGCGCGCCCGACGGAAGCGGCGTGGCGCCGTACGGCGCTGCCGGGTCATGACCCGACGGCAGCGGCGGGCGACCCTGGAGCGGTCCCGGGCCGGGCGTGACCCCGGACGCGAAGGCCGGCGCCGCGAAGGCGGGGGCCGAGGCGCGCGGGTCCACGCGCGCGCTCGCGTGGCCACGGAGGGCGGGCGTGATGACCCTCGCCGCCTCCCCGGCGCTCGGCCACCGGCGCGTAGCGTCGAGGTCGAGGCAGCGCGCAAGCCACGCGTCGAACCCCGCGGGGAGCGAGGTCGCGCGATCGCGGGCGCGCGTCAGGGCCGACGGCAGCGGCTCGAGGACGATCTTCACCGGCAGCTCCGCGAGGGTCTCCGCGCCCCAGAACGCCCCCGATGGCGCGCCAGTCAGGACCTCGAAGGCGATGAGGCCATAGGCCCACACGTCCGTCGCCCCCGACACCTGGCTCGCGATCACCCTGCCCCGTTGCTCGGCGATCGAGCGCCAGGACGCGCCGAGCTGCTCCGGCGCCGAGTACGCGGGCGTGCCGACGTGCGTGGACGACTGCTGCACCGTCTCGGCGAGCTTGGCGATACCGAAGTCGAGGATCTTGGCGACGGCGCGTCCCCTCCGATCCCGCGTGAGGAAGAGGTTCTGCGGCTTGAGATCGCGGTGAAACACGCCGGCGCCGTGCGCCTGATCGAGCGCGTCGGCGACCTGCTCCAGCAGATCCGCAGCCTCCGCCGGCGGCAGCGGGCCTCGCTCCTTCAGCCGCAGGTCCAGCGGCTCGCCGTCCAAGAGCTCCATCGCCATGAAGGGCACGGCGAGCTCCGGGTCCACGCCCGCGTCCAGCACCTCGACGATGTAGTCGGACCGCCCGATGCGCGCGCCGATGCGGGCCTCGCGCACGAACATGTCCCGCACCGCCTCGTCCTTGGCGAACTCCGCGCGCACGAGCTTGAGCGCCACGGCGCGATCCGTGGCGGTGTGGACGGCGCGCCACACCACGGCCATCCCGCCCTCCCCGATCTTCGCGTCGAGCCGGTACCGCGCGCCGATGAGGAACCCTCGCTCCGGGGCTGCGCTCATGTAGGGCTCAGCGTAGACCCACTCCCGCTCACGGGCCAGCGGACGAGAGCGCGCCGCCGAAGAAGGCGAGCGTCCGCGACCACGCGACCTCCGCGGACTCCGGGTGGAACACCTCCGGGTCGGCGCGGCGCATGAACGCGTGCGGGCCGTCGTAGAAATGCACCGCGAACCGCGCGCCCGCCGCTTCCGCCTTCTCCTGCAGCGCGCGGACTCGCTCGGGCGTGATGTGGGGGTCCTCCTTCGCGTAGTGTCCCTCGATGGGCGGCGTCGCGGCGCTGAAGGTCTGGAACGCGGGGATGGGTAGGCCGTAGAAGGGCGCGGCGCAGGCGATGCCAGGCACGGTGCACGCGGCGGCGATGGCGATGCCCCCGCCGAGGCAGAACCCGGTGACGCCGACCTTGCCGTTGCAGCGCTCGTGCCCCGACAGGTACCGGACCGCGCCGTCGACCACGTGCAAGGCCTCCGCGGTCTTCATGTCGTTGGCGAGCTGCAGCGCCTCCATCGCCCGGGTCGTCGACTTGCCCCCGTAGAGGTCGATGGCGAGCGCCAGGTACCCAGCGTCGGCGAAGCGATCACAGAGACCACGGATGTCGTCGTTCAGGCCCCACCACTCGTGCACCACGATGACGGCGCCGGCGCGCCCTCCGCCGCTCGGCACCGCGAGCGCGGCCTCCGTCGTCACACCCTCGGTCGTGTCCAGGCGGATGGGCTCGGTCATGCCGGGTGGATACCACCACCAGCAGACCGACGCAGCCCGCTAGGGCCGGAACCCGAGCGTGTCGGGCTGGCCCTCGGCCGTGGTCACGCCGCGGAAGATCCCGCGCGCGCTCCTCCTGCGGGTGATGAAGTTCTTCACCGCGTGCCGCCACTCCATGAGGGTGCGCACCGCGTAGAGGAGCTTGAGGGCGCGGAACCGCTTCTCGACCTCGTCGCTGTCGAAGACGTCCCCCGCCAGCATCGAGATGACGCCCTCCTCCAGGCGGTACACGTTCCGCGGGTTCTGGAAGATCCAACGCATCGCGGGGGTGGTGAACCGGTAGATGAAGAAGGAGAACGTGCCGATGCCCTTGCGGATCCGTCGCTCGTACTCCTCGTGGATCTGCGTCTCGCTCGCGGGGCTCTTTAGGATGCGGTCCACGACCTCGGCCCCGACCTTCCCGCTGTTCATCGCCAGGTAGACCCCGCTCGAGAAGACCGGATCGATGAAGGCGAACGCGTCCCCGACCATGATCCAGCCGCGACCGGTCATGCGCTCCGACGTGTAGGAGTAGTTCCCGGTCGCGCGGACCTCGCTCAGGAGCTCCGCGCCCTTCATGCGCTCGTGCGCCTTGGGGACGCTCCTCAGCGTCTGCCAGAGGAACTCCTCCGTGGTGCCGGTGCGGGTCTTCAGGTACTCGGGCCAGCACACGGCGCCGATCGACATCACGTCGTCCTTGAGCGGGATGAACCACATCCAGCCGTGATCGAACCAGTAGATGCTGATGTTGCCCTGGTCCGCGCCGGGCCTGCGCTGGACGCCCTTGAAGTGCCCGAAGATCGCGGCGCTCCCGTGGTTCGGGTTCTTCTTCTTGAGGCCGAACTTCTTGGAGAGCAACGTGTCGCGCCCCGTCGCGTCGACGAAGTACCGTGCCTCGACGTCGAGCGCGCCGTCCGGCCCCTTGGCCTTCACGCGGCACCGGCGGTCGTCCGTCCACTCCACGTGCGTGACCTTCACGTGCTCGCGGGTGTCGACGCCGTGCTTCGTGGCGTTCCGGAAGAGCATCTCGTCGAACTCGCTCCTCTTCACCTCGTACGCGTGCGGCGGCGTCTTGTTGAGCGCGCGGCAGAAGTAGTACGTGCGCCACGTCTCGTCGGTGGGCATGGAGAAGTCGGCGCCGAGCTTGACCACCCCCATCTCCTTCAGCTGATCCATCACCCCGATGTCCTCGAGGATGGGCATGTTGCAGGGGAGCAGGGACTCCCCGATGTGGAAGCGCGGGTGCGCGTCCTTCTCGAGGACCATCACGCGATACCCGCGGCGGGCCAGGTACGTGCTCACCGTGGACCCGGCGGGTCCACCACCCACGACGACGACGTCGACGCTCTCGACCGATGGCATGTTCGGCGCGGACTATGGTCCGAGGCGCGGCACCGCGACAAGAGGGTCGACCGGCTCGCCGCAAAATTCCGACGCGGGCAAAAACAGTTGAAATTCTCGGATGTTGTGCTTCCTGGCCCGCGGCCCCCGCCCTAGCGTGAGACGATGGCACGCGCGCTTGGGCTTCAGGTGGGGTGGGTCTTGGTCGCGGCAGCCGCGGTCGGCGCGTGCAACTTCATCACGGGCGCGTCCGAGCTCGAGGTCGAGGAGGACGGCACGTCTGGCGCCGGCGCCTCGGTCGGATCGGGTCCGACGGGCAGCGGCCCCTCCACCGGCAGCGGCGCCTCCTGCGGAGACGCGACGTGCAGCCCGGGGGAAGACTGCGTCACGTGCGCGGGCGACTGCGGCGCGTGCGCTGCTACCTGCGCCGACGGCACCTGCCAGCCGGACGAGACCTGCGTGAGCTGCCCTCAGGATTGCGGGACGTGCGCAGCCGTCTGCGGGAACGCGACCTGCGAGGCGTCCGAGACGTGCGTCTCGTGCGAGGCGGACTGCGGCGCGTGCGCCGACACGTGCGGCGACGCCACCTGCCAGGCGAGCGAGACGTGCCAGTCGTGCCCTCAAGACTGCGGCGCGTGCGCGACCTGCGGCGACGGCACCTGCAACGCCGGCGAGACGTGCACCACGTGCCCTGGAGACTGCGGCATGTGCGGGCCCATGTGCGGGGACGCCATGTGCAACGGCGCCGAGACCTGTGACACCTGCGCCAGCGACTGCGGCGCGTGCTCCACGTGCGGCGGGGCGAGCGACGCGACCACGACGCTCGACGCGGAGGAGCAGGCGTTCCTCGGGCTCATCAACAGCTACCGGGCGTCCAACGGGCTCGGCGCCCTCGCCGCCTGCACCTCCCTCAACCGGGCGGCGCAAGGCCACAGCGAGGACATGCGCGACAACAATTACTTCTCGCACACCGGGCTCAACGGCTCCTCGCCTTGGGATCGCGCGTGCGACGCCTGCTACGACCTCGGGTGCGGGCCGCAGACCGCGATGGCGGAGAACATCGCAGCGGGCAACTCCGGCGCCCAGGCGACGTTCGACCAGTGGCAGAACTCGCCGGGCCACAACGCGAACATGCTCGGGTCGAGCTTCACGCAGCTCGGCATCGGCCGCGCCACGGGCGGCGGGCAGTATGGCGTCTACTGGACGAACGTGTTCGGCGGCGCCAGCGAGCCGAGCTGCAACTAGGCTCCGACGCCTGCCCGCCGGTCAGCGCTTGACCTTGAGCTCGACGCGGCGGTTCTGCGCGCGGCAAGGCTCGTCGCTGGTCGGGCAGACCGGCGCCGTCGCGCCGTAGCCCGCGGAGAGGAGCTGGGTCTTCACGCCCTTCGTCGCGATGTACCGGATCACGGCGCTCGCGCGGCGCTCGGAGAGCTTCTTGTTGTGCTCGAACGAGCCCTGGTTGTCCGTGTGGCCCTCGACCGTGAGCGTGAGGATCTCGGGGTGGGTCTGGAGGATGTTCACGACCGCGTCCAGCACCGGGAAGCTCTCCGGCCGGATCTGGTCCTTGTCGACGTCGTAGTGGATCGCCCGAGCGATCTTGATCCGGTCGCCCTCGAGCACGGCCTCGGCCGGCGGCGCGGCGGCGGCGGTCATCGTGGGCGAGGGCGCCGGGGGAGGTGCCGAAGCTGCTTGGGCGACGGTGGGGATGGCGCGGACGTCCGCGCGGACCTCCACCTCGGCCGAGCCGCACGCGGCGCCGAGGAGCGCCAGAGCCAGCAGGTGACGTCGGGTGTGCACGCGCCGCCGTACCATCGCCCACTCGGCCGCACAATCGTCACCCACGCGCGCGCAGGGCTGGTGTAAGAGCATCGGAGGAGCACCCACGATGTCCACCTTCCGCACCTCTTTCTTCGCCCTCTCCGCCCTCACCCTCGCCACCACGTTCGCCTGCCGTGACGACTCCGCCGAGGACGGCGGCGGTGGGTCGGGCGGCGACACCAGCTCGTCCACCAAGTCGGGCGCGCAGACAGGGACCACGGGGACGATGAGCACGTCCAACACCGCCTCGACCGCGTCGTCGATGTGCGCGATGGGCCCCGAGGACAACGAGGCCGCGTGCTCGGACGGCTGCGACAACGACGGCAACAACTTCGCGGATTGCATGGACTTCGAGTGTGAGGGCATCGGGAGCTGCCCGAGCGCCGGGGTCGAGTCCAACAACATCCACTGCCAGGACGGCATCGACAACAACGACAACGGCTTCATCGACTGCCTCGACTTCGGCTGCCAAGAGCTCGCCGCCTGCACGAAGGAGCAGTCGAACGCCAAGTGCGCGGATGGCGCCGACAACGACGGCGACGGCGACACCGACTGCGACGACGCGGACTGCCAGACGGAGGGCATCGTCGTGTGCAACGGCTCGACGCCCGTCCCCGGGATCGACCCCGCCGACTACGAGATGCTCACCAACGAGGTGTGCTCCAACGGCGTGAGCGACGACAGCAACATGTTCATCGACTGCAACGACAACAACTGCCTGATCAACCCGGACGCGACGCTCTGCCACGCCGTCGTGAAGGAGCAGACGAACGCGGACTGCTCCGACGGCCTGGACAACGACATCGATTCCCTGACCGACTGCGACGATCCGGGGTGCCAGAAGGAGGGCATCGTGGTCTGCGCAGGCTCCGTACCGGTGGTCGTCCCCCCGGCGCAGTACACGACGCTGGCGAACGCGCAGTGCTCGGACGGGGCGAGCAACGACATGAACATGTTCATCGACTGCGACGACTTCGGCTGCTCGCTCAACCCGGACGTGACCATCTGCCCCGAGGCGAACGACGTCGAGTGCTCGGACATGGTCGACAACGACATGAACAACTTCATCGACTGCCTGGATTTCTCCTGCAGCCTGAACCCGTACATCACGACGTGCGGGCACGAGCTCAGCTACGCCGAGTGCTCGGATGGGGTCGACAACGACATGAACGGCTTCACGGACTGCGACGACTTCTCGTGCAAGCCGATGAACGGCCCGGTCAGCCCCGCCTGCCTCTGAGGCCCCCCGACGGCTCGCGCCGGTCCGCCCACGCCGCGCTCAAGGCGCGTCCTTGGCGCACCGGAAGCCCACGGTCTCCGCGCGCCGCGCCGGCACCTCGAACCCGCCGAGCGCGGCGCGAGCGTAGCCGTCGTCGCGCGCGTACCAGGACGCTCCGTACGCCCACCGAGCTCCGCCCGGATCGCCGCCGCTCCGCCTGGGCGGCCGGGTCCACTCGCTCACGTTGCCGCCCATGCCCCGCAGTCCCTCGGGGGTCGTGTCTCGCTCGAAGCTCATGCGGGGGCACGTCCCGCCGCGCTTCTTCGGCTTGCCCCAGCAGATCTGATCCGTGGCGACGGGTGAGCCCCAGGGCGTCCTGCCGGGCTCCTTCCCTCCTCGCGCCGCCCACTCCCACTCGTCTCCCGCGGGGAGGCGCGCGGCACGCGCCTCGCAGTACCGCGACGCCTCCTCGAGGCTGACGCAGTTCGCGGGGTGGTCCCCCGCGCCCTCACGACCGGCGTTGCAGAGCTTGCTCGCGGGGTAGTCCTCGTCGGGATCGCCCCAGTCGGTGCGCCTGGAGAGCGCGGGGCACGCGCCCTCGCGCTCGCAGCGCCGCCAGTCGTCGACGCTGACCTCGAGCTCGTCCATGCAGAACGGCGCGACGGTGACGTCGCGCCCGCGCTCGAGCGTCGAGAGCGTCCCGCCCGGCACGAGGCGCATCCGCTCGGGGCACGCTCGCGCGGGCGGGGCGGGCGCGTGGACGACGGGCAGGATCTTCACGCTCGGCGTAGGGTGCGACGCCTCCGCCACGTCCGCCGAGCCCTCCGCGGCCGGCGCGTCGGTCTGCCCCGGTCCGCGCTCCTCGGCGCACGCAGGCGCGACGAACAGGAGCGCGACGACGACGCGCACGCCCTCAGCGTGCCGCGACCGCACGCTCGCCCTCCTCGACGTCGAAGGCGCACCGCGCGCCCACCATGTGGCTCGTCGAGGTGGGCTCGTCGCGTCGCTCGTTGGCCACCGAGCCCACGTGCCGCGACCGGCGATCGACGCCGCCGATGTAGCAGAAGCCTCCGCCTCGAGAGACGACCTCGTCGGAGCCGCCCGCGTCCGCGGTCCACTCGAACATCGAGCCGGCGAGATCCATGTGCCCCCACCGCCCGACGCCGCTCGGCCGGGAGCCGACCGGGAGGATGTCGGCGAGCGTGCAGCTCGGATCCCCGTCTCCGGTGCAGTTGTAGACCGCGCGCGTGGCGTCCTGCGGCTCGCTCCCCCAGGGGTACGGCCGGTCCTCGTCCCCGCCGACCGCGGCGTAGCGCCACTCCGCATCGGTGGGCAGGCGGCCCCCGGCGTAGTGGCAGACGGCCGCGGACGTGTACCAGTCGATGAAGTTCTTCGGCAGCGCGGCGTCGCCAGCGGTCCACGTGTCGTACCGCGCCCAGCCGCGCAGCTTGTCGCCCGACAGCACGCGCCAGTCGCCGCGCCATCGGACGGGCTCGCCGCGAGAGTCTCTGCCGATGACGGCGCCGTCGGGGGGCGTCGGTTCGCCGGCGTCCGACCAAGCGCGCACCCGGCCGACGGTCAGCTCGTACTTGTCGAGCCTGAACGTCGACACGCGCACCTCGCCCGCGCGCCGATCCCGGTACACGCCGCCCGGAACCTCGAGCTTCTCGCAGCACGACTCGCCCGCGCACACGAGCGCCGCCGCGCACGTCCGGTCGACCGTGACGGGACGCGCGACGACCGGCGCGACGAGCACCTGCTGCGGCTGCGACCGCGCCGCGACGCGGGCCTCCTGCGGCGCGGGCAGCTCGGACGAAGGGGGCTGCGGCGGCGCCGAGCCGCAGGCGGAGAGGAAGGCCGTGAAGACGAGGACGTGCGCTCGGGACATGCCCGAAAGGCTAGAGACGCGTGCTCGATCAGGCCGCCTTTTCGGAGGAGGGGCGGGCCACCGGGAGCCCCAGGCACGCGGCGCGCGCCAGCCCCGGGAGAGTCAGCCGGACGCGCTCCGCGTCGACGAGGCCGGC
>CAZBJI010000127.1:0-23878 GCA_964492175.1 uncultured Polyangiaceae bacterium | reverse complement strand
ACTGGCCGGTTTTCAGGTGATCTTCACTGGCCGGTTTTGGGTGATCCCCGAGGGTCCAATTACAGAGGCGCAGAAGCTCCGTTGCGCTGACGTAGGCCACGTCCGCGGACGCGGCGGCACCAAAACTCCAGTTCCGATCATCAAGCGGCGCGTCCTCGTGCTGGCCGTAAGCAATGCCGAGAAAGAACGAGTAAGCTTGGGCAGCCTTCAGGACGAGCGTGAGACGTTCGGGTTCGATCTTCTGATCCATGAGATCCTCCGGGAGGTCCCATACACCGCGGAAGGGCCGCGTCTGCCTTCGCCGGGCGACTTGATTGCGGTCGCTAGATGTTCTCCATGAGGAGGACCAGCTCGGGTCCCGGACCGACCAGCATCGAGTCCCTCAAAACGATCGCCACCCCGCGAAGTTGGCGAAACCTCGACGTGTGGACGAAGCGCGGACCCGAAATGGTTCCTCGCTCGGCCTGGGGAACCTCGAGCAGAAGCTCGGCGACCATGTTGGCAAAGGCCTGGGTCAGCCGAGCCGTCCGCGGCGCCGCGTACTCGGCGAGCGCGCGAACGAGGATCGCCTCCGTGAGCTCGCCTGGCACCGTGGGCGCACCAGGCTCTCGAACCACATCGATGGCGGCGAACGCCACGGCAGTCCGCATGGCGCTCGCGTCATTCTCCCGTTTCAGCTCGGGGAGCAGATCCTCGAGCCGCAGCTCCGCGCCGCAGAGGGCACGGAGAAGCTCGCGATACGCCCCGTCGAACACGAACGCCCCCGAGCAGTCACCCGTGTTCTCCCAGGCGTCGATGAATTTGTCCGGGATGATTCCGGCGGCGGGCTGGACCGCTGACCCTAGTGGGCCCAGGAGCGCGGGAAACGCGAGCCCTTTGACGTAGATCATGTCGATGCCGAGCGGGAAGTCGCACTCGTCAGGGTCCACCGGTGCGAAGACCTGCACCTCCCCGTCCCCTGACGTGAAGTGGTCCCAGCCGACGACCCAAACGCGTCGGCGATATGCCGGCGTCGCCGGGCTGTCGCAGCTGCCGTAGCCTTGTCCGCTCCAAGACCCTACGACCGCACGGGCGCCGTCCACCGCCGTCGTCACGTCTTCGACGGATGGGCTGTACCCCGCGTCATGCTTGGCGGCGTTGTACCGCTGCCGGAGCACGTGAAGCGCCGCAACGTCCGCGCCTGAAACCCCAAGGGTCGGAAGGTGGTTGATCAGCCCGTTGAGGCCATCGTTGCTGCCTGCGAAGACGTGGGTCTTGAGGAACGTCTCGAGCGTTCCGCCAGCGTCCTTGAGCAGCGTCGCCAGCTCGGCTGGCTCGTGGTCATGCGCGCCCACGCGGACGGCCTCTGCGCGAAGGGCGGTGAGGTTCTGCATGAGTCGTTCGAGATGCGACGGCACTCCTCGAGCTTACAGCGGCTAACGCAGCATTGGGATTGCCGCCGGTCGGTGCGGACTCGCTTGGTGGTAGCTCTTCACCACATTTAGGGGTCGCGTCGAGGTCGGCGTGATCGCACCCCAAGGTCCCTACTTGCTCCACACGGCGTGCACCCGCTTCAGCTCATCGATCCAGCACTTCATGATGTCGGACGTGTTGCGCCCGAGGCGCTTCGCGAGATCGAAGAACCCCGGTCCAGGCTGCATGTCGCCGTGCTTGTGCACGACGATCACCGTGAGCATCCCGCGACCGAGGGCGTCTTCCTCTTCGGAGATCTCTCCGAGCATCGCTGCGAGGGCGAACGAGTCCGGAGCGAGCTGGATGGCCTTCACTCGCGCGACGAGATCGCTGTACGGGATCATGCCCCTGAGCTTCGCGCGTGCAGCGAGGATCGCCTTCATCTCCGCCTTGGCCGCAGCCCAATCCTGGTCGGCGAACCCGTACCTCACCCCCAAGACGCTACCATGCTCGGCGCCAGCCATCTCCCGTCCGCCGGGCACGAAGGCGCTCAGGAGAAGACCGCGTCCGAGAACGCCCGGATCTCGCCCCAGACCAGCCGTATGGTCGCCTCGGGGTTATGCACGAGCAAGCCCCGGCGGAGGAGGCCCGCGTCGGTCGGTCCCTCGAAGTAGCCCAGGCTCCATCGGCGGGCCGTTCGACACGGTAGAAAGTCCGTCTGCACGAGCAGGACCGCGCTGATGCGCTTGTACCGACGAAGCGCCTCTGAGATGCGGCTTCTGACCTCCTCGACCGCGTGGAGATCGAACACGTCGCCGACGTCGATCGCGAGCACGTTGGGCTCACCCGCAACGAACTGGGTCACCTTCTTCTGCAACTTGCGGAGGACGCGCGTCAAATCGTTCGCGCGGGACGGAGGCGCTGTCGCGAAGGGGAAGAAGTTCTGCTCGCCTTCAGGGTCATAGGTGATGCGGACGATATTCTCGATGGTGCGATTTAAGGGTGCGGGCGCCCGCTGGAGCTCTTCGAGAAGGGAGCGAACGATCTCGAGATCCTCGACCGTCGCGTCGGCCAGAAACTCACCTTCGAGCCGTCCCGGCTGCTTCTCCGCCCAGTTCATCGTGTACCTGACGAACGCGGCGACCGCCTCGTCGTCCTCGTTCTCGTTGAGGCAGGTGCACTCGACGGTCACCGAGCGGTCAACGAGATCGACGACGAGGTCCGCGGTTCGGTCGCCGGTCCTCGGGACGAAGCGCAGCGCGGGACCAAGGATTGTCCAACCCGCTGCCATGCGGAGGGTCATCTCTGCACCGCGTACGTCGTGCTCCGCTTCGCCCCGGAGCGACCGCACGAGCTCGTTGAGACCCGGCACGGGGGCGAGGGTTCGTATCAGCCTGTGGATCCGCACGCCCTCGGGCACGCCGTCCTGGAACGTCGTCGCGAAGGTGGTCGCGAAGGGCGTGCCCGCGCGGACGCACTCCTCGCCGAGGCGCTGTCGGAAGAATTCGACGGCTTCACCGAATTCAGGGTGATCCGAGACGAGCTGGTCCCAGCTCTTCTTCGGCATTGGACTGACCCGAAGACGCCGCATGACTCGATCACGAGCGAACGCTGGCGGACCTGACGCTCTTCCCGGACGCCCGGCCGTTTCCAGTGCCGGGTCTGTTACCACCCCGTTACCAGGATTCGTGTCCCGCCCCGTCCCGTCGTGTCCTTCCTCGTCCTCGTCGCCGCATCACGAGATGCGCGAGAAAGAGCCAAATTTAGCGGAGGAGAGGAGATTCGAACTCCTGGACGGCTTGCACCGTCGGCGGTTTTCAAAACCGCTGCCTTAGACCACTCGGCCACTCCTCCGGACGCCACCTTGTTTGCTGCAACTCGCGGAAGAACGCCACCTCCTTCTGACCCCCCCTCGGCGAAGCCCCCCGAGGACCCGAGGAGGGACCAGCCGGGCCTGCCCGGCGTGGGCCTGTTCTGGGGCGAGGTCCACGGGCCGACGAGGAGTCTCGGCACGATCGAGGCGACGCGAGGGCGACCCGAGGGTGCGCCGACCGAGGACCGCGCTCAGGGCGCGACGCCGCGGGCTCGGAGCAACGCGACGACTCCGGCGACGTGGCAGACGGCCATCAAGGGGACGTTGACCGCGGGCACGAACCACTGCGCCGCCAGGTTGCCGGCGACCTGGAGGCGGGCGGCGGTCATCAGCGCGTGGGTGCCGTCGGCGATCCCCACGATCATGCAGGCCCACGCGAGGACGAGCGCCCACCGGTGGTCGCGCATCAGCGCGACGAACGCCCCCATCGCGAGCAGCGCAGTCGCCGTGTCGCCGATCACCGTGGGACGGTAGAACTCGGCAGGCATGCCCGGCGCCAGCTGCGGCACCATGAGCCCCCAGCCGAGGATCCGCGACATCTGCGGCGCGACCCATACGGCGATCGCTCGGTTCCGCTTCAACGTGCGCGACCACGGCCACACGACCAGCCGCGCGACGAGCGCGAACGCCAGCGTGAACCACACGACCTGGACGACGAAGACGGTGGCGGGCTCGGGCGGCATCGAGAGGTCAGCGGAGGTCGTTCACCCGCCCGATGATAGCCGAGGCGCCGAGCGATCCGGGGAAGCCGCGGCGAAGGAGCGGACGGGTCAGGGCGTCGAGAGCGCGTCGCACGTCTTGTTCGGTGGGTCGCCGCTGTAGAGGCACGCGGTGACGATCGCGCCGTCACCCAGGCCGCGCGTGGCGAGCTCCACGTTCGCCACGCCGCCGTAGTCGGCGTAGAAGAGCGGCGCGCGGAGGAGCACGCGGCGCCACCCCGCCCTCTCGTCCCTGCCGACCCAAAAGGCAGCCCGGTGCCACGTGCCCTCGGTCTGCGCGCACGCGGCGCGGCGGACCACCTCTCTGCCGTGGCGCTCGATCTCCTCGGCGACCCGCGCGGGCCGCTCGTCGAAGGCGTAGATCCTCACGGCGACGTCGTTGTACGAGGCCGAGTCGCGCCAGTCCTCCTCACCGGCGTACGCGACGAACGCCTCCTTCGGGAGGATCGCGTTCACGACGTCTCCGTAGAAGGAGTCCCACTCTCGCTTCGACGTCAGCTGCGCCGCGACGCTCTCGCGGGTCACGTGGACGACCTCGAGGGTCGGGCCCAGGGAGAGCGCGACCGCCGGCCCGCTCGCGCGCGCGACCACGAGGCGCGCTCGGTCGCGCCGGGCGCTCACCGACAGCGGCGCGAGACCCAGGGGCGGGGCTGCACGCAGCGCCCGGACCTCGCGCTCGCTCTCCTCGGCCGTGAGCGTCGGCCCGAGCTCCCCGCGGCAAGGCTCGAAGCCCTCCGGCTCGCGCGGCAGGAGGTTCTCGAAGTCGGGCGAGAAGCGCAGCATGCCGACGCTCGCAGAAGGAGCCGGCGCCGCTCCTCCTGGTCCGTCGCAGCTCGCGACGCCCGCCCCGAGCAGCACGCAGAGCCACGCCCTCCACGTCGGGGGTGGGGTCGCGCGCGCCCGCAGGCGCCCGGAGGGGCGAAGCCGCGCGAGGAGATGGCGAGGGACCACGTGCTCTACGACTAACGTGTCGCGCGCCGACCCGCCACCCACCGACGTCGCAGGCCCGCTCGGGCCCCGCTGTCGGGAGACCGAAAAGCCCAGTACCCTCGTCGCCGGGATGCGCGTCGAGAACTACGGGAGGACCTGGAGCTTCCGGCCTGCCAACCTCGCGACCCCGGCCACGGTCGAGGAGCTGCGCCGCGTCGTGCGGGGCGCGCGGGAGCTCCGCGTGATGGGCGCGGGGCACTCCTGGTCCACCGGCATCGTGACGAACGACACGCTCGTGTCGCTCGACCGGCTGCGCCGCGTGCTCGACGTGGACCGGCGCGCGCTGCGGGTGACCGTGGAGGCGGGCATTCGTCTGAAGGATCTGATCCGCGAGCTGGAGCGGGTGGGCCTCGCTCTGGAGAACCTCGGGTCCATCGCCGAGCAATCGATCGCCGGGGCGATCGCCACGGGCACGCACGGCTCGGGCGCCAGCTTTCGCTGCCTCGCCGATCAGGTGGTGAGCCTCTCGCTCGTGGACGCGGACGGCGAGCTGCGCAGGCTCGATCGGGACCACCCGGACTTCCCCGCGGTCGTCGTCGGCCTCGGGTGCTTCGGCGTGGTGCACGAAGTAACGCTCAGGGTGGTGCCGTCCTTCCAGATGCACGCCATCACGGACACGGTGCCCTTCAGCGACGTGATCGACCGCCTCGACGCCTACGTGAAGGGCTACGACCATTTCAAGCTCTGGTGGCTGGTGCCGGCGGACACGGTCATCGTCTTCCAGAACCAGCGGACCACGGCCCCGCGCGACGACAGCGACCTCGTCCGGTGGTTCAAGGACGAGCTCCTCTCCGTGATCGTGTACCGGTCCTGCCTCGCGCTCCAACGGATCGAGCGGAGGCGCCTGGTTCCCGCGGTCAATCGCGTCCTCGGGCGCGAGGTGGGCAAGCGCTTCGAGCGCGTCTGCAAGAGCCACGTCGGGTTCCTCACGCCTTCGCCGCCGGTCCACCGCGAGTCTGAGTGGGCCTTCGACTACGGCGACGCGAAGCAGCTGCTCCGGGACTACCGTGAGCTCCTACTGAAGAGCGGACACACCTACAGCTTCATCCAGGAGGTGCGCTTCACGCGCGCGGACCCGTTCTGGATGAGCCCCGGGTACGACCGCGACTCGATCTGGCTCGCGCTCTACAACATCGACTCGGACACGCGCTGGAGCGATCAGCTTCGCAGGTTCGAGGCGTTCGCCCGGGCGCGCGGGGGCCGCCCGCACTGGGGCAAGGAGGGCGCGCTCGATCCGAGCTACCTCGCGGAGCGCTACCCCCGGTTCGGGGACTTCCGGAGGCTGCGCGACCAATACGATCCCCGAGGGAAGTTCTCGAACCGATGGGTGCGCGACCTCCTGGGCGACCCGTCGAGACCGGGGTAGGGTGGAGCCATGGTGACCGCCGCGCGCTTCCGCGCCATCGCGCTCTCGCTCGAGGGAGCGCTCGAGGTGCCCCACATGGACCGCGCGGCGTTCCGGACCAAGCGCCGCATCTTCGCGACGCTGCCGCCGAGCGGGGCGTCGGCGAACCTCCTGTTCGACCTGGATCTGCAGGAGGCGATCTGCGAGGCGCTCCCTGAGTCGTTCGAGCCGGTCCCCGGCGGCTGGGGGAAAATGGGCTACACGACGGTGAACCTCCGGACCGTCTCGGAGGCCGACCTCGTGAGCGCCCTCACCGAGGCGCACGCGCGCGCGAGCGAGCCGGCGAGGCGCGCGAAGGGTGCGCGCCCCAAGAAGAAGAGCGACGCCGCCCCGAAGAAGAAGGCCGCGCGCGCGCGCCGCTGAGCGATCTCGCTCGCTCCTCCGTCGGCGCTGTCGGTCGCACGCCATTGTCGGCTATGGTCGTGCCGAGAACATGTCGAGGACCATGAGGATCCTTCTCGGCCTCGCGCTCGTGTGGCTCGGCGCCTGGAGCATCGCCGGCTACTACATGAGGGAGGCCGGCAGCGAGAAGCTCGCCGCGGCCGAGCACGTCGCGAAGCCCGCCGCGCGCCTCGAGCGTGGCGCCGAGGTCAGGGTCGAGGGGGTCGTCGTGGGCGACTCGTCGGCGACCTCGCCGCACCGTCGGGTGCCCTGCCTCGCGGCCGTTACGTGGGTCTTCGTCACGAGCTCCTACCAGGACGTCCACAACAGACCGATCCGGGAGGCCACCCACGTCGCCACCCGAAGGGTCGGTCCCGCGAGCCTCGCCATCGAGGTGGCCGACCAGCGCTTGGAGCTGCCCATCGAGCGATGGCTGCCTCAGCAGTCCACGAGCGAGGTGATGGGCGAGCTCCCGGAGCGTCTCGGGGTCACGCCGGAGGAGATCGCCACCGCCAAACGTACCGCGCGAGGCAGCCCGAGCGGCTTCAGCGTCTCGGAGTCGACGATCGACGGCGGCGCGCGCGTCTTCGTCGTCGGCCGCCTCGAGGACCGCGACGGTCCGCTTCGCCTCGAGCCCGACCCCGTGCTCGGGCGCGTCGAGCTGTTCCCCGGCTCGCAGGAGGAGCTCGTTCGAGAGCTGAGCGGAAGCGGCGGGGGCCTCCGCGTCGCGGGTTGGATCCTGGGCGCCGGGCTCGGACCGCTGCCCCTCGCGATCGTCGTCCTGGTGTGGCTCGTGCGACGCAAGGGGCGCCCCGCGCCGTCACCGTCCCCGCCGCCGTCGCCGACGGGACCGGCCTCGTTCTCGTGAGGCCGCCCGAGCGGGCCCGCGCTGGCGGTGGGACCGCGGCCGCCGCTATGCTGGATGCATGACTTCGCTTCGCGCCGTGGCTTTCGCCTCGTTGACGACCGCCTGCGCGACGGAGGTCGCGAGCCCCACCGGGGGCGGAGGCGCCGGGGGAGAGGCGGCCGGCGCGGGTGGCGCAACGACCTCCGGCTTCGGCGGCTCGGGGCAGGGAGGCGGGGCGTGCGCCTGCGCCGATGGGGTCCACACGACGTCCATCGTGGTCGCGTCCGACGAGGGCGCGCTCTGGGCGTTCGACCCGGCGACGAACGAGATGGCGTTCATCCGCGACATCCCGTGCGCCGCGCGACCGTTCTCGATGGCCGTGGACGCGGACGGCGTCAGCTGGATCCTGGACGTGACGTCGAAGGATCTCGTCACCGTGAACCTCGCGGACGGCAGCGCGTGCGGGGACCCCGGCTATGATCCCGGGCCGCTCCAGAGCGGGCTGAGCTTGTTCGGCATGACGTTCGTCAGCCGGGATCCTGCGACCGCCTGCGCGGACCTCTACGCGCACAGCTACAGCGGCATGGGCCCATTCACGGAGGGCCCCGACCTCGGGGTCCTCGCGAAGCTGGAGCGCGCGACGATGAGGTTCGAGCTCCTCGCGGCGATCGACTTCGACGGCGGCGAGCTCTCCGGCACCGGCGCCGCCCGGCTCTTCGCGTTCGCGGGGGTGAACCCCGCGAAGCTCGTCGAGTACGACCGCGTGACGGGGGCGGCGGTCGGCCTGACGCCGCTCACGGGCCTCAGCAAGACGAACGCGTCCGCCTTCGCCCACTACGCGAACAGCGTCTACTTCTTCACGGAGGCGCCGCCCATGGACTGCGAGCCGTGCCTTCAGGCAAGCTGCGGCGCAGACTACGCCGCGTGTCTGCAGGACAGCGTCTGCGCCGAGGCGCTCGCGTGCGCGCTCGAGATGGGTGAAGTCACCGATGAGTGCGGAGGGAACATGGGCGCGGCGATGCTCGCCTGCGTCGCGGGGCCGTGTACGGACGAGTGCCTCCCCTCCGCGATGAACCGCGTGAGCCAGGTGACCCGCCTGGACCTCGGCTCGCCGCAGAGCGGGCTGGAGGTGGTGCTGGCGGAGGCGCCGATCCGCGTCGTGGGCGCGGGCACCAGCGTGTGCGCGCCGACCGTGCCGCAGTGATTGCGCTGCCACACGCGGCAGGGTGACGCCACGTCACGGAAGCGCTGCGCGTGTTCTCGATGAACACGAACCCGTCCGTGCGCGCCGAACGTGGCGCAAGGCATCGGCATCGGACATGGTGTGCACCGAACGACCGGTGTGAAGGAGATCCCTCGATGCGAACGCTCGCGCTCATGCTCGCCCTTTGTTCCACGACGACCCTCACGTCCCTCGCCTTCGCCGACGCGGCAGACAAGGCGGCGTGCGCGAACCTGAAGGAGGACGACGCCTGCACGCGAGGCGACGGGAGGCCCGGCACCTGCGTGCCCGACGAGAGCGATCCCGGCGTGCTCACCTGCGACGACGACGCTGGCGGGGGAGGAGGAGGCGGCGGCGACGACGACGGATGCTCCGCGGCGGGCTCGAGCTCGACGGGCGGAGGCGCGGTGATCCCGCTGTTGCTCGCGGCCGTGGGCGTGGCGCTCTCTCGGCGCGCGAGGCCCCTCGCCGTCCGCTGAGGCGGCTCAGCGCCCCCGGGACGTCACGGCGGATCGCCGCACTTGCCCTCGAGGCACCACTGGCCCTCGGGGCAGTCTCGGGTGTCCTTGCACTTCCGCTCGCAGAACCCGTCGACGCAGCGATTGTCGATCCCGCAGCTGGTGTTCGCGACGCACTCCACGCAGCGCCCCTCGAGGCAGTACTCGTAGCGCGGATCCGCCGCCGTGCACTCCCCCCCGTTCGTGCAGCGCACGGTCTTCGGCGAGGGGGCGCAGGCGCCGGCGACGAGGAGCGCGGCGCCGAACGCCGCGAGGACGCGACGCACGCGGACGGCGGTCTCGGGATGTCGCGCGCGCGGCGCGCGCGGAGGGCTCGGGCGGAGGTGGGTGGGCTCGACCATGGCGCCCCCCGTCGTAGCAGATCTTGCAGGCTCGACGCACGTCCCGGCGCGGGGTGCCTTCGAGCGCGGCGCCGGCGATGCTAGAGGTCTGGTGTGAGCCCCCGCCTCGTGACGATCGCCGCCGCAGCCCTCGCGTCCATCGCCGCCACGGCGCACGCCACGCCTCCGCTCCATACGCCGTGGCCCTGCGGCGTGGCGTACCCGGTCACGCAGGGCCACAACACCGGGTCGCACACGGACGAGGGATCCTGGGCGTGGGACATCGGCATCCCCGAGGGCGACGCGGTGTCGGCGCCGGCGGACGGCGTGGTGCGGCTGATCCGGATGGACTCCACCGTCGGGGGCTGCAGCAGCGCGTACGCGAACGACGCGAACTACGTGGTCATCGACTTCCAGGACGGGACGGAGGCGCTCTTCCTGCACCTCGCCCCGAACAGCTCGAGCCTCTCCGTGGGAGATCCGGTGAGCCAGGGCGACGTCGTCGGGGCGATCGGCCTCACGGGTTGGGTGTGCGGCGCACACCTGCACTTCCAGATCCAGCAGACCTGCGCGTCGTGGTGGTGCCAGAGCATCCCCTCGAGCTTCGTGGACTTCGGGGATCCGCCCCTCGGCGCCTCGCTGGTGAGCAACAACTGCCCCGCGGTGCGGCCTTGCTCCGCCGTGGCCGACGGCGGGGAGCTGATCATCGACGAGCTCTCCGCGTGCTTCGAGCGCGAGACGAGCTGGTGGTGGAACGTGCCGGAGGGCTACGAGGATCACCACTACTATACGAAGGCGACGGACGCCGCGGTGCCCGAGACCGTGGGCCGCTGGCGCTTCGACGTGACCGTGGGCGGCACGTACGAGGTCTCCGTCTTCGTCCCGGACACCGAGGCGAACAGCGTGGCCGCGGTGTTCGCGCTCGACGGCGGCGGCGGGGTGGTGCCGTTCGCCCCGATCGATCAGAGCGTCCAGAAGGGCTGGATCTCCCTGGGTGAGCGCGAGCTCGCCGAGGGGACGGGCCGCTACCTGGAGCTCGCCGACAACACGGGCGAGGCGTCCGCCTTGGATCGTCGCCTCGCATACGACGCCGTGCGACTCGTGTACGTCCCCGATCCGTCCGGCGCTGGCGGCGGCGGCGGGAGCACGACGGGCACCGGACCCGGCGCCGGACCGGGCGCCACCGCGGGCGCCGGCGGGGGAGAGGGCGGCGCCGACGCCGACGCCGACGCCGATCCGGACGAGGGCTGCTCGTGCGTCGCCGCGGGCGCGCACGAGCCAGCTTCCGCGACCTGGACGCTCGCGTTCCTCTTCGCGCTCACGGCCGCGAGGCGCGCGCGGCCGCGGCGAGCGTGAGCGGCGCGCCGAGGTGGCGACCTCACGCCGCAGGGTGGGTCACGGCGGATCTTTCCGCGGGAGCGCGTCGCTGAACTTCGGGTCGTCCTTCCACGCCGGCCGCGGAGGCGTGGCGCCCTCGCGCGGTACGTAGGGCGAGGGCGCTACCCGCTGCATGCCGTGGATGTAGCGCGGACAGTTGGGGAACACGCGGTCGATCCGGACGCGCACCAGGAGCTGGGCCCCGGGCAGGGAGGCGAGCAGCGGATCATCGAAGCAAAGGCGGGCGCTGCCATGAACGCGCAGGCGCGACGGCCGCGTCCAGTCGATGAACAGGAGGGCGACCGCGGGGCAGAGGCTGAGGTTGCCGAGCGAGCGAAACTGCCCGTTGCCGTCGTAGTCCGGCCAAGCGATCTCGGTCGGTGACAGCACCTGCACGAAGCCGGGGTCGCCTCCCTTGTAGGAACAGTCCGGCGCGCCTGTCGGGTCCGCGGTCGCGAGGAAGAACATGTCGGCCGCGGTGACCGCCGCCGCGTCAGCCTCGGTCAGCGCGGCGCGATACGTGACCGCCTCGAGGCGATCGGCGAGCCGACGCGTGTCGAAGCGATCCTGCAGCGCGCGATTCCCCTCGTGGTAGCTCGACACGCGTAGATGGTAGTGCGGCGCGCGCCATGGGCAAAGCGCCGACGCGGCCCTCTAGTAGGTGAACCCGCTTCCCCCGATGAACTCGCGGAGGATCGAGGTCGGAGGGACATGATCGGGGTAGATCGCCACGAACGGCTCGATGAGCGTGCGGAGCCTCCAGGCGGCGGACGCGACCGGTGAGGTCCGCGGCACCTCGAGCAGGTAGCGCTCGGCGAACACCTTCAGCACGCTGACCTCGTAGACGAGCGCGCTGTCGAACACGCGGTCGGCGTTGCCCTGGCACGGGTAGATGTGCATCCGCTCCCCGCGCCGGACGCTGGGCCACCGGCTGAGGCTCTCCTCCGCCGTGGCGCCCCGGTGCCTCCTGTCGCGCACGATCCTTCGGAGGAGCCGGAGGTCCGTCGGCTCGAAGCTGCTCAGCGCGTCGAACCGGAGCGCCGTAGCCGGGTGAATGAACACGCGGAACACCGAGTCGGGCGCGAGGCCTTGGAGCAGCCGCGGGTTCAGCGCCTGGATCCCCTCGAGGAGCAAGACGCCGTCCGCCGCGATCGCGGTCTCCGGACCGCCGCTCGGGTGGCTCTTGCCCGACTGGAAATCGAAGCGCGCGGGACGGATCGCGCGGCCCGCGAGCAGCTCCGCCACCTGGCGCTCGATGAGGTCGGTGTCGAGCGCGTCGAGGGACTCGAAGTCGAGCTCGCCCGAGGCGTCTCGGGCGGTCTTGTCGCGATCGAGGTAGTAGTCGTCGAGCGAGAGCCCGGTGGGTCGGTGGCCCAGCATCTTCAGGCCGACCATGAGGCGCTTGAGGAAGGTCGTCTTGCCGGAGGAGGACGGCCCAGCGACGGCGATGACGCGGACGTTCCCGCGCGCGTGGATCGTGTCCGCGACCTCGGCGATCCGCTTCTCGTGGAACCCCTCCACCACCTGGATCAGCTCGCCGACCTCCCCCGTGACGCAGGCGCGGTTGAAGTGACCGACGCTGTGGATCCCCATCTTGGCGAGCCAGCTCCGCTGCTCCACCGTCATGTCCGCGCCATACCGCGGCGCCCGCGTCTCCAGCATGAGCGTGGACTGAGGGCGAGGCGCGAGCTCGCGCCGAACCGCGGCGCCGAAGTCGAGGAACATCCCGCCTGGGTGCACGAGCACGTGCAGCCGCTCGAGCCATCCGGTGTGCGGGAGCGTGGGCCCCGCGCTCGGCAAGCTCACGGCGCCGAGCGTCACCATCTGGGCGCTGGACGGCCGGGCCATCTCGACGAGCAGCGCGGCGTCCTCGTCGCCGACGGCGCGGAGCGACGCGGCCGCGTGGTCGGCGGACCACGGGGACTCGAGGAACGGCAGGCGCTCCTCGATGATGCGATCCATCTCCGCGGTGAGGCGCAGAGCCTCGGCCCCAGGGTCCGGCACCGGCTGCCCGAGGTCCAAGATCCGCCCCGAGGTCCAGGAAGGCCCGAGCTTCACCGAGACGCCGAGTCTGCGCGCCGCCTCGAGCGCGACCAGGGCGCCGGATCGACGGTAGATGTCACGGCCCTCCCAATCCCGAAGCGTCAAGGGCGCGAGCGCCGGTCTCTCGGAGACCTCGTGGTGGAGGGCGAGGACGCGCTCGCCCAATCTCGCGCCGACGACCTGGCTCCCGGCGACTTCCGCTGGCACGAGCTCCACGATCCGGTGACGCCCGTGGGTGAGCCGTGGGGCGCCCTGGGGGCTCGAGGACGCGAGCGCGCGCGTGAGCGGGAGGGCGATCTCGGGGTGCGCCTGACACAATGCCTCGTAGCGCGCCCGCTCGAGCCGGACGACCCGCGCGCCCGTGAGGGCGGTGAGGCACGCTTGCTCGCGCGCTTGCGGGGCCGCGGGGAGGCGCCCGACGAACGCTCCGTCACCGACGTGTGCCCCTGCCCCGAGCACCTGCCGGCCATGATCCGACAGCAGAGCCCGCCCTTCGAGGATCCAATGGAGGTTGTCGGCGAGCTCGGCCGACGACGCGATGAGCGCGCCCCTCGTGAAGTCGCGAGCCTCGAGGAACTCGATGAACCGGCCGGTCTCGCGCTTCCCGAGGTCAGCCAGCAGCGAGGAGGTGAAGAGCGCCTCCAGGTCGGAGAGGCGCTTGGTCACCCCGAACGGCGCCCACGCACCCTCAGCAGAAGGGGCAGGGGTCACAGTAGCAGTCGATCGTGTTGTAGTAGCAGTTGGAGGTGCAATAGACGGGGCCGCTGCAGATGGGATCGAACTGCCAGCAATCGGTGATGGGCTGACTCGCTCCGTCGCAGTCCTCCCCGGGGTCGATCACGTTGTTGCCGCAGAGGGAGCAGCCGCCGGTGTTGAACGTGCAGCCGTTGTTGCAAGAGAGGATTCCGCCGGGCGCGTAGCCGAGCGACGCGCACGACTGGCCGTTCAGATTGCCTCCGTCGCACTGCTCCCCCGGGTTCACGTTCCCGTCTCCGCAGAGGTAGCAGCCGCCTACGTTCAGCGTGCAGTTGCCGTTGCAGGACATCGTCCCGCCCGCGTAGCCGCTGGCCTGACAGGTGGCGCCGTTCAGGTTCCCGCCGTCACACTGCTCTCCCGAGTCGATGGCGCCGTTTCCGCAGTAGCTCTGCGTGCACTGCGAGCTGTTGAAGGTACACCCACCGTCGCACGAGAGGGTTCCGACCCCGAGGCCGAGCGAGCCACAGCTCTGACCATTGAGGTTCCCGCCGTCGCACTGCTCGCCCCCGTCGACGCCTCCGTTCCCGCAGTTGGTGCACCCCGCGGTGTTGAGCTGACAGCTCCCGTTGCAGCTCAAGTTGCCGCCATAGAAGCCTTGGGACTGGCACGACTGACCGTTGAGGTTCCCGCCGTCGCACCCTTCGCCGCCGTTCACCTGGCCATTTCCGCAGAGGGTGCAGCCGCCGGTGTCGAACGTGCAGCCGGCGGTGCACGTGAGGCTGCCTCCGGGCGCGAACCCCTGGGACTGACAGGTCTGGTTGTTGAGATCGGGCCCGTCGCAGAGCTCCCCGGGGTTCACGACGCCGTTCCCGCAGGTGGTGCAGCCGGCCGTGTTCAGCGAACAGTTCGCGTTGCACGTGAGGGAGCCCGCCGCGTAGCCCTCGCTCTGGCAGGTCTTGCCGCCGAGATCGCCGCCGTCACAAGCCTCCATCGGATCGAGCATGCCGTTGTTGCAGGTCGCGGGAGCCGCACAGGCGCTCGCGTCGACCATGTTGCACGTGGCCGAGCAGCTCAGCGCTCCCCCCGCGGAGCCAGGAACGAGGCTCTCGCAGGTCAGCGCGCCAAAGTTCGTCCCGTCGCAGGCCTCGCCGGGATCGATCGATCCGTTGCCGCACGTCTGCGAGCAGAGGATCGTGTCCGCAGTGCAGTTCGCGAGGCACGTGAGCGAGCCGCCGACGAAGCCGTGCTGCGCGCACGAGTCTCCGCCGAAGTCCGTGCCGTCGCACTCTTCGGAGGCGTCCTTCGCGCCGTCGCCACAGAAAGCCGCGGCGCTCCCGGTGCCACCGCCCCCGGTGCCGGGCCCGGTCTGCGCCGCGGCGCCCTGGCCACCGCCGCCGTCGAGATCACCGTAGTCGCGGACCGTCACCGTGCAGGCGAGGGCCAGGCAGGCGACCGAGAGCGCCAGCGCACCACGGAGCCACGAGAGAGAAGGCACACGCCCATGATAGGGGACGCGCGCGGGGGCGCCACAGCCTCCCTCACCGGAGACCGCCACGCGGAGGCGCCCGTCTCCTACCTCCGGCGCGGGCCGCCCACCGACGCCGGTGCGCTCAGCTCCAGACGTCGCGGACGACGATGGTCTGCTCGCGGCCGGGACCCACGCTCACGAGGTACGCCGGGACCGACGTCTTCTCCTCGACGAACCGGACGAGGTCCCTCGCGGGTGCGGGGAGATCCTCCATCCGGAGCGCGCCCTCGATCCCCGAGGTCCATCCCGGCAACATCGTGTACACCGGGCGCGCCCGGTGCAGATCCTGCGGGAGCTCGTCGGTGCGACCGAGGGGCGTCTCGTACGCGACGCAGACCTCCACCGCGTCGAGCCCGGTGAGGACGTCGAGCTTCGTGAGCGCCCAGCCGTCGATGCCGCTCGTGCGCGCGGCGTAGCGGAGCGCCGGCAGATCCAGCCAGCCGGTCCGGCGGGGGCGCCCGGTGACGCTGCCGAACTCCGCGCCGCGGTCGCGGAGGCGATCGCCCCGCTCGTCCTTCAGCTCGGTCGGGAAGGGACCCTCACCTACCCGCGTCGCGTACGCCTTCGTGATGCCGAGGACGCGGCGGATGCGCGTCGGCCCCACGCCGGCGCCGGTGCAGGCCCCGCCGGCGACCGCGGAGCTCGACGTCACGAACGGGTACGTGCCGTGGTCGACGTCGAGCAACGCGCCCTGCGCCCCCTCGAAGATCACGCGCTGCCCGGCGCGAATCGCGTCGTCGGTCAGCTTGCTGGCGTCGCAGAGGAGCGGCACGATGCGCGGCGCGTGGGCCTCGAGCACGGCGATCACGCTCTCTACCGTGGGCACGTCGCCCCCCAGCGCGCGGATCGTGGGCGCCCACGCGTCGATCGCGACCGCGACGAGCTGCCGAGCCCGCGCCAAGTCGGTGAGGTCGCCGCACCGAAGCCCGCGTCGCGCGGCCTTGTCCTCGTACGCGGGGCCGATGCCCTTCTTCGTCGTCCCGAGCCGCTGTCCGGACGCAGACGCCTCGCGCAGGCCGTCGACCAGCACGTGGTAGGGCAAGATCAAGTGAGCGCGGTCCGAGATGAAGAGCCGCCCGGTCGTCTGGATGCCGCGCCCAGCGAGCGCGGCGATCTCCCCCGTGAGGACCGCGGGGTCCACCACCATGCCCTGGGCCATCACGCACGTGGAGTGCGCCTGGAGGATCCCGCTGGGGATGAGGCGCACGACGAGCTTCTCGCCCCCGACGACGAGCGTGTGCCCGGCGTTGGGTCCGCCGGCGTAGCGGACGACCAGCTCGGCCCTCTCGGTGACGAGGTCGACGACCTTGCCTTTTCCCTCGTCACCCCACTGGGCTCCGACGACAACGATGGCGGACATCCGTCCCACCTCTACTTCCGAACGCACCGGAGGACCAGCCGCGCGAGTGTACGCCGTGCCGCCGCCGGGGTAGACGCTCGGTCAGGGCCATGAGCGAAGAGCACCGCCAAACGGAAGAAATCCCCAAGATCGACGTCTTCGAGCGCGGAGCGAAGCTGCCCGACGGCAGCCCTCAGGCGATGGATCGGCGCCTGTTCGTCCAGCTCATGGTGTTCGACTGCGCGCCGGAGCGCAGCGCCGAGAGCGCGATCGACGCGCTCGCAGAGAACCTCGACAAGCGCGGGCAGAGCTCGGTCCTCTACGCCGACGTGAGCGCCCCAGGGGGGCTCGGCGTGCTCACGTACTCGGAGCGGCCGGCGGACTTCGTGGAGAAGGTCCGTCCCGCCGTAGGCGGCGTGAGCGGACTCGTGCAGCGCCACGACTTCACGATGCTGGGGCGGACGTACGCGCAGGGCTACGAGGCGGACCTCGGGTTCTGGCTCGTGGATCGCCCGAAGAGCGTCATGGAGAACGAGGCGTGGCCGTGGGGCGTCTGGTACCCCCTGCGACGAAGCGGCGCGTTCGCCAAGCTCGAGCCGCGCGAGCAGGCGGCGATCCTCCGGGAGCACGCGATCATCGGGCGCGCGTACGGCCAGCAGGATCTCGCGCACGACGTCCGCCTGGCGTGTCACGGCCTCGACCGCGCCGACAACGAGTTCGTCGTCGGCCTCATCGCCAAGGACCTGCACCCGCTCTCCCACGTGGTTCAGGCCATGCGAAAGACCCGGCAGACGAGCGAGTTCATCTCGCAGATGGGCCCGTTCTTCGTCGGCCACGCGGTGCGACGCACCAAGGGCTAGCCCGCGGCGCGCGCGATTCGCGCCGCTTCGCGCACGATCTCCTGCCAGCCGGGCTCGGGCGAGGCGACGTCGTCCAGCCACGCGGAGAGCGGCTCCTCGGCCTCGATGGCGAGACGCGCCCGCGCCCCGCCCGTCAGCAGGTCGAACGCAGGGATGTCGTCGACATACTCGTACCGCTCGGTGCGGAAGCGGAACGCCTCCGGGGCCTGGGCCCGCGCGCACGCCACGAGCGCGAGGTAGGTCGCGTACGGCCGGAAGACGCGGCGATCCGTGCAGTGCACCTGGACGCCACCGCAGACCTTCCCCGCGTGCTTCTGGAACGTCGGCAGGAACGTGAGGGCCCGCGCGACGAACCCCGGCAGCCCGGTCTCCGCGAGGTCCCGCGCGAGCCGCTGCCCGTCCAGGAACGGCGCGCCGACGATCTCGAACGGGCGCGTGGTGCCCCGCCCCTCCGACAAGTTGGTGCCCTCCACGAGACACCCGCCGGGGTAGACGAGCGCGGTCTCGTACGCCGGCATGTTCGGGGAGGTCATCACGAAGGGGCGGTCCCACTCGGGCGCGTGCGCTCCCCGGTCCCAGCCCTCCACCGAGAGGACGCGGAGCGCGCCGTCCGCGCCGAGCGCGAGCCCGTCGCGGGACGCGAACCACGCGACGATCTCGCCGACCGTCATCGCGTGGCGCACCGGGACGGCCTCGAGACCCACGAACGACTGGAACCCCGGCTGCACGACGCGCCCCTCCACCAGGACGCCGCCGAGCGGGTTCGGGCGGTCGAAGACGATCGTGTGCACGCCGGCGCGCGCTGCCGCGCGCATCGCGAGCAGCGCGGTCCAGACGAACGTGTAGTAGCGGCTGCCGACGTCCGCGAGGTCGACGCAGAGGACGTCGATCTCCCCGAGGTGCGCGGCGGTGGGGGACAGGTCTTCGAACCGGTCGCCGTAGAGGCTCACGATCGGCGCGCCCGTCTCGCGGTCGGCCGCGTGCGCGACGCCGATCATGTCCTGCGCCTCTCCGCCGTACCCGTGCTCGGGGCCGAAGATCACGCGAGGCCGCACGCCGGCCTCCGCGAAGATGCGAGAAGCGTGCGAGAGCTGCCGGTCCACCGCGGCGGGGTGGGAGAGGAGGCCGACCTTGCGGCCCTGGAGCTCTCGCTGGAGCGGGGCGTCTTCCCGGAGTCGGTCGAGGCCGATCTGCATCGTCTCGGCGTAGTGGGCTCGCGGCGTGGGAACAAGCGACCCGACGTGGTACCGTCTGGAGTCCGACGCGATGCACCTCCAGGCCGGTCAAATCCTCGCGGACAAGTACCGCATCGTCCGCGTCATCGGGACCGGGGGCATGGGGGCGGTCTACGAAGGTGAGAACGTCCGCATCCGACGGCGGGTCGCGATCAAGACGCTGCACCAGCAGGTCGCGACGAAGACCGACGTGATCCAGCGCTTCGAGCGCGAGGCGCAGGCCGCGGGTCGGATCGGCAGCGAGCACATCGTCGAGGTCCTCGACATGGGCGACCTCCCCGACGGCTCGCGCTTCATGGTGATGGAGTTCCTCGACGGGGTCACGCTCGGCGACCGCATCGTCAAGCAGGGCCGGATACCGCCCCGGGAGCTCGTGCCCATCATGGAGGCGCTGCTGGACGGCCTCGCCGCGGCGCACGCGGCCGGCATCATCCACCGCGACCTGAAGCCGGCGAACATCTTCCTGATGAAGTCCCAGCGCGGCGTCGCCGACTTCGTGAAGATCCTCGATTTCGGCGTGTCGAAGTTCAACATCCTCAACTCGGAGGAGATGAGCATGACGCGCACCGGCGCCGTGGTGGGGACGCCCTATTACATGTCTCCCGAGCAGGCGAAGGGGTCGCGCGCGGCCGACCCGCGGAGCGACCTCTACTCCTCGGGCGTCATCCTCTACGAGGCCATCACCGGGCAGGTCCCGTTCAACGCGCAGACCTTCAACGAGCTGATCTTCAAGATCGCGCTGGAGTCACCGCCTCCGCCGGAGCAGTTCGTCCCGACGCTGGATCCGGCGTTCGGCGGCATCATGCGGCGCGCGATGGCGCGGGAGCCGAACGAGCGGTACCAGACGGCGGCGGAGATGCGGGAGGCGCTCTCCGCGTGGGCTCGGGACTACGACGCGTACGGGGGGCAGCTGCCGGTGGGGCGGGGCTCGGCGCCGTACCTCAACGTCGGCGCCGCGATGCGCACGCAGATGCTCCCGATGATCGGCGGCGCGCCGGCCGGGCCGCTGCCGGCCGCGGGGGTCGCTGCCCAGCACCCGCAGCAGAAGACCCAGGCGATGACCGCGATGGCGATGCCGGGCATGCCCGTCGCCGCCGGCCACACGGCGGTGCTGGCCGCGCACGGCGCGCCCGCACCGCCGTACCAGCACCAGCACACCGAGGCGATGCACCCCGGCGCGCACCCGTACCCGGCCGCGCCGCAGTACGCCTACGCGGCCGAGGAAAAGCCGCCGCCGCTCGGGGCGGAGGCGTACGCGGGCGCGGTGCCTCAGCCGCCCAAGAACCGCGCGCCGCTCGTGGTCGGGCTCTCGGTCGCCGTGCTCTGCCTCGGAGGCGGCGGGTACTTCGTGTACGCGAAGACCGCCACCCCAGCCGCGGCCGGGTCGACCGCGGCGCCCGAGGAGACGAGCGCCCCCGAGCGCGGCGCTGCGGCGTCGGCCAGCCCCACCGCGACGGCGAGCCCGACCGCAGAGGCAACCGCCTCCTCGGACCCCGATTCGCCTACACCGACTGCTGCACCCTCGAACAGCGCCGTGGCCGAGACTCCGCCAACCGCGCCGCGCCCGAACCCGCCGATCCCCGGCACCGCGCGCCCGAGCCCGCCGCCCACGGCGGCCCCGACCGCCACCGCGGCGACCAAGCCGACCCCGAGCGGCACGGCCTCGTCCGGCAGAAAGATCGGCTCGGACCTCTAGAAAGCGGGGCAGCGGCTCGATATGTGACGTAGAATGAGAGACTCCGCGGGGCGGACTCTCATGACTCTCGCAGCCGGTCAGGTCATCGAAGGCAAGTACCGGATCGTCCGGGTGCTGGGCGTGGGTGGGATGGGCTCCGTCTACGAGGGGGAGAACGTCCGCATCCACCGGAAGGTCGCGATCAAGATCTTGCACGACAACGTGTCGAGCAAGGCCGACATCGTCCAGCGGTTCGAGCGCGAGGCGCAGGCGGCGGGACGGATCGGGAGCCAGCACATCGTGGAGGTGCTCGACCTCGGCAACCTGCCAGGCGGCGAGCGGTTCATGGTGATGGAGTACCTGGACGGAGAGCCGCTGACGAACCGCATCAAGGTGCGCGGGCGGGTCAGCGCGCAGGAGCTCGCGCCGCTGCTGCGGCAGCTCCTCGAGGGGCTCGCCGCCGCCCACGCCGCTGGCATCGTCCACCGCGACCTGAAGCCGGACAACGTCTTCATCGTGAAGCGAGGCGGGCAGGACTTCGTCAAGATCCTCGATTTCGGCGTCTCGAAGTTCTCTGGCGCCGACCCCGAGTTCAGCATGACGCGCACCGGCGCGGTGATGGGCACTCCGTTCTACATGTCGCCCGAGCAGGCGCGCGGGCAGCCCATAGACCACCGGAGCGACCTCTATTCGATCGGCGTGGTCGCGTATCAGTCCGTGACGGGCCGCGTGCCGTACAACGCGGAGACCTTCAACGAGCTCATCTTCAAGATCGCGCTCGAGAACGCGGACCCCGTGGAGACGGTGGTGCCGGGGTTCGATCCCGGCTTCTCCGCCATCATCCGCAAGGCGATGGCGCGCGAGCCGAACCATCGCTTTCAGACCGCCGGGGAGTTCGCCGCTGCGGTCGACTCCTGGCGCTCCGGCGCGCCGATGCAGGCAAACTACTTGCCGCAGCCGATCCCGGCATACGCCGGCCAGGCCGGAGCGGTCGGCGCCGGCGCCTTCGACCCGGGCCGCCCTGGCAGTGCACACGCGCTCGGGACGTCGGGGCTCGGGATGAGCGGCGGCAACTTGGGCGTCTCGGGCTCGCTCGGGCAGTCGGGCGGGAACCCGGCCTTCGGCCACTCGGGAGCGGGCCTCTCTCAGTCGGGCGCAGGCCTCTCTCAGTCGGGCGGTCACGCGCCCGTCCTCATGGGTCAATCCCAGGTCGGGCTGGCGGTGACCACGCGCGAGCCGAAGCGCACCCCCCTCGTCGCGGCCGTAGCCGTGATGGCGGTGCTCGGCGTCGGCGGAGGTCTCGCGGCGTACAAGTACGCCGGCATCGGGGCGAGCGCGGCGGCCACGCCTCCCGCGCAGCAGCCCGCAGCCCCCGGCGACACCACTGCTACGACGACCGCGGAGCCGACCCCCGCCGACACCTCCGCGTCCCCGACGGCCGAACCGACGGCGGAGCCGACGGCCCAGGTCTCGGCGGAGCCCTCGGCGGAGCCCTCGGCTGACGTCGCCCCCACCGACACCTCCAAGCCCGCCGTCGCAGCGAGGCCAGGGCGCCCGGGCCGGCCGCAGCCGCCGACGCCGCCAAAGCCCACCGCCGCGGCCAACCAGCCGCCGCCCAGCTCGGGCGCGGGCCGGAACATCGGCACCGACCTCTAGCAGTTCCCGAGGAGCGGCAGCGTCGCGCCGCTCCGGGTGCGCGGCTCACGGTTGGGGCTCGGGATCTATGCCGCGCAGCTCGTAGCGCCACAGGTAGAGGCCGTCCGGAGGCGCCGTAATGCCCGCATCTCGGCGGTCCTTCGACGCGAGCGCCCGTGCGACCGCGCCGGGCCTGGAGCGACCGCGCGCGACGTCGACGACGGTCCCGACGAGGATCCTCACCATGTTGTAGAGGAAGTGATCGCCGCGCACCTCGACGTGCACGTGGCCCCCGTCGCCTCCGGACCGCGCGACATCGACGCGAGACAGCGTGCGGACGGTGACGGCGCGCGGATCCCTCGCGCTGCGGAACGCCGCAAAGTCGTGGGTCCCGAGCGCGGCCGCGGCCTCGTTCCGCGCGATCTCGAGCGCAGCGTCGTCGGCCAGCTCGGGGACGCGCCAGGAACGGCCGACCTCGAACGGATCGCGCGCTCGGCTGGTCGACAGGACGTACCTGTACGTCTTCGCGAGCGCCTCGTGGCGCGGCGAGAAACCTCGGTCGACGTACCGCGCCCCCATGATGCTGATCTCCTCAGGGAGCTGCTTGGCGGCGCCCTTCGTCCACGCCGACAGCGGGAAGTCGCGGCTCGGATCGAACGCCACGCGCTGGTCGCGCGCGTGGACGCCCGAGTCGGTGCGGCTCCCGCCGCGCACGCTCGAGATCCCGGGATCCATCTCGCGGAGGGCGCCGAGCAGCTCTCCCGCGATCGTGCGCTGGCTGCGCTGGGGCGCGAACCCGCAGAAGCGCCTGCCGTCGTACGCGAGGCTGAGCAGCACGCCGCGCGGCGGCGCTACTGCTTCACCTCGAAGCTCATCGGGATCCTGACCGTGACGCACCCCTGCTCCGGCTTGGGAAAGGTCTTGCCTTGGAAGCGGCTGAGCACGCAGTTCGAGACCTCACCGCTGCCGACCGTATCGTTCGCGATCGACGCGCTGCAGACCTGGCCGCTCTGCCCGACCTGAACCACGACGGTGAGCTTGCCCGCGGCGCCGGCGTTCTTCTGGAGCGCGCGGTTGTAGCAGCCGCGGGCCGAGCCCGCGGCCCCTTGCAGCGCGCTGCTGAGCGCGCCGCTGCCGGTGCCTTTGTCGCAGTTGCTGCAGGCGCCCGGCCCGGGCGGGCCCTTCGGCCCCGACGCGCTGGTCTCGGCGCTCGCGCTGGGCGCGGCGCTCGCGCTCGCGCGCGGCGGCGGCGGTGGCGGCGGCGGAGGAGGAGGCGGCTGCTGCGGAGGGGCAACCTGCGTGGGCGGAGGAGGAGGCGGCGCCGGCGGCTTGTCGTCGCCCGCGAGCATGACGATGGCTGCGATGCCTCCCGCGAGGAGGAGCGCGCCGATCACGTATACGCCGGACCCAGACTCTTTCTTGGGGGATTCGGACGCAGCCAAGCTCGTGTCCTTTCGTGCCGCGGGGAGCATACAAGCTCCCCCCGAATCGCCCTGGTCTTTTTTCCCGTGACCGCACACCGCGTCGTGGAACGGTTGTTCACGGGTGCAGGTCGCGGCCCGCGGGCGGCCAAGGTACGGTGCGTGACGCCTGCGAGCCGTGCGCCGGTCGCGGGTCGGGATCACCCATGACCACGAAGGATCCGCTCGGACTCGGGGGCACCCTCGTCGCCGGGAAGTACCTGCTCGAGACGGCCATCGGCGAGGGCGGCGCCGCGATCGTCTACCGCGCCCGGAACACCGTCTGGGGCGTGCCGGTCGCGGTGAAGCTCTTCGTGGCGTTCACGCAGGCTCCGCCGTCCGAGCAGCGCGCGCTGCTCGACG
>CAZBJI010000126.1:0-24155 GCA_964492175.1 uncultured Polyangiaceae bacterium | reverse complement strand
GCGGCGAGCGCGGCGAGCCGCTCGTGCGCCGGCTCCAGGGACAGCACCTGCTCGGCCGCGGCGGGGGTGAAGCCGCCCCGGAAGACGGCGCACGAGAGGAGCGCGTCTCGCTCTCGGGGTCCGAGGAGGTCCCAGGACCACGCCACCGTCGCCCGGACCGCGCCCGCCTGGGACGAGGCCGCGCCGGGGGGCCGCGGCGCCGACGGACGCTGGAGGCGCTCCAGCACGCCGCGTACGCCCGCCGCGTCCAGGCGCGCCGCGGCGATCTCGATCGCGAGGGGGATCCCCTCGAGCCGGCGCACCAGATCGTGGAGCGCCGCCCGCTCGCGCTCGAGGTCGACGGAGGCGCCCGCCTCGGCCGCCCGCGCCAGGAAGAGCTCGCCGGCCTCGCTCGCCTCGAGGTCGGCCTCGCTCGCGGGGAGGCCCAGCGGGCCGAGATCGAGGTGCAGCTCGTCGGGGAGACCGAGCAGGGCGCGCGAGGTGACGAGCACCGCGGCCTCCGGCGCCTCGCCGAGGAGGGCCACGACCGTGGGGCCCGCGCTGGCGACCAGGTGCTCGAAGCCGTCGAGGACCAGACGGATCGGGCCGCACGCCCGGACCTGGCGGCCCACGTGCCGCGTGAGCTGCGCCGCCGTCCGCGCCGAGGTGGGCGGCGCGCCGATCGCGCTCGCGATCGCGCTCACGAGGTGCTCGGGGCGCGTGATCCGACCGGCCGAGACCAGGTGCCAAGGCGAGGCCTCCGCCTTGGCGAACGCCACCGCCAACGTGCTCTTGCCCACGCCGGCCTGGCCCGCGATGGTGAGCAGGCGCGTCGCGCGCGACAGGGTCGCGAGCTGCGCGAGGGCGGCGGGCCGCGCGACGAGGCGGCTCACGGCGCCGACCCGCGGGGGCGGCCACCACGCGGCGAGCCGGGCGCGTCGCTCAGGTGCACGCCGTCGCTGCGTCGCAGTTGTTCGGACACTCCACGCACACGGCGCAGCTCAGGAGGGCGATGTAGAGATCCTGCACCCCCGGCCACGCGGTGTCACACATGGCCAGGCAGTCGAGGAACTCCTGCTCGGGCGTCATCGGATCGTCGTCGGGGCACCCAGGGATCGACATGCCGTCGCCGAAGACGCACTCGGACCACGCGCCGGCGTTCGGATCCGCCTGGTAGGCCGCGAGCTCCGCGGCGCACGCGTCGACGATGGAGCACTCGAGGCACGCGCCGCACTCGGGCGAGTCGAGCGTGTGCGGCGTGCCGTCGTCACACGCGGCGCCGCTCGTGCCGGTGGTGGACCCGGCGGCGCTCACCGAGGCGCTGACCGTCGCCGTGTTCGTCGAGGTCTGCGCCGCCCCGCCGCCAGCGCCCGTGCCCGCGTCGTCGCCGCAGCCCCCGAAGCAGAGCCCGGCGGCGGCGCCCCCCAGGACGAGCGCCGCCAACGCGGCGCGGCGCCCGCGACGAGGGCAGGAGGCGGTCGCGACGGTCGAGGGCACGCCCCGAGCGTACCGGGCCAGGAAGGAACTGCAACGAATTGCCGCGCTTGCGTTGCTCCCGTGAGCCGGGAGGTGGGTGGCTCCGCCGGGGCTCGAACCCGGACGTCCCTTCGGGACAGCGGATTTTAAAACCAAGCTCGACGCACTGACGCGCGCCGAACCGGCCTTTTTGCGGGCGTTTCTTGCTGGCTCGCGACGGTTCGCTACGGGCGCTGACAACTCAGGGGCCCCCTCTGCCAATTGAGGCGCCCACCCAAGCGCAACGTCGAGAGGTGCGAGCGGCGGCAACTTCGCCTCGATGAAGGTCCGCGCCCGGCGCTTGTAGGTCGCGATCATCTGGGATGACTTGTGGCCAGTGCGGTCGCACACCCACGACTCGCTTTCGCCGCGGGCGAGCGCCTCCGTCACGAAGAGCGCGCGAAGCGCATGGAGCCCCGTCGGCTTCGTCGCCGCGGTTCCCTTGTGGAGCGCGCCGCGTGCGATCCCCGCGGCCCTCAGGTGGTCGCGGTAGTCATCGGCGCGGAGCCGCAACGGCGCCTTGCCGTCGACGAAGAGACTTCCCTTCGGGTCGCCGCCGAGCATCTTGCGCCAGTGTTTGAGCGCTCGCGTCGTGCCAGGCCGGAGCGCCCAGCTACGCGGATCGTCGGTCTTGTTCGCGTCGAGCCTGACCATCCCGTGATCAAGGTCGAGGTCGGCCCACGTGAGCCCCTCTGCTTCTCCGTGGCGCATCCCCTCGCGGGCCAGGAAGCCAGCGAAGAGACGGACGACGATCGGGGCCACCGCCGAACCAAGAAACGCGTCGTGCTCGCTCGTGAGCAGGATCTCTTGCTTCTTGCAGTTGCCCACCCTGGGCAGCCAGCCGCGGGGGATCGGATTGACGGTGATCAGCCGAAGCGGGTAGACGCTGAACTTGATGACGCTCGAGATACTCTGAGCGACCTGGCGCCGTGTCGCAGAGGCAAGGCCTTCCGGAAGCGCCGCCATGACGGCGTCCAGTCGCTCCAAGGTGAGCTTCGCCATCGGCACGTCACGGAGCATGGGCAACACGTGGCAGCGCAAGCGCTGCTCGTCGTCACTGGCCGTCCGCTTCGCCTTGACGTGGTCGGGGAACCTCTTCGCCAGCTCCCCCGACGTCCAAGCCTTGGCGACCTCGCCGAACGTCGAGCCCGGCGCGGCCACCGATGCTGCGGCGAGCCGTCCACCGACGACGCGGGCCACGAGCTCCACCACCTTGGCAAGCTCGGGCTTCGTCGTCGCGCTCGCCGCATCGGTCAAGACTCGCTCCGCGATCCCCGCCGCGTCCGGCGCGCTTCGCAGATCGCGCGCCATCTTCGCGAGGATGGCCAGCCGAGCGGTCGCGTCTCGCTCGGACGAGCACCACGGGAGACAGTAGGCGGGGCGCTTGCCCCCGCCCAGCGACACGCGGGCGTACCACTTCCCGCGCGACTCGAACACCGTTCCCGTGGTCGCTCGTGCCATCGCTACTTCGCTTCCTTCTTCTCCGCGACGAAGACCCACCCGTCTCCGTCCTGCAGGATGAACCCTTCGGTCCCATCCTTCGTGCCAGGAGGCGGAGCGCCGAAAGCGATCTCCATGCCGTTGACCGCGACCACCCATTTGCCGTTGCGCCGCTTCACGGTCGCCGGGATACCAGGGAACGGCGGCCTGGTGTCGTCCTCGCCCTGACGATCGTCAAGGTAGGAGTCCTCGTCGCTGTCGGTTGCGTCGCGGGCGCTCACGCGGCACCCCCGTTCGCCGCCTCAGTCCTCGCCTGCTCGGCGACCATGCTCCGAGAGCTCGCCAGGTGTTCGACGTCCTCGTCCTCGTCCTCGTCCTCGTCCGCGAACTGCGGGTACGCCTCATCGATCAGGGCCTCGACACGTTCCCGAAGAACCTCGTACCCCGGCTGGCCCGTCTCGCCCCGGTTGACGAGCTTCCAGAGCTTTTCGTAGTTGGTGAGGTTGTGCCGTATGCAGTTGCGCGCCGTCCGCGGCGACCAGCGAAACTCGCCGGGATCGCCGCGGTAGTTGCCGCCGTGTGTCCGCATCGCCAGCTTTCTGATCTCTTCGTCGCTGACTCCGCGCACGATCGTCAGCTCCGCGGCCTCGACACGTCGGACCATGTTGACGACGCGTGTCCCGACCCCCTCGTAACCGGCCGTGCGCCGGGCCTCGGCCGCGTCCCTGAGCGCGACGAACACGGGGGAGCACTCCGCCGCGTGGACGCGCTCGCGGAGGTAGAGCTTCATCGGCGCGCCAGCGAAGCGGAACCTCGGGTTATCCCTCGTGTCGTCGTGTGCGCCGAGCAGCTTCGCGACCATGGTGGTGGTCCAGTCACGGGCCCGCAGTTCCGGCATGGAGTAGAGGTCGGCACGAGCATGCCCTTTTGCGGACGGCTCGGCCTTGCTCGCGTCGCGGGCGCTCACGCGGCACCGCCCTTCTTCGCCGCGACGACGGCGCGCATGTTGCCGATCTCGTACTGGAGCCCGGCCTCCATCTTGCGCAGAAGGTCGACACCCCCACGCGCGAAGACCGCCGCCGCCAGCGCCATGCGGAGCGTGACGGCGAGCGCGCCGACGATGTTACCGTCGGCGGTGTTGTCGCCGGGGAGCGCTCGCAGGATGCTCATCACCTGGTCCCCCGCGCGCTCCGTGATGGCCATGGCCCGATCCTTGGGCGTCCGAGCCTGGCGCCTCCCGGTGGGCGCCAGTGCCTTGCTTGCTTGGGCTCTCGCGCGCGGGATCTCGACGTTGCGACGCTTCGTAGCTACACTGTTCTTGCTCATGATCGTGGTCTCCTAGGGTTGCGAAGTGAGCCGGGCCCCGAGCGTTCCCGCGCTGCGGGGCCAAGCTTTGGGTGGGGGGTCAGATACCGAGCTCGGACTCGAGGGAGTCGAGACCTCGGAGCATCGCCACGCGGACGACTTGCGCCCGCTTGTGTTGGACGCCTGCGGCCCGTCGGGTGAGCTCGTCGGCCACCCGATCAAGGCGGGCGTCGATCTCCTCGTCGGTGCGAACAGCAACGCCCGCGAACTTGCGTTCGTCTCGGGCGGGGTTCTTCTTCGGCTTCATGGTCATCGTTGATATCCACTTGTTTTTGCCCCGCAAGGGGCGCGTTGGCGTGGGTAGGTCAGGACCTAAGGCAAGTGCGCGTTCTGATATCTCTTTCGGCGCACAACTTTTTTGGGGGGGGCCGAGCGAAAGGCGGGCTCGGGCGCGCCGCGCCACCCATGGCGTGGGGAACGCGGCGCCGGGCGCACCACTTGGCGCCCACGGCGGGGAGATACCGCCGGCCCTGCAAGTCACTGTGCGGCGACCAGTGCGGCTCGCCATTCCCGCTCGGGCATGTGCTCCCCGAGCACGTCGGACCCGGCCTGTAGCTGGCGCCGGAGAGCGGCCAGCGTGCGGGCCAGGGTGGGCGGAGCGAGGTCGGCGGGGAGTAGCACCACCCGCGCCTCGCGGAGCGCGTTGATCGCGAGGGGGAGCCTGTTGACGCGATCGTCGGTCGCTTCAAGGTGGCTGGCGATCGATCGCTGGATCGACCAGTCCGCCTCCGAGAACCGCTTCAACTTGGGGCTCGCGGTGAGCAGTCCATGCGCCACGAGCCGCGCGTCTACCGCGCGTTCGAGCTCCGCGCGAAACTGCTCGCGGATAACCTCGGTCACCATCACCGCGAGCTCGCGCTCAGTCATCGTTGCCTTCATCGTCTTGGTCCTTTCAGGTGCCAGGGAGGGAAGTGGGCGGCCTGCCGCCGCCCGGGGGGGCCATGATCTTGGTCAGGCTTTGTGCTGCCGACTCGAGCGCGCGTGCGGCGCCTAGGTGCTTGTCGGCGGCCTCGCCAAGCGTGCTCGCCTTGTCGAGGAGCGCGGGGATCGGGCCAGCGCCTCCGCCGGCGTAGTCACGCAAGCCAAAGGACGTCGGGTCACCGCGCACGGGGGTGAGCCCCTTGCCGATCTGCGCGCCGACCGCGCCCGGTAGACCGCCGACGGACATGACCTGAGTGCCAGCGTCGAGACGGGCCTCCCATCGGGCCTGACGGATGTCCGTGTAGTCATCCGTCTTGCCGGCGCGCACGTTCGCTTCGTGCTCGCGCCTGCCGCTCAAACTCTGAATGGTCCCCTTGAAGGGCGCCTCGATCCTGGTCTGGAGACCCGAGATCTCGGTGCCGAGCTTGCGCGCCTCCGCGAGATCCGCGGGTGTCGCGGTGCCGGCGGAGATCTTGGCGTCGAGCGCGCCCTTTGCCGACTGCTTGCCAATGAGCTGGACGGCGTCAGGGAGCGCGGCCGCGGGGGCCTCCTCGCCAACGTCGAGCCCGAGCCGCTCCGCGAGCTTGGTGGCCATGGACCCGAACCGTCCGAGAGCACCGATCGCGTTCGCTGCTCCGCCGCTCATCTGGACGATCGCGGGCGCGGCCTTCAAGAGGGCGTCCGCAAACTGCGCGACACTCGGAGCCAGCTTGTCTCCGATGCCAGCCGAGATCCGCTCCCATGCGGTCGTCATGGTCGCGCCCGAGCTGGCGGTCATGGTGGCCGCGTCCGCTACGACGTCGGACCACTTGCCGGCGGAGCCCGATAGCTCCGCGAACGCGTCACGCACCGCGCGCTCCCCGGCGGCGAGCCGCTGCGCTTCGGTTGCTGCGGGGCCGAGCTTATCGCCCGCCTCGGTGAAGCGCTTCACGAGCTCGCTCGCGCCCTTCATGCCTTCGTCGCCGAAGATGGACTGGAGCTGAGCGCGATTGCCCTTCGTCGCCTTCAGGGTGTTCGCGAGCACGTCCACGACGTCATTGGTCTGCGTCTTGCCCTTGTCCGCGAACACAACTTCCTTGCCGCCATTGAGGCGGCGAATGTCGTCGCTCTTGGCCTGGAGCTGCCGCAGCATCGCTGACACACCCGTTGACGCCTCCGCGCCCGATCCCGTCGACATGCGAGCGAGCTGTGCCATAGCGGATAGCTGGGCGACTCCGCCGGCCCCCTGGTCGAGCCCGAAGCGCGAGCCAGCGGCCCCCATTTCCTGAAAGTAGGAGGCGGCGTCCCCAAGCTCGAACGCGCCAGACTTGCCGCCCTGTACCAGGACCGCGAGTGCCTTCTTCATGTCATCCGACTTCGTGATACCGAACTTCGTGGAAAGGCTCGCGGCGGTCGCCGCAATGTCCGTCTCCGTCGCGCCAGTCGCCCGCGCCGCGGTCGCGAACGTGCCCCCGAGGTCTCGCGCCGCGCCGAGGTCGCCGGTCATAGCGACGTAACGTTGCTGCGCCGCGAGGACGTCTTCGACGCGAGTCCCGCGCACGCCGAGTGCCGATTTCGTGGCCTCGTCCAAGAGCTGCCTGTGCTGGTCGCGGGCCCCGCCAGAGACGGCCAGGGCCCGCGCCTGCTTCTCTTGGAGCGCGCGTTCACGCGTGGCGCTCGAGAGCAGGGAGCCACCACCATAGGCGAGGGTGGCGCCCCCGACCATGCCGACCACCGACGAGCCGCGCCCAGCCATCCCGGTCAGTGTCGAGCGCTTGCGTTCGTGGCGTCGCTCGGCATCAACCATGCGCTGGACCGAGCGGGCCTCCGCCTCGCCCGCACGGCGGTAGGCGCGGGCGCGCTTCTCCGACTCGCGTTCGACGGCTCGCGTTTTGGCCTGCTCGGCTCGCTCGACGGCACGTGCGGATCGATCCGCGGCGCGCCTGGTCTCGGTGCTCTCGGTCGCCTGAGCGCGGACGCGTGCGCGGGCCTCGGCGGTCGCGTTGCCGACCGTGGCGCGCTGTCGCGTCCTGGCGAGCGCCCCTTCAGCTTTGGCGAGCTCGCGGTGGGCCTCCGCCAGCTCGATGAGCGACCGACGCGCGGTCGCGGAACCGATGACCGCGAATTGGTACTCTTTCCTCTCGACGGTCATCAGACGATCCTCATTGCCGCGGCCAGCTCCGCGGCGGCCTCTTCTACCAGCGCGTTGAAGCGCGATAGCCCCTTGCGCTGGACGTAGACCCCGTAATCGGCGTCCTGGCGCGCCTCGAACACGAGCTCGTCATCCGACTCCGAGACGACGGCGAGGACAGTGGACTCCTCGAGTCGAGAGGTGCGGTTCTCGTACGCGTGGGTCATCCGCTCCCGTTCGACGGCGCGCTTCACGCGGCGTTCTGCCGCCGGCGGGAACGCGGCCACCTTGCGCGCCTCGCGCATGAGCTCGGCCGCATCGTGCGACCCCCGAACACTGACTCTCATCGTCATATCGTCTCCATGCCGCTACGCGAGCGGCTCCGGTGCATGGGGGTCGAAGGCGCGGCCCGCTAGCACGCCCTCTACCGCGGTGTAGAGGTCGCATAGCGCCTCCCATTCGCCGGGCGCGTCCTGGCGTGCCAGCGTGACGCCCCTCTCGGTCATGTCGAAGGGCTGTGAGTCGCCAATGGTGGCGAGCAGGGTGCCGCTCGGCCGGGCGAGGAGCGAGAGCACGTAGGGCTCGCCTACCTCGCTCAGCTCCGCGTGGACGAGCACGAAGCGCAGCGCTGCGGCCGCCAGCGACTCGGCGGCGAAGTCGAGGGGGAGCGACGGGTGCCGCGAGCAGACGATCCGGTAGTCCGTCACGGGTGCCCCCCCACGTGTGAGCCCTCGAGCGCCTGCCGCGCCCGCTCGACGCGTTCGCTGGCCTCGCGGGCCAGGCGAGAGAGCGAGGAGACACGGCGGGTAGCCGTCACGATCGGTCTGAGTGCGGTCCGCCGCAGATCGTTCGGGTCGTACCGTGCGAACGCGGCCGCGCGCTCCCACTGTGCTCTCTCGAGGTCGGCCAGGATCTCGGCGTGGGCGCGCTCCGCTTCTGCGAGCTCGGCGTGGGGGCTCACGGCGTCACCCCGAGCTTGGCCCGCACCGGGGCGACGAAGGGGCTCGCCTCTACTCGCTCCGCGGCCTCGGCTTCCCGCTCCTTCCGGCGGGCCTGCCGCTCCGCGTCGACCTCGGCGTACGCCGCGGCGATCTCGACTTGCCGCGCGGCGTCTACCAGGTGTCGGTGGGTCTGGTAGTAGAGGGTCTGGGCCATGAGCGCGCCATGCCGCCCCGGCGAGTCGTGGGGGAGCGCCTCGGCGCGGGCCCCGAGCTCGCGGTACTTGGCGAGCGCTTCTTTCGCGGGGGAACTCATCGCCACGCGCCCTCGCTGCTGTCGAGCGTGTCGGGAGTGTGCGTCATGGTGTCGCGAAGGTACGTCTGCAGCGCGGAGCGCCCGGGCTCGGGGCAATCGCTCGGTCGGGCGCGGACGTGGTTCGCCTCGAGAAACCCAAGCAGCTCACGCGGGGCCGCTCCCTTCGCGGCGAGCGCGCCGAAGTCGCTGGCGAGGTCAGGGTAGTCCGCGATCGGTTGCTTCGGGGGCTCGGGGGTGCCGAGGAGGCGTAGCTCGCGGGGGTGCGTGAAGGTGGCCTGCTGGCCGGCGTGGTATTGGATCGTGGTAGCCATGTGTTTGTGTCCTGTTCCCCGCCCTACATCCAATCGCCCGGCGCTGGCGAGGGGAGGGGCGCCGGGTGGTACTGATAGCCCTGGAACCACCCGGACCCGGTCCCACCAATGGGACCGAGGGGAGTGCCAGGTATCAGTGCCTCTTCGTCCGCGATGGCGGCGAGAATGAGCAGCGAGGCGTAATCGTCGTGGCCGCTGCCGCGAGCCGCGTACAGCATGTTGCCGGACGCGGAGATCCGCTCCGAGTAGGCGGCGAGCTCGCCGCGCATCGCCTCGAGTGCGTGCGTCGGGGAGCCGTCCGGTGGGATCGCGATCATCCGGTCGCGCATGAGTCGGCGGAGCTGGGCGACGGCGCGTTGCTTGTTCGGCTGTGTGAATGGGAGCGACACAAACTCAAGCCCGAACTGCTCGAAGTGGGCGCGCCACGCGTGACTCGCATACTGGTCTGCGATGACGCGGACGATCCCTCCGTGCCGCTCGGCCTGGTAGGCGACGGTCGACGCTACTTCGTCCGCGGACGATGCATGGTCGAAGCACCCGATCTGGTCGAAGCAGAGGACGGGGCGGGTGCGCCACTCGAGGCCATGACGGATGGCCCAGATCGGACCGCGCTCGCCCTCGCCTAGCGCGTGGTACGCGTGGGGGATCTCGCGCCCCGCGGCGTCAAGCGCTGGCTCGCGGAGCTCGGGGATCTCGTCGGCGGTAGGTCGACCCCACCCTACGCGGGCGACGGTCGGGCGGTCGCGATTCGTGAAGCCCGAGAGATCCAGCACGTAGACGTACCGCGACCAGTCGCCGCGGAGGTCGGCGTTGCGGCGAACGAACATGGCGTCCACGTCCTCGGGCTCGAACGCCGCAGAGACACCCACCTGAGGGATGGCCAGGTACTCTCGGCGCCAGACCCGATCGTCTGGCTCGAGTGACCTGGTCTGCTCCTCGGAGATAGTGGGGTTCGCGAGCCACGTCGGCGCATGCGCGACCATTTGCCAGTCCGTGTCGCCCGCGGCGTACGCGAGCGCGTGCGCATCGTCAGGGCCGAGCGGCGACGATGACAGGATGATGCGCGCGCCCGGCATGGTGGCCATGGTCGGGCGGAGCGCGGCGAGCACTTCCGTCGCCGGGTTGACCCCGGTCTCGGAGTCGCGCCATTTCGCGAGCTCGTCAGCGACGACGAGAATCGCGGTGAAGCCCGAGACCGCCGCGATCGTGCAAGGGAAGACGCGGAACGCGATCGGCCGGTCCGTGAGCTCGATCCCTGAGTCGGCGGGCCGATGCCGCACCCTGAGGGCGTCCAGGATCGCGGCGATCGTCCTGATACGGGCGCTGGCCTCCTCGCGGCGAGTCGAGACGATGGCCACGACTCCGACGTCACCAGGGGGGATCCTGTGATCCCCGTACAGCGCTTCGAGGACCGCGACCCTGCACAGTGTGGACGACTTGCCTCCGCGTCGCCCCACGCGGAGCACGAGCTGACGCTGGCCCCCCTGGTAGAACGCGGTTAGCTGCTCGCGCCACCATGGAGACATGGCGGGGAACCCGCGGGCGGCGAGGGCGCGCTCACACGCGTCCAGGTGTGACAGGATCGTCATGTGGATCCCTCGGGGGTGCGCCAGGCGGCGAGGGGGTCGACGGGCCCGCGTGGTCGGGCGGCCGCCTCTCGAGCGCAGAGCTCGTGTGCTGTAAGCAGAGCTTGCCGGTGGGAGTCCGCTAGCCTCGCCGCGGTCGTCAGCTTGGCCGAGTCGCCCTCGGCGGTATCGTAGAGGTAGCGGCTCGCGGCGAGGGCCAGGGCGGCCGAGGCGACTATGCTGCTCGGCCCCGGGCCGCAGATCCCTCCGCCGACCGTGGCGGCCAGGCTGGCGCACTGGGCGCGGCGGAACGCCTCCGCGGCCCCCCTGTAGGGGCGGAAGGCAGGGTCAGCGTCCATGCTGACGAGCCCGAGCTGTGATGCCAGCCGCGTCTTGCCCGCGCGGGCTCGGCCCCCCTCGGATGCGTGGGGATTACCTCGGGCCCACCGTCCATCGGGCCCGCGACCCGCCGTGCTCGCGGCTCGGGCGGGGCCGGGTACCCCCGCCGGTAGCTCGTCCACTGGAACCGTCTCGACTCGGAGCAGGGCGGCAGCGCCGTTGCCGTGTGCGGATCTAGCCCCCATAGGTAACCTCGAGCGGGGTGAGAGCGGGCGACCTGGTCATGACGGGGCCCGCCCCCCGTGAACGTGCGCGAACCTGAGCGCCTCGGCGGCGAGGCCGAGGAGCAGGTGGTCGAGTCGGTCCGCGCCGTCTCGGTCGGCGCGGTCGATCGCGAGGATGGCCAGCTCGCATGTCGCTATGGTCCGGTCCACGAGCGCGACGAAATCGGCGCGGATCTGGCGCATTTCGGCACCGCGGGGGGCGCATCCGACAAGGCTGTGCCGCGCGGCGCGGAGCGCCACCATGGCGTGGGCGAGGTCAGGCATGGTGCCCCCTGACGCGACCACATGCGCTCAGCCGGCGGCCGGTGGGGGCCGTGGTCTCGGGGGCCGTGGTCTCCTCGTCGGGGAGAGCGACCTCGAGCGCGGCGACCAGCGCGCGCAAATCGCGCGCACCTACTCGCCAGCCGTGGGCGCGCAGCGGGAACATCAGCCATTGCGGCAGGTCGGCTGCCGCGAGGATAGCGTCGACCTCGGTCCGGAGCGCACGGGAGAGGGAGAGCACCATCTAGGCGGCCTCCCACGTGCGGGTGCAGATCCACCGGGAGTCGCGGCGCGACCAGCGGCAACTGACCGTCACGAGGTAGCGGTCGGGCGAGCACTCCTCGCAGGGGCACCGGGGGCCCACGGAATGGGCCTCGGGCGCGGATGCCCGTAGATGCCCCTGGCTGCCCTTATGGCGCGTCTGGCGCGGCGGGGCCATATGGGTAGCCCCGGACCGCGAAAGGCCCGCAGCGGGCCGCGTGGCGCGAGCGGCGGGCGTCACGGTAGGTGCCCCCGGCGGAAGCCCTGGCGGAGTCGTCGGCACCGCTGCGCGGGGGACCCCCACGCGTCGGGGCGGATGCTGCCGTCGGTCGGCCGGGCGGAGGTGAGCCAGCTACGCGCGGCGATTTCGCGCCGGGTGGCCGAAGGGACCGCGGTCGGCGGCGAGGTGATGGTGGTCGGGTCGGGGGTCATCGGATTAGTAATCCGCTGCAATGGGGCTCATTGCCGCTGTTTTCGGTGGGTGGACGGCGCCAATCGGCACCGGATATGGCAGCACGGGGGGTCGGTGGACCCCCGAACCGCGGTCGGGGAGGGTCGCAGGCGGACCGCCACGAAGGGTGGGCGGAAAGCTGGCCGGGGGAGGACGGATGTCGCCTCGCTTCCGGGAGTGTTTTTTCGCGGATCGGGGGGCCAAGTGACACATCACCGCTGCTCCTCATGGTCGAGGGCCACGGGGGGGGCGGACTCGCGGACTCTCGCGGACTCTCGCGGACTCAGTCCGCCACCCCCCTGGGGAGTCCGGAGCCCGAGTCTCGCGGACTCGGACTCACGGGGGGTATGGGGGGACAGCGCGCGCGCATAGCGGCGGTCTCGGGTGGGGCCTCGGACGACGGTCAGACCACGCGTGACGGACTCTGCCAGGGCGAGCCGACCGGGGCCGGTCCCGAGTCCTGCCCATGCGATGACCTGTGCCTGCGACCTGGCCTCCCCGTGGCGCTCGAGCGCGTCGACGATACGGGTCACATCCCGATCCAGGATATCGTCCGCGTGGGCCAGGGCGCTGGCCTCGCGGTCGCGGACCTCGGCCGGACTCGGGACCCTGAGCACGCCCTCGGCGCCGCGGACGAGCTGCACCTCCCGACTCTCGGGCATGGGCCGGGAGTAGTTGGATTTAGCCTGGCGGAAGTAGACCTCGTCGTCCTGGACGCGGAGCGTCCCCTCCCACCTCAGGCCGTCCGTGATGCCCGTCACGCCGCGCGTGTCGACGCTGCCGGCCCGCCTGGCGAGCTTGGATGAGTGCGCGGCCGCGAGCACCGTGGGCCCGCCCGGGGCACGCACGAGGCTCTCGAGGGCCTGCACTGTGCGCGTGGCCGCCCCGTTGTCCGCCTCCGCGTCAGGCCCGCACCACCTAGACAGTGGGTCCACGACCACGAGCGCCCAGCCCTCGGGGCCGGCCGTCTCGGTGAGCAGCCGGCGCAGCGCGACGAGCTCGGGCGTCTCCTCGAGTCCGCCGAGGGCACCGCGACGGAGTAGCGCCACTGGCTCACCAGCGAGCGGCAGCACGACGAGCAACCGCGCCACCGCCTCGCGCTCGTCAGGAGCTAGGCCGAGCGCCCGCGCCACGTCGTAAACTCGACGGTGCGTCTCCTCGAGGTCCTCCTCGCCCAGGGCGAGCAGCACGCGCCGGCCTACCGCGTCCGCGCCGATGGCGAAGTGACCGAGCCAGGGACGCCCCGTGATGACGGCGATCGCGAGCTGGACCAGCGCTTGCGTTTTGCCAGCGCCGCCCTCGGCACTGAGGACGCCAGCCTTCCCCAGCGGGAGCATCCCGTCTCCATGGCTCGTCGTGGCGAGCGGCTGCCAGTCGTGCGTCGGGTGACGGAGCAGCCAGCGGCGAGCCGGCGGCGAAGTGGTCAGCGCCTCGAGTCCGAGCGGGCGCCAGAGGCGATCGATCGGCGTGGTCGGCGGAGACGCGGTCCCACCCGGTCCAGCATCGGCCGCCGCTCGCACTGGCATGTCACCATACGGGCTCGGCTGTCCGCGCCGGTGCACGTCGACGATCGATCGCACGCGCCCCATGACGTCTGCGGCTGCGCTCACGGCCGACCCCCGAGCAGGTACCCGTCCGCGACACGCGCGCTCGCCGCCGAGCGGAGCTTGTGCTCGCGTTCTTGCTCGCTCCATGGCGGAGTACAGCGGGCCGAGTAGTACGCGAGGATCTCACGAGCTACCGAGAGCGGGAGGGAGAAGCCACGCACGAGCGCGAGCGCCACGCGGTAGGCCGCGTCGTGGCCACCGGAGCCCGCGATCGCGACGGGCATCCGGTCGACGTAGGCCAGCGCGCGCGCGGCGCGCCGCTCCACGTCCGACGTCCATCGCTCGCGCGTGGGGCGCGTCGTCGGCACCTCCGCCACCGGGGCGGGGCGCGAGAGCTCGGCCAGCCACGTGGGGAGCTGGGCCAGGCCGACGTCATCGCCAGTCCACCGGTACGCGCCCTCGTGCGTCTCGGTCGGGGGCGCCACGACGTACCCACCCACCCCGAGCAAATCGAGCCCCGGCCGCACGCCGATCGCGCGCGCCACGTGCCGCGCCGTCGCGTAGTACCGGTGCTCGCCGCCGCTCGGGGTGATGACGGTCCACGTCCCGGGGAGCGGGCCGTGCTCGCGCTCGAGCGCGGCGAGTGACTCTCGCCCTGGTTTGCCGCCGCGGACGTCGACGTCCACCACCACGATCCCCTCGCACGCGACGCCGATGCCGTAGCGCGGCTCTCGTCGCCACCATGCGCGGATCGTCGCGAGGTCGCGCGTCGCGTCGTGGTAGCCGTTCGTCGTCGCGGGCCGCTTGCTCGCGGGCGCGAGCGGAACCACACGCCATCCGAGGTCACGCGCGTAGTGCTCGGCCATGGCGAGCGCGGCGAGGTCGGCGGTCATCGTGGGACCGCCAGGCCGAGCCTCGCCGCGTAGGTGTCCACCTCGTCACGCGGCTCCGCCGCTGCGCGCACCACGCGAGCACGATCGGCCATCCAGCGGAGCAGCGGGTCGATCTCGACCATGCGGAGCTTGCCCGCGGTCAGGACCACGCCTCCGGCCTCGCGATACTCCCTCACGAGGTCGAGGTACGCGCGCCGCGGGAGGCCGAGCACACGCTCGGACGTGCGCTGACTCACGCACCGCGGACGCTCCACGAGCGTAAGCGCGGAGCGCGGCACCGAGAGCATGATCACGTCATCAGCCATCCTGAGCCCTCGGCTGGCGAGCGCCGTAGGTGCGGCGATCGATCTCGTCGGCTGCCCGCTGGTGTACGACCGGCAGACCGAGGCGGCGAGCAGCGTCGTCGAGTCGCTCCCCTGGTCGGCCGCGGGGCCGCACGCCGCGCACGTACTTGCTCGCGCTCCGCGGATCTACGTCGGCCTCGGCCGCGAGCCGCAGCACATCCCGACTCGACACATGCACATCGTGCTGCACCATCGTCGCCTCCATGACGGATGGTGTCTCACGATGCGCCCACCGAGGCTCGCTGCTACTCGGTGACAGCGCTTGTCACCAGGCCAGAACTGCTAGGCCTTTTTCGATCGCTGGCTCCGCACGAGGCGGTTCTTTTCGCGATCCAGTGTCCTGACGGTCCCGTCGTTCGGTGGCGCGTCGAGCGCCCCACAGTCGAGGGTGAGCCGGGCGAGCCGCTGCCATTTGTCGCCGATGGTGAGTGCGTCGGCCACGCCTTCCGCCGTGAGATTCGCGAAGCGCGGATCGATCGGAGCGAGCGCAGCGCGCACCATGACAGCCGCTTCTTCCTCATGCTTCGCGGCGGCCGCGAGGTACGTAGCGCGTCGATCGTCTGTACGCGGGAGCGCGCCCGCGGCCGCCCGGCAGTCATCGGCCAACCTGGTGATACTCTGCCACTGACGGAGCGGACCGTAGCCGAACTCTCGGTGCTCTCCCTCGGGACCGTTGGCAGCGCGGTACGCCGCGATGACGCGTGCTGCCATCGTCGGCGCCGCGACCGCACGGCCCTCTAGGACGTCGAGCGCGGCCCGCATGAGCGACGTTGGATAGCGGGCCGGGCTGGGGACTGCCCTCTGCGCAGCATCGGCGATGCTGGACGCCAGCGCCTCACGCTCGGGGCGCTCGTCGCGTTGCCGCCCGACGCTCTTGGGTCTCGCCATGGCCGCCTTACCCCTGCCCCCGTCGCTTGCCAGCGTCGAGCGCCACGACGTTGGACCCGGCCGTCCGGCGCGCCTCAAGCTCCCGAGCGAGCTGGGAGACGACGTCCCACCGTCCAGCGGCGGCCGCCTGGGCAAGGGCGGCCTCAATCGTCAGCGAGTTGTCAGCAGGCGTCGGGGCCCGGCCTTCCTCATCGGTCGAATTTTCCTGTTTTTCTCGGGTGGCTCCGCCGGGGCTCGAACCCGGACGTCCCTTCGGGACAGCGGATTTTAAATCCGCCGCGTCTGCCGTTTCGCCACAGAGCCGATCGACGCGCCCGCGCGCGGGTCATCGCGACCCGCGCGGGAGCCTCGCTTCCTCGTACCAGACCCCCGGGGCCCGGGCGCCACGCTCCGGGCGGCGCGGCTCAATCGCCGTGTTCAGGGAGTCAACGGCCTGGGCCGCGGCGCGGGCCTATCGCTCCGACGCCGGACACCACGACCACGCGCAGCCCTTGTCAGGGCGCGGAGCCCCTCGTAAGGCTTCGCGCGTGGAGGCGTCCCCGAGCTCGGAAACGAAGGTCCCCATGGGCTATTCCTTCGCAGGGATCGCGGCCGGGATCAAGGTGAAGCGCCGAGACCTCGGCCTCATCCTCTCCGAGGTGCCAGCGGCGGCCGCGGGGTGCTTCACGCGCTCGGCCACGCGCGCCGCGAGCGTCCGCAGGGCCGAGTCGCTCCTGCCGAAGGAGGGGATGCGCGCCATCGTGGTGGCGAGCGGGAACGCCAACGCCGTCTCGGGGCCGGGGAGCGCGGCGAGCGACCTCGCCGTCGCGCGGGCCGTCGCGCGCGCCGTGGACGTCGCCGAGGAGCAGATCATCACCGCCGCTACGGGCGTCATCGGCGTGCCGTTCCCTCACGAGAAGGTGGAGCGCGCGGCCGTCGACCTCTCGCACGCCCTCATCCCCGATCCGGTCGGCTTCGCAGAGGCCATCCTCACCACCGACACCCGCAGCAAGGTCGCGCGGCGCGAGGTGTTCGTCGCCGGCAAGCGGGTCCGTCTCCTGGGGGTGGCGAAGGGCTCGGGGATGGTCCACCCCAACATGGCGACGGTCCTCGGGTTCATCGTGACCGACGCGGCCGTGGGCGCCGATCTGCTCGACGAGGCCCTGCGCCGCGCCGTGGACGAGAGCTTCAACCTCGTGACCGTGGACAGCGCGACCTCCACGAACGACGCCGTGATCGCGCTCGCGAACGGGGCTTCGCGCGCGCCGCGCATCACGTCGTGGGACGAGGATCCGGGGAGAGCCTTCTCCGCCGCCCTGGTGGAGCTCTGCCAGGAGCTCGCGCGGGAGGTCGCCCGCGACGGAGAGGGCGCGCGCCACCTCATCACGGCGCGGGTCGGGGGCGCCCCATCTCTCGCGGCCGCGCGGGGGCTCGCGCGGGGCGTGGTGGAGTCGCAGCTCGTGAAGGCCGCCCTCTTCGGCGGAGACGCCGGAGCGGGCCGCATCGCGGCCGCCCTGGGCGCGCGCGCGGCGGCGCTGGGCGTCGCGCTGGCCCCGTCGGCCCTCGCGGTGCGCCTCCAAGGCGTGCCGGTGATCGAGGGAGGCGCGCCGACCCCTCAGGACGCCGACGCGCTCCGCGCGAGCCTCCGCCAAGACGAGATCGTGGTCGACGTCCGCGTCGGCGACGGCCCCCACGCCGCGACCGCGTGGGGCTGCGACCTCTCCTACGACTACGTCCGCATCAACGCCGACTACGCCGCCGTCCTCGTGGACGGCCCGGGCGGCGCGGTCAGGCGCGACCAGCGGTTGGGCACGAAGAGCCCCGAGCTCAAGGCGGAGGTGCTCGTGTCCGCGCTCCGATACATCGAGCGCTTCGCGGGGACGCGCGCGGTCATCCGGTATGGGGGCGCCACGCTCGGGCGGCCGGAGCTCGCGCACGGCCTCGCCGAGGACGTCCGCCTCCTCGCGGCGGTCGGGCTACGACCGATCCTGGTCCAGTCGGGCGCGAGCGAGCTCGTGGTGACCTCCCTCGCGCGGGCCGGCGTCCGAGCGATCGGGCTCTCCGGCGCTGACGGGAACCTCTTCCGCCTGGACGCGGCTGCGCGCTCGCTGACGGTGGATCCGGACGTCATCGAGCTCCTGCTCGGCAAGGGCTACATCCCTGTCGTCGTGCCCGAGATCACGGAGGAGATCGAGGCGGCCGGCGCGGACGCCCCGGACGTGGAGCTCTGCGCCGCGGAGGTCGCGGTCGCCTGCGGCGCCCGCAAGCTCATCTACCTGGCCGAGCGGCCCGGGCTCTCGGTGGGAGATCTCTTCGTGTCGGAGCTCTCGGCGGACGAGCTGGCGCGGAGGCTGGAGGCCCGCACGCTCGACGAGCCCACCTGGTCCTTCGCCCGCGGGGCGGTCCGTGCCCTCGCCGGCGGGGTGGAGTCGGTGCACCTCATCGACGAGCGCGTCCCGCACAACGTGGTCGCGGAGCTCTTCACCGAGACCGGCGTCGGGACGATGGTGCGGTAGCCCGCGGAGTGCGCATTGGGCTCGGGCCGCCTTCGCCCCCAGGGGCGACCCTACGCCTCGCGAAGCGACGGTCGCGGTGGGCTAGTAGCCCTTCTTCATCACCAGGATGGTGTCTCGCTCGATCTCGTAGGTCGACTCCATCACGATCGCGATCGAGCTCCGCTTTCGCGTCGCGAGCACCCGGATCTCCCCGAAGGTCTCGTTCGGGTACTTCTCGTCCGGCCCGTCCGTCTTGAGCTCGCCGAAGACCGCGTCGCGATCGTCCTCGGTCATCGGGCGATCGGCCGCGAGCTTTCCTGCGCTGCTGAGCTCGTCGACCCAGCGGTCGCCGCGGCGGACCGCGATGAACCGGTTGCCCGGCTTGATGCCGTGCTTGGAGCCTCGATCGAGGAAGACGACCTGGTGCTGGCCGAAGAACTGGTTGGGGTAGAGGGCGGTCAGGATCCGCGCCTCGAGGTACTTCTCGTTCTTCACCGGCGGCACGATGAGAAACTTCCGGTTGACCTTGCCGACCCAGTCGCCTCGCTCGACGCCGTCCAGCGACTCGATCACCTGCGCGCGCACGAGGTGCGTCTTGGGGTTGTAGCGGTCCACGCGGACGGTCGCCACGACGGCCACGAGCTCGCCCGAGTCGTCGGCCTCGCGCCCGCGCATGGTGCGGACCTCGCGGAAGATGGTCAGCTCCTGGCCGAGCTCCACCTTCTGATCCGACTCCATCTCGATGTAGAGGTCGTCGATGTGCGTGAGGTACATCTGATCCTCGGGGGATCCGACGACCTGCCCGCGCTTGTCCTTCTCGATGTCGTCGACCCAGCCGTACTCGCGGAGGAACACCGTCTTGTCCGGGACGGTCCGCGGTCGGAAGCCGGTCTCGTGGGTGCGCAGCTTCACGCGATCGCCCGGGTAGATCCAGTGGGGGTTCTGGATCTGCGGGTTATACGACCAGAGGCGCGGCCACGCGTACGGGTTCTTGTAGTACTGCCCGCTGATCCCCCAGAGGGTGTCGCCGCGTCGGACGCTGTGCGCCGCCGGGACGCCGCCGGCGGCGTCGAGGACGTACTGCCCGTCCTTGCCGCCGCGCGCCGAGAGCGCGGCGGGATCGCCCTGGTTCAGGTCGAAGCCGTCGCTCGAGCGGCTGACGTCCGTGATCGAGCGCGAGCCGGACGGCAGGTGCTTGTCGTGATCGACCGCAGGCGGTCCCCCGTAGGTCGTGGTCGTCTGGACCGGCCCCGGGATGAACTGCACCTGGGTGTCGCCCGCGGGGCCCGTGGTGGGTCCGTCTTGCGCTGCCGCGGCGGGCGCGAGGGCGAGGGAGGCGACGAGGGCGGGGAGGAGCTTGTCGAGTTTCATGGTCTTTGGCTCACCGGAGAAGCCGCTTCGCGGCGGCGCTGGTCGGGAACTCGGCCTTCAGGCGCTCGCGCGCGCGACGGGCGCCGACGGGGTCACCGAGCCTCTCGCGCGCCTTGGCCAGCTCCGAGAGGATGTCGGCGCTCAGCGGATCGGCGCCCGACATCGCGAGCGCAGCCTCGAGCTGCTCGGCGGCGCGCTTCTTCTCGCCCTTCTGGGCGAGGCACTGGGCGCGGAGGAACGTCGCCTCGGGGACGGCCTGATGGTCGGGGAAGCGCGAGGCGAAGTCGGAGAGCGCGGTGATGGCCAGGTCGAGCTTCTTCGACGAGACGAGCTCTTTCGCCTTGAAGAAGTCGGCCTGCGCCGCGGTCTCGGCCGCGCTCACCTCGCGCACGGGCTCGACGGAGACCTCGCGCGTCGCGCCGGTCTCGGCCTCCGTCGGGCGTGGCGAGGCAGGCCCCTCCGGGGTCAGGGTCAAGACCGAGAGCTGGGGGCGATCCGGCTTCTGGGACGCGGGGGAGGCGCCGACGGAGGTGCCCGACTTCCCGCGTCCCTCGAGCGCCGCGACGCGCTCGCTCATCGCTGCGGCCTGCGATCGCAGGGACCCGACCTCGGCGCGCAGCCGATCCAGCTCCTTGGCGCGCGCGTCTTGCTCCCCGGCGCACGCGGAGGCGAAGAGCGCGAGCGCTGCGACCAGGGTCCTCGGCGTGGGCACCAGCATTGTCGGGTCGAGCGTAGACCCCCCACCGAGGTCCGGCCAAGAAACGCCACTTCTGGTAGGGTTTCGGCCGCATGGTCCGCCCCCTCCTCCCCGCCGCCGCCGCGATCCTCGCCCTCGCCGGCGCCCTCGCCCTGCCCGTCGCGTCCGGCTGCGACGACGGGGAGACGGCCGCTTGCACCGCCGAGACCGACGACCAGCAGTGCTTCGACTACGCCTGCGCGACCGAGGGCCCCGCCCGCTCGTTCGCGAGCGACGTCCTGCCAATCTTCGAGAACTCGTGCTCGCTGGCAGCCTCTTGCCACGGCGATCCGCTCAGCCCCGATCAGGCCGCGGGGTACCGCCCTTACCTCGGAGAGGTCAACCCGGAGACCACGCCCTCGGACGTGGCGAAGATCTTGTCGCTCATCGTAGGCCAGGACTCCCACGCGGCGAGCATGAAGATCGTGGCTGCCGGGGACCCGGACGCGAGCTTCCTCATGCACAAGATGGACGGCGACCTCGAGTGCGCCAAGATCACGTGCTCGGGGAGCTGCGGGACGCCCATGCCGCAGTCGGGCGACGTCCTGCCGCGGGAGACCCGCGACGTCGTGCGAGACTGGATCCGACAGGGGGCACAGAACAATTGATCGGCCGGCTCGTCGGGCGGATCGCCGAGGAGGACGGCGCCGGGGGCGTCCTCCTGGACGTCGGCGGCGTCGGCTACGAGGTCACCACACCGCTCGGGACGAGGGGCCGTGCGGCGGCCGACGCCGCCGGGCACGTGACGCTCTGGATCCACAGCCACGTCCGCGAGGACGCCTTCCAGCTCTTCGGCTTCGCGAGCGCGGTGGAGCGGGACGCGTTTCGCACCGTCATCGGGATCCCGAACGTGGGGCCGAAGCTCGCCCTGAGCATCCTCGGCACAGTGACCGTTCACGAGCTCGCTCTCGTGGTCGCCCGCGCCGAGGTGGCTCGGCTGACCGCCATCCCTGGCGTCGGGAAGAAGACCGCCGAGCGGCTCGTGCTGGAGCTGAAAGGAAAGCTCGACCCTGGGCCCGTCCAGGGCGGCCTGCCCCTCCCCTCGGCCCCCGTCGAGGCAGGCAGCAAGGCGGAGCTGCTGGTGGGCGCGCTCACGCGCATGGGCTTTCGGCCTGCGGAGGCGGAGCGGGCCCTCTCCGGCTTGGGTCCGGCGCGCGAGCTGGAGGGCCGCGCCCTCGGGGACCTGGTGAGGGAGGCCCTCGCGCTCCTCGCGCGGTGAGAACCGAGACCGGCCGGTGAAACTGCGCCCCGGATCACGAAACTACGTGATACTCCTCGCGAACACATGCCTGACTCAGGGGACTCACAGCATGCTTCCGCCGCAGACCCTCCGCGCCGCGGGCGCGTGGGGAGCGGGTTTTCTCCTGGTTCACCCGGCCACGCAGGTGAATTCGTACGGCGGGCCCATGTGATTCGACAAAGCGTCGAGCCTGCGGCTATTCTCGCGCCGCACGCTTCGAGGTTTCGAGGGAGAGCCCGGTGATCATCTGCCCCAAGTGCACGAAGGAAAACCAGGACCACTACAAGTTCTGTCTGGGTTGTGGCGCCGAGCTGCCCCGCGATGCATCTCCCAAGAAGTTCGCGCCGACCTCGAACACGCCGCCCCACGGCGTCCCGGCGGCGCAGCCCGCGGGCGCGCCCCAGCACGCCTACCCGGCACCCGCCCCGTCGCCGGCCGCCGGTCGCATCCTGGACGAGCCGACCTCCCAGGGTCAGGGCCCCGGCTCCGAGGCGCCTCCCGTCATCTGCCCCCAGTGCAGCCACCCGAACCCCTCGAGCAACAAGTTCTGCGCCTCGTGCGGCTTCAAGCTCGGAAGACCGGCCAGCATCCCGGCCGCGGCGCCCCAGCCGGCCGCCGCCGCGCCGGCCGTCGCCGCGGCGCCGATGCCGAGCGCGACCGCGCTCGGCCAGCTCGAGGCGCCCGTTCCGGGCGGCGTCACCCTCACCGCGCTGCGGGCCGACGGGAGCGAGGCCGGCACCTGCCACCTGCCCGCGGCGCCCACGGTGATCGGCCGCGACTCGGGGAGCATCTTCGCCGGGGATAGCTACCTCTCCCCTCGGCACGCCACGCTGACTCCGAAGGGCAAGCAGCTCCTGGTCCGCGACGAGAGCTCGCTCAACGGCATCTACCGGAAGATCGGCCGAGACGAGCCGGTCGAGCTGGGGTTCAACGACATCTTCCGCATCGGGCAGGAGATCCTCCGCGTCGAGGCGCTCCAGCCGATGGCCAAGAGCGCCGACGGCGTGGAGCGGCTCGGGAGCCCGTCGCGCGGCTACATCGGCCGCATCGCCCTCGTCATCGGCCGCGACACCACCGGCAACGCCTACCCCATCCCCGAGACGGGGCTGCACCTCGGCCGGGAGCGCGGCGACGTGCTCTTCCCGGAGGACGGCTACGTCTCCGGCCTGCACTGTCGGCTGAGCTACGCGAACGGCAAGATCTACCTGACCGATCTCGGCAGCTCCAACGGCAGCTTCGTGCGGCTGATGAAGGACACGGCGATCTCGAACGGCGAGATCCTGCTGATGGGTCAGCAGCTCTTCCGCATCGCGATCAACGCGTGACGCCCGTGGGGGGCTGACACTCGGTGCCGCAGGCACCTCGTTCGTGGCGAAGGGCGGCCGGACCATGGGAACAGAGCGAACGATCCGGGTGGTCGCGGCGGTGATCGAGAGAGAGGGCCGCTACCTCATCACCCAGCGCCGCCCCTCCGCGGTGCTCCCGCTCCTCTGGGAGTTCCCGGGGGGCAAGGTGGAGCCCGGCGAGACGGACGCCGACGCGCTCCAGCGCGAGGTTCGGCACCGGCTCGGCGTGGACGTGCGCACGGGGCACCTGATCTCGTTCGTCAGCCACCCCTACGAGCGCTACGAGGTCGACCTGTACCTCTACGAGTGCCACATCGCAGCGGGCGATCCCGCCGCGCTCGCCGTTCACGCCTTCAAGTGGGTGACGAGCGCCGAGTTCGATCAGTACCCGTTCACGCCGGCCGACGAGGCGAGCATGAACAAACTGCTCGGCATGGGGTAACATGCTCCGGTGCCCCGGCTCTGTGCCCCCATCGCGCTCGCGCTGACAGCGACAGCGGCGGGCTGCTATCCCGAGTTCCTCTTCAGCGGAGAGGGCGGGACCGGCGGGGCGCCCACCACGGCGAGCGGTACGGCGCGCGTCGCCGTCGGCGCGGGCGGAGACGACGCCACCACGGCGCCGACGACGACGGTGACCACCGGCCCGACCACCACTACGTCGACCTCCACGGGGATGCCGGGCTCGACGTCCACCGGGCCAGCGGTCATCCCTCAGGTGAGCTGCGGGCCGCCCCAGCTCGACGCCAACTTCAACTGGTTCCTGACGCCGTGTGAGCCCGGGCAGGTCTGCTGCTTCGACCAGGTGAACGCGCTCGGGGACCACTGCGGCTCGGGCTGCGATCCGGCGTTCGAGTACACGTACCAGTGCGACGGGCCCCAAGACTGCAACGGCGCCGACATGTGCTGCGCCATGGTCAGCGGAAACGACGTCGTGAGCACGGCGTGTGTGCCGGCGTGCGGCTCGCCGAACATCGTGCTCTGCGAGACGACGGCGGACTGCCCCACGGGGAGCTGCGGCGAGGCGTTCGGTGATCCGGGCTACTCGTCGGCGTACCTCGCGTGTCAGTGAGCGCGGGTACACGAGGCGGCCCGTGAGCACCGGAGCCCGCCAGGTGTAGCCCAGACCTGACGCTGCGCCGCGCGGCTCACGCTCTCGAGATGTCGCCTATGGCGGGTTCCGCACGACCGCACCGCACGCCCGAGGTCCCGCTTCTCACATCCCCGTGAGAACCGCCCGCGCTTCTCCACAGCGCCGCCGTG
>CAZBJI010000125.1:0-24176 GCA_964492175.1 uncultured Polyangiaceae bacterium | reverse complement strand
CGTCGTCGCGCTCGCGCGGGGTGTCGCGCGGCGGTCGCGCGAGGTGGACGCGGGGATCCTGGCCGAGATCGAGCTCGGCGCGCTCGCGATGGTCGGCACGTACTGGCTCGTGCTGCGGGCCGACCGGGGCCTGAGCGGCGAGACCTATCCGGTCGTCTTCGTGTGCCTCGCCGTCGTGAGCGCGTTCGCGCGACCCTCCGCGGCGCTCGCGGCGCTCGCGCTCGGCGCCGGCCTGGAGTACGCGGTGCGCGCGGTCGCCTACGGAGAGACCACGCCGCTCGCGGTCGTCCCGCACCTCGCGTTCATGGTGATCTTCACCGGGCTCAACGCGGCGGTCCTTCGCACCGAGATCGCGCGGCTGCGGAGCACGTCGCGCGAGCGGCTGGGCGAGGAGATCGAGCGCGTCCGCAACGAGGCGCGTAGCTTCCGCCTCCTCGGGGCGCAGGGCAAGGAGGTCGCCCGCGCGCAAGAGGACGAAGATCTGCTCCTGCGGTCGGGCGTCGAGGAGATCCACCTCTCGGTGCTGTTCGCGCTCCGGCTGGTCCGAGAGACGCTGGGCCTGCACACCGCGATGTTGCTCTGGCAGAACGACGCCGGGACGCACCTCCGGGTGAGCGAGCTCGTCTCGGACGCGCCGGACCTGGTCGACGGCCCCTTCGTCGCCCAGGAGGGCGTGTTCGGCGCCGCGCTCTCGCGTGGGGCGATCGTGACGCTCGGCGATCTCAAGGCCTCCTACCACCTGCCCTACTACGGCGGTCCCTGTCCGGTCCGCTCCGTGTGCGTGGTGCCGGTGCACGAGCACGGCCGCGTCCGCGGGCTGCTCGTCGTCGACCGCGCGACCGATCGGCCCTTCCTCCCGCGCGAGGAGGCCATGCTCGAGGAGGCGTCGCGGTACGCGGTGCGCGCCATCCACAACGAGCGCGTCTTCCTCCAGCTCGAGCGCGCCAAGGTGGAGCAGGGCAAGCTCTACCGCGCCGCCGAGGCGCTCGCTTCGGCGAAGACCGAGGCGGAGGTCATCGACGCGGGAGTCCGAAGCGCGCGCGAGATCACGAGCGTGGACTACGCCGCGCTCACCCTCTTCGACGAGGCGACGCGCACGCACGAGATCCGAGCGACGAGCGGCGACTTCGCGGAGGGCGACGGCACCGCGCGCACGGGCGCGCGCTTCCGGCAGAACACGGGGCTGGTCTCCATGGCGCTCGAGAACCGCCACCCGCTCCCGTACCGAGGCATGTACGACGAGAAGAAGCAGGTCGTCTTCACCAAGCACCTCGTGCCGCCCACGATGCCGAGCATCTTCGTCCTGCCCCTGTCCGCCTACGAGCGTCCGCTCGGCACTCTGGTGCTCGGCTCCCGGCGCCGCGGCGCGTTCGGTGATTCGGTCCGCGGAACCCTGGAGGTGCTCGCGAGCCACATGGCCGTGTCCCTGGAGGGCGCGCGCCTCGTGCGCCGGCTCGAAGAGCTCGCGACCACGGACGGCTTGACCGGCCTCCTCAACAAGCGGGCCATGCTGGAGGTCGCGGAGCACAAGCTCACGGCGGCCAAGCGCTTCGGGCGTCGCCTCGCGGTGCTCGTCGCCGACATCGATCACTTCAAGAAGGTGAACGACACCTACGGGCACGACGTCGGGGACGTCATCATCCGCGGCCTCGGAGACATCCTCCGCCGCGCCAAGCGCTCGACCGACGCGGTCGCCCGCTTCGGCGGCGAGGAGTTCGTCGTGATCTGCGAGGAGACCGACGAGGCCGGGGCCTTGCTGCTGGCCGAGCGCGTCCGGCAGGAGCTCTCCCGGACCACGTTCCTCGCCAGCGGGGCGGCCGGGGAGAAGGTCACGGTCACGTGCTCGATCGGCATCGCGACGTTCCCGGGGGGCGGATCGTCGTGGGACGCGCTCTTCAAGGCGGCCGACACCGCCCTCTACGCCTCGAAGCAAGGGGGCAGGAACCGCGTGACCATCCACGGGGCCGGCAGGGCCGAGACGGCAGCTTGAGCCGAGGACGGGGCCTCTTTCGGGGCTCGTCCTGCGCCGAGCGTCCCTGCGAAAGGGCCAGAAGCGGTCGAAGGAGGCCGGTGCACCTTGCGCGCTCGGCTCCGCGGCCGCATGACTAACGGCGTGATGTCCCAGGAGAAGAAGCCCACCGACAAGGCAAAGGAGTCGCTGGAGCGCGGCTTCGGGGAGCTGTTCAAAGCGGCCGAGAGCCTCGCTGGGGCCGTCAAGCGGGAGGCCAAGAAGACGGGCGGGCTCACGAAGGCGCTCGACGACGCCGGCAAGGAGATCGTCCGAGCGGCGTCCCACGTCGCCACCCGCGTCGGAGACGAGCTCACGATGTGGGGGAAGAAGGCGCAGGAGAGCGCCGAGCCCTCCGACGCCAACGGCGTCGCGCACGCCGCGCCGAAGGCGACCGGGGAGGAGTCCTGGCCGAAGACGCGCGAAGAGTACGAGAAGATCTACGACTCCGAGGGAGACGCCTGGCCGCGCTCCCGGCAGGAGTACGTCGACCGGTTCGGTCGTCCGCCGCACCCCAAGGACGGTCACCCCGGCTTCCGCATCGCGACCGACGACGAGTAGCCGATGGCGCTCCTCTCCGGTGTCGTCGGGCCGCTCGCGTCGTCCTTCGACCGCCTCGTGTCGCGGGCGATCACGGGCCGCAGCGCCGCGTCCCGCCGCAGCTCCCGCGCGGAGTCGCTCGGGCACGCCGAGCGCGTGGTCGCGCTGCGCGGCATTCAGGCGACCTACGCTGCGGCGGGAGACCTGGAGGACACCGCGGCGTTCTTCGGCGAGGTCGAGCCGGTCGATCTTGAGCTCACGGAGGTCGGCACCCTCGCGCTGGAGCGCGGTCGCGCGAAGATCACCGACGTGCGCTGGGCGTCACGGGTCCAGACGTTCTCGCCCGAGCTCGGCGAGCGCTTCGCCGCGGTCCGGCAGAACCACCGCGCCGCGGCGCGTCTCTTCCGCGGGCCCGGCGAGCGCCGGCCCGTCGCGATGCTCGTGCACGGCTACCGCGGCGGACGCTACTCGTTCACGGAGCGCGTGTGGCCGGTGCGCTGGATGCTGGACCACGGGATGGATGTCGCGCTGTTCGTCCTCCCGTTCCACGCAGTGAGGGCGGAGCCCGGAGCCCCGCCCAGGTTCCCTTCCTCCGACCCTCGGTTCACGAACGAGGCGTTCCGCCAGGCCGTCGCGGACCTCAGGAACCTCCTGCACCACCTGCGCGACTCTGGTGCTCCCTCGGTGGGCGCGATGGGCATGAGCCTCGGCGGCTACACCGTGAGCCTCCTCGGGACCGTCGAGCCGAGGCTCGACTTCTTGGCCCCCATCATCCCGCTCTCCTCCTTCGCCGACGTCGCGCTCGCCGCCGGCCGCCTCGTAGGCTCTCCCGAGGAGCAGCTCGAGCAGCACGCTGGGCTCGAAGCCGCCCACCGCGTCGTCAGCCCGTTCGCCCGATCGCCCAAGGTGCCCAAAGAGGCGGTCGTGGTCGTCGCGGGCCAGGCGGACCGCATCACCCCGATCTCCCACGCGGAGAAGATCGCCCGCCACTACGGGGTCGATCTCGTGACGTTCCACGGGGGGCACCTGCTCCAGTTCGGACGCTCCTCGGGCTTCCGAGCCGTTGGGCGCATGTTGCGGTCGAGGGGCCTGTTTCGCTGACGCGGCGGTCACATTCGCCGCGCCCAGCCGTACGACGTGCTGCTAAGGTGGCGGGCGAGCCCTTTCGCCGACCCTGGCTCGAGAGCACCATGTCGTACCTGCGCTTCGCCCTCTTCCTCGGCACTTCCTGCGTCGCGGCGTGCGGCGGAGGCCCCGTGGCCCCCCTCGGCGCGTCCGACGCCGATCAAGCGGCGGCCGCGGCCATCGATCTCGTCGTCCCGCAGCCGGCGCGTGACGGCGCGGCGGCGCGGGCGCCGGTCGAGCGTTCGTCGATCCCGGTGGGCCAGTTCGCGGTCGCCTTTCACGAGTCCAGCCACCACGGCTGCTCGCGGTCGTGGGCGTCGAGCTCCACCAGCGGCAAGGCCACGCTCGCCCTCTCGGGCGGCACCCTCACCCTGTCGATCCGGGCGAACGAGGTCTCGAGCTTCGGCTCCCGCGCGATGGGGAGCGGTCCGCCCGACTCGCGCTCGCGCACGGTCGACACGACGCTCCGCGGCGCCATCGTCGAGACCTCCCCCGGCAAGCTGCGCGCGACGCTCACCCGCGTCGCCTGCGACGGCGACTGCCCGGACGCGGCGGTCGAGATCAGCTGCGAAGTGAGAGGTGTCGCCGTCGAGGATCGCGAGCGCCCCGACGCCGATCCCGCCCTCCGCGGGATGGCCCGTGGCGTGGTCTGCGCGGGGCTCGGCCCCGCCGTCGGGCTCTCCCTGCCCGCCGACGAGCTGCCGTTCGGCTCGGGCGCTGGCTTCGAGATCAGCTCGGACGACTTCGCGTTTGGTCGCGGCGAGGCTCACGTCTTCCTCGCGCGTGCGCAGTAGCCCGAGGAGGCAGTAGCCCGACGAGCCGGCGGACCGCCTCTCAGGGCCGCCGTGCCCTGTGACATGGGCGTCGATCCCGGCCTTGCTCGTGATCGGGACGGGGGAGCCCTCGAAGCCCGCGAGGGGCCCGAGGAGCGTCGGCCCGCGGCATAACATCGCTTGACATAAAATAAGTACGATGTATTGTCTCGTCGTGCCCCCCGCTCGCTCCCCAGCGCCGAGACCGAGGCTCCGCGCGCCCAAAGAGCGGGCTCCCGAGAGCTCGCGGCGCCCAGCCGCCGAGCCGGCGCAGCGCAGCTCCGATCGGGTCGCGCGGGACCTCCTCGGGCGCATCGTGTCCGGGGAGTGGAAGGTCGGCGCGATCCTGCCGAAGGAGGCCGAGCTCGCCGCTGCGTACGGCGTGAACCGCGGGGTGGTCCGCGAGGCGGTCAAGCTCCTCGAGGTGCACCGACTCGTCCGGCCCGTGCGCCGCCGCGGCACCGAGGTGCTCGAGCCCCTGCGCTCGATGAGCCCCGAGGTCCTCTCGGCGATGCTCATGCCCAGGCCCGGGCGGATCGATCGGCACGTCCTCTCGAGCTTCCTTGAGGTGCGCGCGGTGATGGACGGAGAGATGACGGCTCTCGCTGCGGCGCGCCGCACGCCCGAGGACGTCGCGGCGCTCCGCCGACAGCTCGGCTTGCTCGAGGCGTCGCTGCGTGACGCGCCCCGCTACGGCAGGCTCGTCCATGATCTCGGCGCCCTCTTCGCGCGCGCGGCGAAGAACCCCCTCATCGAGATGCTCGCCGCCTACAACGCGCGCGTCGTGAGCGAGCTCGAGGGAGCGTTCGCCGCGACGCGCCCCGCCAGCCGGGAGCACCTCGACGGGCTCCGCCTCGTGGTGGACCTCGTGGAGGCGGGCGACGCGGACGGGGCCCGCTCCCTCGTGACCGGGTTCCACGCGTGGGCGACGCCCCGCATCCTCGCCGCCGCGGCGCTCGCGAACGGCGATCCGATACCGACCGTGATGGAGGGACTCTGACATGACCATGGCGACCCACACCGACGACACCCAGAAGCGGCCCTCCGCAGCCAGCACGCCTGCCGCGGCGCCGACGCGCCACGGTCGCGGATCGCTCACGCGTGTGCGCGGCCTCCGGGTGCTCCGCGTCGCCGGCTCGTTCTCGGAGATGGGCGAGCAGCACGGCGCGCTCCTCTCCGAGGAGGTGAGGACCGGCCCCATCCCGTACTACCGCGGGATGGTGGAGCGCCTCCTCGGCAAGTCCGCGGGCCCGCTCTCGCCGCTCCTCGCCGGCGGCATCCAGCGCTTCGTCGGCGCGCGCGTCGAGAGGTCCTTCCCGGACTTCGCCCGCGAGACGGCGATCGGCGTCGCGCGGGGAGCGGGGCTCGACCCGGCGGAGTTCCTGCGCGGCTGCACGATGCCCGACGCGCTCATGTGGGTCACCGCGCGCCTGCACCAGCTGAAGGGGCCCGGTCCCGCGGTCGCCCACCGCCTGGCGCTCGGGCTCGGCTGCACCAGCGCGATCGCCTGGGGCAGCGCGACCAAGGACGGCAAGCTCTACCACGCGCGGAACCTCGACTATCACGGCGTCGGCAACTGGCCCGAGCGTGCCACGGCCATCTTCCACGAGCCGGCGCGCGGGCAGCGCTACGTCTCGTGCTCTGCGGCGGGCGTCGCCATGGGCGGCTTCACGGCGATGAACGAGGCTGGGCTCTCGCTCACCGTGCACCAGCACATGTTCACGGACCGCACCCGCTTCGGCGGTGTGCCGATCGGCGTCGTCGGCGACGTGGTCATGCGCGAAGCGCGCTCCCTCGACGAGGCCGAGGCGATCCTTGCGCGGCACGTCCCGATCGGATGCTGGACGTACCTCGTCGCCGACGGCCGTGGCCGGGAGGTGCTCTGCTACGAGGAGAACCCGGACCGCAAGGCCGTGCGCCGCACGAGCGCGGACGACGCGACCTTCGGCTACGCGAACATCTACCTCGACGCGGAGCTCGGCGCGACCGAGGTCGCCTCGTACGGGTCCTACTGGCGCCACAACCAGGGCCGGCACCGGCGCGTGAACGAGCTCCTGCGAGACGGCGCCGGGTCGCTCGACGCGCAGGCGATGGCGTCGATCATCGGGCACGCCGGCGACCCTCGGTGCCGCGTCCGCGACTCGATCGCCATGGTGATGACCGTGGGCTCGGTGGTGTTCCGGCCCGAGGACGGCGCGCTCTGGATGGCGACGGGCGAGGCCCCGACCAGCCGCGGCACCTACGTCCCCTTGTCGCTCGACGCGATGGGCCACGCGCCGGAGCTTGGCGAGCTTCAGCCGGCGCCCGATCCCGAGGCCGACGCGGCGTTCGAGCGCTACCGGCGGGCGTACGTCGCGTACCTCGACCACGGCGACGCCGCGGAGGCGCGCCGGCACGTGGAGGAGGCGGCGGCCCTCGCGCCGAAGGAGTCGATCTACCACGCGCTCGCGGGTCTGCTCTCGGTCGAGCTCGGGCAGGGGGAGCGGGCTGCAGCCGCGCTCACGGAGGCGATCGCGCTCGGACACCCGGACGAGGAGCGCGTCGCCGCTTTTCACCTCTGGCGCGGGCGCGCCCAGGACCTCGCGGGGCGCCGCGCCGAGGCGGTCGGGGACTACCGCGCCTGTGTGGGCAGGCGCGCCGACGCGCCGGTGCACGCCGCCGCCGCGAAGGGCCTACGCCGGCCCTTCGATCGGTCGAAGGCCCGGCGCATGCACGTCGAGATGTCCCTCGCGGACGTGATCGCGCCGTAGCCGGTCTCGGCGCTCGCGGCCCGTCGGCGGCTCGTTTCGCCGCGGGCGCCGGAGCTGGTAGCCTCCCGGCCATGCGCCGCCGGCTCCTCGTGCCCCTCGCCCTCGTCCTCCTCTCGTGCGCAGGCGCGCGGTCCCCCGAGGGGGACTGCCTCGGGTACGCCTGCGACGAGGGCGGCGCAAAGAGCATGTTCTGGGAGACCACGGACGCGGCGTTCGAGCCGTCGGACGTCGCGCGGGGGCACCTCGAGGAGGCCTTCTCCAAGTCGCTCGACAAGATGGCCAAGGAGAAGGGCTTCACCCCCGACGGCTTCGAGCTCGCGCGCGGCAACCTGAAGCGCTTCCTCGGCGAGGTGCCCGACGGCGCCGACGCACTGGCTGCCCAGTCCGAGGAGCTCAAGAAGGGGACTCTGAGGCTCTGCCCGCTGTGGCCGTTCTGCTGACACGCGTGGACGGCGGCCGGCGCCGATCAGCTGCTCGTCGCGACGGCCAGGCCGACGGCGTAGAGGACGACCGCGACGACCCACAGGATCGCCTTCTTGCGGTGGCCGCCCTCCCACGCCCAGAGCGGCCCGAGCGGCGGGATCACCAAGGCGGCGAGGCCCCTCCAGCGTGGCCGGAGAGAGAACGACAGGACGAAGACGAGGGCCACGTGCGTTGTGACGAAGGTCGCGAAGGAGAGGACGATGAGCCCGAACACGACCGCGTCCCGCACGCGACCTACTCTAGTCCCGAATTCGGCGCGCTCGCGCAAGTTCGTGGCGGCGCGCGTCCCCGCGGCGCCGCCCTCCCGGAAAAGTTCAAACCTTCGTCGCTCCGTGCTGTCTGATCGGGCGACGCGCCCGCGGGCGCCGCTGATCGCATGAACCTCCACCCACCCTCGTCACCCCAAGAACCCCCCGAACATCCGCCAGGATTCGCGCAGGCGAGCTGCGCGGATTCCAGCTAGACTCCCGAGCGCCCATCCATGCAAGAACGCTCCTCCCCCGCGATCCTCGTCGGTCTTCTAGGTGGTCTCGCGCTCAGCGCCGTCGTCGGCGTGGGCATCGCCCAGGCGGTCCCAACGGGCAACTTCATGCCGCTCGCGGACGTGAAGGCGGGCATGAAGGGCTACGGCCTCACCGTGTTCGTCGGCTCCAAGCCGGAGAAGTTCGACGTCGAGATCATCGGCACGCTGAACGGGTTCCGCCCGAACCAGAGCCTCATCCTCATCAAGACCCCGAACCACCCGCGCCTCGACATCGCCCACACGGTGGCGGGCATGAGCGGCAGCCCCATCTACCTGGACGGCAAGATGATCGGCGCCTACGCGTACGGGTGGACGTTCGGCGCCGAGCCCATCGCCGGCGTGACGCCGATCCACAACATGCTGGAGGATCTGAAGAAGCCGATCCCGCCGCTCTTCAAGCCGCGGTCCAACATCCTCCCCAAGCACAAGGACGCCCAGAAGCCGAACGCCCAGGTCGGCGCCCCGAGCACGCGGGCCCTCGCCGGCCTCTTCGACACCGGTCGCGGCTCCTACGATCTGGAGGCGCACGCAAAGCAGCTGACGCAGCGCGCCCTCCGCGAGCGAGGGAGCCCCTCGTCGACCACGAGCGCCCTCGCGCCGGCCGCCACCCCCATGCTGCTCGGCGGCATGACGCCCGGCGTCGCCGCCCAGATGGAGGCGATGCTCGCGCCCATGGGGATCCTCCCGCTGCAGGCCGGCGGGTCGGGCGCCAAGGTGGCCGAGGACGCGCCGACGGGCTTCGTCGACGGCGGAGCGATCGGCGTCCAGCTCATCCGCGGTGACGTGTCCGCGATGGGGCTCGGCACCGTGACCCACGTGCAAGGGGACAAGCTCATCGCCTTCGGTCACCCGATGATGGGCGGCGGGGCCAGCGACATGCCCACCGCCGTGGCCAAGGTCCACTGGATCCTCGCGAGCACGAACCGCAGCTTCAAGATCGGCGAGGCGGTGCGGCCGCTCGGCACGCTCGTGAACGACCGGCAGGCGTCCATCGTCGTCGACAGCAAGCGCGTCGCCTCGACGTTCCCGGTGTCCCTCAAGATCGAGGGCGTGGAGGGCGCGCCGAAGACCCAGTGGAACAGCGAGGTCGCGCACGACCCGTTCATGGCGCCCTTCCTCGCAGCCGCAGCGCTCTCGAGCGCGGTGGAGACCACCTCGTCCGAGCGTGGGGACACGACGTTCCGCGCGTTCACGACGATCAAGATCGCCGGATACGGCACCGTCACGCTGAAGGACTTCGGCGTCTCCGCCGGCGACGGCGGGGATCCGTACATGCGCAGTCGCCTGGTGCGGTCGGTGGGCATGCTCCTCAACAACCCCTGGGAGGACGTCCGCATCGAGGGCGTCGAGTCGAAGCTGCAGATCTCGTTCGAGCGGGATCTCGCGCTGATGCGCGGCACGTCCGTGGTCGAGGCGGAGGTGGACCCGGGGCAGCCCGCCCGCATCAAGATCGAGCTCGTCCCGTTCAAGGGCAAGCGCGAGACCCGGATGATCGAGGTGCCGATCCCGGCGGACTACGCCGGCGAGGAGGTCTCGATCGATCTCAGCCCCGGCTACGAGAACGAGCGGCCGCGGGCGATGCCGGAGAGCGTCACCGACCTCGTCGCGATGCTGAACAACCCGACCTTCCCCGAGGAGTCGCTCGTGGCGACGATCCGGATCAAGGGCGAGGGCGGCGCCGCCTTCCGAAACAACGTCGCCTATCGCCTCCCGCCGGGCGCGATCCAGACGCTGCAGGTCGGCGCCAGCGCCGTCGGGCCCGAGACGTTCGGCTCGCTCCAACAGACCTCCCACCCGATGAAGACGTTCGTCATCGGACGTGATCGCGTCAGCGTGCGCGTTCGCCCCCTCGTGAAGTGAAGCAGTTTCGGATCGCGCCACGGTCGGCGCGGTCCGGTGCGTGACCGCTGTCTCACCGACCCTCCCGTCTCTCCCGAGAGACGCTCCAGCCAGGCCCAACGATGCGAAACAGAACCTCTCTCCTGACCAAGTCGATCCTGGGCGCGCTGACGCTCTTCGCCGCGGCGCTCGCCTCGCACCCCGCGGAGGCCGTCGGCACTCGCAGCTTCGACATGTCGACCATGGACGACCTCTCGTCGGGCGACTTGACGGGCGTCGCCGTCGACAGCCGCGGCTTCGTCCGCGCCGGTCTCAACCTGGGCAAGACGGCGGTCGACGGACCCCAGAGCGCCTGGCAGAGCGTGGTCCTGGCCGACGGCTCCGTGCTGATCGGCACGGGCACCGAGGGCAAGATCATGCGGGTGGCGAACGGGCAGGTCTCCGTCGCCGCGACGACGGAGCAGATGGCCGTCTCTGCGATGACGCTCGCGTGGAACGGCGACGTCATCGCGGGCTCCTTCCCGAACGGCAAGCTCTACCGGCTGCCCAAGGGCCAGGGCAAGGGGGAGGCCGCGAAGGAGTTCGGCGGGAAGATGGAAGGCGTCGAGGCCATCTGGTCTCTCGCCTACGACGAGAAGAGCAAGTCGCTCTACGCGGCGACGGGGCCGGAGGGGAAGGTCTTCCGCATCGACGAGCAGGGCAAGGCGCAGGTCCACTACGACGCCGAGGACCCGCACGTGACCTCGCTCGCGGTCGGCCCCGACGGCAAGGTGTACTGCGGCACGTCGGGCAAGGCGCTGCTCTACAAGATCGACGCGCCAGGTCGCGCGCAGGTCGTGTTCGATTTCGACGCCGACGACGTGTCCAACATCGCCGTCACCAAGAACGGCGCCGTGTGGGCCACCGCCAACAAGTACGGCGGGAGCTTCTCGCTGCCGGTGAAGGGCGCGGGGGGCTTCTCCGGCGCCGGCGCCGCCCGGCCGAGCCGCGGCGGGGAGAGCGTGCTCTACCGGTTCCAGAACGGCGTGGCGGAGCAGCTCCTCGAGTACAAGAAGTCCCACTTCACGAGCCTCGCCTTCGGCGACGATGGCCAGCCGTACATGGGGACGGGCTTCGAGGGCCGCGTCGTCACCGTGAGCGACGACCACCTGGAGCGGATCGTGGCGGACGTGGAGGAGCGGCAGATCTCCACCGTCGTCGTCGCCGGCAAGAAGCGCTTCCTCGTCACGTCGGACCCGGTCGTCTACCGCGAGATCAAGGGAGAGGGCGGCCCCGACGCCGTGTGGACGAGCAAGGTGCTCGACGCGGGGCTGCCGGCCACCTTCGGCCTCGTGGCGTGGCGCGGCACCGGCACGGTGGAGGTCCAGACGCGCTCCGGCAACACGCAGGACCCGGACACCTCGTGGAGCGCCTGGTCCACGGCCCTCACCGCGCCCGGCAAGGTCACGAGCCCCCGCGGCCGCTACATCCAGATGCGGACGCGGTTCGCCCGGGACGCCAAGGCCACCTTCAGCGAGGTGCGCATGCACTTCGTGACCGACAACGCCCGCGCCATCGTGACGAGCGTCTCGGCGGAGAGCCGGGTCCAGAAGAGCGGCCGGCTCCAGACGGGCCTCCAGCAGTCGGGCGGTAGCGTCTCGAAGCCGTCCTCGACGGTGAACGTGCGCTGGGACGTCGAGAACCCCGACAAGGACGATCTGCGCTACCGCATCTTCTATCGCCTCGAGGCACAGAGCACGTGGCGTGACGCGCTCAAGCCCACCGACATCTTCACGCGCACGAGCCTCGACTGGGACACGACGTCGCTTCCCGAGGGGCTCTACCGGCTGAAGGTCGAGGCCAGCGACGAGCTCGTGAACCCGCCCGACAAGGTCACCAAGCACTCCCTGGAGTCCGGCCTCGTCCTGGTGGACAACACCGCCCCCGTCTTCAAGACGCTCGGGATGAACGGTCGCAAGCTGACCGGCGAGGTGTCCGACGGGCTCGGCCCCATCGTGCGCATCGAGATCGCGCTGGCCGGCACCGACGACTGGCGTCCCATCGCGCCGAGCGACGGCATCTACGACGACGCGAGCGAGAAGTTCGACCAGGACGTGAGCGCCGTCGTCCCCGCCGGCTCTCGCATGATCGGCGTCCGAGCGTACGATCAGGCCGGCAACTCGGTCCTCAAGGAGCTCGAGGCGAAGTAGCCAGGGCTGCTGCGACCGAGGCAAGCAGCTCCCGCGACCTCTCGCCCGTCGCGCGGAGCCCGGCCCGCCGCGGGCCGAGCTCGAGCTCGACGTGGAGCGCGTCCCCGCCCAGCGCCTCCGCGTAGGGGCCGCCCCACTCCACGAGGCACGCGGCGCCGGAGGCCCTCCGGTCGCGGAGGCCCAGGTGCTCGAGCTCCGAGGCGTCCGCGAGCCGATAGAGGTCGGCGTGCGCGACGGACGGCCGGAGGGCGTAGTCGTGGATCAGCGAGAACGTCGGGCTCGTCACGCGCTCGTGCGCCGGCCACCCGAGCGCCCGGAGCGCGGCGCGGACGAGGAAGGTCTTTCCGGTCCCGAGCTCGCCCGTGAAAATGACGAGATCGCCCGGACGCAGCGCCCTCGCGAGCGCCGCGGCGAGCTCCTTCGTGCTCCGCCGGTGGGGCAGCGGGACCTGCACCGCGGGAGCGTACGACCGCCGCGGCGCGAGGACCACCGCCATGGGAGACCCGTCGCGTCCGGGGGGGTGTGGTAGAACCTCGACGTGGCGGGCGCAGACACCCCCAAGAGAGGCATCGTGCGCGCCGCCCTCGACCCGCTCTTCGAGTGGCTCGCCAACCTGGGCAGCCTCATCACGCTCACGTGGCAGACGCTCTTCTGGCTCATCCGGCCGCCGTACCGCGGCGCCCAGGTCCTCGCGGGGATGGAGTTCATCGGCGTCCAGTCCGTGTTCATCGTGGCGCTCACGGGCACGTTCTCGGGCATGGTCGTCACCCTGCAGACCGTCTACGCGCTGCGGGCGTTCAGCGCGGAGGGGCGCGTGGGTGGCATCGTCGCGGTGTCGCTCTTGCGTGAGCTCGCGCCGGTCTTCACCGCGATCATGGTCACGGCCCGCGCCGGCAGCGCCATGGCCGCCGAGCTCGGGAACATGCGCGTCACCGAGCAGATCGACGCCATCACCACGATGGGCGTGAGCGCGGTGCAGTACCTGCTCTCCCCGCGGCTCGTCGCCGCGATGGTCATGCTCCCGCTGCTCTGCGCGCTCTACGCCGTGGTGGGCATGGCCGGTTCCTACCTGGTGGCGGTGCTGTGGCTCGGCGGCGACGCCGGCATCTGGCTCCAGAGCATCCGTGACCTCGCGGTGCCCAAGGACCTCACGATGGGGCTCGTGAAGTCGGTGGCTTTCGGCTTCATCCTCACGAGCATCTCCTGTCGCCACGGCTTCTACGCCAAGGGCGGCGCCCGCGGAGTGGGGCAGGCCACCACCCGCGCCGTCGTCGAGAGCTGCGTCGCGATCCTGATCGCGAACTACGCGATCACGCAGACGATGCTCGACGTGTAGCAGCTCGCCGGAGGAGTCCCGGTCCTCGTGCTCGATGCAGCACCCCGCTCACCCGGCGGCTCGTGCTGCGCTTCTTCGGCACGATGCTGGCGCTCCGCCAGGAGACCTCCGGGTCAGCGGCACGAGACGGCGTGCACCGTCTCGCTCGCCCCCTCGCTCAGCGTGAAGTACGTCGCCCCCGATCGCGCCCACCCGATCGCTTCCCCCTGCTGCTCGCCCGCAGCCGGCAGCTCGCAGGGACCTCCCGCGAGCGCCTCGGCCGCCGCCTGACCAGGCACCATGGGGTAGCTCCACACGCTCGTGTAGGTTCGCAGCAGCACCGCCGTACCCCGCGGGTGGATATCCCCCCCGGTGACGAGCGGCAGGAGATCGCCGAGCACCACCTCGGTGGGGCCCGTGGCCGTCAGGGTCGGGCCGGCCGCGAGGGGTGCGGCCAGCTCGTACGCCTGTGGTCCGGCGCGGTCCTTGGTCACGAGCGTGATCGTGCCCGTCGCCGGGTGGACGAGGATGGCCTCGCAGTTGTGCGAGCCGTCGGGGTATTGGAACGTGAAGGTCTCGTGGGCGACGGCGTTCACGCCAGCGGCGAGCGCGGCCGGCTCCACGACCCGGTGGATCGTGTACGACGAGCGAACCTGGTTGTTGTCTCCCACGTCGGCGAGATAGAGGCAGCTCTCGTTCGCGCTCTGGCACGGGCCTCGCGCGATGTCCTCCCAATCGGTCGCGGAGGCTCCGGAGAGCACGTAGCTGCCGAGGTCCTCCCCTTGCGCGCCGATGGCGAAGAAGCGGGCCGAGTCGCCCGAGTCGTTGTGCGCGTAGAGCACGCCCGGATGCACGGCGCTCGCCACGATCCCCGAGGCTTCGACGATGTCTGGGCTCGCGACGACGGCCGCGTCCGTCGGCTCGGCGCAGGCGGGGCACACCGGCGCGGCGCCCCCGCTGCCCGTCCCCGTCGTCGCGCCGGAGGCCGTGGTCGCGGTCGCGCCGGCCGTCCCCGAGGCCCCCGACGTGGCTGCCCCGCTCGACGCTCCCGAGGACGAGGTCGTCACCTCGTCCCCGCACCCGAGGGACGAGGCAGCGAGCAGCCATGCGAGGGCGTGCTTCATTTCTTCTTGGGCCGCACGGCGTCGAAGAGCTTCTTGCGTGGATCCTTGGGGACGAGCCGGTTGCCCTCCTTGATCCAGTCGGGCTGCGTCACCGCGACGGACCCATACCAGTACGCGAGCTTCACCTGTCCGCGGTCCTTCTCCGTCGAGACGTCGAAGACGAGCCTTTCCGGCGAGCCGTCCTCGCGCAGGCGGTCCGCCTTCTCCACCGGGCCGCGGATGCGCGTCACGCGCGTGGGCACGCCGCCGCAGACCTTGAACACGGCGATCTCGGCGAACGAGGAGCCGCGCGTCGGGTTCCCCACCCAGCGCGCGACGATCAGCTCCTCGTTGTCGCGGGGGTGCCAGCGCCAGACGCGGTCGAAGCGGACCGTCGCGTCGGCGAGCTCTTGGTGGTCTTTGGGCATCGCGTTCAGGAGATCTCGCGCGAGCGTCGCGTCGACACGGGCGTCCTCGGTGAGGACCGGCTGTCGAAGGAGGGTCAGGTCGACGACCGCCGGGTTCTGGGGGCCGCCGCAGCAGCGGAACCCGACGTCCTGGAACGACTTCTCCGGGTCGCGCCCCTGGCCGCTCGCGCACCGCTCTCGGACCACGTTGCCCGAGCCGTGGTGGCCGCGCGTCGTGGCGAGGCCGGAGCCCTGTCCCCGGCCCCAGCTGCTCGCGGTCCACTCGAGCGCGAGCCCGTGCAGGTCGTAGACGCCGAACGCGCTCTTGCACTTGTCGCGCTTGCCGGTCAGCCCCTCGCCCGCCGCGCACGCGGCCTTGTCGTAGGTTCCCGCGTACTCGAAGGTCTTGTTGTCTTCGCCCTTGCAGGCTCGCTCCCACTCGAGCTCCGTGCAGAGGCGCTTGCCCGCCTGCTGACAGAGAGACTCCGCCTCCGCGCGCGTGACGCCGGTCTTGGGCTTCACGCCGGGCTCGTTCGGGTACGGGTAAGCGTCGATCGTGAACTCCGTCATGGAGACGCTCGGATGCACGAGCTCCTCGTTCGTCACGCGCGGGACCGCGCCGCACGCCGCGCCGATCTTCAGTGGGCCGGCGGGGATCGAGAGGACGGGGCCGCTCGGCTTGGCGGAGGCCGAGGCGGAGGCGGACGCCGTCGCCGGCGCGCTGGCCGCGGCGGAAGCGCTCGCGGCGCCCCCCTCGTCGGTCTTCTTCTTCTTCTTCTTCCTGGGCTCGTCGTCGGACTCCTCGCCGGAGTCCTTCTTCGCGCCCCCGAGCTGATCGCAGCCGCCGAGGAGCACGAAGAGCAGGGGAACGACGAGCGCGGCGGTTCGCACGCACGAAAAGTATCTCAGTCGCGGGCGGCGAGCTACCGAGGGAACGCCTCGGGGACGCCGCCGTCCACCGGCAGCGTCGCGCCCGTCGTGGGCGTCGCGCTGCTCGCGAAGAACACGACGGCGTTCCCCACGTGCGTGGCCTCGACGCGAGCACGGAGCAGGTTCCGATCGCGGTAGAACTCGGGCAGCGCCTCCGGCGCGAGGCCCCGGCTCTGCGCGCGGGCCGGCCCCACCTCCGCCCAGAGCCCGGACGGCGTCGCGCCGTGCGCGAACACCGCGTCCGCGTTGATCTGGTTCACGCGCACGCCCAGCGGGGCGAGCTCGAGCGCCGCGACCTTGCCGAGCTGGTGCGCGGCCGCCTTGCTGGCGCTGTAAGCGCCGAAGTCCTTGCCCGGGGCGAACACGTTCTTGGAGGCGTTGATGACGATGTGCCCGCCCGTCCGCTGCGCGCGGAAGATGCGCACCGCCTCGCGGATCGAGTTGAGCACGCCCAGGTAGTTGACCTCGGCGACGCGTCGCGCGTCCGCCGCCGAGAGCTCGGCGACGGGCTTCACGAGCGCGATCCCCGCGTTCGGCACGACCACGTCGACGCCGCCGTAGGCGAGGCACGCCGCGTCGAACGCGCGGCGCAGGGACGCCTCGTCCGTCACGTCGCCGGAGACGCCGAGCGCGCTGCCCGCGCCGGCCGCCGCCTCGATGGCGCTCGCCGCCTCGCGCGCCGCGACCTGATCCACGTCGACCAGGACCACGTGGGCGCCCGCGCGCGCGCAGGCCTCCCCGATGCCTCGCCCGATGGCGCCCGCGCCCCCCGTGACGAGCACCACCATCCGCTCGAGCGGCCGCTCCGTGGCCTTGCCGAGCTTGGCCTGCTCCAGGCTCCAGTACTCCATGTCGAAGAGCTCGAGCTCGCCGAGCGCCTCGTAGCGACCGAAGGACGCGGCGAGCGCCTTGGTCGCGAGGGTGTGCTCGGTGATGTCGGCGGCGATCCGCGCGTCCTTCTTGGTCTTGCCGAGGGCGACGACGCCGCCGCCCGGCAGGAGGACGACGCGCGGGGCCGAGTCGAGCTTCTTCTTCGTCGCGCCGCGTGTCGCGGCGGCGCGCGAGAAGTACCCGTCGTACTCGGCGCGGAACGCGCTCACGGCGCCCCGGAGCTGCTCGGCGAGCCGGACCTCGTCCCCCCACGCCGGGCTCGGGACGAAGAGCGCGTGGGCCTTGGTCCTGATCACGTGATCGGGGGTGAGCGGGCCGGTGCGCGCGAGCGCCTCCGCGTCGGGCGCGGCGAGGTACGCGAGCACCTCGGGGTTTGTCCGGTGATCGAGGATCACGCGGCGGTGCGGGTCGTCCTCCGATCCGCTCGGCTCGGCGCAGAGACCGCGGAGGATTGGCGCAGCGAGGGCGAGGCGCGCCTCGGCGCCGCCCACGGTGCTCGACAGCGACACCGAGGCTCCCTTCGCGCGCGACGCAGCGAAGCGCTCGCACGCGTCCACCACCGAGACGTGCCGCTCGTAGCTCTCCCTCGCCGTCTCTCCGAAGGTGAAGAGGCCATGCTTCGAGAGGACCACGCCCTCCACCCCCGGCGCGCGCTCCACGGCCTCGGCCACCGCCTTTGCCAGCGGGAAGCCCGGCATGATGTACGGGAGGAACGCGACGCGGTTGCCGAGGGCGGCGCGGACCAGCTCCTCGCCGTCGGGCTGGTTCGTGATCGCGAGGATCGCGTCCGCGTGCGAGTGGTCCACGAAGGCGTGTGGGAGGAACGCGTGGAGCAGCGCCTCGACCGACGGGTTCGGAGACGAGGCATCGAACAGGTGTGTCCGGAGCTGGTTCACCATCTCTTCGTCGGTGAGCGACGGAAGCGCGCGGAGCCGCCGCAGGTACGCCAGATCCAGCGCCGGGAGGTCGCGCGGCTCGACGTCCGCCAGGCTGGACCCGGAGCCCTTCACCCAGAGGCAGTCGACGACGTCCCCGAGGAGGGTCCTCCGCGGGCCCTTCGCAGACGTGTTGCCGCCCCCGTGCAGCACCAGGCTCTCCTCCGCGCCGATGAGGCGCGACGTGTAGACGCGGAGCGCGACGATCTCGCTCGTCGCGCTGGCGTACCGGTCGATGAACGCTCGCGCCTCCGCGTCGACCCAGCGGCTCTTCATGGGCCGGACACTATACCTGGTCCAGCGGTCGTGCCGAAGGAGGGCGGCCGCTAGTACCTCGCCCCACAGATTTCGATCGGTTCCTCCGACCCCGCGACGAGGCGAGGGGGATGGGAGGAACCTCCTGATGCCGCCTCTCTGTGCTCCCTCCTCGACTTCCCTTGGGCACCGCGACCCATCGAAATCGATGGGTCGCGGTACTAGCGGCCGGCGACCTTCGGAGAGCCCAGCTCGAGGGCCAGCGTGCGCGTGCCCTCCTTCGTGGAGGCGGCGTCGAACAGATGCGGCAGGAGCACCGCGTGCTCGTCGAGCGAGGAGAGGAGCCTCCGCAGGCTGTCCCGCTGCACCGTCTCGCGCAGGGCCCGCCTCGCGGCGGCCACCGCGGGCGCGTCCCGCGCGGACTCGGCGCGTGTGGCGGCCTCGAGCGTGAGGAGCTCCGGGTGCGAGAGGAGCGAGGCGCGCTCGGCGTCGGAGAAGAGCGGGGGAATGACGCCGTTGATGACGAGGCGCAGCACGGGCATCGCGAGCTCGCGCTCGATCGCGTGGACGAGCTCCACCGTCTCGGTCACCGGCATCTCCTCGGGGAGCGTGACCACCACGATGCCGCACTGGATCGGGTCGCGGAGGAGGGCCACGGCCCGCTCGGCGTCGTGGCGGAGCGTCCCTGGCGGCGCGACGTCGAGGATGACCTTGGGGACGCGGAGCATGTCGAGGCCGTGGCCGGTGGCGGGGGCGTCGAAGAGGACGACGTCGTAGACGGGCCGGCCGGCGGCGTCCTGCTCGGTCGTGTGGAACCACGCCTTGCCGAGCATCGCCCACTCGTAGAGGCCGGGCACCGCCCGGAGGAACGCCCTGATGTTGTCGTTGCCGAACACGGCGGACGAGATGGCCTTCACCTTGATGACCATCTGCCCGTACTCGGCCAGGGCGCGCTCGGGCTCGATGTTCACCGCGAACAGACGCTCTCCTACCTGCGCGATGTCGGAGCCGATCGGCCGCGAGCCGAGGACGGCCGAGAGCCGCTCCTTGGTGTTCGCCATCGCGATGAGGACGCGCTTGCCGCGTGCGGCGAGCGCGAGGCCGAGCGCCGCGCTCACCGTGGTCTTGCCGACGCCCCCCTTGCCCGTGAGGAAGACGAAGCGCCTCGCGGCGATCTCCTCGAGGGGACCGTTCACGCGCGACGCCCCCACGGTGGTGAGGAAGGCTTCGTCGAGCCGATCGAGGAATGACTGAGCCGTGCTCACCGCGAAGGGCGGCACCATATCACCCCGGCGCCCGCGTTTCGACTACACGACGACGTCGATTCCGTGATCCCGATCGTCGGTGAGGATCTCGAACGCGGCGCGACGCGCGCTCTTGAAGACCCTCGCCTGCGCTCCCTCGCGCATGACCGAGAGCTCACACGCCGCGATCTTCGTGTTCAGGCAGGTCTTCGATCCGCCGGGCGGGTTCGGGTACGTGAGGCCGACGAAGGCCGAGGTCGGCGCGGTGAAGCTCGCACGGATCCGTACGCCGCGGCCCCGGCTCTCGAGGCGATAGGATCCGGGCTCGAACCGCCCGGTCGCGCGGACCGCGTGGCGCACCGTCGTGAGCTCGACGCGCTCCCCCCCGAGCGCCAGGACGGCGGTCGTGAGCGGAGGCGTGTGCACCGGGCCGAGGCGGAGGATCGCCGTGGCGCACTCGAAGAACACGTCGGGTGCGTCGTCGAACCCGGCGACCTGCCCCCACGCGTAGCGGTCCGTGTGGCGCTCTCCCCAGTTGTGGCACTGGCTGCCGACCCAGCCGTCGATCCTCTTTCGCTCGCCCTCGACCTCGATCTCCCCGTGGAACACGGCCAACGGGCGGGGCACGAGGGACTTCGCCTTCGGGAGCGGGGCGTCGTAGAGCCACGGCGCGAGGAGCAGCAGGGGCTCGTCGGGGCCCTCGAACGTGAGGTCCCACGCCAGGCGCCGCGTCCCCGTCTGGGCCTCGCCGCGCAAGCCAGCCGGGCCCAGCGAGGCCTCACCGATCCGCACGTCGAGCCCCGCGGAGCCGAAGTGGCAGGCGCCGAAGGGCGCGACGGACTTCGCCGCGGTGTGCCGTCCGGTCTCGCCATCGAACCAGATCGCCCAGCGCTCTCCGACCGCGTCCTCCGGGCGACCCGCGGGCGAGAAGATCGTGTAGCGGATCCAGAAGGCGAGCGGCCGGTCGGGGTGGTTCGCCCGCACGAAGTAGCTCTCGTAGTGGCCCTTTCGGCCCGCGCGCTCGTAGCGGCAGGCGTTGGCTGCGTGTGCGGTGGAGACGTCCATCGACTTGCGCCGCCCACGGTACCAAAGAAGACTCTCCGGCGTGCTGCTGCGTACCGTCGATCTGGCCCCGATCTCCTCCGCCCTCGCGGGCTTGCCCCCGGCGCGGATCCTCGCCGAGTTCTGCGAGGCCCTGGGCGACCGCGTCGCGATCCTGTCCAGCATGCAGCGCGCGGGCACCGCGCTCTGTCACATGGCCGATCGCGCGGGTCTGCGGCCCGACGTGCTCTTCGTCGACACCGGCGTGCTCCACGCCGAGACCCTCGCGACCCGGGATCGCTTCGTGGCCGCGCACCCGAACCTCCGCGTCCGTACCCTCGCGCCGCGCGAGAGCTTCTCCGAGCAGACGGACCGCCACGGGGTGCTCTACCTGAGCAAGGAGGGGCAGGAGCGGTGCTGCGCGCTGCGCAAGGCGGATCCGCTCCACGCGATCCGGGGCGAGTACGACGTCCTGATCAGCACCCTGCGGCGAGATGAGGGCGGGCGTCGGAGCCTCGTCGACGTGCTCGCGCTCGATGCGGACATGGGCGCGCTCCGCGTCCACCCGCTCGCCTTCGTCACCCGCGCCGAGCTCGACGCCTACATCGAGGCGCACGCGGACGTCGTCGTGAACCCTCTGCACGCGCTCGGCTTCCCCTCGATCGGTTGTTTCCCGTGCACGACGCCGGTGCGCCCCGACGAGGACGAGCGCGCCGGGCGTTGGCGACACCTCGCGGACGTCGCGTACTGCGGCATCAACCCTACGGACGTCGGGTTGGAGGAGACGCCGGTCGAGGTGTCGGACCGATGTCGGGCCGTCCTGGAGAAGCTCGGCTCCGGAGCCTCGGCGGGCGCGGACGCGCGACGTGGCCGGACGTAACGCGTCGGTGAGTCACCGGCCGAGGGAACCGATTGGCCCCCCTCGGGAGATCGTCTAGGGTTGAGCTGAGGGTTTTCCCCGTGGACGCACGGAATCTCGTCGGAACCACCATCGACTCGCGGTACGACGTGACCCGCGTCATCGGCGCGGGCGGCATGGGCGCGGTCTACGAGGCCCAGCACGTCGGGACGGGCAGGCGCGTCGCCATCAAGGTGATCTCGACGGGGGACCTCACGAAGGACGCCCAGCTCGTCGGTCGCTTCCAGCGCGAGGCCAAGGCCGCCGGCGCCATCGACACGCAGCACATCTGCCAGGTGCTCGACACGGGGACGGATCCGACGCTCGGACTGCCCTTCATGGTCATGGAGTACATGACCGGCGAGGACGTGCAGCAGCTCCTCCGCCGCGTCGGCCCGCTCTCCGCGGACCTCTCGCTCCGGATCGTCGCGCAGGTGTGCGTCGGCCTGCAGAAGGCCCACGAGACCAACGTGGTGCACCGCGACATCAAGCCCGCGAACATCTTCCTGGCCAAGAGCGACGCGGACGTGGTCGTCGTGAAGGTGCTCGACTTCGGGATCGCGAAGGTGAAGATGGAGACGGCGAGCGAAGCGGGCGACGCTGGGCTCACCCGGACCGGGACGATGCTCGGCTCGCCGCTCTACATGTCGCCCGAGCAGGCGCGGGGCTCGAAGTCGATCGACCATCGCGCCGACGTCTGGTCGCTCGGGGTGGTGCTCTACGAGATGCTCTGTGGCCGCACGCCGTTTCACCACATCGACGCGCTCGGTGAGCTCATCATCGCCATCTGCTCCGAGGAGCCCAAGGCGGTCCAAGACTACGCGTCCTGGGTGAGCCCGGAGGTGGCGGCGATCGTCCACCGGGCGCTCCGCGTGAACCCGGCGGAGCGCTACCAGACCGCCGAAGAGATGCTCGACGCGGTGAAGGCGCTCCTGCCGTCGGGCATGACCGTGGACGAGCCGATGCTGGTCGGCCTCTCGGAGACGCAGCGAAGCCTCGTCGCGAAGCGGCTGACCATGCCGCCCCCGCAGGCGCCCATGCCCATCGTCAGCCTGCCGCCGCCCCCGCCCCTCCTCTCCGAGCCGCCCCCGGCGCAGGAAGGCTCCGGGACCACCGGAGGCGTCTCGGCGCCCACCGAGCGCAGGCCCGAGCTCCGAGCTCGGTCGAGCGCGCCGCTCGTGGTCGTCGGCGTGATGATCGGCGTCGCGATCGCCGGGGGCGTAGCGTTCAAGGTCGTGAGCGATCAGCAGGCGGCCGCGAACGCGGCGGCAGCCACGCTCGCTGCGCAGCCGGTGCCGCGGACGGCGGACCCGGGGCCCGCCGCGAGCGCCGCGCCCCTCAGCGTCGTGCCCGCGCCCAAGGACGTCACCCAGCGCGTGGTCATCCGGCCCGGAGACGCGGCGGTCACCGTGAACGGGAAGGACGTCCCCGTGATCCGAGGGTTCGTGGAGATCTCAGGGGGCATGGGGAGCAACCACAAGATCCGCGTCACGGCCCATGGCGAGACCGTGGAGGAGAGCGTCACGATCTCCGAGCACGGTGCGCAGCCTCCCATGGTGGAGGTCGACGACAAGAAGAAGGCCGGGGGCCCGAAGCCCAAGGCGACGGCGCAGCCCACGACGGCGCCCGGCCCGGCGCCGAAGCCGCAGGGCGGCATCGAGGAGAAGTTCGAGTAGCTCGCTCACGCCGCGGCGCGCAGCCGCTCGTGGAGCTCGCTCGCGGAGACGAACGAGGGCGCCCGCCCGCTCAGCACCGCGTCCTCGTGCGCGTGCACCGTCTCGGTGATCATCCGGTTGTACGGCGCGTCCAGCCCGGCCTCTCGGGCGATCGTCACGACGGCCCCGTTCAGATCTCCTATCTCGGTCCGCCTGCCGCGATCGAGGTCCTGGAGCGTGCTCGAGCGCGCCGCCCCCTTCACCCGCGCCAGCCGACGGGCCATCACCGCGACCCACGCGTCGGGGAGGCGAAGCGCGCGTCCGAGCAGCGCGGGCGGGAGGGCCGTCACGCGGGCCGGGCGGAGCCCCGCCGCGCGCAGCACGCGCGAGCCCTCGAGGATGGCGAGGGAGTAGCACGCCCGCGCGTCGCGATCCCCGAGCGCCTCTGCGATGCCGAGGCCGGTGGCGGCGCAGACGCCGTTGATCAGGTTCACGAGCAGCTTGCCGGCCTGGACGTCAGGGATGTCCTCTCGGAGCTCGAGGCGCTCGCCTCCCCGCGCGAACGCCTCTTGAAGCTTCCGCTGCGCCTCCGAGGCCTCCGGGAGGTGCTGGACGAGGAGCTTGCCCGACGTGGCCTGATGCGCGCGGCCTGCCTCGTCGAGGAACACGTTGTAGGTGACCACGCCCGCGGCGACGGGCACCGAGATGGCCCCCCGGAGGGTCTCCGCGTTGCGGAGCCCGTTCTGGAACGAGACGACCAGGGCGCCGCTCGAGAGCGCGGGTGCCAGCGTCGCGGCCGCCCCCGCGGTGTCGGCGCTCTTGACGGCGACGAGGACCACAGAGCAGCCCCGCAGGGTCTCCGTGTCCGCCGTGGTCTCCACCCGCCCGGGCGTGATGGGTCGCCCGTCGATCCGGACGGCCTCGACCGGCCGTCCCTCGGGGCGCCGGCCGATCAGCACGACGTCCTCGCCGCCCTGTCCGAGCTGGGCGGCGAGGAACTTGCCGATCGATCCGGCCCCGAGCACTCCGATGCGCACGCTGGGGACCCAGCTACGCCGCGCGCCTCCGTCGTCGGAGCGTGAGCGCCGCCATGGCGATCATCAGACCGCCGAGCCCAGCCGTGCCGCGCCCGTCGTCGTTGTAACCGCAGGTGCAGAACCCGCCGCAGTGCGCGTAGATCCCGTCCGAGCTCGCGCAGCCCTCCCATCCGGCGCCGCCGGTGCCGGAGCTGCC
>CAZBJI010000124.1:19883-24376 GCA_964492175.1 uncultured Polyangiaceae bacterium | reverse complement strand
GTGGAAACGAAGTTTCCACGCAAACGACCGCGGGTCGCGATCGGAGCGGCCGGTCCGCCGCGCGAGCGCTGGGCCGTCTCCTCGCGTCAGCGGCGGCCCGAGCGCTTCCGACGCTGGTGGCTCCAGGGGACCGCGGAGCGCCACCCGAGTCACTTGAAGCCGTGGAGGTGGACCACGAACCACTCGCCGCGCCAGGAGATCAGGCTCGTCAGCTCGAGGTCGCGCTCCTCGCCCCCCGCGTCCACGTAGCGGAGCTTCGAGCGGGTCACGCGGAAGTAGCCCACCTTGTTGCCTTCCTTCCCGCGGTCCATCCACTTCACGCGGGCCTCGTCGACGATCACGCCGACGAGCTTGGCCGCCGGCGCGTCGGGCCCGAGCTTCCGGTGGTACGCGCGGATGTCGCGCGCGAAGGCCTTCATGAGCCTCGCCTCGTGATCCTTCGCTGGCCTCTCGATGTCCTTCACCTGCTCGTAGGCGATCACCGGGAAGAACGCTGGCGCCGCGACGGAGGGGTCCCCCGCGACGATCGCCCTCCAGAGCAGCCGCGTCCGCTCGACGAACGCGGGAGACGTGGCGCTCGGCCGATCCTCCGTCTGGGGCAGCGGCGCCCCCGACTCGTCGACGAGCGACGGGAGCCGCGACAGATCGAGCGGTGCCTCTCCGGCTGACGCCGTGGCCGACGGGCGTGCACTCGGCAGGAGCGGCGACGGCGACGCGCTCGCGGCGGGCAGCGCGGCGGCGACGCCGCGCGCCGAGGCGGAGGCCGACTGGGACGAGCCCGACGCGGTGGACGCTCCGCTCGAGGACGCGCCGGGCCCCGAGCGCTCGCACGCGCCCAGACACGGCAGGCCCGTCACCAGGACGGAGAGCCCGAGCACGACCGAGGGACCGCGGCTGCTCGCCATGGAGGTGGCGCGACCGATACCACGAGCCGGAGCCGAAGCGGAGCCGCGAGGGGTCCTCCTCCGGTCCGCGAGCGTGTTCGTCGTGGAAACTCGGAGACCCCACGACTAGGTTAGCCTCGTGACGCACCGCGCCTGGCTCGCCGCCCTCGCCCTCTCCCTGTCTGCATGTGGAGGCGGCGTCCCGGCGTCCGACCCCCACCCGCTCCTCACGCAGGGGCCGCCGCCGTTCGAGGAGCCGGCCCTCGACGGCTCGATGATCACCTTCCCGAAGCAGGGGAAGGTCACCGTCGTCGACTTCTGGTCCACGGCCTGCGAGCCCTGCGTGAAGATGATGCCGGCCATCGAGGCGCTCTACCAGGAGCGGAAGGGTCAGGGCCTGCAGGTCGTCGGCATCGCGATCGACGACAACCCCGGGAAGGTCGAGGGGCGCCTGAAGAAGATGGGCGTCACGTACCCCAACATGCTGGACGACGACGCCTCCAGCAAGCGTGGCGCCTACCGCGTGGACGAGCTCCCGCAGACATTCATCTTCGACAAGAGGGGGAAGCTGCGCGTCGTCAGCGTAGGCGGCGAAGAGGACGACGTGGCGATCATCCGGCAGGCCGTCGAGGCGCTGCTGGCCGAGGATGGAAGCGGAGGATGACGAGCATGGGCGAAAAGACCCTGGCGTTGATCCTGCTCGCGGCGCCGTGCGTCGCGTGCAGCGCCAGCCTGCCGGACGTGGACGCGAAGGAGCTCGGGGTCGCCGACGCCGAGGGGAAGTCCGCGTCGACCGCAGCGCAGTGCGAGAAGGCCGAGGACCGCGACAACCCGCTGGTCGTGGAGTGGCCGGGGACCCACAAGGTGGAGCTCGAGAGCCTGTCGAAGCGCGGCCTCGTCCTCGTGCGCTACGAAGGCTGCAAGCTGACCGTCGTGCCCAACTGCGAGGCGAAGGGCGGCTACAAGTTCGAGTCCGTGACGCCTCAGCGGGACGCGCTCGAGATCAAGGACGAGAACGACCTCTTCTCCAAGCTGCCGATCGCCGCCTCCGCCCTCCAGGCCGAGCTCGCCTCGGGCAAGGCGTTCAAGCTCGACTACGTGCTCGTTGGCCAGCGCATCGCCGAGGCCCCGCCCGACGAGACGTCAGGGGACTGCTCGGGCGCCACCCACTACGTCCGGACGATCTCGGTGGGAGCCTACGCCATGGAGAGCTCCGCGCGGGCGTCCCAGGGCGCGAACGTCGACGTCGGCGTGGTGGAGGCGGGCGGAAGCCGCAAGGCGTCTCGGGCTCGCAACCGGGCCTCGGGCGACGTCGGCGCCTGCGCGTCGAAGACGGAGCTCGACGAGGCAGGGGCGCGCGGCGCCGGGTGCAGCGCCCCGGTCCAGCTCGGCCTGATGAAGCTGAAGTAGCCCGAGCCTGGGCCCCGTCGCGCCGGAGGCGCCGCGCCGTTCGGGGGGAGCCGGGCGGCGTCAGGCCCGTAGTACGCCGCACGCCCTCTCCTTCGCGGTCCGGTTGACGTCAGCCCGCGCCGGGGGAACGCTCCCGCCGCTCGGCGCCGGGCCCCGGCGACGCACCGCCCCCTGACCGCGCCCCCCAAAGACCCGAGATGTTCGACCGCCGCCTCCTCCACCTCCTCTTCTTGCTCGCCGCGAGCGTCTTCGCCCTGGGATGTCCGGGGACGCAGGTGATCACCGAGACGCCCACGGTCGAGGGCGCCGACGGGCAGCAGGCGACCTGCAAGGTCGCCAAAGATCCGCTGAACCCGCTCATCGTCGAGTGGCCCGGGACGAGCAAAGTGGACCTCGACTCGGCCAGCCAGAGCGACGTCGTGATCGTGAGCTACGTGGGGTGCACCCTGAAGGTGCTCACCTCGTGCCGGGCGAAGTCGAAGAAGGACGACCCGGAGGAGGCCTACGAGCTCACCAGCGTGACGCCGGCTCGGGACAAGCTGCAGATCGCCGACCAGAGCGAGCTCTTCGCGCGGCTGCCGCTCGGCGCAGCCTCCCTCAAGGGGGAGCTGGCGGTGGGCTCGAGCCTCGAGCTCGACTACATCGCCGTGGGGCAGCGCGTGACCAAGAAGTCCGTCGTCGGCCTCTCCGGCGAGTGCGAGGGCGCGACGCACTACGTCCGCACGATCACCGTCGGCGCCTACAGCCTGGACGTGAAGGCCAAGGGCAAGGCCGGGGCGAGCGTCGAGGTGGGCTCCGCCGGCGCCGGCGTCGGGCGCGAGGAGAGTCGCCGCAACCTCCGTGGCTCCGGCGACGTGGAGTCCTGCGCCAGGACCCCCGAGGGCAAGGAGTGCAGCGCCGTGCTCCAGCTCGGCCTCGCGGCGATCCAGCGCGACGGCGGCCGCATCCTCGACAGCGCCGGCTTCGGCCAGGGCATCGGCCCGCTCGGCACCGTCGTCGTGCCCGAGCTCGAGGAGGTGAACCTCGGCTCCGCGAGCTTCCGCAACGTCGACAGCGAGTACCTCACGCTGGTCGATCGCGCGCTGAAGACCGAGAAGCAGCCCCGTATCTCCGCGTCCGAGAAGATCGCCGCGTGGCGGCAGGTCCGGGACAAGCGGGAGAAGGGCGACTTCCGCGACACGGCGGAGGAGCGCATCGGCGAGTGGGAGCAGGTCGCGGAGGCGGAGGAGGCCCGCCGCAAGCAGATGGAGAAGCTCCGCACCCAGTTCCTCGCGGATCGGGAGAAGCTCGACCAGCTGCTCCGGATCGAGAGCGACAGCCTCGCGCCTCCGGCCCAAAAGTCTGCGTGGCGCAAGGAGTTCGACCTCGCGTACGCGCGCTACGACAAGGAGCTCGCCGAGCTCGGCCTGAGGAGCGGCACCAAGGGCGCCGGCTCCGGGTCGGGCAGCGGATCGAGCGGCGGCGACTCGACCGCGACGCCCCCTCCCGAGAAGGACTACGCCATCGGGACGCCCATCGGGCTCGAGGCGGAGATCGGCTACGCCCGGTTCGGCGCCGCGGCTCCTACCGGCACCACCGACTCGGACGGGAACGCAGAGACGGCGTACGTGCTCGGCGGCGACGGGCTCGTCGCGGGCGCGAACGTGGGCTTCCCCAACCTGGGCGCCGGCTTCGGCCTCATGGCCACGTTCCGCAGCTACGTCGGCCTGCAGGAGCCCGCGGACGGCACAGCGCTCGCGTTCGGGGGCCTCCTCCGGTGGTCGGTGCCCGCCAGCGAGCTCTTCCACTTCGAGATCGCCGGAGGCGGCGGCTACGCCCTCTACGTGACGAACCGGGAGATCAAGGAGGAGAGCCTCGTCACCAGCGGGAGCGAGGGCATCGCCGGCACCACGGCGGGCATCGCGGGGGACCTGCTCATCAACGCCGCCGGCCCTACGTTCGATTTCACCCTGGGCGGGCAGTTTCACGTCGGCGTGCTGCTCTTCGGCCTGCGCGGGGGCGTCAACATATGCAGCATGACCATGGCGCTCGCGAACGAGGACGACGACGCCGTGGAGAGCGCGGAGGCGGTCAACGCCGCCCTGAGCGGGCTCAGCGAGACGTCCGTCGGCGGGATCGTGAACGCCTTCATCGGCGTCCATTTCTGAGTCGCGCCCGCCTCGAGCCGACGCTCGGGGCAGCGCGGCTACGACGACGGCG
>CAZBJI010000124.1:0-19873 GCA_964492175.1 uncultured Polyangiaceae bacterium | reverse complement strand
ATCGTCGCCCGAGGCTCGACTTCGGCGGTGATCGGCCTCGAAGCGCATCGCGAGGCCCTCGCGCGCCGCCACGGTGTCCGCGAACGCCCCGCGGGCGCGCTGCACGATGGCCGCGACGGCCTCGTCGGAGCGCCTCGGATCGTGGTGGAAGAGGGCCAGCGTCTTGACCCCGGCCGCGCGCGCGATCTCGGCGCCGGCCGCGTACGTGGAGTGGCCCCAACCGCGCCGGCTCGGGCCGTCCTCCCCGGCGTACTCCTCGGGCGTGTACTGCGCGTCGTAGACCAGCACGTCCGCGCCTCGCGCTAGGCGCACGAGCGACTCGTCGACGTGGCCCTCCCGGTGCTCGGTGTCCGTGGCGTAGACGACGCTGCGGCCGCCGAACGACACGCGGAACGCGAGCACCGGGTCCGGGTGGTTGAGCCGCGCGACCTCGACCCCCAACGCGCCGAGCTGCATGTACCCCGACTCCGGGATGTCGAAGGTGCAGACGCTCGCCCCGACGCTGTCGAAGTCGACGGGGAACATGGGGGAGCTCATCTGCCGCCGCAGGACGTCACCGAGCGGGGTGCCGGAGGGGCCTGCGCCGATCATGAGCTCCACGCCGGGCATGTAGAGCGGGGCGAAGAACGGCAGGCCCATCACGTGGTCCCAGTGCACGTGCGAGAGGAGGAGCGTCGTCGCCCGGTGCTCCTTGCGGCGCAAGAGCTCGTCGCCGAGCGCGCGCAGCCCGCTCCCCGCGTCCAGGATGATGCGCGAGCCGCCCCCGGTGACCTCCACGCACGAGGTGTTGCCGCCGACGATGGCCGTGTCGGCGCCCGGGCTCGGGATGGATCCGCGCACTCCCCAGAAGCGAAGCTCGAGCGCGTCGTCGCGGTGCATCATGTTTCCTCCTCGAGGCACGATTGCCTGCGCGCTGCCAATGCATGGCGCATGCCGCGTGGGGATCGTGCTTCGCCGAGCGTCTTTGGCGGCTCGCGCGGCGCTCGGGTGCACCCGAATGGTGCTCGGCGCCCCGGCCAGGTGCAGCCGCGAGATCGCGCTCGGGGTGGCCCGCGCGCGCGCCGTCAGAGATCGACGGACGTGGCGCGGACACGGACACCACGCTGCTCGAGCTCGGCGAGCACGCGCTCCGCCACGCCCGGCTGGTTGGCGAGCGCCTCCGGCGGGTGGGCGCCGGGGAGCCGTAGCTCCCCCCGAGCCATCATGCCCAGCACGATCGTCGCGGGGAACGCGGTCGTGCGCGACATGCTCCGGAGGTTCGTGGCGGCGTCGTACCGATCCAACAGCTCCCACGTCCGCCTGACGCGCCGCCCCCCTTCCCGCCCCTCGGCCACGACGCGCAGCACCGTGACGTCCGCCTCCCCCTCCTCGAACGCCCACCTCGGCAGGAGCAGCGCCGCCGTGAGGTCGATCGGACGCACGGGCCCGCTCGCGAGCTCGATCGCCTGCTCCGAGAGGAAGCCCGACGCGGAGAGCGCCCGGATGAGGTCGAGGTGGCCGGGGTAGCGCAGCGTCTTCTCTCGCATCCAGGGCACCCCGAGCGTGTACGCCAGGCTCCGCAGCCCATCGGTGTTGAACGCCTCGAGCGTGCCGACGCCGTCGAAGTCGAGGAGCTCGGGCTCGGTGAGCGCGTCCTTCACGACGATCTCTCCGCGCTCCACGAGCCGCGCAGGGCGCGTGTAGATCTCCAGGACGTCGCGCGGCGCGTAGGGCACCTTGTACCAGAACGGCCACGTGCGGACCTCCGGCAGACCTCCCACGTAGATGTCGATTCGCTCGCAGGGGTCGAGCGACCTCGCGGCGATCCCCGCGCAGAGGTTGCCGATGCCGGGCGCGACGCCGCAGTCGAACACCGCCGTCACCCCGCGCTCCTTCGCGAGCGCGTCGAGCTCCCAGGCGTCCTCCGCCATGAAGCTGATGTCGCAGTAGCTCTTGCCGGACTCGATCATCGCGCGCAGCGTCGTGAACCCGAGCGAGCTCGAGAGCGCCCCCGCCACCGCGTCGAAGGGCGCCACGATCTCTCGCAGCCGCGAGGCGTCCGAGAGGTCGGCCTGCACCGTGGTCACCCCATACCGCTCACGTACGCCGGCGAGCGGCGCTTCCCGCGCGTCGGCCACGGTGACCTCGAGCCCCTGCGCGACGAGGTCCATCGCCATCGCCGCCCCGACCATCCCACACCCGAGCACGATCACCTTCGCCACGCTTTCCTCCGCGTCGCGACGTACTCGCGGACGGTGCGCGGCGCTACTCCCGGGGCGCTCCCCCGGCAATCCAAGCGCGCACCAGCTCCACCTGCTCGCTCGTGAGCGCCGGCTTGTTGGCGCCCGACGGCATCCCCTCGCCGCACGGCGCTGCGACGCCCTCCGTCTTCGCCACGATCTTCAGGTAGAGCAGGCTCGCGTCCGGATCCCCTGCGCGCACGAGCTCGATCTCGCTCCCCGTGCACACCGCGGCGGCAGGGAGCCGCCCCACGAGCGCGCCGTGCGGGTCTAGCTGGAGGTCCAGCCCGCCCGCCGCGAACTCGCCGCCGGAGTGGCAAGCGAACGTGCAGCTCGGCTCGAGCACCTCCGCGTTGACGCGCGTGAAGCTCGGGACGGCCGAGGCCGCTCCCGTGGAGCCCACGTCGTCGCCGCAGGCGCTCGAGAGCGCGACCGCCACCACGACGAGAGGAGAGACCGCGGACGCGGGCCGCGTCACTGTACCGTGATGTCGACCACGTCCTCGACCGGTGGGCTGACGGGCGCGTGGCTGTTCTGTCCGAGGGAGATCCGCAGCGTGTGCGCTCCCGGCGCCGTACCGCCCGGGATCGTGATGGGGACGCTCGTCGTCTCGCCCGCGACGAGGTAGTTCACGCCCATCGCGTCATCCAGGTAGATGTGGAAGTGTCCGTGCCCCTCCTGATTGGGCTGCCCCATCGGCGCCTCCAGGATGAAGTTCTCGACGGTGACGGTGCCGTTCACCGTGCCGCCGGCGACGACGGTGGTCGTGTCCAGCATCAGCGTCACGGTGGCCGCACCCGACCCGCCGCCTCCGCCTTGGTTGCCGCTCGTCGTCGAGGCGTTCGTGGTGGACGTGGCGGTGGCGGTCGCGCTCGTCGTGCTCCCGGCGGTCGTCGCGGTCGCCCCGCCCGCTCCCCCCGAGCCGCTCTCGTCGCCGCAGCCGGCGAAGGTGAAGCACACCGCCAAGCAACCCAAGATCGAAGTACGTCGCGTCATGAGGGGAGCGTAGCTCGCCCCCCGGACGAGGCGATCCGAATGTTCAGGACGCTATCGTTCTGGTTATCAGAACTAGGTCGCCTCGCGGCCCTCGCTCGGCGCCGGCGCGTGGGGCGGAGGCGCGTAGTGCGCGTGGTAGACGGGGGCGACGCGAGGCCTCCACCAGCCCAGCCGACGTCCCACCTTGCGCAGGCCGAGGAACGACAGCAGACCCACGAGCGCGAAGAGCGCGAGCGTCGGGCCCACGGTCGCCAGGGCGATGAGCGCGCCGATCGCGGCGTCGCCCGCGAGGCCGATGCCGCGGGACGCGGCGTCGAGCACGCGGTCTCCGGCGGACTTCGAGGCCTCGAGCTCCGAGCTGCGCACGAGGTGCACGCGCACGGTGGCGAGCGCGATCTGGCCCTCGAGCGTGGTCTCCTGCGCCTCGAGCCGCTCGATCGTGTCGCGCGCCTCGGCGAGCGCCTTCTCGGCCGCGATCACGTCGGCCAGGCTCCCGGTCTTGTCCGAGAGCAAGTCGAGCAGCCGCTTCTCCTGCGCCTTGGCGTTGCGGACGCGGGCCTTCAGGTCGGCGCGCTGCTCGGTGACGTCCTCCGCCTTCTCGCCGTCGGAGACGATGGTGCCGATCTGCGCGAACCCGGCGCGAAAGTCGGCGAGGCGATCGCTCGGCACGCGGAGCTCGAGGTCCGCGCTCCGCACGTCGTCGCCCCCGCTCACCCGCGCGTCGCTGACGAACCCGCCGAAGTCGCCTGCCGCGGCCCGGAGCGCGGCGGCGGCGCCGCGGACGTCGGTCGTGGCGATGGTCGTCTCGGTCGTGATCTTGAGCGCCCGCGCGGAGGCCCCGGCCACCGGGCCCGCCGGGCGCCCCGGCGGGGCGAGCGCCGGCGCCGCTTCTCCCGGCGGCGACGAGGCCGCGTCCCGGTCGCGGCAGGCGGGCAGGAGGGCGAAGAGCGCGAGGAGGAGGGTCGCAGACCGGACGAGGCGAGGCGCCATGCAGGCACAAACGCCGGAGCGCCCCGAGTCCTTACAAGAAAGTTTCAGAGCGCTGATCTTACGGCGCAATCTTCCGATGGGAACGCCCGGACGGCGGGGCTACGGTGCCTCACCATGCGCGACGCCCTCCTCACGAGCCTCGGGCTGAACGACCTAGGCGCCGGCGACCTCGCCTCCGAGAACCCAGCGACGGGGGAGGTCCTCGGCCGCGTCACCACGTCGACCGCGACGGACCTCGAGGCCAGCCTCGCCCGGGGCTGCGAGCGCTTCCGATCCTGGCGGACCCGGCCGGCGCCGGCGCGAGGGGAGGTCGTGCGACGCCTCGGGGACCGGCTGCGCGCGCACAAGGTGGAGCTCGGCGAGCTCAACTCGCGAGAGGTCGGCAAGATCCGGAGCGAGGGCCTCGGCGAGGTGCAGGAGATGATCGACATCTGCGACTACGCCGTCGGCCTGTCGCGTCAGCTCTTCGGGCTCACGATCGCCTCGGAGCGCCCCGACCACCGGATGATGGAGCAGTGGCACCCCGCTGGAGCCGTCGGCGTGATCACGGCGTTCAACTTCCCGATGGCGGTCTGGGCATGGAACGCCGCCATCGCGGCGGTCGCGGGGGACGTGTGCATCTGGAAGCCCTCGCCCCTCGCGCCGCTCTCGGCGCTCGCGGTCCAGCGGATCTGCGACTCGGTGCTCGGCGAGCACGACGCCGAGGGCGTCTTCCAGCTGGTCCAAGGCGGCTCCGAGCTCGGGGCGGCGCTCGTGGAGGATCGCCGCCTGCCCATCATCTCCTTCACGGGCTCGGTCCGCGCCGGCCGCGTCGTGGCGGCGCGGGTCGGCGCGCGCCTCGGGCGGAGCATCCTCGAGCTCGGCGGCAACAACGCGATCATCGTCCGCGAGGACGCCAACCTCGATCTGGCCACGCGCGCCATCACCTTCGGAGCGGTGGGCACCGCGGGCCAGCGGTGCACGTCCACCCGACGCGTGTTCGTCGAGCGGGGGGCCAGCGCCGAGCTGACGCGGCGCCTCGTGTCCGCCTACGCCAGCGTGAAGGTCGGCGATCCGCTCGAGCCAGGCGTGCTGATGGGGCCGCTCGTGTCGGCGGCGGCGGTCACCGCGTTCGAGGCCGCCGTGAGGGATGCTCGGGGCCAGGGCGGGGAGGTCCTCTTCGGCGGCGCGCGCCGCGCGGGTCGCGGCCACTTCGTCGAGCCCACGCTAGTCCGCGCGACGCGGCACGAGGCGTTCCCGATCGCGTGGGAGGAGACCTTCGCGCCCATCCTCTACCTGTTCGAGGTCGCGGACCTCGAGGAGGCGATCGAGCAGCACAACGCCGTCTCCCAGGGGCTCTCGAGCGCGATCTTCACCGAGAGCCTCTCCGCCGCCGAGCGCTTCCTCTCCGCATCGGGCAGCGACTGCGGGATCGCGAACGTCAACATCGGGACGAGCGGCGCCGAGATCGGGGGGGCGTTCGGGGGCGAGAAGGACTCGGGCGGCGGAAGGGAGGCCGGATCGGACGCCTGGAAGGCGTACATGCGGCGGCAGACCTGCACGGTGAACTACGGCGACGGGCTGCCCCTCGCGCAGGGCGTCGAGTTCGACGTGTGATCGCGCGCTCACCCTTCGCCGCGGCCCGTTGACAGGTCCGCCGGCCCGTGGCCCCCTGCGCGCGACATGCACGTCCGCAAGAGCGTTCATCAGCTGACGGTCGACGAGGTGCTCACGCTGCGGTCGGCGTTTCGGGGCGTCTACGGCGTCTCGGGCGCCAACCCGGGAGACGAGCGCGGCTACCACTACTTCGCGGGCCTGCACGGGCTCCCGCTCCCCTCGTTCTGTGAGCACGGGACGCTGCTCTTCCTGCCCTGGCACCGCGCGTACCTCTACTTCTTCGAGCTCGCGCTGCGTGAGATCGAGCCCACCGCGTTCGTGCCCTGGTGGGACTGGACGTCGGCCGTCTCCCACACGGAGGGGCTCCCGGGCGCGTACACGGATGCGGCGGCGGACAACCCGCTCGCAGCGGGGCCGATGTGGCTCCCCGCCGCGGACGTCGCGCTGGTCGCGTCGCGGATGCCGCAGGCGATCGACCTCACCACCACGCCGCCGCGGACGCGCCGTCGCCCCGGCCAGCCCGGCTTCCTCCCCTCGTGGCGTACCCCTGGCCGCGGGGAGGACTGGTTCAACGTCGACCTGGTCCTCTCCGCCTCCAGCTTCGAGGACTTCTCGATGCGGATGGAGGACATCCACGGGGGCATGCACGTCTGGACCGGCGGCAGCATGGGCCAGGTGCCGGTCGCCGCCTTCGATCCCATCTTCTGGACCCACCACACGATGGTCGATCGGCTCTGGTACCTCTGGCAGCTCAGGCACACGGCCGTGGGACCCGAGCCCTGGCTGCTGGACCAGGTGCTGACGCCGTTCAACGTCACGGTTCGGGACGTCATCAACATCGGCCGGCTCGACTACGAGTACGCGGCGTCTACGATCACCCTCTGATCACGAGGACCGACATGGCCGCGAAGAAGTCACCGAAGCCCGCCGCGAAGAAGTCGAGCATGGCCGCCACGAAGAAGGCGGCCGCCACGAAGAAGACGGCCGCCGCCACGAAGAAGACGGCCGCCACGAAGAAGACGGCCGCCACGAAGAAGACGGCCAAGCCGCCCAAGCTGTCCTACGCGCGAAAGACGCACCGGGTGGCGACGGCCGTGGACAAGCGAGGCGCCCACCACCGGAGGGTGACGGTGAAGGCCACCGACGTCGACGTCGCCGGCATCTCGCGAGCCGACCTCGTCTTCGAGGCCGTCGACCACGCGGGGCCGTCGTTCGAGGCGCGCATCTACTTCAACAACAAGCAGGCGCACACCGAGACCCCCCGGACCCTCGACGCCGGATACGCCGGGTCCTTCACGATCTTCGGCCACGGCGGCTGCTTCGGAGCGCCCGGGCACTGCGACGTCCCGAACCGAGCGCGACGGTCCACGGATCTACGGCCGCAGCACCCGCTCACCCCCGTGAACAAGAGCGTCGTGGTGACGTCCACGCTCCGACACGTCCTCACGACGGGGGAAGGACGCCTCGAGACGATCACCATCCTCCCCGTCCTGCGCAGCGACGACGAGAGGCCGACGCGCATCGACGGCAGCGTCCTCTCCTTCAAGGGGATGCGGCTGCACACCTACGTGTAGCCGCCCAAGGCGGGCCCGGGACGAGGGTCCATCCCGCATGAGAGCCCTCGCCCGCGCGATCGCCGCGGCCTTCGCGCTCGTCGTGCTCGTCGCCATGACGGTGCAGGCCGCTGGCTGCTCCAGGCGGGGGCACACCGCGCCGCGGCGGGCCACCGCGCCGATCGCGGTCACGCCGGCGCTGCATTCGGGCGCCGCCCCGACGCCGCCGCCGTTCGACGACGACGTGGAGACGGCCTTCGACGACGATCTGGAGGGGGCGTTCTTCGGCGGCACCAAGTCGGCGTCGATCCGTATCCGGCCTTGGATCACCGCCCCGATCGGCAGCGTGCTGCGCCCCCCGTCCTTCGCGCACGAGGACCCGGAGGCGGCCGCGCCGTGACCGCGGCGCGGCGCCCCCCACCGCGCGCCGCTGCGTTCTCCGGCACACTGCGAGCCCCGTCGACCGGCCCCACGAGCTGGTCCCTCGTTAGCAGGCGGAGTCGGGCGTAGGGGCCCCGAGCGGCGAGCGGCGCGGCTCGTTCGCCAGGTGCAGCGCCGCTGCGGCGACCGCCACGGCGACGCACCCCGTCCAGAGGACGGGCCCGCCGTGGGCCTCGAGGACGGCGCCTCCGACGAGGGGCGCGCCGCACGACGCGACGCTGTAGGAGAGCTGGTGGGCCCCCTGGTAGGTGCCACGCAGCCTGGCGGGCGCCAGATCGGCGACGACGGCGGGACACACCGGGGCCATCGTCACCTCTCCGAGGGTCAACACGGCGATCGCCGCGGCATACCCGGCGACCGTGGACACGTAGCCCAGCGCCCCGAAGCCCGCGCCCGTGAGGAGGCACGCGGCGGCGAGCGCGACCCCGCGCCTGAGCCGGGGCAGGTGCGGCGCGATGAGCGGCTGGAGCACGAGGACGAGGACGCCGTTGAGCGCGACGAGCACGCCGTACGTCGCGGTCGAGACGCCTCGCGCGCGCAGATCGAGCGGCATGGCGACGTGGAACTGGAAGAACACGAACGCGACGGCGATCATCGCCACGAAGAAGCGCACGAAGCGGCGATCGCGGAACGGCGTGACGAGCTCGCGCAGCCCCACCGAGCGGGCGCCCTCCGCCCCCTCGACGCGGACGTCCGGGATCGTGAGCCACACCAGCGCTGCGGTCGCGAGACACGTCACCGCGTCCACGACGAAGAGGAGCGCGAACGCCGCCGTCGACGCGACCCCCGCGAGCAGGGCGGCGCAGGCGAACCCGAGGTTCGCGGCCCAGTAGATCGCGCTGTACGCGCGCGTCCGGTCCTCGGCCGGGACGAGGTCGGCGACGAGCGCGTTCATCGCCGGCCTCGGCAGCTCCGTCGCGATCCCCAAGAAGAGGCACGCCGCCGCGAGCGGGGCGGTGCCGGAGGTGAACGCGAGGACCAGCATCGAGATCGCCGAGAGCGTCATCCCCAGCGCGATCGAGCGCCGGCGGCCGATACGGTCCGCGAGCGCGCCCCCGATCGGCCCGCCGACGATCGCCCCGGCGCCGAAGCACGCGACGACCGCCCCAGCCGTGCTGGGCGCGAGCCCCCGCTGCCCTCCGAGGAAGAGCGCCAAGAAGGGGACGACGAAACCCCCGAGGCGGTTCACGAGGACCGCCGCGAACAGCCTCCAGAACACGGGCGGAAATCCCTCGAAGGCGCGCCGCATCCGAACGCCGACGAGCGGCGCGGCGCCTCCCTGACGGTTAGCCCGCCGCCGCGGTCGGTCTCGGTACCGGAGCGACGCCGGGGGCCGGGGCGTCGTCGGACACGACGCGGTCGCGCCCCCCCTGCTTGGCCGCGTAGAGCCGCCGGTCGGCACGCGCCACCAGGTCCGCGGGAGAGTCGCCCGGGCGGAACGACGCGACGCCCGCCGAGACGCTCAGCCGGAGGGTCGCGCCGCCGGCGATCGGGACGGCGCGCGCGCGGACCATCGCCGCCATGCGCTCGGCCACCTGCCGCCCGCTCGACTCGTTCGTCTCGGTGAGCACACACGCAAACTCCTCCCCGCCGTAGCGGGCGACGAGATCCGTGCGGCGCGGGAAGGCGCGCACGATCGTGTCGGCGACCTCGCAGAGGACCTTGTCCCCTGCGGGGTGGCCGTGACGATCGTTGACCGATTTGAAGTGATCGAGATCGATGAGGACCAGGGTGAGCGGGCGGCCCACCACGCTCGAGAGCGTCACCTGTTGCTCCAAGGTCGCCTCGAAGACGCGGCGGTTCGCGAGCTTGGTGAGGGGATCGGTGCCGCCCTCGCGCTTCGCGACGTCGAGCTGGGTCTCGAGCCGCGCCAGACGCTCGCGCAGGTCCCTCGTCTGCTCGGCGAGCCGCTGGTTCTGCTCCTCGAGAAAGCGCACGACGCCATCGGCGAACGTGATCGCCTCCCGCTTCAGATCGGCGATCGAGTCACGCTCGGCGGCCTCGCCGAGCCGGGCCGCGCGGGCGCGAAGCTCGCGATCCGCCACGCCGTGCTCGGAGCAGGCGCGACCGACCGTGTCGACGAGCGCCCAGATCGCCTCGCGCGCCTCCGTGGTCGTTCGGTCGACGAACGCCCGCTCGCCCTTGCGATGGTCCACGACGAGCTGGACCAGGCGACGCCACTGCCGGCGCGACGGCGGCGCGCCCTCCGGGCGAGCTTCGCCCTCGTCGAGCGGCGCCACCACGAGGACGTGCTGGGCCCAGCGCTCGAAGGTGCGGTCCACGTCGGACCGATCACGGTCCTCGATCGAGAACGCGTGGTTGCCCAGCGCTCGCAGGATCGCCGCCGACGCGTCGAGCACGTCGTCGACGGCGACCGTCGGAGGCTCGGCGGGCGGGGGCGCCGGTGTCGCCGGCTGTGGGTCCTTCGCAGGCTTGCGCCAGAACATCGTCGGCTCGCTGACCCTTACGGATCGTTGGGCGGCCGGCTTGAGGCGACGGCCCGCGCCTCACGAGGCGCCGCTCAGGACTCCCCGGAGAGCGCGGCCTCGGCGAGCGCCGCGCCTAGGATCGCGGCCTCCGCCGAGCCCTTCGAGCTCTGCTGGTCGAGCCCGGGGAGCGTGCCGACCCCGATGGCGTACACGGTAAACTCGTACGTGTTGGTCAGGTTGGGGGAGCAGGGGCCGAAGTAGCCCGTGGTGCCGCCCCCGAAGGGCGCCTGCTTGGCGCCCGCGGGCACCGCCGGCTGGTACACGCCCTCCACGTTGGAGGGCAGGCTGGTCGTGGTGCTCGGGATGTCCCAGATCACCCAATGGAGGAAGCCGTTCATGAAGTCGAGATCGCGCATGACGACGGCGTAGCTCATCGTGCCGGGTGGACCGGGCGTCCACGTGAGCGGCGGCGAGACGTTCTGGCCCCCGTCCATCTCGCACTCGTGCTCTTGCGGGATCATCCCGCCCTCGGTGAAGGCGGTGCTCGTCAGCTCGAACGGCCCGGCGCCGGTGGCCGTCGATCCCGTCGCGCTGGACGTCGCGCTCGTCGCGGTCGCCGTGTTGCCGCTCCCGGTGACGGCGGTCGCCCCGGCGCCGCCGCTCCCGGCGTCGTCTCCACAGCCCGCCACGCAGATCCAACACCCCGCCCCGACCAAGACGACCGCGCCCCATCTCCGCATGTGCGACCTCCGCGCCGGAGCATACCTCGGCCGCGGGCAGCGCGCCCCGCCGCGTGCGTGGTATCCATGGGCCGTGCGCTCCGCCGCCCTCCTCTCCCTAGCGCTCTCGGTGGCTTGCTCGTCGTCCCCCGAGAAGCCCCCCGACGCGAGCCCAGGCCCCACCTCCGGCGCGCCGTCCGCGGAGGACGCGTGCCTCGGCGTGGCGGCGAGCCCGCGAGCGAGAGGGGCGACGGAGCCCGAGAGCGTGACCGTGAGCCACGTGCTGGTGAAGCACGCCACGTCCAAGAACCCGAAGGACGGCGTCACCCGCACGCGCGGCGAGGCTTGCCTCCGCGCGGCGGAGGCCCGCGACAAGCTCCGCGCGGGCGCACCGTTCGAGGAGATCGTCGCCGGGTACAGCGACGAGCCCGGCGCGGCGACGCGCGGCGGATCCATCGGCGCCGTGAAGCGCGCGGACGTGCTGGCGCCGTTCGCGGACGCGGCGTTCGAGCTCGAGCGCGCTCAGCTGAGCGACGTCGTGGAGACCGAGTTCGGCTTCCACGTGATCCTCCGCACCGAGTAGGGTTCGGCAGCTCGGCTCAGAGCTTGAACGTCAACATCGCGGTCTGGTCCTTCTTGATCGCGACGCTCCGACTCTTCGCGGGCCCCGAGGTCGGCTTGCAGACCACGGTGTGGTTGCCGACAGGGAGCGACATGCTGAGCGACGAGCTCTTCCCACGCGAGGCCCCGTCCACGCTGAACGCGCACGATCCCCCCGACGCGATCGCCAGGAGCCGGCCCGTTCCGCCGCCCGAGGCGTCCTCCTTCGGCGGATCGCTCTTGGGAGGGTCATCCCTCTTCGGCGGATCGAGCTTCGCCCGCGGCTGCGGGAGCGCGCCCCCCGGCTGGCGCGCCGGCGCGTTCGGCGGCGCGTCCGGCGCGGCGGTAGGCTGAGGTCCGGGCGCCTCGAGGACGACCGCTGACCCGGCGGCCGCCGGCTCGTCTGCGCCCCGGGCCTGGCGCGACGCGCCCCGCGCGGGCTCCGCGTCCCCTTGGCCGGCGCCGGCGGACGCCGACTTCGGCGCGTCTCGAAAGAGGAGCAGCACCACGACCGGCGCCATGACGGCGGTCGCCGCGAGGGCACCCCAGAGGATGCGGAGGTCGAACCCGCGCCTCGGCGGCGGGGCGACGGATCGCGAGGCGGCCGGTGGGAGCGAGGCGGGGGGCGCGCCGGTGTCGTGCCGCGCATAGCCGAACGCAGGGACCGAGTCGGGCGCGCTCGGGTACGCGCGGCGATGCGCGGGCGCGGGGGGCACGAGCTTGGGCATCCGATCCGAGCCGGGGAGGTACGGCGAGGGAGGGATCGACGGCGGAGGCGGCGGGATCGCGAGCCCGCGCATCGAGAGGCCGAGACCGGGCATCTGGTCGGTGATCTCCTGCTGGCCGAGCTTGGAGCCGCCGAGCACCACGGTCGCCTCCTCGTCGCCGACCAGCTCCTCGGCGTCCCCGATGTCGACGGGGTGCCTGGGCGGATACACGCTGGAGTAGCCGGGCGGTCGCCCCGACGCCGAGGGGGGCGGTGGCCGATAGCTGACCGGGGCGGGGGGCGCGCCGGACTTTCGCTGCTTCGCCTGGTGCGCGATCTGCGCGATGCGCTCGACCAGGACGCGCCCTTCGGACGAAGCGAAGGGGGCGAGCGCGTGGGCGAAGGCGTGAACGTTCTTGAAGCGCCGGTCGACGTCCTTCGCCATCGCCCAGCCGATCACGTCGTCGATGTCTGGAGGGAGATCTCCCCGCAGGGAGGTGAGCTTCCGAGGCTCCTCCTTGGTGATCGCCAGCATCAGCTTCGTCATGTCCCCGGTGAAGGGCGGGTGGCCCGCGAGCGCGAAGTACAGGACGGCCCCGAGCGACCACACGTCGGCGCGCTGGTCGACGCTCTTCGCCTTGCGGACGAGCTCGGGAGACGAGTACGGGGAGATCCCGAAGAGCGCGGTCGCCGTGAGGGAGCCCCCGCCCGCAGGCGCGGACACGTCCCGCATCAGCTTCGCCGTCCCGAAATCCGTGATCTTGGTGAGGGGCGAGCCGCCGGGGCGCCGCGCCACCGCGATGTTCTGAGGCGAGAGCTCACGCAGGACGATGCCGTGCGAGTGCGTCTCCGCGACGCACTCCGCGGCCTGGAGGACGATGAGCGCCGCCTCGGGGAGCGGGCGCGGCCCGTAGCTCTGGACGTACGTCGCGAGGTCCTCGCCCTCGACGTGCTGCCTCGCCAGGAAGAACGAGCCGTCGGGCTGGGTGCCGACGTCGACGACGCGCGCGGCGTGCTCGGACTCCAGCTTGGAGAGGACGCGCGCTTCACGCCGAAACCGCTCGATCTCGGCCTCGTCACCCGTGCCGGGCAGGAGCATCTTGATGACGACGCGCTGGTCGAACTCGACGTGGAACGCCTCGAGGACGAGGTTCGGGTTCCGGGTGAGGATGGCGCGGACCCGGTACTTGCCACCTATGACGTCGCCGGGGTGGATGTCGTCGGAGCGCATCGAGAAGTCGGCCACATTCTTGCACATGCGCGCGCCAAGGACGCTCGAAAACTGCCCCCGCGATGGTAGCCTGCGCCGGATGCGTCCCTTCCTGCTCCTCCTCGTGCCGCTCTGGCTCGTGTCGGTCCTGGCGGCGTGCTCCTCGGACAAGCCGCAGCAGCAGTACCCGCAGCAGCAGCCGTACCCGCAGCAGCAGCCGTACCCGCAGCAGCAGCCGTACCCGCAGCAGCAGCCATACCCGCAGCAGCAGCCGCAGCCGCAGCCGCAGGCGCAGCCGCAGGCGAACCCGTGGGGCCTCCCCTCCGGCTTCCCGTCCACCCTGCCGAGCACGCTGCCTACGGCGTTGCCGAGCACCCTCCCCTCCGGGTGGCTCCCGCCCCAGCAGTAGGGCGCAGGTGGAGTCGACGTCGCTGCCGCTGCCGAAGGACGTGCGGTGGCGCCGCGTGCTCGGCGTCGCGCTGTTCCTCGGGCTCCTCTACGCGTTCCGCAACCTCGCGCCCGTCCTCATCTGCTTCGTCATCTTCGAGCGTGCGTTCGGGTTCGCGGCCGATCAGCTGGCCACGAGGACCAAGCTCCACAAGAAAGCGGCCGCCGGGGTGGTCCTCGCGGCGTTCGCCACGGCGGTCGCGCTCGGGGTGTTCGTCGGGATCAAGCGCATCATCGCGTTCGTCGAGCTCGCGCGCTCCGACGGCAAGCAATGGGTGGACTCCGTCGCGAAGAGCGGCCTGCTCGAGCAAGTGCGCGGGCGGCTCGGGATCGACTCGCACCAGCTCACCGACGGCGCCAAGACGTACGCCCTCCAGGCCGTCGAGTACGTGACGGCCACGGCGTACGTCGCGCTCTTCATCTTCGTCGGCTTCATCCTCGCGGTCATGTACCTGTTCGAGCGCGAGGACATCGACGCCTGGGAGAACAAGATCGATCCGAAGAGCGTCCTCGGCACGCTGACGCGGTGGCTCAGCTACGTCGCCGACGCGATCGCCATCACGGTCCGGCTCCAGGTCGTCGTCGCCATCTTCAACGCCGTCTTCACGCTCCCGCTCCTCCTGCTGCTCGGGCTGCCGAACATCCCGCTGCTCTTCTTGCTGGTGCTGGTCGGTGGGATGGTGCCGGTCGTGGGCGGTGTCTTCTCGGGTGTCGTGCTCTGCTTGGTGGCCTACGACGTGCGCGGCTTCGTGGGCGTCGGGGTCTTCCTGGGCGTCACGTTCGTTCTCAGCAAGGTGGAGAGCTACTACCTGTCTCCGCGGCTGACGGCCCAGCACGTGAAGCTGCCGGGCCTGGTGCTCGTCATCAGCCTGCTGATGTTCGAGACCATCTTCGGCTTCTACGGCCTCTTCCTCTCCTTCCCGGCGCTCTACGTCGCGAGCCGAATCGCGCACGAGTGGCGCGCGGAGGCGCTGGCCATCGCCGAGGCGGGCGGGACGATGTCGCACCCGAGCCCGCCGCGGAGGTCAGCCGTCGTCGAGGAGCCTCTGGACCGAGGTGACGACGCCCCGGCTCCATGACCCGAGCGCGACGCGGTCTCCCGCGGGGGCGAACGCGACGTCGCAGGGGTCCGGGAGCTTCGCGCCCCCGACCCGCGCGAGATCTTGGCCGCGTAGCAGCTCCACTCTGCCGTCCTGGACCGAGGCGATGATGCCCCTCCGAGACCAACGGACCACGGCGGAGGTGCCCCCGGGGCGGCTCGGGCTCGTGCAGATCTCCCGGCCCCCGGGCACGGAGAAGATCGCGATCTCACGGAGCGCCGCCCGCGCCACGACCAGCCGGTCGCCTTCAGGGCTCAGCGCCGACCCGCCTGCTTGCCCGACGTCGAACCGACCGGCCGGCTCGCCTTCGAGCGCCGTGACCCAGATCGACACGTAGTCCGGGCGCGCCGGGCCCGCGCTCGCCGTGGGGGCGTGCACCGAGAGCCACCGCTCCGCGTGGACGTGCACCGCCGTGATCATCTCCCCGGGGAAAGAGCGCCGCCGAACGACGTCGCCGGACGCGGCGTCGCGGACGGTGAGATCGCCGTGCCAGCTTCCGTCCACGAGGAAGGCACCCGAGGTGGAGAAGACGGGCGCCGCGCCCTCGTAGGTCCCCTTGTCGAGGACGTGCACGACGCGACCGTCGGAGGCGTCCAGCAGGCAGAGGCGACCTCGGGTGCTCTTGACCGCCAGCGCAGCGCCGCCCGGCGCGAACGCGATCTGGGCCGTGTCCCTCAGCCCTGTCGCCTCCCAGATCCGCTCGCCCGCCTCGACGTCCCAAAGGCTGACGGACGTCTGGCCGCACGACGCGAGCCTGGCACCATCCGGCGAGAACGCGACGCCGAACGAGACCCCGAGGTCGAGATCGCCGCTCCGGCCCGTGCGGGTGTGACCCATGGCCCGCAGGCTCGCGCCGATCGGGCCCAGGAGCAAGCCGGTGGGTGTCGACCCGGCGAGGGTGCGACGACGGCGCGGAACGGCGTCAGGTCCTGACCCACCTCACGACACGTGCCTCCTCCGCTCGGGGAGGAGGAGGTCGTGCAGCGCGCGCATGCCGTCCACGGTCGTGAAGACGCCCACGACCTTCTGCGCCGTCATCACCACCGCGCAGCCGTACTTGTGCTCGGCCATCTCCGCGGCCACCTCGTCGAGCGGCGTGTCGGGCGTGACGGCGTACACGAGCTGGGACATCGCCTCGCCGGTCGGGACCTTGGCGGGATCGACCCCCTTCATCGTCTCCACGAGCGCCATGTCTCGCTCTGTGAGGATGCCCGCGAGCCGCCCGCCAGAGAGCACGGGGAGGTGGCGGATCTTGTGCTCGCGCATCATGCGGTGGGCCACGGCGAGCGGTTGGTCCTCCCCGACCGTGTGCGGCATCGGCGCCATGTACTGCTTGATTTTGGGAATGGGACGGGACATGCGAGGGGCCGTTGCAAACGCCGGCCCAACCGCGGCCGCGCGGGCGAGCGCGCTGCGCGCGAGAGGCAGCGCGCCCTTCGGCTCGAGCCAGCGGAGCGATCGAGCGCGCCCGGTTCGCTCGACGCAGACGCTGCGCGGCCGCCGCACCCCGCCGGCCAAGCCCCGCCGCCCGGCTGCCTGGATCGAGCGCGCGACGCGCACGCGGCGCCTGGCATCACTCTTGAATCCGCCGGGGCGTGGCCCAGCTTTCTTCCCCCCCGCGCCAGACCTGGCGCGACCTCATCCGCGACTCCTACCTGGTCTTCGACCGCAGGACCCTCGGCGTTACGCGGGTGCTCCTCGCCTTCTATCTCATCATGGATCTGCTCCGGCGCACGCCGGACTGGGAGCACATGTTCGGGGACAAGGGCGTCCTGCCGACGTGGGTGATCCTCAGCCGCCCTCAGGCGCAGAACTTCACCCTGCTCCACGGCTTCACGAGCGCGCCGGAGCTCTGGGCCCTCTGGGGCGTGGTGCTGGCGACGTACGTGATGCTCCTGGTGGGCTGGCGCACGAAGATCTGGCAGGTCCTCGCGCTCCTGTTCGTCACCAGCATGAACGGGCGCGTCCTGCTCATCGAGAACGGCGGCTACGTCGTCCAGAACCTCCTGCTCCTCTGGACCGCCTTCTTGCCGCTCGGCGACCGGTTCAGCCTGGACTCGCTCCTCGCTTCGCTGCGGAGGCGGCAGGAGGCCAGCGCCGCCGATCTCGCGGACCGCCCAGCGATGGACGACCCCGCGCGGATCGCGCCCCACCACTCGATCGCCGGCATGGCGATCATGCTCCAGCTCTCGGCGATCTACTACTTCAACGTCGTGCACAAGACCGGGGCGGCCTGGCACAACGGCACCGCCGTGCACTTCGTCCTCTACAACGATCGCATGGCGACGCCGATCGTCGCGGCGGTGCGCGAGCACATCCCGTTCTGGTTCATCAAGGTGGCGACGCCCACGGTGCTCGTCATGGAGGCGATGATCCCGTTCTGTCTGCTCTTGCCCCGCCTGCAGCTCGCCGGCCTCGAGGTCAAGACGTGGCTCACGCGCCTCGCCATCGTCCTCATCTGCGCCCTTCACATCATCTTCGGCTCGAGCTTCGTGCTCGGCCCGTTCGCGTGGGCGCTCTGCATCTTCTCGACGCTCCTCTTCTCCCGCGCGGACTGGGAGGTGGCCATCCCGGCGATGCGGAGGGCCTCGCGCGAGCGCACCGTGATCTTCGATCCGCAGAGCGGCGCCTTGCTCCTCGCGAGCAGGATCCTCGCCCGGCTCGATCGCCTCACGCTGCTCGGGTTCGCCCCCGCCGAGACGGCCGAGGAGCGGCGCGAGGGGCTCTCGGTCCTGCGGCCCTCCGGAGAGGTCGTCACGGGCTGGCGCGCGGTGCGTGACGTCGTCGCGGCGCTCCCGCTCGGGCCGATCTTCGCCTGGATCATCGCGCTGCCCGGGATCTCCCACGCCGTGGACGCCGCGCTCCTCGCGGGGCGCGGCCGGGTCTCCAGGTGGCTCGGGCTCGCGGGCCCGCGGCCCGACGCCGCCCGCGTCCTGGAGGTGGCCCCGGCGACGCGGCGCGGTCGGCGCGTGCGGGCGTGGGTCCGCGAGGGGCTCTGCCTCGTCATGTTCGCGGCGGGCTTCAACCAGGCCCTCACCGAGCTCTGGTCGACGAAGAAGCCGTGGCAAGCGTTCGTGACGTCGCTGAACCAGACCGGCCCGGCCCAGACCGTCGGCGTCACCCTCAGCCCCCACCCCGAGGTGATGCGGACCCTGACGCACAAGCTCCGGTTCCTCCAGGGTTGGTTCATGTTCTCCCCCAACCCGGTCATGGACGACGGCACCGTGGTGGTGGACGCGATCACGACGAGCGGCCGGCACGTGGATCCCTTCTGGAACGAGCCGCCGGAGTTCGACTTCGTCCACGTGAAGAGCTGCCGCTATAACCAAATCTGGAGCGACTACTTCAACCGCATGCACTTCGCCGGAAACCGCGCCTACGGCGACGCGATGGTCGATTACATGCGCCGCCTCCCCGAGCGCACCGGCAACCCCGAGGACGCGCTCGTCTCCGGGGAGGTCTACTGGGTCTCGGACATGAACCCGCGCTGGGGGACGCGCACGTCGTGGAACGAGCAGCGCGAGCTGCTCTTCACCTTCGGCCCGACCGGCGGCGCCGTGCAGCCCCCCGCAGCGGTCGCGAGCCGCTGAGGCCGCTCACCCGGAGTCCCCCTACCCGGCGTCGTCGGGACCGCCACCGCCAGGCTCCGGCGGTGGCTCGCTGATTGGGCGCGCGGGCGGCCCCTCGTGGGTTGCCCGGCGGATGGCCGCGGTGAGCGCCCCGACGTCGACCGGCTTGGCGAAGACGACCGGGGGAGGCACCAGGTGAGGCGCACGCATCGTCTCCGTGTAGCTCGAGACCACGAACACCGGCATGTGTCGCCGGTTCGAGCGTGCGTAGCGGGCGACGGCGATCCCGTCGACGTGCGGCAGGCGCAAGTCCGTCACCAGGACGTCGGGACACGGGTCCCGCCCAAGCCGGGAGATGGCGGCGGCGCCGTCCGCGGCGAGCTCGACCTCGAAGCCCTCCTCCTGGAGCATGCGCACGAGGACCCTGGCGGAGCGGACGTCGTCGTCGACGACCAGGACGAGGCTTCCAGTCGGGAGGGCATCCACTGCAGCCGACCTTGCAAGACCCTAGCCAGCTCGGTGCCGGCGAGGGACGACGGGGCAACGCACCGATTGCGGCGCGACCCTCACTTGCCCCGCGGGGCGCGGGCGCGGTTGGCCGGCAGCCCGTACTCGTTCAAGCGATACTGGATGGTCCGGATCGAGATCTCGAGCATCTTGGCGGCGCGAGCGGTCGAGCCGTTCGTCGCCTCCAGCGTGCTGAGGATGGCGAAGCGCTCGATCTCCGCCATGGTCGAGCCCGGGATGCGGACCGCGCCCTTCATCACGGGCGCGACCTCGATCGGGAGGTGGGCTTCGTCGATGCGAGGCCCGTCGCACAGCACGACGGCGCGCTCGATGGCGTTCTCGAGCTCACGCACGTTGCCCGGCCAGGTGTGCGCCACGATCCGAGCCCGGGCGCTGTCGGTGAAGCCCTCGATCACGCGGTGGTTGTCGGCCGCGAAACGCCGGAGGAAGTGGTTCGCGAGCAAGAGGACGTCGGTGTCACGGACCCGCAGGGGCGGCATATCGATGTGGACCACGTTCAGCCGGTAGAAGAGGTCCTCCCGGAACCGCCCCTCGGCCACCGCCGCGCGCAGGTCCTTGTTGGTCGCCGCCACCACCCGCACGTCCACCGTGATCGACTCGTTGCCGCCGACACGCTCGAACGTCCGCTCCTGCAAGACGCGGAGGAGCTTGATTTGCGTCGACATGGGGATCTCGCCGACCTCGTCGAGGAACAGGGTCCCGGTGTGGGCCTGCTCGAAGCGCCCGACGCGGCGCCGGTCCGCGCCCGTGAAGGAGCCCTTCTCGTGGCC
>CAZBJI010000123.1:15316-24573 GCA_964492175.1 uncultured Polyangiaceae bacterium | reverse complement strand
GCTGCCGCTCGACGTCACGCTGCGCGTCTTCATCGACACGCTGAGCGGCCTGCACGCCGCGCACGAGCTCACCGGTCCGGACGGTTCCCTCCTGCACCTGGTGCATCGCGACGTGTCACCCCAGAACGTCCTCGTCGGCAAGGACGGGATCACGCGCATCACCGACTTCGGGGTCGCTCGCGCGGAGGCGCGGATTACCAGCACCCGCGGGGGGCAGCTCAAGGGCAAGATCGCGTACATGCCGCCCGAGCAGCTCCGGAACGAAGAGCTCGACCGTCGCGCCGACGTCTACGGCGCGGCGGTGGCCCTCTGGGAGGCGCTGACCGGCAAGCGACTCTTCGACGCGATGAGCGAGGCGGCGCTCGTGCCCATGATCATCGGCGGCGTGAAGCAGACGCCGGCGGACGTCGATCCGAGCGTGCCGCCCGAGATCTCGGACGCGTGCATGGAGGCGCTCCAGCCGTTCAAGGAGGACCGTCCGGAGACGGCCGCAGGCTTTGCCGACGCGCTCGAGGACGCGGCGCGCGCGGCCGGAGTCGAGATCGCGAGCACGCGCAGGGTCGCCTCGTTCCTCGCGTCGCTGCCGAAGAGCGTGAGCAGCCGCCCCGGCGCGATGACCGGCTCCCTGCCGTCGGAGCCCGATCCGCAGGACGCGCGCGCGACGAAGGTCGCGAAGGACCCTTCCGCCGACCGCGCGACGGTCCCCGAGATCCATGAGCGGCCCGCGGGCGTCGAGGGGACGACGACGCGCAGCGTGGTCACCGCGACCGGGCCGGTGGAGATCCCGAAGCACTCGCGCGCTCCGCTCTACGTCGCCGCGACGGCGCTCGTCGCCGGGCTCACGGCCGGCGCCTACTACCTCTTGCGCAGCCCGGCAGATCTCCCCACGAACGCGGCCGCGGAGGGGGCGGCGGCGACCGCGACGGCGCCCGTCCCGGGCTCGCCGTCGGCCTCCACCTCGGTGGCCGCGCCCGTCATCACGCCCGCGCCCGTCGCGAGCGACGCCGCGGCGTCCGACGTCCCCAGCGCCGCGCCCGCCGCGAGCGCCTCCGCCGCCGCGTCGGCCGTCTCCCCGGCCGGTCCCGGCAAGCCCCTCGCCAAGCCCGCCGCGAGCGGCCACGTCGGCGTCGGCTACGATCCGAAGGGCCTCTGAGGCGCTCAGAGGTCGTCGAGCATCAGGCTGAGCTGCGTGCCGAAGAACGGATCGAGGGTGACGTCCTTGAAGTCGGTCACCACGCGGAACGTGGGCGCGTCGAGCTCCACGAGCACCGGTCCGACGAGCGCCGAGAACGCCACCAGATCTGCCCGGCCGACGAAGAGCGTCACCCCCGACTGGACCGGCACCGCCATGCCGACGCCGCCGCGGAGCACCCAGTTCACCGGGCCGGCCAGCGCCAGGTGGGCCCCGGCCGAGAGGTTGGTCTGGAAGACCGGCGCGTCGAGGATGCGGGTGTCCGGCATCCAGGTGGCCGGCGAGATCTCGAGGCGGAGATCGAAGCGGTCGTACAGGAGGCCGCCCTGGAGCCCGAAGAGGAAGCTTCCCACGACCGAGCTCACCGCGCCGAACGACTGCGACTCGCTCCCGGGGAGGTAGACGTTCGGTCCGCCCACCACGGTCATGCCGAAGTGGACGCGCAGGCCGTCGAGGCCCTTGAACCCCGCCACGAGGTTCGTGTCGCTCGAGATCTCCCCGCCCGGGCGCGGCGTCTCGACCTTCGGCTCCTCCTCGCCGTTCTTGGGCGCCTCGTCGGAGAACGTGATCGAGACCGTCTTGAGCTGTCCCGCCGTGACCTTCTCCTCGCGCTTCACGGCCGCCTTGCCCGTCGCGCGCGCCTCGATCGCCACCGTCCCCGGCGCCACGGCGACGACCTCGCTCAGCCTCCTCCGGTCGACCGGCTTGCCGTTGAGCGTCACCTCCAGGCCCGGCGCGTCCGGCGCGGCCACCACCACGCGCCCCACCTTCGCCTCGAGCAGCGCGAGCTCCGCGGCAGCGGAGTCACGCGTCGGGACGTACTTCGGGTCCGACGTCGCGAGCGCCGTCGCCTCTCGAACCGTCGCGGCCATCTCGTCGTATGCCTCGGGCGTCCTGCCGAGCTCGCGCAGGGACCGAGCGATGAAGAACCGCGCGTTCGGGCTCTTGCTGGTCGCGTACGCGTCCTGGAACAGCGCCAGCGCCTTCTCGTAGCTCCTCGCTTCGTAGAGCTTCTTCGCCGCCTCGAACGTCACGGCGGCGTCGTTCGCGGCGGAGGTGGCGACGGTGAGAGACAGCGCAAGCGCAAGCAACCAGGAGGAGATCCAGCGCATCATCGAGGGTCCGGTCGTAGGAGCCCGCCCCGGAGGGGGCGGGCGCCCAGGCAGCGAGGCTACAGCAAGTGCTCCCCGCTTGGTGGCTCGGGACGACGGCTCGGCGCCGTGTCGGCTGGGCCGGCGCCGAGGGGCGGAGCAGGCTCGGTCGCGGTGTGCTCCGTCGCGGTGCGCTCCGTCGCGGTGCGCTCCGTCGCTCTAAGGTGCCCTCACCCGGTGTACTGCCTCACCAGGCCGGCCTCGATCAGTCGCTGCCACTGCCAGCGCGGGTCCGCCACCCGCTCCGCTACTGCAGTTCTCCTCGAGCACGCAGCGGTCCGGTATCGTCAGCGACTCGCGGTCGTCGCACTCCTCCGCCGCATCGATGGCGTCGGAGCCTCTGACCGGCGCGCGCTCGATCACGTTTCCGGTCAAGGTGTTGAAGCAGACGCAGGTGTACTCCTGCTCTTCTTCGCAGCCAGAGAGGACCGGGAGCGCCAGGGCGACCGCGAAGAGAGCAGACATGGTATCGGGCTCTCTGATTCGCGTTGGATGACATCAGGGGGCAATCGTGAACATCAGCTCTACGTCGGCGGTGAACGCGGCCGCGTCGAACCACAGGTCGCGGTCGGCGTAGTAGCGGAGGACGCCCGCCGCGAGCTTCGCGATCTCCTCGCGTGAGCCGGCCTGGCTCTCGTCTCGGTCCGGAACCAGATCCGTCAGGGGACGATAACGCCAAGCTCTCGCGGGTGTGCGCGAGTCGGCCAGCGCATCGCTCATGTACGTTCGGATGTTGATGGGCTCGTGCGCGTCGAAGCTCGGGAGACCGAACCAACCGGTGATGAGGTCACCGTTTACGTACACCGTCTTGCCCACGTGCGCGCCACCGACGAGCTTCTCCGTCGTGATGGCGTCGGTCGAGATGAGGACGCGAAAGCCGGCGGGGCGGCTCGGGTCGCGGAGACGCTCCACGATCTCGGGGTCGGTGACGTACCGCGCCTCGGTGTCGTAGGGGCTGACGGGCGTGTCGAAGAAGTCGGACTGGAGCTTCTTCTCGGTCAACGCCTCCGCCCATTGGACGTCTCCGGCGAGGGGGGCGCCGAAGGTCACGAGCTTGATGTGCCGCCACGGCCAGGCGGCGAGCGACGCCGGCATGGCGGGGCCCGCACCGTCGGGGCCGTAGAGCGCGCCCAGGAGGACGCTGCTCACGAAGTGCTGAGCCAACGCGCCGCCCAAGCTGTGCCCCGTGACGGAGATGTTCGTGGGCGGCGAGCCGGGCCTCCGCTCGGCGAGCTTCTCCAGCGCGAGGAACACCGTGGGGAGCAAGCTCTTCATCGACTGGGCGAAGCCGCGGCTCACCGATCCCGTCGTGGTGACTTGGCTCGCGCCCTCGCCGCCGCTCAGCTGCCGAAACCCGAGGTCGGTGATCCAGTCCGGGTTGCCCGAGGAGTAGTGCGTGCTGAGCGCACCCAGAGCGGCTCGGGCCGCGGAGCCGCTCCGACTACCGCGGAACGAGATGTGCACGTCGTAGCTGCTCGGGCCGGTGGAGCGGAGCAGCGCGAAGCCCATCAGGCTCTGCGAAGCAGGCTGGCCGAGCTCCCCCTTGTCGCCCGTCCCCCCTTCGAACGCGACGAGCACGTCGGAGGCGTCGGGGTCGCGGTCGTCACGCGCGAGCGGCACAGGCTCGACGATCACGTCCGTCTCGCTGCCGCCCGCGACGCGATAGCTGACGTAGACCTCGGCGATGCGCCCCGTGATCTCCGGAGGGGTGAGGTACTCCGTCCACTCCGCGCTGGCGTTCATGACCGTGTCGCTCCACGGATGGATGCGCGAGTAGTTGTAGAGGATGGGGTCGTGCGTCGGGTTGTCCGGGAAGCCCGCGAGCGCGCCGGGGCCGCGGTAGGCGCCGAGCGTCGTCACCCCGGCCTGCACGAGCGCCTGCGCTTGGACCCACGCCCGCACGCGGGCCATGAGCTCTTCACGCCCCACGCCGACGTCGTGCGTCCGCTCCTCGTAGAACGGGTCGAACGGCCACACGAGCGACTGGCCATGCAGCTGATAGGCGAGGGTCGCCAGGTCGAGGTGCATGACGAGCGGGTGATAAGGGAACGTGCCGAGCTCGATGCGCGGCGGGCTGCAGTCGCACAGGAGCGGGTCGCAGCCCGACGCGAGAGCGGCGCCGACCGCGCCGAAGAGCTGCGCGAGCGCGCGGCGCTCCATGCGGGGCGCCCGCCCAGGGCGGGTCACGAAGGACAGCGCAGAGCCGATCTGACGCCGCACGCTCCCCGACCCTAGATCCTGTAGCCCAGGTACGCGAGCGGCATCGAGACGACGCTGCTCAAGAAGTAGTGGCCGACGTACGCGTTCGCCGTGCCGTGATAATTCGGTGTGACGGAGTAGCCCATGACGGGGAGGGTGAAGCCGAGGGTGAAGCCGCTGTCGAAGGTGTTGTGGAGGCCGACCGCGGCGCCGAAGCCGAAGACGTGCGCGGTCGGGTAGTTGCAGGCGCTGCACTGGCTGGCCACGCCCATCAGGTTGGCGTGCGCGAGCACGTCGACCTTGAACTGGGGTGTGCTCTTCGAGATCGGTACGCCGACCCCGAGCCCGGTCGAGAAGCCCCACAGCTTGCCCTCCAACGCGGCGGGAAACACGATGGACCCGCTGACGTAGGAGCGGAACAGCCCGACGTCCGCGTCGAGCATCAGGCCCGGCAAGAGGCCGAGGTTGATGCCGAACCGGCGCTTCTCGACGCGTTGCCGCAGCTCGGCGATGCCGCCCCGCGGGACGTCCACGACCACGTCGTCGTTCTCGACGAGCGTGATCGAGTCTGCCGAGTAGCTCAGCAAGAGACCGTCGCGCTCGCGCCCGTCGCGCTCGCGCACCCAGACCTTCTCTCCGGCGGTCGCGCGGAGCAGCACGTCGTCGACCGGCGGGCGAGACAGCAGCCGCAACACTGCGACCTCTCTGCGAGGGACCGTCGTGATCCTCGCCCCCCCGTTGCCCCGATCTGCGTCCTCGTTCTGGGGGTCAGCGTGCTCGAGCGTGATCGCCTCCGACGAGAAGCGGACCATGACGCCACGCCGCTCCCCTCCGTCCTGCAGGCGGAGGGAGATCTCTCCCCCCAAGACTGCGCGCAGCGACGAGTCCGCGATGCTAGGCGGCTCCGCGGGCGGCGCCTCCGCTCGAGCGTAGCCGGAGGCGCAGGTGGCTACGGCGAGGAACGCCAGACGCACGGCGACGCGCGTCGGGTGAGGAGCAGCCCCGTGTCGTCCTCGCTTCGGTTCCTGCATGGCGGCAGACGTTACGTCAAGGTGCGAGGTCGTACGTGTTCACCTGCGTGAACGTGCACGGCAAGCTTGCATAGATCGGGCTCGTGCACTCCGCTTCGCACGAGAGGGTGATCGGAACCGTGATGGATGAAGCTGGTGGTGGAGACGTACGAGATGTCGCTCGCCGCGAAGTCGCCTCGGAGCGACTGAAGACCAACCCAACGAAGGGCAGAAGGGCGGCCGCACCCGCTCACCGCGTCGATGGGAGACATCATTGGAGCAGCAAGATAGATCCGCTCCGTGGTCCACATCAACCTTTGCGCCCTCGGCGCGCGCGGGTCGCGACACCAACTTGCAGCACAAACCGTGCCACGCCGCTAGCGTTCACGACCCAACGTGACGCGGCGTGGTCACCCCTCGGTCGCGGCAGGCCGCTTCCCCAGGCGCCACAGACCGATGAGCAAGCAGAGCGACGCAGCTCCCGCGAAGATCAGCCCGCCGAAGGACGGGAGCGCACGAACGGTGAACGCAACGGCGAGCCAGATCGGGACCTGCAGCCACAGCCAGCGCGCGAGGGTGAGGCCCCCGAAGGACGCGGCGAACGCGCAGAACACCAGATCTGCGCTCACGACCGTCGGCGTCGGCTCGACGGGGAAGCAGCTCGCGACGCGGTGCACGAAGATAGACCTCCCCCAGCTCGCCCACCATGACGTTCTCGGGCTTGATGTCGCGGTGAACGATGCCGTGACGGTGCGCGAAGATCACTGCGTTGCAGACCGAACGCAGGATGTCGACGTGCGCCCCGAGCTTGTCGTCGTCGAGCACCGCGAGGCGCTCCCACGCAGGGTGCGACGGATCGTCGATGAGCGCGCCCCACGAGACGCCCTCTGCCCGCTTCATCACGAGAAAGGGCCGCCCCGCGTCGTCGACCCCGAGCGTGTGCACCGGGATGATGTTGGGGTGCTCGAGCGAGCCAGTGATCATGCTCTCTTCGAGGAGGTGGCGACACCTCGCCTCGGTCGCGAGCTCGGGGCGGACCGTCTTCACCGCCACCTCCCGGTGAAGCGATCGCTGGCTGGCCAAGAACACGCGTCCCATCCCGCCCTGCGCGAGCACCGAGCCGATCTCGATGTCAGCGTTCCCCGGGAGTGTCTGCACGTCGGGATCGCGGTCCGGGGGCGGGGTGCGCCGAGCCTGCTCCGGTGCCCCAGGCAGGGCCTGCGGCAGAACCGTGTCGGCGAAGGCCATCGACTTCGCGAGGCGTGCCAACGCCAACGGCGCCGACTCCTCGAGCCGTTCGCTTGCCGCCTGCGAATCGGTCTCGAGGGCCTGTGCGGAGGCGTTCACGCCGCCATCCTATCGCCCTTCGCGCGTCGGCAAGAGCAGGTGTGAGCCGACCCGCGGGCGGGGTCGACGCCGGCAGCGCGGCCGACGCTCGCGAGCAGCTTGGTCACGACGGCGATCTGCTCCGAGCGCGCCGGGAAGCCCCGACTGCTACTTCAGCGCCACGTCCGCCCACAGGATGCTCAGGTCGAGCTCGATCGCGTCGAAGGGCGGCGCGCGCACGCGCGCGTCGTCACGATGCACGGCGAGGAGGCTCCACGCCCCGCCGCTGCGTGCCAGCACCTCGAGGGTCCTCAAGATGGGATCGACGAGCCAGACGTGGCACACCTCCTCGCGCAGGTAGATGGGGAGCTTCTCGGCGCGGTCGCTCTTCGCGGTTGACGACGACAACACCCCGCACACCCAGTCCGGCGCCAGGGTGAAGAACGCTTCGTCGTCCGTGAGCACGGGGAGTCGTGTGCGCCGCCATGCACCGAGGTCGGGTACGAGGATGTCCTCTCCCAAGTGAAGCTCGGGCTCGAACAGGATGATCCAGCCCCCTGGGCCGCCACGCCCTCGCTTGAACGGCGGGCCAAGCTCTTCCCCGAGCGCGGTCGTCGCTGCCGCGTGCGGTTTGGCGGGACGAGGCAGCAGCCGAAGCTCGCCGGCGATCACCTCGGCGACCATGTGCCGCGGCGCCCGCAGCACGTCGTCGTGGGTAGCCTTGCGCCGGGCGGGATCCGCCATCCCCCGATTGTACCCGGCCGTGAAGCGTCAGGCTCGGCTCACGACGGCCAACCTCGCGATCCATGTACAGACCCTCAGTCGTCGTCCTCATCCAGATCGCCGAGGTCGTCCTCGTCGTCCTCCAGCTCACCGTCGTCGTCGACGTCGCCTCCGGCTCCCTGCGCGTTGGCGACCGCGAAGCCCTCGAGCTCTCCGAGCACGTCGACGATCGACTGATGCCCGCCGATCGCGAGGTCGAGCGCCATGGCCACCATGATGAGATTGGTCGGCGCGCTGAGGCGGCTCGCGATCTCGACGTTGAGGTTCGAGAACGCCGGATGAGCCTCCGTCGGCGCGCCCTGGGGCTCGCCTCGGACGGCCCTCCGAATGGCGTGGGCGATCTCGACGTCGGTCGCGCCCGCGGCGATGAGCTCCCGCGCGCCTTGCTTGAGCCCGGCCCAATAGAGCCGCTCGGCGCGCACGGCCGGGTCCGGCTCTTCGAGCGCGAGGAGGCGCCCGCTGAGCTGGCCGAGTCGCTCGGAGAGGTCGGGGGAGAGCTCTCGTGGAATGGATCCCGCCACCGCCTTGCGGAGGCGCGGGAGCGCGCCGGAGGGAACACGCGCGCCCGCGCGCACGACGGCGTCGATCCGGTCGGCCGCCTCCTCGGCGGCGCGAAGCACGTCGCCGAACGGCGCCTCTCGCGCCGCGGCGCCCGCCGCCCGGTTTCCTTGGACCAGCGCGAGGTTCACGAGCGCGTCCCATTGGTCCTGCCCCTCCGTCCTCGCGACCACCTTCTCGAGGAGCGCCACCGTGTGGGTCATCAGCTCCTCGGCCTCGTCCAGGCGACCTCGGCTCGACGCGAGCCTGGCGAGATCGCCGAGAGAGATCGCGACCGTCTCGTGCTCGGGGCCGAGGGCGCTCTTCCGGAGCTCCATCGCCTCGCGGTAGCGCTCCTCTGCGTCGTCGAAGCGCTCGGCGGCGTGCAGCGCCGCGCCGAGCGCGTGGAGCACCGCCACGAGCTCCCGCGGGTCGTCGGCGAGCGCCTTCCTGCCGATCTCTTCGGCGCGCTCGAGCATCGCCACGCCACGGGCGGCGCTGGTCTCGTAGGTGTGGATGCCTCCGAGCCTCCCGAGGGCGCGAGCCAGGAGCGCGTCGTCGCCGAGCGCGGCGGCTCCGGCGACCGCCCGGTGCCCCTCGGCCAGCGCGTCCTCCCCCTCTCCCCGGTACGAGAGGCCCAGGGCTCGCTGGAGGCTCTGCTCGACGGCCTCGACCGTCGGCGGCTCGTCCCAGCGCGCGACGACCCGAATGAACGGCACGGTGTCCCACATGGCCTCGAAGTAGTCGTCGGTCCTCGCGTCGTCGGCGAAGGAGCTGCGCAGCGAGATCGCCTCCTCGAGCATCGGGAGCGCGGCCTCGTGCTGCCCCGTCTTCGCGAGCTCGCAGGCGAGGTTGAAGCGAGCCGTGTCGGAGCGCTCGCCCTGCTCCGCCGCGATCGCGGCGCGATACCAGCCGACGGCGCGATCGTGCAGCTTCAACCCCGTGGCGGACGTCGCGCGGAACAGGAGCAGGTCGGCGCGCGACGCAGGGTCGAGATCCATGGCGTCGAGCGCCTCCGAGAGCCCGGTCGAGATCACCGGCACGTGCCCGCCGAGGAGC
>CAZBJI010000123.1:0-15306 GCA_964492175.1 uncultured Polyangiaceae bacterium | reverse complement strand
CGCCTCCGCCTCGGGGATGAAGGCGTCGGCGCCCTCAGCGACGAGGGCGCCGAGCAACCGGGTCTGGACCTGCGCGACCGTGAGGGCGTCGGCGTCGCTGTAGTCGAGGCGGCGATCGAAGCGCGAGAGCAGCGCCTCACGCGGGGTCTCCTCGCGGGCTTCCTTGGCGAGGGCGAGCGCCGTCCGGTACGCCGCCACCGCCGCCTCCGAGCGATCGGCGGCGCGGTGCGACTGCCCGAGCAAACAGTGGCTCGCGACGTGCTGCGGAAAGGCGAGGACTGCCTTCTCCGCGTAGACGCTCGCTGCTCCCTGCGCCTCGGCGCTGTAGGAGAGGCGGATCTCGAGCGCCGCCGCCAAGAAGCTCAGCTCGCCGGTCCGCCGCCCCGCCACCGCGAGCAACGCGATGACCGCCTGGCGGAGCCGCTCGGCGGTCAGGAGCTCCTTGGTCTGGAGCACGAGCTGCGTCAGATCGGTGTCGTCGTCCGGAAGGCGCGGCCCCAGCTCGGCCAGCGCTGCCCGCGCCTCGCGCTCGCCCTCGGAGCCCTCGCGCTGGGTCGCGAGCCAGCCGCCGGCGAACAGAGCACCCTCCCAGAGTCGACCGAGACCGACCAGCGCGAGGGCGCGCGCCCGCCAGACCCTGCCGGGCGCGCCGTCCTCCGTCTCCTCGAACACCGCCAGGGCGATGGAGAGCGCCTCGTCCCAACGCTTCGCGTCGACGAGGTCCGACAGCGACGCTTCCCGCTCCTTCTTCGCGCGCGCCTCTGCCGCCTCGCGCTCCTTCGCTGCGGCGGCGTCGCGCGAGCGGGCCCAGTGGTCGCTCGCCCAAGCCAGATCGGCGCGGCGCCGGGCAAGCGCCATCAGGGCCTCTTCGAGCTCGGGCCAGAGCAGATCGAAGGCCGACTCGAGCGCCGCGTTGGCGACGAGCGGCACCTCGTCGCCGAGCAGGCGGGTGAGCGACGGGACGAGGTCGGAGCGATTGGCCGTCTCGTCGAAGCGGAGCCGGAGCCCCACCTCGCCGTGGGCCAGCGCGAAGACTGCGCGGTCGGCGCTCGTCGCGTCCGGCGCCAGCTCCTTGGCCCACCCCGCGACGCTCTGCGTCGGCGTGATCCGCTCGACCGCGGCGGCGAGCATGTTCGTCTCGCCGTCTTGGAGGATGAACATCGCGACCCCGGTGGAGGCGCTCGTCAGGTAATGGATGCGCCCGCCTCCCTTGGACCAGCAGCTCGACCGGTGCGGCTCGTTCGCGGGCGGGTCGGCGGTGCGAACGAAGCCGTCACGCAGGAGCGCCTCGTGCACGACGTCACGGCTCACGGGCTTCGCGAGGCGGATCACGACGCCGCCTCCTCTCGGGCCGCGGGGGGACCGAGGCGGAGCCAGGTCGCGGCTGACGCTCGGAGGCCCTCGGGCGCGCGGTCGTCGAGCGCGACCCGATACATGGCGCCACGGAGGTAGACCGCGTCGGCGATCTCGGCCACGGCGCCCAGGTTCTCGGGCGACGCCGCGAGCTCACGCAGCGCCTCGAAGCTCGATGCTTCTCCGGGCTGGAGCAAGACCTCGAGCATCACGAGGTTGGGGTCGACGCCTTTCGCCTTCGCGCGCCGTATCGTCTCGGGCGTGACGGAGCCGCCGCGGAGGAGCGAAGCCAGGAGATCGACGGGGATGTCGGTCGGCAACCCGAGCTCGCCGCCGCCCGTGGGCACCTCGGACACGAACGGCGCGGGATCGTAGCGGAGCTCGAAGACGACGTGCCCGAGCGGGGAGAGCTCGATCGTGAGGATGCTGCGCGACCAGAGGGTGCGCATCGAGATCGATGGGCGGCGGGCGCGCGCCGTCTCGCTCGCGCGCTCCTTCAGGAGGCGCAGGTCGATCATCGACAGCGAAGCGGGATCGTCGGGCCAGGGATCGTCGTCCTCTCCGTTGCTCCAGGTGGCCGCGTGATCGAGCCACCGCTCGCCGTGCCCGACGATCCGCGCGAAGTGCGAGATGTCCTCGAAGCCGAGCTCCTGGAGCGTCTCGCGGACGATCCGAATGGTGCGCGTGAGCTCGGCGCGAGGCTTGAACGGGCTCGAGAGGTACGGGGAGAGCTCGGAGCGGATGCCGGCGAGCGTCGGGGCAGCGGACGGCCAGAAGACCGGCGGAAAGTAGGCACCGAGGCCGACCACGACGCGATCCGGCAGGTCCGGGTCGAGCAGGACGATCGAGGCGTGCTCCTGCCCGGTGAGGCGCACGGTGCGCGACGGCCCGCCCGCGAGGGGGACGCAGCGCTCCACGCGAGCCCGGTGACGCTCCTGCAACGCGTCATCGTAGGGGAGCTCGTCGAGGGCCCGCAGCGTCAGGTCACGGACTTGGTCGCGCAGGTGCGGCTCGAGCCAACGGAAGCCGGAGTCCGGAGCGGCAGCGATCTCCGCCTCCAACGCGGCGGCCCAGGGGGGAAGAACGGTCATGGTGTCGAGTAGACGAGGTCACCCGACCCAAGTCGCGGACAAATCGCATGCGGCCCGTCGGCTCGGGAGGGTGGCCTCGGCCGCCACGCGCGCCCTCGGGGCTGGCCTCGCGGCGGGGCCCTCCGCCGAGTCCTCCGGCCTCCCTGCGGCCGGCGGACGGCGTATGCTCCCAAGCGATATGGGGCAGGTGCGCGATCCGAGCGGAGGGGCTTCGACGAGCGTGCCGCCGTGGGTCGCCCCGGACCCCGCGACGCTCCTCGAGCGCGTGAGCGACGCGTGCGTGGCGCTCGACCGTGACTGGCGCTACGTCTACGTGAACGCGCAGGCGGCGGCGCTGTTCGCACGCACGCCTTCCGACCTGCTCGGTAAGCACATTTGGACCGAGTTCCCGGAGGGCGTGGGGCAGCCGTTTCATCTCGCGTACGAGCGCGCGCTCGAGGAGCAGCAGCCGCTCCAGCTCGAGGCCTACTACGGCCCGTGGGATCGCTGGTTCGAGAACCGCGTGTTCCCGTCGCCCGACGGCCTGCTGATCTTCTTCCACGAGGTCACCGACAGGGTGCGCGCGCAGCGCTCGCTCGCCGAGAGCGAGGGGCGCCTGCGCGCAGCTCTCACGGCGGCGCGCGCCCGCGTCTTCGAGTGGGACCTCGGCACGGGAGCGGTGATCGCCGCCGGAGGCCCCCTCGCCTCGCGCGGCGCGCGCGCGCAGGGGCGGGGAGGGGAGGCGACGTTCGAAGGGCCCATCGAGGCCTTCCTCGAGCTCGAGGACCCGCCGTCGGGCGCCCCGCTCGGGGCGGCCCTGAGGGACGCGGTCGGCGAGCAGGAGCCCTTCACGAAGGAGGTCCGGCTGTCCGGGGCGCCCGGCGCGCCGGGCTGGCTCGCCGTGAGCGGCAGCGTGGACCGGTCCGACGAGGGCGAGCCCTTGCGCGTGCGTGGCACCCTGCAGGACGTGACGCGGCGCAAGCGCGCGGAGCTTGCCGAGCGATGTCAGTCCGAGGTCCTCGGGCTCCTCGCGAGCGGTGCGAGCCTCGGCGAGGTGCTCGAGGCCCTGGCTCGCGGCGTGGAGGCGCAGCTCACGGACGTGTGGTGCTCCATCCTGCTCCTCGATCCCGACCGCCTCCACGTTCGCCACGGGGCCGCGCCGAGCTTGCCCCCCGCGTACGCGCGCGCGATCGACGGGGCGGCGATCGGGCTGAACGCCGGCACCTGCGGGGCCGCGGCCGCTCGTGGCGAGGTGGTCTACACCGAGGACATCACGACCGACCCGCTCTGGGCTGACTACCGGGCCCTCGCCGCGACCCACGGGCTGCGGGCGTGCTGGTCCTCCCCGATCAAGGACGCGGGAGGGCGCGTCAGCGGCACGTTCGCGCTGTACGGAGACCGCCCTCGCCTGCCGGGCGACTTCGAGAAGCACCTCGTCGCGATGGCGACCCACACCGCCGGCATCGCGATCCGCGCCGAAGAGGCGCGCTCCTCGCTGCGCTCGCTCGGCGCCCGCCTGCTGAGCTCCCAGGATCAGGAACGGCGGCGTATCGCGCGGGAGCTGCACGACACGACGGTCCAGAACCTGGCCGCCCTCGGGATGAACCTCGCCGTCGTACAGCAACGCGTCGGCGAGGACTCCGTGCTCCTCGAGTGCCACCGACTGGTCGATCAGAGCGCGGCGGAGCTCCGAACGCTCGCCTACGTCCTGCACCCGCCCCTCCTCGAGGACTTCGGCGTGGTGCGCGCGGTCCGGGAGTTCGTCGAGGGCTTCTCGAGGCGCAGCGGGATCGACGTGGACCTCTCCGTCGACGACGCCGTGGACCGGCCCGCGAGGGACGTGGAGCTCGCCCTGTTCCGCGTCCTCCAGGAGGCCCTCAACAACGTGCACCGCCACTCGGGGAGCGCGACGGCGACGGTCCGGCTGACTCGGAGCGAGGGCGCGATCGTGCTCGAGGTGGAGGACCAAGGCTCGGGCTTCGAGGGCGCGGAGCACCCGGAGTCCCTGCCCGCGGGCGGCCTCGGGCTAATGAGCATGGGCGAGCGCCTCCGCGCCATCGGCGGCCACCTCGAGGTCGTCGCCGGGCCCCACGGCGTACGAGTCGTCGCCCGGGCGCCCGCGGGCGACGGAGGGCCGTGATGGGTCGCGTCGTCATCGCGGACGACCACGCGGTCGTTCGGCAGGGGCTCCGCCGCGTGCTCGAGCAGGACGGCACGTGGACCGTGGTGGGCGAGGCGGAGAACGGGCGCCGCGCCGTCGCGCTCGCTCGAGAGCACCGCCCCCACGTGGTCGTCATGGACTACTCCATGCCCGAGCTCAACGGGCTGGAGGCGACCCGGCAGATCCGAGCCGAGCTCCGCGACGTCGAGGTGCTGCTGCTCACGATGCACGACTCGGAGACGCTCGTCCGCGAGATCCTCGCGGCTGGCGCGAGGGGCTACATCCTCAAGAGCGACGCCGGCGACGTGCTGCTCGCGGCGCTGACGGCGCTCCGCGACCACCGCCCGTACTTCACCTCCACCGTCGGCGAACTGGTGCTGTCGGGCTACTTGAGCCCCGACGCGCCCGACGCGACCCGGGAGATCCTCTCGCCGCGCGAGCGGGAGGTCGTCCAGCTCTTCGCGGAGGGAAAGACCACCAAGGAGGTGGGGGACGCCCTCCACATCAGCGCCAAGACGGTGGAGACCCATCGCGCGAACCTCCTACGCAAGCTCCGCCTGCGGACGCTCTCGGATCTGGTCCGGTACGCCATCCGCAACAAGATCGTCGAGCCCTGAGTCCGCTCGGCGTCGGCCGCGGCCGACCGCCTCGAGCTCGACGAGGGGAGGCGCAAGTTCTGCGTCCATCGCTCCGCCTAGGGGATTTCCTGACCCGCGAATGGAGGCAGCCCTGATGGCACGAGGTGCTGCGAGCGACACATTCGAGCGATGCCTCCCGCGCGCGATCCGAGCCACGCGGCCCCTCACCGGGTGCTGATCGTCGACGACAGCCCCGAGTACGTCTCGGCGCTCAGGGGGTTCCTCGCCGACCAGCGCGCGGTGTACGTCGTCGGCGCCGCGGAGACCGGCCGAGAGGGGATCGCGCAGGCCGTCGCGCTCGCGGCCGACGTCGTGATCCTCGACATCTCGCTGCCCGACGTCCACGGGTTCGACGTGGCGGTGGCCCTCGGGCGCACGGCGCGACCGCCCGCGGTGGTGCTCGTGTCCTCGAACGACGGCAAGGCGTACCGCGAGGCCGCTCGGGAGGCGCGGGCGTGGTTCGTGCCGAAGTGCCGGCCCCCGGCAGACCTCTTGGCGGCGATCCTCGAGGCGGCGAGCGGGGCGCTCCCAGAGCCGCCCGACACGAGGGACTCAGCGACCGTCGGCCCGGTGGTGACGCTCGAGATCATGCGCATGGTTACGCAGGGTCTGCGCGACGTCGTGGTGCTGATCGAGCAGGACGGCGCGATCGTCTTCGCCAGCGACGCCGCGGCGGGCGTGTTGTGCAGCAGCCCCGCCGAGCTCGCCCGCCGCTCCATCTACGACCTCACGCACCCCGACGACGCGCCGCTGCTCCGTGGCGCGATCGAAGGCGCTCACGGGTCCGCCGCGGCGCCCGCGCGGCTGGAGGCCCGGTTCTGGTCCCCCGAGGGGACCTGGGTGCCGGTCCTCGCGTCGTGCCGCGCGTTCCCGTTCCCGCACGCGCCGGGCCGCGTCGTCTTGACGGCGGCCAACGCAGGCGAGGCTCGGGAACACAGGGGAGATCCCGCCGCCGAGAGCCGGCAGCTCCGTCAGATCGCGGACGCAATCGACGCGGTGATCTGGCTCCGCGACGCGACGCAGACCTCGACCCTCTACGTGAACCCGGCGTACGAGCGGTTGTGGGGGCGCACGTGCGCGAGTCTGTACGCCGAGCCGCGCTCGTGGCTGGACGCGATCCACGAGAATGACCGCCCGCGCGTCGAGGCGGCGCTCGCATCGGGCGCGTACGATCTCGAGTACCGCGTTCAGTCGCCGTGCGGCACCATCCGATGGGTGCGGGAGCGCGCCCGCCCGATCCTCGGTGCGGACGGCGCCATCGCCCGGGTCGCCGGCACGGCGTCGGACGTCACCGACCGGCGAGTGCTCGAGGACCGGATCCAGGACGTCCAGACCCTGGACGCCGTGGGACGGCTGGCTGGCGGGCTGGCCCACGATCTGAACAACATGCTGGCCATCATCCAGCTCCACAGCGCGCTCGTCGCGCAGGAGAGCGCGCTCCCTGCGAGCGTCCGCGAGGAGATCGGGAAGATTGTCCAGGCAGTCGACCGCGCGTCCCACCTCGTCCGTCAGCTCCTGACGTTCGGCGCGCGGCACGCGCGGCACCGCGTCGCGCCCGCCGCGCCCGTCGACGTGGGCGCCTGCGTCCGCAGCGCTCTGTCCCTCTTCGGGCGGCTGCTCGGCAGCGACGTGGCCGTCACCTGCGACGTGGAGCCCGACCTCCCGCTCGTGCAGGCGACCGAGACGGCCATCGATCGGATCGTCACGAACCTCATCCTCAACGCGCGAGACGCTATGCCGAGCGGCGGCGCGGTCCACGTCGCCGTAGGCGCGCCTCGCGGGGAGCCGCGGCCCCCGAGCCACCTGGAGGCCACCGCCGCGTGGGTCCTCGTCTCCGTGAGCGACACGGGGGACGGGATCGCCGGAGAGCACATGGCGAAGATCTTCGAGCCCTTCTTCAGCACGAAGGCGGCCGGGGAGGGCACCGGCCTGGGGCTCGCCGCCGTTCAGCAGATCGTCCGAGACCTCGGAGGGTTCATCGAGGTGGAGAGCGTCCCCGCGCAGGGCACGACGTTTCGCGCCTACCTCCCGGCGCTCGCGGTTCGCGGGGGCACCGCCTAGGTCTCGGACCTGGCGCTTGCTACTTCGAGACTGGCAGGTCGGCTCGACCGCCGTCGCGCGAGATCCATCACCCGCACATGTCATCCTCTCCCCGGGACACCCACTCGCCGTCCTCACACTCGAGCCGAAAGCCCTGGATGCAGCGCTCGCCGCAGCTTGCGCCCTCGTCGGCGGCGCTGCAGGCGTCGCCCGCCAGCGGATGACCGGCGCAGACTTCGTCGTCGAAGGCGCAGTTGCACGCGACCGGCGGCCCCTCGGGGCCGGAGTCGCACGCGGTGACGAGCCCCTTCAAGAGGATCCAAGCAAGAGCGTTCCTCATTGGTAGAACCTTATTCCTTTCCGAGACGGGGACGTTGAATGAAGACATCACCCAGCCCCGGATAGCGGACGGTGCCTCGCAAGCGTTGGAGCCCGAGGTCGAGGAAGTAGCCGCGATCCCAGCCTTCGACTCGCCCGGCCGGAGGCCACTGGGAGGGGATCGGGGCGGAGCTGCGAGCGAGCACCAGCCGGTATTGCACGGCCCACAAGCCGGAGCTCGCGCCGCATCCCGCCAACTGCGTCGACTGGCACCAAGCCGCTTCCTACTGCGAGGCGTACGGCAAGCGGCTGCCCAGCGAGGACGAGGTCGAGTGGGCCGCGCGCGGCGGCAACAACGGCTGGCGCCATCCGTGGGGCAACGAAGCGCCGAGCGCCAAGCTGCTCAACGCGTGCGGCCGGGAGTGCGCAGGCGTCGAGGCCTTGAGCCTCCCGTTCGACACGACGGCGCTCTACCATGCCGACGACCTTTGGCCTGCGACCGCGCCAGTGGGCAGCTTCCCTGCGGGGGACTTGCCGCTGCTGACGGTCGGTGCTCTCGACCGACCCCCGGCGCGGGCCGTCCGACCACCGCACGCTCGACGAAGCCGTCCATGACGCGGACTCGCTGATGTACAGGGAGAAGACCGGAGGAGAGGTTCGCGTAACGATCGAGTCTATCGACCGTGGCTCACCCCGGCCGCTGACTCGCTAGCGTGAGTAGACAGCGAACCCGAGCAGCGCGAACGGCCTGGCCAAGACATCGCCCGAGCTCGCCTCGAGGCCGCCGAAGATCACGCCGCCGGAGAGCGACGGCTCGAGCAACGCGTCGCCGGCTTCGAAGCGCAAGGCGACCGGCGTGACCGACGCCAGCCCACCATAGAGCAGGCTCTCGATGAACCCGTCCTCGTAGTGCCCAACGCACGGGCCAAGGCCCGCGCCGAAGCCGTAGGGCTCCGCGACCCAGAAGAACGTCTCGGGTCGGATGACGGCTACGCCCATCGAGCCGTTCGGGAACCCGGCGCCGAAGCCCCCGAGCGCGACGCGCAGATCGAACCACCCTCCGCGCCAGCCGAAGAACGCCGCCCCGCCACCCACGCCTGCGACGCCGGGGAACGCGGGCGCGGCCGCTCCACCCACGAGGCCGCCGCCGTAGAAGCCGTCGAAGTCCGCCTCCTCGGGCGCCGGGTTCGTCGGATCTGCTTCCGGCGCAACGTCGCCACGCGACGCCGCCGGCGCCGGCGGGGTCGCGGCCGCGGCCGTCGCGCACACGTGGTTGAAGCAGGCGAGCCCTTCGGCGCAGTCGGAGCGCGCCTGGCAGCTCTCGCCTGCCTCGCCGCGCTCGCGGCTCGCCGCCGGTGGGGCCTGCCGCGAGGGCTCCGCCGGAGCGTCGGGGGGCCGCGACGGCTCGGGAGAATCCGGCGCCGCTGGCTTCGCGCCTGGCCTCAGGATCGAGGCGATCTCGGCGCCGGCCAGCGCGCGGGCGCTCCCGTCGAGGAGCAGGAGCTTCAGCCCTCCGCCGGGCAGCTCGTCGAGCACCGTCCCTTCGAGCACCTCACCGGTCTTGAGCGTCACCTTGGTGAAGCTCGATTGCGCAGCCGCGCTGCCGCTCGCCAAGGAGAGGGACAGCGCGAGGCCGAGAGCGACCCAGGGTTTGACCACGACGCCTCTTTTCTCGGGGATGCTTAGACGTCAATCAAACGTTCATCATCCACAAAAGGGGAGGTGCTGTGGGGGCGCGGGGTCGCGACCCCCGGCGCCACAGCGGGGGCCGTGCGCTCCGTGACTCGGTCGGCGCCTCACTGGTTTGGCGGCGGCGGGCGCGCGAAGCCCTGCCACGGCGTGAGCCCCCGCCCGTCGCGCGCCTCCGGATCGGCCCCGTGGGCGAGGAGCGCGGAGACGACTTCGTCGTTCCCCGCCCACACACCGAGGTGGAGCGTCGTCGTCCGGCCGATCCCAGGCAGGAGGAGGCCTCCAGAGTGGGGGTCGAGCCGCGCGCCCGCCGCGAACAGCGCCGAGACGCAGTCGGCGTCGCCGTTCATGGCCGCGATCGCGAGCGGGGTCGCGCCGAGGGCGAGGGGCACGTCCACCGTCGCTCCCCGCGCCGCGAGGAACCGCACGACGTCGGCCCGGCGACGGAGCACGGCGAACGCAAGGGCGGTGAAGCCGTAGTGCGTCCCAGGGAACGTGTCGCTCTCGCTCGTCTGCGTGCAGATCGCGTCGAGGCTCGCGCCGGCCGCGACCAGGGTCTGGACCGTGGCCAGGTCGGCGGTCGCGGCCCATTGGAGCGGCGTCATGCCTTCGAACGAGGGCTGCTCCAGGCGGGCGCCCGCTTCCAGCAGCCTGGTCACCGCCGCTGGCGCGCCGATCTTGGCAGCGGCGACGAGCGGCGTGAGCGGCTGCCTCAGCTCCTCGAACGCATGGCTGGCGAGCCAGGGCCGACCGCTCGCTATCACCGCGGCCCTGACCGCCGCCACCGCGTTCTGGTCGCTGCTCGAGGTGATCCAGGAAGGGACGTTCGGATCGGCGCCGCTCGCCAGCAGGAGGTCGACGACGTCCGGTCGCCGCGCGCAGATCGCGGCAACGAGCGGGGTAGTTCCGTGGGAACAGGGCCGGTTCGGGTCGACCTCGCTCTGGAGCGCCCGCGGCAAGGCGTCGAAGCTCGAGCAGACCCACGAGAGCGAGCGACCGACGCCCCGGCTCGGTCGCACCCCCGTCAACCAGTCCATGAGCCCCATCCACCCTACCTACCGCTTCGCCTCACCGGCCTTTCCCGCTCAGACCTGCCGTGAGCCCCACGTGGTCGGCACGGCGACGCAGACGCCGGCCTCGCGGACAGCGCGACCCTCGTCGACATCCCGTTCCCGCGCTGCAGCTCGGCGTGAGGTGGACCGGTCCGCACCAAGCGTGCCGAGCGCCGGCGCGCGCACGCTAGTCACGTCAGCGCGGCGAGGAGGAAGCCATCGTTCGCGCCGCCGTTGTGCTGCGCGCGCGGGCGAGAACTCGACAGACGGGCGTCACCATTCGGCCGCGCGAGCCGCGGCGTCTCCGGCTGCCCCTCACGGCAGGCCGCGTCGAGCGCGCTCGCGCTCCACGAAGCCGAGGAGGGAGCGGGATCGGTCGTGGCGCCCGGCGACGACCTCGACCTGGAAGCGCCTTCCGTCCCGAAAACCTCCTGGCACCTGCCTGCGGATCAGCGGGTGCGGTGACCCTAAGGGGAGCTCTGACACCCCTCGGGAGGCTTCGCATGCGATTTCGCGGCTTCGTGATGGCTTCTGTTCTCTGGTGCGCTGCCTGCGAGGAGGCCGACTCGCCGGACGGAGGAGGCGGCGGCGGGGGCGGCGAGACGACCGGCAGCTCCGCCCAAGGCCCCGGCGTGGGCGCGACCGGGACCGCGGCGAGCGGCACGTCCACCGGCAGCGGAGGCGCCCCGAGCTTCGAGGGCCTCTCTTTGGTGGATGGAGGCGGGACGGCGGTGCTCGGGAGCACCGATCTCGCGATCGCTCCCGACGGCACGCTCTTCGTGACCTGGGTGGACACCGCGAACGGGGTGGAAGACGTCCTCCTCGCGCGCTCGACCGATGGCGGCGCCACCTTCGGCGCGCCGATCCAGGTGGACGACGGACCCACCGATCCCATCGTCTCGATGGCCCGACGGCCGTACGTCGCTACGGACGGCGTCCGCGTCGCGGTCACGTTCATCGACGAGACCCTCTCCGTGCGCCTCTACGTCGCCGACGCCTCGACCTTGGCGTTCGGCCCCCCGATCGATCTCGGCACCGACATCACCACCATGGGCCGCGACTTTCCCAAGGCGGTGTTCCGCTCCGACGGGTCCATCGTGGTGGCTTGGCACGGCTACCCACCCGGTGGGGGTCGCATCTTCGTGTCGAGAGAGAGCGCCGGCTTCGCGTCGGAGTCGGCTACGGACGGCGCCCCAGGGGTGCCGTGCGAGTGCTGCCCCATCGATCTGCGAGAGACCGAGGATGGGTCGCTCTTCCTCGCCTTCCGCAACAACGAGAACGACACGCGTGACATGTGGCTCGCGTCGGCGCCCGCGGGCGGAGCGTTCTCGAGCTGGGCGCCGATCTCCACGTCCGAAGGCATGATCCCTGCGTGTCCGATGCAGGGGCCCAGGCTCGGTCAAACGGGCGCGAGCTCCTACCTCGCGGTCTGGTCCAACCGCGGATCTCAGGACACCGGCGCCGTGTACCTCGCGACGAGCACGAACGGAGGGGCGTCCTGGTCGGGCGGGGCGGCGATTCCAGGTTTCGTGGGCGACGATCCGAGCGTCGCCCTCGGGGACGCCGTGTACGTCACGGCCATCACCGGCAACGGCGAGTCGGCGATGATCACGAGCGCGGACGGGGGAGCCACGTGGGGATCTCCCGTCGCGCTGCAGTCACCGGACGGCTGGCTCGTCGTCCCGCAGGCGGAGGCCGAAGGGGGCGTGGTGGCGCTCGCGGCCATCAGCGAGGCTGGGACGGTCTGGCTCCGGAGGATGGAGTAGATGAAGGCCTCCCGGTTCATCCCCTGCCTCGTCCTCACGGTCGCCCTCGCGGCGTGCGGGGACCCGAGCGCCGTGGACGACGCGGCTTGGGGGAGCGGCGGCGCAGGGGGAGACGGGGAGGGCGCCCTCGATCCGGACGCCGACCACCTCACCAACGCCGAGGAGGCCGCGCTCGGCACGGATCCGCAGGACCCAGACACGGACGGCGACGGGTACCTCGATGGCGACGAGGTGCTCGAGGGGACCGATCCGCTCGACCCGGCGAGCCGCATCTACACCGGCGGCTGGCCGTACCAGCGGGAGAAGGGATCCATCGTCGACCCGGGCTTCGACTCTTCGCCGGGCGTCGGCGCGGTCATGCCGCGGCTCGTCGCCTACGATCAGCATGGAGAGCTCGTGGACCTCTACGACTTCGCCCTCCACGGACGCCCCATCGTCATCGATCTGTCGGCGCTCTGGTGCCAAGCGTGCCGAGACTTGGCGACGTGGCTCGAGGGCGAGCCGTCCATCTTCGACGACAACCCCGCGCTTTCGCCCATCCGGGACAAAGTGAACGCCGGGGAGATCTACTGGATCACGGTGATCTTCGAGGACGGCGCGGGCGACGCCGCCGTCCCCGCCGACGCGACCCTGTGGGCGACGACCTATCCCAACCCGACCATCCCCGTGCTGGCGGACAACGACCGCGAGACCTTCTCGTACATGTTTCCTGGCGCGTACCCGAACCTGCAGATCCTCGAGGAGGACATGACCTTTCGGTACTACGATCGCTTCGACTACGAGTCGGCCTTGATGACGCTTCTCCCGTGACGATCCACCGCGCTCCCGCCTGGTCGCTGCTCCTCGCCGCGCTGCTCGGGTGCGGTCGAGACGAGGTGCTGGAGCTCTTTCCTGACGGCGGCGGCGGTGGCGGCGGCGGCGACCCGGCCTGCGAGCTCCACGCCGACTGTGACGGCAGCGCGCCGTGGTGCGACCTCGGTTCGGCCGCTTGCGTCGCTTGCGTCGCGGGGCTCTCGCAGTGCGGCGCCGCGTGCGTGGACACCGCACGGGACGCTCGCCACTGCGGCGGCTGCTTCGACGCCTGCGCGGTCGGCGAGGTGTGTCACCTCGGCGCCTGCGGGTGCGCGGCAGGCCTCGGCCTGTGCGCGGGGGGATGCGTGGACACGCACTCGGATCCGGCGCACTGCGGCGGCTGCGATCAGCCGTGCGCGCCCGGACAGATCTGCCAGGACGGCGGGTGCCACCAGAGCGCCACCTGCGCCGGGGGCCTCACGGCCTGCGCCGCGGCGAACGGCGCCCACGCCTGCGTGGACCTCCTGCACGGCCCCGCTTGCGGCTCTTGCGGCGTCGTCTGCGGTCCCGGTGAGGTGTGCGTCGCCGGGTCGTGCCGGGCGCACGCCCCGGCCACGCCATGCAGCGCGTGTCCCTGCGACGCCCCCTGCCACGCGACGTTCGGGCCAGAAGCCTCCTGCTGCGAAGGCGTCCTGTCGGAGCCGGGCGCGTTCTGCGTCGCCGGGCCTTCGTGTCCGTAGGTTCGCAGGACGGGCAGGTTTCCGAAGCCTCGCTCGGCCGTCACGGCTCTCGTTCGATGCGGGCGGCTGCCCTCGCTCGCTCTCGCCGCGCCTCCTCCGCGAGAGGAGAGTCGGGCCAGCGCGAGAGGAGCGAGTCGAGCTTGCTCACGGCGGCGGCGTCGTCGCCCCTTCGCTTCGCGGCCATGGCCGCCTCGTAGAGGCGGTTCTGCTCCGCGAGATCGCTCCGCGGGGCGCGCGGCGCTCCGGACGAGGAGGGGGCGCCCCGGTCGAACGCGGGCTCGGAGGCGCGAGAGCTCCACGTCGCAGGCGCGCGCAGCGTCAGCTCCGCTCCGCCCGTCGTCACGCCGACCACGCCCTCCGTGAGCTCCACGTCCGTCGTCCCGTCGGGCCCGACGACGATGCGAAAGCGCGTCCCGCGGACGACCACCGTCGCGCGCGGCGCCACGACGGTGAACACGCGTGAGCGGCCCTGCGGCGGGACGTCGAAGCTCGCCGCGCCCTGTGACAGGGTGATCCGCTCGCCGTCCGGGCCCTCCTCGAGACCGAGCCTCGTCGCGACCTCGAGCTCGATCCGGGCTCCGCTCGGCGTCACGACGCCGATCGGCGCGCCATCGGTGCGAACGGAGGACCCAGGAGGGAGCTCGACCCAGCGACCGGAGGAGACCGGCGGATCGACTACGCCAGCCGAGGTGACGTTCGTCGGGACGGCGGCCGCGACCGGATCCTCGGGCCGGGTGAGACGCCCCACGCCGAAGAACACGCCCGCCACGGCCGCCGCGAGGGAGAGCGCCGCGAGAGAGCGCGCAAAGGAGCGCCGCGCCTCGCGGGCCTTCGCCTCTCGCTCGATGGAGCGTCCGAGGAGGGGGACGATCTTGGCGCGCCGCGTCTCCGCCTTGTCGGCGTCCTCGACCAGGCCGACCGGCTCGTCGCGAAGGAGCCGGAGATGAGCGTCGAGCGCCTCTCGGTCCATCTGGGTCTCTCTCATGACGACTCCCCTCCTTCACGCTCGAGCCTCGCGAGGAGGTCCTTGCGGCCTCGCACCAGGCGGGACTGGGCGGCCGCGACGCTGATCCCCAGAATGACGGCGATCTCGGCGAGCTCGTGGCCGAGGACGTCGTGGAGGACGAGCGCCTCTGCGCGCTCCGGGATCAGCGACGCGAGCTCGCTGCGCAGGCGCGCCACGTCCGACCTCGCCCCCATCCGGCGCTCGGTGTCGATCGGCGACGGCTCGCGCTCGGCCTCGCCGCCCTCCGTCATCCCCGTGAGGACACGCCGCTCGCGGCGACGCGAGCGGAGCACGTTGAGCGCGACGTGCGTCGCGATGCTCGACGCCCAGGTCGAGAGCGAGCAGGCGCGCGTGAACGTGCGCCGCGACAGCGTCCGCACGATCTGCTCGAACGCGCTCTGGACGATGTCGTCGTGGTCTTGCTCGCGCCGACCCAGCACCCGCAAGATGGCCCGGTCCACCGGCCCGATGAGGCGGTCGTAGAGCGCCCCGGCCGCGGACGCGTCGCCGCGCTCCACCGCCGTGATGAGCCCCTCGTCCGTGCCGCCGCCGCCGGGGGCCGCGTCGCGTCCGCCGGCGAGGGCGACGAGGCGGGGGCGAGCGGAGGGCGCGGCCATCATGGGGGATCGTACCCGCACCGCAGCCGGAGCAGGCACCCGCTCAGGGAAACGCGGCCCGGAG
>CAZBJI010000122.1:24580-24678 GCA_964492175.1 uncultured Polyangiaceae bacterium | reverse complement strand
TGCGCGCTTGCTCCGCCTCGCTCCCCGCACCCTCCTTGTGGGTGCGCGCTTGCTCTTCCTCGCTGCCCGCGCCCTCTCGGTGCCCCCGCGCTTGCTCC
>CAZBJI010000122.1:0-24480 GCA_964492175.1 uncultured Polyangiaceae bacterium | reverse complement strand
TTCTCGGCCGCGGTCTCCTCCTGGTGGCCTCGCGCCAGCTCCTTCTCTCCGAGCGCCTCCTCCTTATGCGCCCGCGCCAGCTCCTTCTCGGCCGCGGTCTCCTCCTGGTGGCCTCGCGCCAGCTCCTTCTCTCCGAGCGTCTCCTCCTTGTGCGCCCTCGTCTCTTCGACGTGCGCTCCCGCCTCGTCCGCGCTCGCGCCCGTGCGGTCCTTGAGCCCTTGCGCCTCGGTCTCGAGGTCGCGCAGCCGCGCGAGCATGCTCTCGCCCTCGGCTTGCGAGCCGGCGTGGTGGTCGTCACGCAGCGTCATCTCTTCGCGACCATCCGACGGTCGCACGTCGTGCCGCAGCGTCATCTCTTCGCGGCCGTCCGACGGTCGGACGTCGTGTCGCAGCGAGACGTCCCCGGGAGCGTCCGGGGGTCGAGCGTCCTGGCGCTGGCCCGTCCCGTCGCCGGCCCCTAGCTTCGTGTTGTCTTCACGCAGCACCCGCGCGCGCTCCGCCGCCTCGTCCGCCTCGGTCGCCGCCTTGTCGGCGTCCTTCATCGTCCGCCGCGACTCGTCGATCCGGTCCTGGCCCTCGGCGTAGGTCGCGACGCCCCGGAGGACCTTCAGGGGGCTCTCGGTCACGCCGCCGACCGCGATGTCCAAAGCGCCCTCTCGTTTGAGCACCCTGCCATCGTCGAACTGCTCTTGCGAGCGTTGCGCGAGGTCCTCTGCCTCGCCGCGCTTTGCTTGCTCGATACGGTCGTCCGACTGCGCGAGCTTCTCGTTCATCTCGCGACCGAGCGCGTCGAGCTTCTGCTGGTGCTCGCGATCGATGTCCGCCTGCGTCTGCGGGGCGAGCGGCGGCATGCCGCCCGTGCTGCGATCGCTCGCGAGGGCGGTTGCGCCCGCCTCCTCACGGTGGAGATCCGGCGGCGCGTCCTGGTGCTGCCTGGTCTCCGGGTGGTGGTGCTCGTAGCGCTTGTTCGGATCGAGCGGGACGTCTCGACCTTCCGCCGCGGCGGCCGGGTCGCGGAGCTCACCCTGCTTGTTCCGCATTTCGATGTGGGCGTGCGAGCCGTCGAGCTTGCCTCCCTGGGCGCGGACGTCCTCGACGGAGCCAACCTGCGCGACCACGCCGCCAGGCTCGATCTTGTCGCCCACCTTCGGCATGTGAGCCGGGTCGACGTGACCGACGCGCATCACCCTGCCGTCCTCGTACTGCACGTCGACGCGCGTGCCGAAGCCTTTGGACTCGGTCGAGACGTCGATGACCCTGCCCGGGCCCAAGGCCTCGGGCGAGTGGATCTCGCTCCCTGCCGGCGCCCCGGCATCCATCCCCTTGTGCGCCTTCGACGCGCCGGGCACTTGGCTCTCGATGTTCCGGGGGCCGGGCAAGCTCGTGACGTGCGAGCCGGGGACGAACTCTTGGGCAGCCTCGGTCGCGTGCGCCTTGGAAGAGAGGTCCGCGGTCGACGCGTGATGCGAGGCGTGCGCCTCCGGCGCGGAGGGCTGCTGCGGCGCCGGCTGCTGCGGCGCCGGCTGGGGCGCGGACTGCTGCTGCGGCGCCGGCTGGGGCGCCGCGGGCTGGGGTGCTGCGTGGGAGACGCCTCCGCCCGCGGGGGCGGGCGCGCCCGACGACGACAGACCGCCGGCCTGCGTGTCCATTTGAGCGAGCTGCCTCCTCGCGTCCTCGAGCTTCGTCTGGTTCTCGGAGTGGGAGCGTTGGACCTGCTGCTCGAGCTGCGTGCTCATGCCGTGGATCCGCTCGCGGTCCTCGGCGGCTTCGTGGATTTTGTTGTAGCCCTCGTGAACCCGGTTCCCGCCGTCGAGCACCGACTCCGCCGCGCCGAAGGCGGCCTTCTCGGTCACCGTCTCGGCGGCGCTCAACGCGTTCTTGCCCGCCTCGACGTACTGTCCCTCCGCCAGGTTCGTGCCGGCCTTCCACGCGTCTCCCGACGCCTCCAGCACCTTGTTGCCCGAGGCCTTCCCGAGCGCCGAGGCCGCGTCCGGGATCGCCTCCATGTAGTTGCCCTTCCCGAGGTTGGCGCCCGCGTTCGCGGCGTCGAGGAGGCCGATCGAGTCGGCCTTCTCGCCGGTGTAGTCGCGCGCCGCTTCCTCGTGCTCTTGCAGTTTGCCGAGCTGATTCAGGGTGGACTCGACGCTCCCGTCGCCTTGCGCGACGGCATGCCCGACGTCGACGCCGGTCCGCGCTACGCCGTAGGCCCGCCCCACGGCGCCGACGGGCGAAGGAACGGTGGCGACGGCCCCCATGAGGCCGTCGACCGCGCCGGACACCATCTCCAGCGCGCCCCCGATCTGGGTCATCATCGCGTCTTGGTCGACCGCCTCCGCCGCGCCGCGCGCGTCGTGCAGATCGCGCTCTCTGTGCTTCGCGAACTCCTCGCGCCGCGCGATCTCGGCCAGGAGCTGCTCCCTCGTCTTGTCCATCGCACTTCTCCCGGCTCGGCTCGGCGCGGCAGCGCGCCGAGGGACCATGCTACAGCGCGCTGCCCTCGCGGCCCCGCCTCGACAGAGGGCTCGGACGCTTCATGTGGCATTGCCTCCGAGGCGCACCGACGAGGTGCGACAACGCGAGCTCAGCGCCGCTTCGTGATGCGCCTCGGAAGGAAGTCGACCCGCGGCTCGCCCCGGCAAGAGACGTACCGGCCGCGCCGAGGGCGCAGGTCGCGCCCCCGTCGAGGACCGACGCCGTCCGGCGGTACCTGGGGCCGCTCGCCCGGAGCGTCGCGCCGGCGGCGCACGCTGCGGTGGTCGCGCCCCACGTGCTGCACGGGCGACGGCGGTCCGCGTGTAGTCGTCCGTCCGCCGTTCTAGCCACGAGCTCTCAGCCGGGCCCAACGAGCGCCCGGCCCGCGGGGCCGGCGGGTGCGAACTTGGCGAACGAGGCAGCCTGTTCCGGATCACACCTCACATGCGCTGGCTCACGAAGCGTGACGGCGCTGGGCACGGCGAGCCCTGCCGCTCGCTACCTCTTCTCGCCAACGCCGGCGCTCGCCCCCGCGAGCCGCCTCTCCGCGTCCTCGAGCCGCGCTGCGTCCGCTTGTCCGGCGGGGAGCTCACGCCAACCGCGCACCTCGGCCTCCAGCGCCGCGCGCGCGCCCTGCGCGTCACCAATCTTGGCGAGCACCTCGGCCTTCTGCGCCAGGTACCGGAGCCGCCGCGGGCCGTACGAGAGTGAGACGGCACGATCGAGCGCGACGACCGCGTCCTTCTCGCGCTTCGCCGAGAGGAGCGCGGAGGCCAGCCGCGCGTGCGCCTCGTAGCTCTCGGGAAGCTGCTTCACGCGCTCCTCGAGCATGGCGACGGCGTCTGCGGCGCGGTCGAGCGCGACGTAGGCGCCGAGCCGCGCGTAGTCGAACACCTGCGCCTCCTCCGGCGTGCGCGCCTCCTTCGCGGCCGCGTCCAGGAGCGCGGAGCGCCGCTCGTCCAGCGCGCGCGCCGTCCCGAGGTCCCCCGACTCGCGCGCGGCCTCGGCGGCCATCGAGAGGACGTCCGCGCGGTCGTCGGCGCTGGCGCCGTCCGGCGGGCGCTCGGCGAGCGAGAGGAGCCGCCCCTTCGTCCAAGCGAGCGCCTCCTCACGCTCTGCGCCGGGCTCCAGCTTCTTGGAGCAGTCTCGGACGTAGTAGAGGAAGTCCGCCGGCGCGGAAGATCCGCGCACCGCATCCGCGTGGGAGCGGCCAAACGCGACGCAGCGCTTGGGATCGGCCGCCTCCGACCACGCGCGCGCCCCGCCGAGGAGCGCCTCGGTGCGCCGGGCATCGCCCACGAGCCCAGCCGCCTCTTCGTAGAGCGCTGCCGCCCTCGCTGGGTCTCGCTCCACGTACGCCTGGTGCGCTCGCGCGCGCGCGGCCCCGCCCGGGGTGCGGTCGGCGCCGCGCCCACGCACCGCGGCGGACGTGAGGAGCTGCTTCGTCTCGGTGAGCGACATCGAGCCGCCGTGCATCGCGAGCACCGACCCGCTCTCCGGATCGATGACGAAGAAGGTGGGCCACACCCGCATGCGATAGCGCTCGAGGAAAGCTGCGCTCTCTTCCCGATCGGTGTCGATCGCCGCGAACACGTAGTCTCGCTCGAAGCGCGCGAGCTCGGGGCTCGCGAGCACGACGTCGCGCATCGAGAGGCACGTGTGACACCAGGGCGCCCACGCGTCGACGAAGAGGAGCCGTCGCTCCTCCGCGGCGCGGGACATCGCCCCGGCGAAGTCCCCTTCCAAGAAGGTCACCGGGCCCGGAGGCAGGCCCGGCTGGGTCACCGACTCCGGCGCGCCGGCTGCGCACGCCGTGAGGGCGGGGGCGACCGCGGACGTGGCCACCGCGACCGCGAGCGCCCGCAGCGCGCTCGCCGCGGGGTGCAGGCGCGGCGCCGAGAGCACGGGGGCGACGGCGGCGGAGCGGATCACACCGCGCTATATACCACCAGAGCCGCTGCGCTCTCCTCGTGACATCCACGGGCGGCGCTGTATGGTCTCGCCTCCCCCATGGCGATCGCCCGCGTCCTCCTCCCCCTGCCCGACCGCGACTTCGACGTGACGGAGGTGGCCGTCCCGTGGCGCCTCCTCACCCGGCGCGGGTTCGACGTCGTGTTCGCCACGGAGAGCGGGGCGGAGCCCGCTGCGGATCCGCTGCTGCTCACGGGCGTGGTGTTCGGGCAGCTCGGGGCCGAGCGCGAGCCCAAGGCGTTCTACCGCGAGCTGGTCCTGACGCCCGGCTTCAAGCGCCCGGTCGTGCTGCGCGACGTCGACCCCGAGGACTTCGACGGGCTCCTCATCCCGGGCGGGCACGCCGCCGGCATGAGACCGTACCTCGAGTCGGTGGTCCTCCAGGACAAGGTGCGGGCCCTCTGGAGCCTCCGGAAGTCGGTCGCCGCCATCTGCCACGGGGTCCTGGTCCTCGCGCGCACCACCATGCCGGACACGGGCCGCAGCGTCCTCTTCGATCGGCGCACCACCTGCCTCCCCAAGTACATGGAGCGCACCGCCTGGCTCGCCACGTCGTGGAAACACGGGCGCTACTACCGGACGTACCCCACGTACGTAGAGGACGAGGTCCGCGCGGCGCTCGCCCACCCCGAGCAGTTCATTCGCGGTCCCATCCACCTCTTCTCGAAGGGCACCTTGGAGAACGACGACGCCGCCTTCGTCGTGGACGACGGGCACTACATGTCGGCCCGCTGGCCGGGCGACGCGTACAAGCTCGCCCGCGTCTTTGGAGACAAGATCTTGGCGCGCAAGTCCGGCCTGAAGAGCGCGCGCGGCGTCCGGGAGCCGGCGCGGGGCACCGCGGGATGAGCCGGAGGGTTCGCGGACTGGAGGTGACCTCGTTCTCCCTCCCGCTCGTCGAGCCGTTCGCGATCGCCGGCGGCGCGCAGACCCGCGCAGACAACGTCCTCGTCCGCGTCGAGCTCGAGGACGGGTCGGTCGGCTACGGCGAGGCTGCGCCGTTCGAGGCGGTGACGGGAGAGACGCAGCGGACCACCCTCGCGGCCCTCGACGCGCTTCGGGAGCTCGCCCTCGGCGCCGACACCGGCGCGTGGAGATCGCTCGCGGCGGGGCTCTTCGACGTCGCACCCGACGCGCCCGCCGCCCGCTGCGCCGTGGAGCAGGCCATGTTCGACGCCCTCGCGCGCTCCCTCGGCGTTCCCCTGTCCACGCTGTTCGGCGGCCGCGGCGAGGTGCTCGAGACGGACGTGACGATCACCGCGCGCTCGACCGACCACGCGCGCGAGGCCGCCGCGCGGTTCGCCGCGCGGGGCTTCTCCACCCTGAAGATCAAGATCGGGGCCGCCTCCTCGGCCGAGGACGCCGACCGCGTCGAGGCGGTCGCGGCAGCCGCGCCCGGCGCGCGGCTGCTCCTCGACGCGAACGGCGGCTACGACGCCGGCGGCGCCATCGCGCTCGTGCGCGAGCTCTCCCGGCGGGGCGTCAGGGTGAGCCTCTTCGAGCAGCCGGTGCCAGCGGGCGATCTGGCGGGCCTCGCGCGCGTCGAGAAGGAGACGGGCGTGATGGTCTGCGCGGACGAGTCTGCGCGCACCGCGCGGGACGTGCTGCACATCGCGGCGCGCGGGGCCGCGGGCGCGGTGAACCTGAAGGTCACGAAGAGCGGCGTCGTCGAGACGCTCGCCATGTGGCACGTGGCCGAGGCGGCCGGCCTCGAGCGGATGATCGGCGGGATGGTGGAGGCGGAGGTGGCCATGACCTTCTCCGCGCACCTCGCCTCAGGGCTCGGCGGCTTCTCGTTCGTCGATCTGGACACGCCCCTGTTCCTCGAGCGGAGCAGCTTCGAGGGCGGGCTCCAGTACGAGGGCGCCCGCATCGCTCTCCCGACCGGGCCGGGGTCTGGGCCACGTCCGGCGCCCCCCTGACGCCGCGCGCTCGCCCGCCCGCGGCCCCGCGGGTGAATCGGTGGGGGATCTCCGTGGCCAGCCGGCCTATCATCGCGCGATGCGAGCCATCCTCGTCGCGGGCGCTTCCGCCGCCTTCGCCCTGCTCTCGGTCGCCGCCTGCGGCGACTCCGAGAACGCGACCTCGTCCACGGACACCACCAGCGCTGCCGACACCACCGGCTGCTTCGCCGCCTGCGGGGGCGGCGGCTCGGGCGGCGGGGCGGCCACCTGCGGTGACGGCACCTGCAGCGCGGGAGAGTCGTGCGGCACCTGCTCCGCAGACTGCGGGATCTGCGCCTGCGGCGACGGCGTCTGCGAGGAGCTCTGCAGCACGTGCCCGGCGGACTGCGGCGCGTGCATGGGGCCGCCGATCACGGTGGTGCGAGGACCCTACCTGCAGCAGAGCTCGCCGGATGCGGTCACGGTGCGCTGGAGGACCGCCGACCCGACCGAGTCGGTCGTCGCGTTCGGCACGGAGCTCGGCTCCCTCCTCTCCTTGGCGGAGGGCCCCCCTGGGCCGAAGACCGAGCACGAGGTCCGACTCACGGGTCTCACCCCCGATACCCTGCTGCACTACGCGTTCGGAACGCCGGAGAGCGACCTCGTCGGCGGCGACGCAGACCACTACGTCGTCACCCCCCCGCCTACGGGCACCTCGAAGCCGACGCGCGTCTGGGTGATCGGGGACGCCGGCACGGGCAGCTCGGCGCAGGAGGCGGTGCGCGACGCGTACTACACGTTCACCGGCGCCACGCGCACGGATCTCTGGCTGATGCTCGGCGACAACGCCTACGACGACGGCACCGACGCCGAGTACCAAGAGGCCGTCTTCGACGTCTACGGCGCGGTGCTCAGGAACTCCGTCGTGTGGTCCACGCTCGGCAACCACGACGGCCACAGCGCGGACTCCGGCGCGCAGTCGGGCCCGTACTACGACATCTTCACGCTGCCGCGCCAGGCGGAGGCGGGGGGCGTGGCCTCGGGGACGGAGGCGTACTACGCGTTCGACTACGGGGACATCCACTTCGTCTGCCTCGACTCCTACGACTCCGACCGGGACCCGACGGGCCCGATGCTGACGTGGCTCGCGAACGATCTGGCCGCGAACGCCCAGCCTTGGACGATCGCGTTCTGGCACCACCCGCCTTACAGCAAGGGCTCACACGACTCCGACTCGGAGGGCGCGCTGGTCGACATGCGCGAGAACGCGCTCCCGATCCTCGAGGCCCACGGCGTCGACCTCGTGCTCGGCGGGCACAGCCACGCGTACGAGCGGTCCATGTACCTGAACGGTCACTACGACGACTCGAGCACGCTCACACCGTCCATGATCCTCGACTCGGGAGACGGACAGGTCGGCGGCGACGGCGCCTACACGCGGGCCGCCGGCTCCACCGACGGCGCGGTGTACGTCGTCGCCGGCTCGTCGGGCCAGACGAGCGGCGGGTCGCTCGATCACCCCGCGATGTTCATCTCGCTGAACGAGCTCGGCTCGCTCGTCCTCGACGTGGACGGCTCGACGCTCGACGCCACGTTCCTCGACGACGCCGGCGCCGTGCGCGACACGTTCACGATCAGCAAGAGGTAGTGTCCGCGCGCTCGCTCCCCTTGCAGTACGGGCTCGCGGGCCTCGCCTGCGCGGTCTGCATCCTCCTCGGCGCGGCTCCGGCGAACGCCCACGGACTCGTCCACGAGCGCATCGACCTCCAGTCGACGCGGATCGAAGCCGACCCCCTCGACGCGGAAGCGTGGCGCGATCGCGGCGCGCTCTACGCGCTCGACGAGGACTTCGCGCGCGCCGCCCGCGACCTCGAGGAGGCGCAGCGGCTCGATCCGACGCTGCCAGGCCTCGATCTGCAGATCGCCAACGCGCTCGTTCCCCTCGGCGAGCTCGAGAGAGCCGAAGAGGTTCTGGGTGTGCTGCTCGAGGCGCGCCCCGACGACGCAGACGCCTACGTCGTCCGCGCTCGGGCGCGGTCGGCGCAGGGTGACCACGACGGAGCCCAAGCCGACTTCGCGCGGGCGATCGCCGCGGCCGAGACGCCCTCCCCGCGGACCTACGTCGAGCAAGCGCGCGCGCTCCGGGCCGCGGGGCGGCGCGCCGAGGCGCTCGGCGCGCTCGAGGCGGGGGCCTCCGTGCTCGGGGGGCTGGTGGTCTTCGTGGAGGAGGCGGTCGAGCTCGAGGCCGAGGCCGGGCGCTTCGATCGCGCCCTCGCCTGGACCGATCGCCTCGAGCCTGCGCTCCGAGGGTCGCCGGCCTGGCGCGCGCGACGCGCCGAGCTGCTCCGCGGGGCCGGCCGGCGGACCGAGGCCTTGGGCGAGGCGCGGGAAGGGCTGGCGGCGCTCGCGCGCCTCCCTGCCACGCGCAGAGACACCGAGGCTGCGCAGGGCTGGGCGGCGGCGCTCGAAGCGGAGATCCACCTCGCCGAGAGCGCCCCGGGCGCCTCCACCGAGAGGTCCCCGTCGCCGTCGTGGTGGCTCTGGGGGGGTCTCGCGGGTCTCCTGTGCCTGCTGGCGTGGGGCGCGGCCCGCCGCTGACGCCGCGCCGGCGGCCGCGCGTGCTCGCCGGCCTCCGCGAGCTATCCTCCAAGGGTGAGCAGCTTCCTTCTGAAGACCTGGAACTGCTTCGGCACCGCCCAGTCGGCGCTGGCCGCTCTCCGATGGCGCGGCGCTCCGGACGCGCATCGCTTCGCCCATCCGGAGGTCGCGCGCGCCGTCCGCGAGGCCGACGTGCTCTGCCTGCAGGAGCTGTTCATCTCCGACGCGGAGGAGTTCTTCGAACGCCTCGACCACACGCACAAGGCGCGCGTGGGGAACCGCTCGACCGTGTTCCCGCTCACGTTCGGCGGCTCCGGCCTCGGCGTCGCGTCGCGTTTCCCCCTGCTCTGCCACGCGACTCGCTCCTTCTCCCGGCCCCACGTCGGCGCGGAGCGGTTCGCCCGGAAGGGCGTGCTCCACGCGCGCATCGATCTGGGCGGCCCCGTGGTGGACGTCTTCACGACGCACATGCAGTCGGGTGAGGGCCTCTCGGCCCGCGACGTCCGGCTCCGCCAGCTGCGCGAGCTCGCGGGGTGGGTCGAGGAGCTAGGCGCCCCGGAGCGGACCGCCATCGTGTGCGGCGACCTGAACATCGACGGGCTCTCCCCTGCGCGCGCGCGCGGCGAGTACGACGCGCTGCGCGGCGCGCTCCCGGACTTCTGGGACCTGGGGGCCGAGCACGACCGTCCCACGTTCCACCCGGACCCCGAGGTCAACGAGCTCGCGCACCGCTTCAACGCCAAGAGCCCGCGGCAGCGCATCGACTACGTGCTGTTCCGACCCTCGCGCCAGCGGGACGTCCAGCCGGGCCCCTGCGAGCTGGCCCTCGAGCGCCCGGTGTACGACAACGGACGTCGGACCTTCGCGTCGGATCACTTCGCGCTCCGGGCCCGGTTCGACTGGCGGACCGGGCCCGAGCGAGGTTGACCTAGCTACTTCTTCGCAGCCGGCTGCGGCGCCTTGGACGGATCCTTGGCGGGCGCCGCGTCCTTGGCCGGCGCCGCGTCCTTCTTCGGCTCGTCCTTCTTCTTCGGCTCGTCTTTCTTGGCCGGGGCCGGGAGGAACGCGCCCGCGAACTCGGCGCCGTTCGAGTACGTGGTGACCTTGGCGACCTTGCCGTCCTTCATCTCGATGACGTCGACGAAGTGCACCGTACCGTTCTTCTTGGTCGGCTTCAGCGGGCCGAGCTGGCCGTTCATCGTGCCCGTCCACGAGCCCTCGACGACCACGTACTTGCCGGCGCCGACGATCTTGGAGGTCTCGAGCTTGATGTCGGGGAAGGCCTTGCCGAACTTGGCGAAGTCCTCCTTGATCTTCGCCTTGCCCTTGACGTCGTCGGGGCGCGCCAGGTCGGAGAAGACGGCGTCGTCGGCCATCAGGCCGTCGAGAGCCTTCGCGTCGTTCTTGCCGAGGGCGGCATAGAGACTCTGCACCTGCTCCACGTTCTTCTTCTCGTCCGCCGTGGCCCCAGCAGTGACCCACTCCGTCCCGGCGGGCGCCGCCTGGACGGGGCGACCTCGCAGCGACTTGTCGCCCATCTGGGCTCCGACCGTCGCCTCGTCCATGTAGAGGTGCTCGCGCTTCACGAGGCCGTCGTCGTTGAACCACATGAGGCTCACACCACCGACGCCCATCGGCTTCTTGTCCGCGGTGGCGCCCGTGACGACCCACTCGCCGACCACCAGATCGCCGACCTGGATGACCCGCGCGGTCTTCATCTTGAGCTCGCCCATGCCCTTCCAGAACTGCTCGAGGCCCTGCACCATCTGCGCCGGCCCCTCCTCTTTCTTGCCGGTCATCCCCCAGGTCACGAAGACCGAGTCCTTCGCGTAGAGGGCCTCGTGCGCCTTGATGTCCTTCTTGGCCCAGGCGGCCTCGGCGGCGGCCACGCTGGCCTTCACGAGCTCACCGAGGGGCTTCTTCGGAGCGGGCGCCACCGCCTGGCCAGTCGTCGCCGGCGGGGACTCCTTCGGCACCGCCTCCGTAGCGGCGGGCCTGTCGCTGTCGTCAGCGACCTGGGGCTGCGGATCGCTCGAACCGCAGCCGACGACCAGAACCAGCGCCAAGGCCGAGAAAGACGTACGCATCATGAGGTGTCCCTTTCTGCTCCTTCGGCGGCGGGTACTCCTCTCGGACGGTGGGGTCAACCCTCACCCTGGCGGAGTCGCCGAGGCGCCACCCTCCTCCACGACGAGCTCCTCTGGCGCTTCGCCGAAGGCATCGAACGTGAGGCGGATCCCAGCGCCTGGCGGCAGCGGCTCGCCCACGCTCCGGCGCCGCCCGCGCCCGTCCGGGGCGACTTCCACGACGGTGGCCTCCCGGACGAGCGCGCTCGTCGCGTTGTGGACGCACACGCCCAGATTGCCACCCTCGACGTGGACGTCGCAGGCGCGGACGGGCGCCACCGCGCGGAGGATCCGCTGCCGCGTCAGCTCGTCGGCGGGCGGCAGCTCTCCGAGGCCCCTCGCGGCCTCGGCCGCGCCGGGATCGCCGAGGTACGCGAGCATGGTCGCCGCGTGCAGGCGCACCAGCGGCTGGCGCGCGCCGAGCAAGCGCTGGTAGGAGCTCGCCGGCGCGGGGGCGACCTCCCCGAGGAGGCGCTTCTCGTCCACGTCGATGCGCACCTCGGTCCCTGGGGCGCGGACACCCCACTTCACGCTCCGCCCCGCATCGAGCTCCCCCTCCCAGAAGAGCCCGCGATCCCTCACGCCCACGCGCCGTCCCCGCACGTCGCGGCGCGCGAAGGTCAGGATGACGCGCACGTCGCGGAGCGCCTCGGCGGCGTTGTTCACGACGGCGAGGTCGAAGTCGTAACGGCTTACGCCGCGATCGTCCACGCGCGGAGAGATGTCACCGAGCGCCTCGCGGCCCTCGCGCCGCTTGGCGGTCGGGAGCACGCTGAGGACGGGGACGCCGCCCTCCCAGAGCGGTGAGGCAGCCCGCTCGCAGCTGCACGCCGGCCACTCCGAGGCGGCGACCGCGTCGTCGGAGGGTGCGACGGCGCCTGCCAGGCCGGCGCGCGCGACCGGCGGAGGCTCCGGCTCGATCCGGGCGATCTCTCGGTAGGCGGACGCGGCCCCGACGACGAGGACGACGGCCGCGAGCGAGAACGCGAGGCGCAGCCACGGCATCGGTGCGCGCGCGGGGGTCGCGCGTGCGGCCACCAAGCCCGGAGAGGGCCTCGGCGGGGGCTCTCGCGATGCCGGAGCGGTGACCACGTCCGGGAGCTCGGGCACCTCGAACGGATCCGTCTCATGGCTGGCGCGTGGGACGATCCCGACACGCTGGGCGAGGCGGTGCTCCAGCGCGGAGCGGAGACGCGCGGCGTAGGGCCCGCCGAAGGTCATGCTCTCCGCGAACTTACGCGCGACCAGGGCGAGGGCGATGAGCAGGAGCACCCCCGCCGAGGCGCGGCCCAACGGGCCGCTCGCCCACGCCTGGGGCACCTCCGCGAGCACGAGCGCCGCCACCGGGGCCGGCACGAGCCACAGCAGCGCGCGCGCCACCTTGCGACGCTTGTGCGCCGAAGCCAGCGCCTCCAGCGGGAGGTCGGTGAAGTTCGTCAGGAAGAAGCGGTTGTAAGGGGTGACGACGAGCGGATCGAGGCTGAGCGCGAGGCCCTCGCTCCGCCGGACGAAGCCACGTACGGCCGTGTAGGGAACCGAGAGCCGCACCGAGCTCGTCAGGGCGCCGGGCGCGAACCCCTCGGCATAGCTCGACGCCTTCAGGAGCTCGATCTCGAGCCTGCGCGGCAGGAGGGTCAGGCGCACCGCGCCCACCGCGTTCGCCTCGGGCGATGCGGTCGCGAGCGCGCCTACGGTGAACGAGCCGGCCACGGGCGGGCGAGGCTACACCGAAGACCACCCGCTTTGAACCCGAGAGCGCGCCCGCCCACGAACGCGGTGGTTGCGGCTCGGGGACCAGGGCACTAGATCCGGGCGCATGTCCCATGCCTCGATCCTTCGCTGCGCGGCGCTCTCCCTCGTCCTCGCGGCGGTGTCCTGTCAAGACAAGGTGGCCGAGCCCGAGCCTCCGCCGAAGCCGACCACGTCCGCAGCCACGGTCCCGGACCCGACCGAGCTCAAGATCGAGGACCTGACGGTGGGCGAGGGAGACCGCGCGGTGAAGGAGGGCGACGAGGTGAAGGTCCTCTACGTCGGCCGACTCCTCAAGACGAACGCGAAGTTCGACAGCAACGACAAGCGCGACGCTCCGTTCAAGTTCAAGGTGGGAGAGGGCGTCATCGAGGGCTGGAGCAAGGGCGTCGTCGGGATGAAGAAGGGCGGCAAGCGCAAGCTCATCATCCCCTCCAGCCTGGCCTACAAGGAGAAGGGCAGCCCGCCCAAGATCCCGCCCAACGCGCCCCTCACGTTCGAGATCGAGCTGCTCGGTTGGGCAGACGAGAAGGACGCCGCGCCGACGGGCAGCGCGTCGGGGGGCGCGTCGGCGTCGGCCGCCCCCGCCGCGTCCGCGGGCCCCGCCGCGTCGGCCACCGCCGGACCCAAGAAGGACGACGCCAAGAAATGACCACCATCGGGGCGGCGAGCGACGGGGCGCCGGGGGACGGCCTCGTCGACGGCGCGCTCGATCCCGAAGGCGCAGCGCTCGCGCTCGCCTCGAGCGACGACGTGATCCTCCGGCTCGCGCCGCCCTCGAGCGCGCCCGCGGCTCCGCCCTACGGTCCGCTGCCCGTCGCGCCCCTCGAGGTGCGCCTTCGCCGCGGGAGCGCCGAGGCCGAGGTGGTCTCGGAACCTGGGCGGAGGGTCATCCTCGGCGAGATCGCCGTCCGCACGCGCACGCTCGCTTGGGGAGGCTGGGGCGGGTCCCCTTTCACCAAGCACCTCGCGGAGGCGACGGTCGAGCTGCAGGGAGCGGGCGAGCACCGCGTCGCGTTCGGCATCGACGAGGACGAAGAGAGCGCGCGCCGGGGAGTCACCGCCGTCGCGGACGCGCTCGCTCGGCTCGTCGCCGGAGACCCGGCCGAGGAGAGGTCGGCGCCGGACGCGCCGGTCGGGCGCGGCGTCGCGCGGCGGCTGGGCCTCGCGCTCGAGGGGGACTACGTCGTCCTTCGAGACTACGAGAGCCGCGGGCCACGCGAGGACGTGGGTCGCTACGTCCTGTTCGCGCTGGCGAGCGCCGTGCTGGGCGCCATCGCGTGGGCCGCGTTCGTGCGCGAGCTCTCGGGGGTGCGCTCCTTGTCGGGTCTCCTCGGCTACGCCGTCGTGGGCTCGGTCCTCGCGATAGGCGCGTTCGCCATGGGAGAGATCGCGCGCTTCGCCTCGCGGTACTCCGCGGAGAGCGCGCCCCTCGCGTGGTTCTTCGACGATCGGGTCGTCGTCGGCCCCTGGGTGTCGCGCCAGGGCGCCGTCGACCTCCAGCCGGAGGGCAAGCTCGGCGCCGGCGTCCGTATCGGAGACGTGATCGACTGCGTCACCGTCCGGCGGGAAGGCGCCACCGCGGTGATGCTCGAGACGCGCCACGGCCCCATGGACGTCTTCTCGACGACCGACGCGGCGCTCGCAGAGGCCTACCGCCGCGCGCTCACGCGGGCGTTGGTGGCGGTCGCCGCGCCGGCCAAGAAGGCGGTAGGGATCGTGAAGGCCGCCCGAGCACGCGCGGCCTGAGCGCCTACGTCAGAGCGCCTGCTCGAGGGCGCGGAGGAAGGTCTCGTACACGTCGAGCTCGTAGGATCCCATGTGAAAGATCCGGAACAGGGCCTTCGAGAGCTTCCCCTGGGCGGAGTAGATCTCGAACGTGCGACCCTCCACCTCGCGTGTGGCGAGGCGGTGCGCGAGCTCCTCGTAGGAGCGCCCTTCGGGCAGGTGCAGCGCCGTCCCGATCGATCCGAGCGGCATGCCCTCGAAGCGCGCGACGGCGAGGCCCAGCCGGGAGTACCCCGCTCGAAGCAGCGCCGCGCGGCGCAGGTAGATCGCGTTGCGTCCCGCGACGCCCCCCTCCGCTTCGAGCTGTTCGAGGGCGGCCCGCACCTGGAGGAGGCTCATCGGGTCGATCGTGTACGGGTGGGACCCGGCGACCTGGCTCGCGTGGATCTTGGCGAGCTCCAGGCTCGGGGCGCGCGGCGCGATGTCCCGCATTCGCTCCATGAGCCCCCGCTCCACCAGGCACATCGTCAGGTTGGGGTGCGCGTGGAGCCCCTTGTTGCACGATCCCATCACCGCGGTGACGCCCCAACCGACCAGATCCATCGGCTCGACGAAGAGCGCGCTCACGCCGTCCACGAAGAGCTTCTTGCCGCGGGCGCGGCACGCGCGGCCGATCTCGGGCACTGGGTTCAGCGCGCACGTCGACGTCGCGCCGTACACGACCGCGACGGCGTCCGCCTCCCCGCGCGCCAGGATCCCGTCGATCTGGTCGACGTCCGGACGCTCCCCGTAGGGGTAGGGTAGGTCGACGGTGGGCCGTCCCAGCGTCTGGGCGAACTCGAGCAGGCGATCCCCATAGGCACCGTTGCGCACCACGAGCAGCCGCTCGGCGGGCTCGAGGCACGATCCGAGGACGGCGGCCATGGCCGTCGACCCGGTGCCCGTCAGCAGGACCGCCTCGTGGTCCGGGCACCCGAGCGCCCGGACGATCCCCTCGCGCACCTCCGAGAGGAGCGGGGCGAACGCGGGCCCGCGAGGTACGAGCGGCCGCGCCCCGTAGGTCCGTGAGACCTCGTTCACGCGCTCGGGGAGGCGAAACACCGCGGGCGTCAGCGACACGACTTCGGCCATGGGAGCCCCACGTCGCCCGGCGCGCCGAGCGAAGCAAGCCCCTCTCGGACGCCCACGCTGGACATCTCCGCGGAGAAGATGCCCGAGGAACCTCGGCGCGATACACTGGGAGCGTGACCGGTCCGGTCCGTCCGCACGCGCGAGCCAGAGCCACCGAGGTGCGCGCGGAGGATCTCGACCACCTGGCGGCGCTCCATGGGATCCTCGCGGCGCTGAACGATCCCGGCGCAGGGGTCGACCAGCTGAGGAAGCTCTGCAAGGAGCTACCGTCGCTCAGCGCGCGCCTGGTCGAGGCGGCCGAGCGCGAGGCGCCCCGCCACGACATCCGCGACCTCGGCGTCGCGCTCGCGATCCTCGGCAACGCCGGCCTCGAGGCGGTCTTGCTCCCCTTCCTCGAAGATCTCACGATCTTGAAGGCGGATCTCGAGGACGCCAAGAAGCGCAGGCCCTGACGTCACGCGCGCCGTCACCACCAGATGCACTTGCGGAGGTCCTCCCAGACCTCGCGCGCGGACTGGTAGCGGTACGCGTCGCGGCGCCGCAGGAGCTTCGAGATCACCGGGCTGAACGGCGTTCCGAGCGCGTCCGCGAGCATCCTCGGTCCACCGTCGGCGATCGACTTGGTGAGGTCGGCTCCGTCGGGCTCCACGGGGCTCCGTCCCGTGTGCATCTGGAACATGAGGAGGCCGAGCTGGTAGAGGTCGCTCTGCCGGGTGGTGTACCCGGCGGTGACGAGCTCGGGGGTGAGGATCTTGGGGTTCGCGACGCGGGGCCGGAACCAGACCTGGCCGTCCAGCTGGTGCGCGACGCCGAAGTCGGTGAGCTTCACCACCGGCCAACGCTCGACGTGCGAGACGAGGACGTTGCCGGCGTGGAGGTCGGAGTGCACGAGCCCCGCGTCGTGCAGGTACTGCACGGTCATGAGGAGCTGCCGAGTCACCTCCACCATGAGCGGAGGTGACATCGGCCCCACGTCGAACAGCGCGCGGAGGCTCGTGTCACACCGCTCGAGCGCGAGGTAGAAGAGGTAGTTATCCTCGAAGGCATCGTGGATGTACACGATGCCCGGGTGACGGAAGCTCTGGAGGCGCTTCATCTCGAGCGCCCACTCCTGCTTCACCGCCTCGTAAGGCTTGTTCGCGGGCCGCAGCATCTTCAGCGCGTACGGCTGGTCGAACGGGCCGACGCACTCGTACACCGACCCGTAGTGGCCGTCGCCGATGAGCTGTCCGACGAGGTACGTCCCCTTGGGCGACGTGAGGGTGCTGCCCGGCACCGGGAACGGGATGAGCCCTGAAGGAGCGCTCGTCGACACGGGGAAAGACTACGCGGCCCTCCGCGCCCGAACCAGTGTCCTCGCGACTTGCCCTAGACCTCAGTCGAGCGCGTCGCGCGCCGATCTGGGTCGCCGATCGGGACGAAGCGCGACGCCGCCCGAGGATGTTCGGCCGCCTTCGCCCCGCCAGGGGCCGCACGCGCTCTTCGAGAGGTGATGGCTCCAGCGGACTAGAGGGCGCTCACCAAGTCGGCCGCGACGTCCCGGTCGATGTCCAGCGCCTCGGCCGTCTCGAGGATGAGCTCACGCTCGCTCGTACGGAGGATCCCGTCGGCGGCCATGATCTGGAGCGCGAGCTCGAAGGCGACCTTGCGGGCGGCCGCGTCGCCGAGCGCCACCTTCACCGCCGTGAGGCGTGCGTCACGGCCCTCCGCCGCGACGCGTTGCTCGACCGCGATCAGTCGCTGCTCGAGGCTTGCCGACGCGTCCCCTTCGTAGCGCCCGTCCCCGCAGAGGGCCCGCACGGCGCGCTCGAGGCGCGCGCGCTCCTCGGCGTGGAACTCGCCGTCCGCCGACGCCGCGAGGACCATGACCTCGATCAGCGCTTCGAGCTTCTGCTCGTCCAGCGCCCCCAGCTCGGTCACTCGCTGCGCTCCGGAAGGTGACTTCTCCAAGGGGACCTCACTGGATGACCGGCATCTCGTCCATCACCGGCTGCTGCTGGCCCTGCTCCTTGTGCACGCACAGGCCCTGCTTGCAGTAGACCGGCGGGGGCTTGCGGCACTCGGGCGCGGGCTTCTTCTCGTACTGCTCGCACTTGCCCTCGGTGTACTTGGCCTTGAGGGGGGCGATGCCCTCTTGGCTCTTCTTCGCGAGGGGCTTCTCGCAGCCCGGCCACTCGCTCTGCTGACAGTCGGTGTCGTTGGCGCACGGCTGCGCCTTGTTCAGGATCTCGAAGCCTTGTCCGCGCAGGGCGTCGCAGTCCTTCTGTTCGAGCTTCTTCTCGCAGCCAGGGGCGCAGAGGAGGGCGACCCAGCCGAGCGCGCCCAGGGCGAGCGCTCGCGGGCCGGGGCCCACGCCTCTCTTCCTCGAGGACCTCATGCGGCGCTTCGGCATAGGGGAGGTCTGCATTCGTCGGCCGCGACGATAGCCCAGGGGACCGGATTTCGCCAACGCCCATGACGCGTCCCCCGGCGCCGGTCCATGGAGAGAACACGTACGAGCGCGCGCCGCGCGACGGACCGCGCGCCTACTTCAGCTCGGCGGCGCGCGCTCGAAGGGCTCGAGCCTCGAGCTTGAGCTTGCCGTCCGGGAACCGCGCCGCGTGGGCGTCCAGCTGCGCGAGCGCGCCCTGCCGATCTCCGGCGATGAGAGCGCGGCGCGCGGCGTCGAGGAGCTGCGTCTCTTCCTTCAAACCGCCCGCCTTCGAGGGAGCCCGAGGCGCCACGGGCGCGCCCTCGTGGACCGCCGGGCTCGGCCGCGCCTGCGCGGCGTCGTACGGCGCGGGGCTCCCCGAGGCGCCTTGCGGCTTGCCAGGAGGCGGCGCGGCCTGTTCGCCGGCCCCCCCGGGCGCGGCGGCGGCGCGTGCGTCGGCGGCGGCGGCCTGGTCGGAGGCGGCGGCGGGCTGCTCGGAGGCGACATCCTCGGCGGGCGCGCCCGCGCCGAGCCCGGGCGCCCCGACCTCGAGCGGAGCCGGCGGAGGGGCTACGGGTCGCGCGGCCGGATCGCTCTCGAGGACCACGTACCCGCTCCCGAGCGCGGCCCCGAGCGCGACCATGCCGACCGCGATCTTGGTGCCGAGACCCCAGCTCACGAGAGCGCCGCCGAGGCCACCGACGGACGCCCCGGCCTTCGCGCCGGCGGCCCCCGTCCCCGCGGCCCCCAGCGTGAGCCCGACCGCCGCTGACGCGACGCCCAGCGAGACCAGCGTCCGGTCGGCCAGCTGGGCCGGCGGCGCTTCGTCGATGCCGGCCTCGAGCAGCAGCACGTCCAGGTCCGATCCAGGTTCTTCCACGAGCCGCCTAGGGTCCATCAGGGGGCCTCCTTGTCACACGACCGGCCGGCCGGCGCCGAGCCGGCGGCGCGCAGCGCTCGCGCCGTCTTCGACTGCATCCGCACCTCGATCCGCCGCCGATGCTCGGCGAAGAGCTCCCGTGCACGCCTGAGCCGGGAGGCGACAGTGCCCTGCGGGATGCCCATCAGATCCGAGATCTCGCTCATGGTGAGCTGCTCCAGCTCGAAGAGGGTGAACACGCTACGCAGCTCGAGCGGCATGGTGGAGAGGATCTCGTCGAGCAGCGCCCGCGCTCGCGCCCGATCCAAGAGCTCGTCGGGGCGGTCGGCGCTGTCGGCCCGCTCGCCTCCGCACGGCTCCGACTGGACGTCCGTGCCGACGACCTCTCGCCGCCGCGCCAGCGTGCGCCGCGCCCGCGACGCCACCCGCAAGCAGACCCCATAGAGGAACGATCGCTCGGCCCCATGCTGGATGTCGGTGACTCGACGGGTGGCGACCATGAAGACCTGCTGCAGCGCGTCCTCGGCGTCGGATCGGGGGACGCCGAGCCGCACGAGCGATCGCCAAACGAAGGCGTTGTGATCCAGCACGAGGGAGCGCACCCGCGCCGCGTCCGTCACGAACGGGCGGGACGGAGCGGCCTCGGAGGCGTCTTCGTCCTCCTCGGGCTCCGGCTCGTCCGCCGCCGACGAGCGGGGGAGCGGCAGTGCCTGCATGCTGTACACCCGATGCTATCCCCGCCGTGGAGGGGCCTGATCGACGAAACGAGAGGACTAGAACGCGGTGGTCAGGCCGACGCCGAGGCTGAGGGTGACCGGCGCGGCCGTGAAGATCTCCTGGCCCCGTTCATCCTTGAAGGAGCCCTTCACGAGCGGAAAGTCAGGCCCGGCGCGGACTTCGAGCCCTAGCCACTCCACCGGCGCGAGCTCGACCTTCCCCGCCAGGCCCCCGACCACCCAGGGGCTCGCCCCCTCCTTGGTCTGGACCAGCCCGCCGATGCTCCGGCTGACCTCCGCCCACAGCGCCCCGCCCCCGAAATCGGCGCATGGCCAGAGCCGGAGCCACGGCGTGGCTTCGTAGCCGGGGAAGCACCCCTCAACCCTGCCCCGGAGCATGCGGACGCTCACCGGATCGCCCGCCTCCACGCCGCCAGCGCGGGCGTCCGTCAGCGACGCCGAGTACGTGAGCTCGGCGCGCAGCGACCACCGGTAGGGGGCGAGCGCGCGAACGCCGAAGAGCCCAGCGACGCCGACGAGCGGCTGCGGCGAAGGTCCGTAGTCGAACGCGAAGTGGGCTCCCGGGCCCACCTCGACCTCCGAGGAAGGCCGGCGCGGCGTGGGGTGGTAGGGGAAGGCCGGCAGCGCGGGTGGCAGCGTGAGCTCGAGCTCGGACGCGCGCGGGGTCTTGGCCCGCGCGAGCCCGACATAGGCCTCGGCCACCCCCACCCCGCCGGGCAGGGGGACGTGCGGGCGATCCGTCATGTCCCGGGGGACGTGGGGGTCGGGCGGCAGAGGCAGCGGCGGCAGCTCCGAGCTCGCCTGCGCCAGAGGATCGATGGCGAGCGCCGCGACGAACGCGAGCGCCGAGACCAGCTCTTCACACGCGTCCGCCTCGAGCGCGCGCTCCGACGTCGCGGTGCCGATGGTGATCTCGAGCTTGCCCACGGTCTGCCGAGCTCTCTTCGAGAGCCGAACGCGGAGCACGATCTCGGGCTGCTCGGCGGCCGCCGCGAGGCGCGCGAGGTGCGTGCGGCGCGTGACCTCGTTCGCGAAGGCGCTCCGGTCCGGGCACCGGTCGGGCGCCTGGTAGTCGATCGTGAACGTGCGCTGCTGCGCCCCGACCACGCCCGGCCGAGCGGCCCAGAGGCTCACCCCGAGCACGGAGAGCGCCCACCGAAGGCCCGAACCGCGGAGCGCAGGTCGCTGTCGCGCTCGCATCAACCCGCCCGTCTGGCTTGTGCGCCGAGCAGCGGAGCGCTACGAGCCGGGGCGATGGGTCTGGTTCGGATCCTGACGCTCAACATCTGGAACCGCTCGGGGCCGTGGGAGCATAGGCTCGGCCTCATCCAGAAGGGAATTGCGGAGCTATCACCCGACGTGATCGGGCTGCAAGAGGTCATCCATTCGCCGTCCGACGACTCCGGCCAAGCGGAGGTCATCGCGAGGGCGTGGGCCGACGTCGGCGGCCCCAGCGAGGCGTACGTCGCGTTCGGGCCTGCGTGGACGTACGAGTCCGGGGATCAGTTCGGCAACGCCATCGTGTCACGGTTCCCGATCGTCGAGACGAGCTGCTGGAAGCTCCCCACCTCCGACGCCCGCTGCCTCCTGTTCGCGCGCATCGAGACGCCGCACGGGACGCTGCCCTTCTTCTGCACGCACCTCTCGTGGCGCTTCGACGAGGGCGCGCTGCGGGAAGACCAGGTGCGCGCCATCGCGGGGCACGTGCGGGACGTCCACCGCGCGGAGGACCTACCCGCCGTGCTCGTCGGGGATCTGAACGCCGCGCCGGACGCCACCGAGATCCGGTTCCTGCGGGGGCTCCACGCCCTCGAGCGGACCAGCATCCACTTCACGGACTGCTTCGAGCGGGCCGGCGCCGGGCCCGGCTACACGTTCGACCCGCCGAACAACCCGCACGCGGCCCTCACGCACGAGGCGCCCCGGCGCATCGACTACGTGCTCGTCCGCGGCCCCGCCGACGACGGGCGGGGCATGCCCCTCTCCGCGCGCGTCGTCCTCGACGGCGTCGTCGACGTCGGCGGCGCGCGCGTCGCGCCCTCGGATCACGCGGGCGTGCTCGCGGAGATCCGCGTATGACGCGCGGACCAGGCGCGACGGCGCGGCTCGTCGGGCTCGCTCGGCGCGGAGCGCTCCTCGTCGTCGCGGCCACGCTGGTGGTCCTCACGAGCGCCGCCTCGGCGCCGCCACCGCCCGCGGCGGCGGAGGCCCCGCCGGCCGCCGCGCAGTCGACGGCGGATTTCGAGGACGCCCGCGCACGCATGGAGCGCGCGCAGCGGCTCTTCGCCGAGCGGAAGTTCGACGAGGCCGTCGTCGAGTTCTCGACCGCCTTCGAGCGCCACAAGTTCACGGCGTTCCTCTTCAACGCGGCGGTCGCCGCCGAGCGCGGTGGCAAGCGAGAGCAGGCCGTCGAGCTCTACGACAAGTTCCTCAGGCTGGAGCCCGGGGCGCCGGACAAGGTGGAGGTCGAGAAGACGATCGAGCGGCTGAAGAAGGAGCGCGCCGCGCAAGAGGCCGAGCCCTCGGGTGAGACACAGCGCGCGGACACCCGGTCCCTCGTGCTCGTGGAGAGCGACCCGCCCGGCGCGCCCGTGACGATCTACGAGCGCATCGACCCGAGAGCGAAGGCGCTCGACCCGAAGAGCCCCGACCAGGTCGGGTACCGGAAGGTGATGACGGGGCTCGTGACCCCGGCGAGCCTGTCGCTGTCGCTCGGCACCTACTTCGTGCTCGTCCACGGCTTCGCCGACTACAACCCGACGGGGAGCTCCTTCACGTTCGAGGCGGGGCGCGCGTACGTCTACCGCGCGGGGCTCTCCCAGGGCGATTTCGTCGGCCGCGTCGAGATCGCGATGCCCATCGGGACCGGGAAGGTCTGGATCGACGACCCGCCCCCTCACAAGAACGCGCCCCGCGCTGTCGGCCCGAGCTCGATCGAGCTCTCGCCGGGGGAGCACACGGTCTACGTGGAGGCGGTGGGGTTCGAGCCTTGGAGCAAGACCGTGACGGTGGAGCAAGGCAAGACGCTCTCGGTCGAGGCCAACCTGGAGCGGGTGAGGTACGGCTACATCCTGGTGAAGGGTGACGCTCCCGTGGTCGAGGTCGAGGTCGACGGCCTCCCGGCGGGCGTCTACAAGCGCCGCGGCGTGCCCCTCCGCGTCCGCGTCCCGGCAGGGGAGCACCGGGTCGAGATCGACGCGGAGGAGATGAAAACCTACGAGGAGCTGCTCGTGGTGCCGCCCGGCCAGGAGATCACGATCGACGCTCGGTTCCAGGAGGCTCCGGGCCGAGGAGGCGCGATCCTCGTGACCGTCCTGTCCGTCGGCGCGCTCGCAGGCGGCATCGTGATGAACCGCTACGCGGACGGGCTGCCGGACGAGGACGAGGTGGGCGACCCGAACAAAGAGAAGGAGGGCTTCCACTACGCGTCCATCGCGTCGCTGACCGCGGCTGGCGCCCTCGCAGGTCTGAGCGTCTTCCTGTTCATCTACGATCCGTCCGACGACTCCACCGCGAGGATAGGCGGCCCCCGCGAGTTCACGGGAGAGCTCCCCGCGGACCAGCAGCTCGGGAAGAGACCCAAGGACGCTCTCGTGCGGCGCCCCCGCGGTGGGGTCGGATTGCTCTGGGACGGCGGGTCCACCGCGGCGTGGACAGGTGACGGGCGGCCGGCGCCGCCCTTCCCTTCCGGCCTCACCATCTGGGGCGAGCTCTAGACGCGGGTCCGCGACTTGCGGCGCACGATCTCGTTGCGCGGGAAGCGCCGTCGCGCAGCCGATGCGTCCGCCTCCAACTCCGGGGGGATGGCCGACGGGGACGGCCGGCCGAGGAGGTAGCCCTGCGCGAAGCGGACCCCCGACTCGCGCACCACCTCCAGCTCTTCGTTCGTCTCGATGCCCTCCGCGACGACCTCGGACCCGAGGTCGTGGCAGAGCCGCACGATGGCCGCGAGCAGGCGCTGCCGCCGCTTGTCCCCTTGGATCGACTCGACGAGGCCCCGGTCGACCTTCACGAGGTCGGGGGCGAGGTCTGCGATGTACCGAAGGTTCGAGTAGCCCGCGCCGAGGTCGTCGACGACCAGCGCGACGCCCTTCGAGCGCACCTCCGCGATGACGGACTTGACGATGGTGTGGTGGCTCAGCGGCACGCTCTCGGTGATCTCCAGGTAGACGCCGGGGCCATGGCTGAAGATCGGATCATCGGGCTGGACGAGCCATCGGTCGCTCAGCTCTTCCGGGTGGACGTTCAGGAAGAGCGCGTGCTCCCCGCACGTCGCCGTGGCCATGTCGCGGATCGATCGGCCGAGCTTGCCCGTGATGCGCTGGTCCACGGCGGCGTCGAACAAGCGCAGGGGATCGGGGAACTCCTTCGCCGAGGACCTCGCCAGCGCTTCGAACGCGAACGTCATCCCCGTGGTGAGATCGATGATCGGCTGGAAGACGACCGAGACGCTCCCCTCGGCGAGCGCTCTAGCCACCGTCCCAAGCCGCGCGGTTGAGCGCCTCGAGTTCGCCAAACCTGGCCACGATAGCGCACCAAGGCCCGGCGCGTGGGACGCATTCGCCAGGGGCGGCGCGGAGGTTCATTTCCGTCGAAGATCCCCGCGCTGGTCGCGATCACTTGGGGCAAGGCTTCGTGGAGCCGTCGAGATCCCGGATGTAGCAGGGCTCGGCGGCGGCGGCGGTGGGCGCCGCCGTCGCGGCGAGCGCGGCGGCGGTCGGCGGCGTGGCCACCGTCGGGGGCGCCGCCGGGGCGCTCTTGCGCGGGGTCGCGCTCGCGGGCGCCGGGGACGCGG
>CAZBJI010000121.1:0-25043 GCA_964492175.1 uncultured Polyangiaceae bacterium | reverse complement strand
GCGGCGAGGCGGCGCGCGGCGCCGAGCGCCACCGGGAGCGCGCCGGCCGGCGGCGCGGCCTTCAGGATCCGCGTCAAGATCGGGACGCTGTCCCGATCTTGACGCAGCGCCTCGAGGAGCGTGAGCGTGGCCTCGCGGTAGAGCTTGGCGCGGAGGAGCAGATCTCCCTCGGCGGCGCGGGCCGCCCCGAAGCCCGGGATCTTCTCGAGCGCGATCGCGCGCACGCGCCGCGCCTCCTCGATCTCGCCCGTGGCCTCGCGCAGGGACGCGAGCCCGAGGTAGGCGTCGCCGTAGGTCCCGTCCATCTCCATCGCCTGGAGGTAGCGCGCGACGGCGAGCTCCGTGCGACCGGCGGCGTGGTGCGCGCGCGCCTGCGTCGTGAGGTCGCGCGCCCGCGCCGTCGGCCAGGGCTCCCTCGTGGCCTCGGGCGCGTCGGCGCGCGCTCGACCGGACGCCGACGCGGCGCAGAGGACGACCCCCAGACCCAGCGCGGCGAGCCTCAAGCGGCGCTCGCGGGCGCGTCGCAGGCGCCGCCCTCGCGCCCTAGAACTGCCACGTGAGGTTGGCCGAGCCCAGCCCCAGCCCCACGTGGGGAACCGGCGAGGGCTCGTAGACGGGGACGACGTCCGCCTTGTTGTCGTAGACGGGCTTCTTCTTGAACCCGACCCCGAAGATGGGGAACCCGACGGCCATGTGGACGACGCTGAGCGCGATGAGCCCGGCGCCGAGCCCCACCCCGTCCCCGAACCCGGCGTCGGCGGCCAGCACGTAGGCCCCGGCGCCGAGCAGGATCACGCCCACGCCCGCCGTCACGCCGCCACCGATGATCATCGGCACGCGCCGCTTCATCTTGGCCCCCGGCGCGATCGGGATCGTCACCGTCACCGTGTTCCCCGCCGCCGGTGCGTCGAACGACTCCTCGAACGGCTCCCCGTCGTCGGTCGTGGTCTCGGCGTAGACGGTGTGCTCGCCGGGATCGATCGGGACGGGCTGGTTGTAGTCCGAGGGCTCGACCTTCTCGCCGTCGAGCTTGACGAGCTTCACCTTGTTCGTCGCGGTGACCACGATCCGGAGCCGCGCGATCTTCTTCTCGAGCTTCACGAGCCGCTCCCGCGCGACCTTCTCTCGGTCCTCCTGCAGGGCGGCCTTGGTCCGCTCCGCGACCTCCGTGAACTGCCGGAAGGCGGTCGCCGAGCGGCCCCGCTTCTCGTTGCAGTCGGCGAGGTTGAAGAGCACGCCGATCCCGGGGCGCAGCTTGTGGCTCGCCTCGAACTTGGCGCAGGCCTCGTCGTACTTGCCCTCTGCGGTGAGCGCCCGGCCCTCGTCGAAGAGCTTCGTCGCGCGCGCCTTGTCGGCGTCGCTCACGTTGACGTCCTCGTCGGCGGGCTTCTCCGCGGGCTTCTCGGCCGGCGGAGCGGTGGCGGTGTCCCCTTGCGCGACCGCGGTCGAGGCCGAGCCGAGCGTGAAGAGGGCGACAGCGAGCGAGCACGTCAATCGGCGCATGACGACATGATTAGCCAACCTTGTTCCGGCTTGCAGCCTTTGCGGCAAGAATCCGCCCGGAGAGCAGGAAAGGCCCGCGTCCGCGCGAACGGTCTGGCCCGGGCGACGCCGGCGGGGGTCTGTCCGGGCGGCTCCGCGGCTGGGCCCGGGCGGCTCCGCAGGCGGGCCCGGTCGGGGCTCGGTCGGGGGTCGGTCGGGGGTCGGTCGGGGCTCAGTCGGGACGATCGAAGGGTCCGGGCGGAGGCGCCGCGGTCTTCGCGGTGGTCGCGGCGGGCGGCGCCGTCGGCTGCGGCGTCGGCGGCACCGTCGGCGGCGCCGTCGGCTGGAGCGGTGGCATCGCAGGCTCGGCCGTCGGGGCTGGCTTGCCCGACTTGACCCCCGGCTTGCCCGCGCGCTTGTCGCCGCCCGGATCCGGCGGCGCCGGGGAGACGTGCGGCGCGGCGGTCGTCGGCGGCGCGGCAGTGTCCGGCCCGGCCTCGGCGGCGGCCGTCGACGTCGCGGGGCTCGAGGCCTTGTCCGGCGCGGCGGCTCGCTCGCCCTTCTCGGCGACGTGCGCGGCGCCGGCGGCGGCGGTGCCGGCGTTGCTGCTCTGGAGCAGCAGGAACCCTCCGACGCCGGCGACCCCGACCAGGACGGCTCCGACGCCGACGAAGAGCGGCAGCTTGGAGGCCGCCTTCTTCCCCGTGTAGGTGCCACCCCAGGACTGGGAGGGCGTGGAGGCGGTGGCGGCCAGCACGTTGCCGCTGGCCGAGAGGTGCTGCACGAGCGCGCCGCTCACCGGGCCACCGAGCTGCGTGTGGGCCGGCGCGCCGGGACGCGTGCCGGTGGGGCCGCTCCCCGGCGCGCCCACGCCCGAGACCTCACCCGGCAGCGTGGGCGTCGGCATCCCGAGCGACGTCGGGGCCGCCCCCTGCAGGCTCTGCGATACGCCGGGGGTGGTGGGCGCGGCGCGCCCGAGGATGGCCTGGACGCGCGCGACCGACGCGCTCACGCGCCCGGGGGCGAAGGGCACGAGGTGCGCGACGAGCTCGCCGACGTCGCGGAAGCGGTGCCCGGGCTCCTTCTGGAGGCACCGGAGCACCACCTCGCGCAGCGCTGGCGGGATGTCGCTCCGGAAGCTCGAGAGCTCGCGCGGGGGGTCCTGCATGATGTTCACCACGAGCGCCGTCATCGTGTCCGCGTCGAAGGGCGGCGCGCCCGCCAAGAGCTCGAACAGGATGGTGCCGAGGGCCCAGATGTCGCTGCGAATGTCGACGCTCCTCGTGGAGCGCATCTGCTCGGGGGACATGTAGAACGGCGATCCCATGACGTCGCTCGTCTTGGTCATCCCCTTGTCCTGCCCCTCCTGCGCCATCTTCGAGATGCCGAAGTCGAGCACCTTGATGCAAGGGGCGCCGTCCACCTTGTGGGTGAGGAAGAGGTTCGCGGGCTTGAGGTCCCGGTGGATGATCCCGAGCGAGTGGGCCTCGGCGATCGCCTCGCACGCCTGGATGATCCACTCCGCCACGTCCCGGATCTGCTGGCCCCCCCGCGTCTTGACGAGGGTCGAGAGATCCGACCCGTCGAGGTACTCCATGACCATGTACGGGGTGGTGTCCTCGAGCTGTCCTACGTCGCTGACGCGCGCGACGTGCTCGCTCCGGATCCGGACGGCCGCCCGGGCCTCCCGCAGGAAGCGCTCGGCCGCGGCGCCGTTCTTGGCGGCCTGGGGGAGCAGGACCTTGATGGCGACGCGCTCCTCGAGCTGGATGTGCGTGGCGGCGAGGACGGCCCCGAACCCCCCGACCCCGAGGACCCGCTCCACGCGGTATTTTCCGGCGAGGATCTCACCGGGGCGGTACGCGACGTCGTCGTGATCCATGAAACTCCCACAGCGACCCCGACCCGCGGGCGCCGTCCTCGAGGCTGATGGACGAGGCTAGCACGGCGACAGGTGGAGAAAAAAAGCCTAGGAGGGTTTTTTCCTGGCGAGCGCTACCGGCCGAGCGCTCCGAGGTAGGCCGCGCTCGAGCCGTCGAAGTAGTGCCCCAAGATCGCGCAGGCGCCGACGCCGTCGTTGCCCTCCAGAGCGTCCATGGCCCCGAGCATCTGCTCGAGGTAGTCGGGCGGGGGGGATGCGCCGGTCGGCATCAGCTTGGCGCACTTCACGTACACGCTCGCGAGCGTGTTCAAGAGCCACTGCGTCGGGTGGATCTCCGCGGCCGCGCAGATCTCCTGCAGCGCCAGCATCTCCCGCTCGGCGAAGAGGGGGGGGTGTGCTCGGGCCTCCCACGCGTGCGTCGCCGCGAGGCGCGCGGTCGCGAGCGCGCCTGGGGCGAGGCGCGGCGCCACGAGGCGGCACATCACGAGCACGAGCTCCTTGCGCAGGACGAGCATCTCTCCGAGGAGCGCGTGGACGCCGCCGCGCGAGTACGGGGCGCCCGCCGCGAGGTAGATCGGCAGCACCTCGAGGCTCCAGTCCCGGATGGCGCGTACCGTCACCCCCGAGCCGCGCCGCGCCGAGATGAGGTGCATCCCCTCGAGCTGACGGAACGCCTCGCGGAGCGTGGCCCGGCTCGCGCCGAGCGACGGGGCCAGATCGCGCTCGGCGGGCAGCCGGCTGCCGGGCGGGTAGGTGCCGCCCACGATGCCGACCAACAGGCGCTCGGCGGTCGAGGCGACGAGCGGAGAGCTCTCGCGCCCCTCGTCGCCGAGGGAGCTCGCGCGCGAACCTTCCGGCGGGTAGGACTCGAGAGGTGGGCGGCTCGACATGACCTGCCCAGCCTACACGGTGGGGGCCACCCCCTGTTAGCGGTGTGCTGAAGGACCGGCAGGCTCGGGTACGCCCGTGCTCAGCCGCCCGTCACGGTGAGGATGCCCGTCACGTCGGCGTCCGCGAGGATCCACACGTGCACGAACCACTTGTCGGCTCGCGCGACCGAGAGGAGGCGCTGATCGTCACCTGCGGCCTCGAGGGAGAAGCTCCCGGTCAGGCTGCCAGCGAGCGCGCGCTCCCGAAACGAGGCGGCCTTCTCGACCGCGATGGGGCCCGGATCCCCCCACTTGTCGGTCAGCTGGCCGGCGGGATCGAAGACCATGTAGGCGGTCACGCCCGGGAGCTGCGACCAGGGCCGGATGCGGTTCGTGGCGCTCCGCTCACGGTACCGAGCCCGGCGCGAGCTCGACGTGGGCGGCACCGACTCGGACTTTTCGGCTTCGGGGCCCTCGGCGGCCCGACTCGGGTCCCTGGATCCGTGTCTCGGGTTCGTCATGTTGCGAGCCATCGCGTAGGCCATGGCCTAGCGTGCCATGCGCGATCCATGCCACGCGTTTGAGGCGCAAAATCCGGGGCTCCGAGCGTATGATTTTTGCAGACCTGAAAGTCGGCTTTTCGCGGCCGAAACCGGTACCGTCACCTCGCGGTGGAAACGCACTCCGTCCGGCTGCTCTCTCCGGTGCTGGCGCTCACCGCCGTGATCGGCGTCGGTGGATGTGTGCTGTACGTGCTGGGGGACGGCCGGTGGACCTTCGCGGAGTCGCTCTACTTCGCGGTGATCGTCGCGTCCACGGTGGGCACCGGGGAGCCCGAGGGGCTCGCCCACGTCCCGATGGCGAGGGCCGTGACGGTGGCCATCATCTTGAGCAGCCTCGGCGCGGTCGCGTACTTCCAATCGAGCCTGACGACGTTCCTCGTGCAGGACGTCATCGGCAAGAGACTCCGGACTCGGCGCATGCAAAACATCATCGACAGGCTGAAGGATCACGTGGTCGTGGCGGGGGCGGGCGCCGTCGGCCAGTGTGTCATCTCCGAGCTCGTCGCCACGTCGACGCCGTTCGTCGTGGTGGACCGGAGCCGGACCCACCTCGAGAACCTCGCCCGCGACTTCCGGCAGAAGGTCCCGTTCGTCGTCGGCGACGCGACCGAGGACGCGACGCTGCTCGCCGCGGGCATCGAGCGGGCCTCGGGCGTCATCGCGGCCCTCACGGACGACCGTGACAACTTGTACGTGACGATCTCGGCGCGCGGCTTCAACCCCAAGGCCAGGATCGTGAGCAAGGTCGTCTCGCCGGACGCGACCCAGAAGATGCTGCGCGCGGGCGCCAACGCCGCGGTCTCCCCCACGCGCATCGGAGGGATGCGCCTCGCGAGCGAGATGCTCCGCCCGACCACCGTCGGGTTCCTCGATCGGATGCTCCAGGCCAAAGGGAGCGCGCTGCGCTTCGACGAGGTGCTGGTCCCCGAGGGCTCGTGGCTGGCCGGCAAGCGCCTCCAGGACGTCCCGCTCCGCCGCGTCCACGGCGTCTCCGTCGTGGCGCTCTACAAGGACGACGAGATGACGGTCAACCCGGCGCCCGACGCGTCGATCGAGGGGGCCATGACGCTCGTGGTCGTCGGAGAGGTGGAGAAGGTGCGGGAGCTCCGGCGCCTGGCCGGGCTCGACGAGCCGCCGGCTGATTCCTTGCGCTCGCCGTAGTAAGGGCGAGCCATGCGCTGGCTCCTGCCCCTCCTCCTCGCCGCTGCGTGCACACCGAGCAACGTCCCTACGCCCCCCGAGGCGCCCCCGGCGGATCCGATCGGCCCTTCGCCCACGGGATCCGCCGCGCCCCCGGCGGCGGATCGGCGGTTTTCCGATCTCGACCGAGCCACCTTCAACCGCACCGCGGCGCGCCTCAACCTCCCGCTCTACTGGGCCAGGGACGCCGACGCGGACGGGGCGATCGATCCCGAGGAGCTGGCCGGCTTGCTCTTCTTCCCGACGAAGCCCGACGCCGTGCGTGCGGGCGCCTTCACGGAGAGCTTCGCGGCCGACTACGCGCGGATCGTGGCGGCGTCCAAGGCCCCGCCGCCCGCCGGGGCGGACGCCGAGCGGATCCAGCTGGTCCAGCAGGAGCTCGATCAGGGGTCGAGCGTGCTCGTCCGCACCGATCTGCGCGGCGCCAGCGCGGACGACAAGCGCTTCGTGAAGCACATGCTCGAGGCGACGGATCTCGTGGACCAGCTCTACGCTCTGCAGAGCGGCGTCACGAAGCTCGAGGCGAAGGTCGCCGCGGACCCGGCGTCGCGGAGCGTCTTCCGGAGGAACTGGGGCCCGCGCTGCATGACGCCCAAGCTCGAGAAGCAGGCCGGCTGCACCGCCGCGCCGGGCGTGACGAAGCAGCCCGTCGACGTCTACCCGGAGGACCTCCAGGCGGACGACGGCTTCTGCAAGGCGCTCGAGAAGCTCAAGACGCCGAAGGATCTGCTCGCGCCGTTCACCGTCGTCCGGCGGAAGGGCAAGGACCTCGTCGCGATCCCCTACACCGAGGCGTACGGCCCGCAGATGAAGGCCATCGCGGCGAAGCTCCGCGTGGCGGCGAAGGAGCTCTCGGATCCGAAGGAGGGGCCGATGCGGGCCTATTTGGAGGCCGCCGCGACCTCCTTCGAGACCAACGACTGGAAGCCGGCGGACGAGGCGTGGGCCAAGATGAACGCGAAGAACTCGCGGTACTACCTGCGGATCGGACCCGACGAGACCTACTGGGAGCCCTGCAGCCAGAAGGCCGGCTTCCACGTGTCGTTCGCGCGCATCAACACGGAGTCGCTGGCGCTCCAGGACAAGCTCGTCCCGCACCAGCAGGCGCTGGAGGACGAGCTCGCGAAGCTCATCGGCGAGCCGTACAAGGCGCGCAAGGTGACCTTCCACCTGCCCGACTTCATCGACATCGTCGCGAACGGGGGCGACAGCCGGGATCCCATCGGCGCGACGATCGGCCAGAGCCTCCCGAACTGGGGGCCCGTCGCCAACGAGGGCCGCGGCCGCACCGTCGCGATGACCAACCTCTACACCGATCCGGACAGCATGGCCGTCCGCAAGGCCAAGGCCGCGAGCCTCCTCTCGCCCGAGACGATGCAGCGCTTCGGGGACGCGCCGGGGCCGGGGCTCTTCGGGACCGTCCTGCACGAGGCCGCGCACAACCTCGGCCCGTCCCACGAGTACAAGTACAAGGGCAAGAAGGACGACGAGGCCTTCGGGGGCGAGCACGCCTCCATGCTCGAGGAGCTGAAGGCGCAGTCGGGCGCGTACTTCTTCCTCTACGTGCTCAAGGACAAGGGCGTCATCGACCAGGCGATGGTCGAGCGGACGATCGTGGACAACGTGGTCTGGGCGCTCAACCACACGTCGCGCGGCATGGTCACCGCGAGCGGCAAGCGGAAGGCGTACAGCCAGCTCTCGGCCATCCAGCTCGGCTTCTTCATGGAGGAGGGCGCGCTCACGTGGGATCCCAAGGCCAAGGCGGCGAGCGGGAGCGACGTAGGCGCGTTCCGCGTGGACTTCGCGAAGATGAAGGACGCGAGCCTCAAGCTGATGAAGACCGTCGGGCACATCAAGGCCGCCAACGACAAGGCCGCGGCGCTGGCCCTGGACAAGCACGTCGACACGCAGAAGGCCGCGCTGCCCCACGCGATCATCACCGAGCGCATGCTGAAGTTCCCTCAGCCGAACTTCGTCTACGCCATCGATTGGGAGTAGGCGCGGGCGCGGCGCGCCTCAGCCGGCCCGGCCTGGCTCCGTCCGCGTGGGCCCGCCGCACGCTCCGCATGTCTCGGGCGGCGCCGATCGATACGACGCCGTGACCGCGCCCGACAGCGTGAGCGGGCCGCCGCAGGCGTCGCACCTCCCTTGGTACCAGGCCTCGCGGTGGCGCGTGATCGCGGGCAGGAGGGCGGCGGGTCCGAAGACGATGAGCCCTACGCCGACGCAGACCGCCCACGCCAACACCGAGCCGGCGACGCAGTAGCAGTCGGACTTTCGGCGGATCATCGCGTCGAGCGGCAGCACCGCGAGGGCCTCGAACGCGGTGCCCTTCAGGATGCCCCGGGTCACCCTCCCGAGGAGCGCCTCGCGGCTGAGTCCCGGCCGGGCCCGGGCGAACCCGACGAACAGCGCCGTGCCGATGGGCCAGGCGACCGCGGCGACCAGCAGCCCGGCCACGACGTAGTCGTCGCCCTTCTTCGTCCGCAGCGCGTCCGCGACGGCCATGGCGAAGCCCCCGACCAGCGCCGCGCAGAGGAGCGCCCCGATCCCCAGACTGACGAACACGGGCACGCCGCGCGCCCGCTTGGCCTTCGGCCTCGCGACCGGAAGCAGGATCAGCGCCTGGAGCGTGAGGAAGGCTGCGCCGACCGCGAGGACGGGCAGGGTCGAGTCCTCCTGCCCGCTGGTCGGGTCGGACGTGATCAGGGCGACGCCGAGGAGCACCGCGAACAGCGCTCCCTCGACCGCGAGGAGCCACCGAACGCGCGCCGTCCCGAGGTCGATCTCGCCCACGACCCAGCATGACACGCGGGAGGTGCGGTCGCCCGGCGGCCGTAGTACGCCCTGCCCCTCTTCGATCGGAGGCGACATGGTCCGCGAGCTCGAGGTCCTTGCGTGCGTCGTGCTGCTCTCTGCGTGCAGCCGGACCGGAGACCTCCTGCCGGGGGAGGGAACCGGGGGCGCCGGGGGCGCGCCGAGCACCACGGGCGCCGGGAGCACGGGCGCCTCGGCGTCCGGGCCGTCGACCTCGGGTCCCTCGACGACGAGCACCTCCGCGACGGGCGCGCCCGCGTCGAGCTCGGCGGAGACCTCCGGCGCGACCACGTCGGGCAACCCCGTCGATTGTGTGCTCTGCATCGCGAACCAGTGCCCGGAGATCGCCGCCTGCGTCACCGATCCGGTGTGCGCAGAGGGCCTCGCGTGCGTCGTCACGGACTGCGGGGTGCAGGGCCTGCCGGACTTCGGGTGCGTGGCGGACTGCTTCGGCGGGGACCTGGACGCCGCCATCGCCGCGCTCCAGGCGCTCGCGTGCGTGGTCACGACCTGCGGCAGCGATTGCGCGGCGTTCCTGCCCCAGGGCGCGTGAGGTCCCCGGGGCACCGGGCCCGGACCACCGTCTCGCCGAGCGAGCGCGTCAGCCTCGCGCGCCCGGGATCGCTGCGAGGCCGAGCTTCCACCGGTCGCGGCGCGCGTCCCGCCCGAGGAGGGTCACGGAGACCTCGTCGCCGAGCCGGCACACGAGGTCGCCGCGCTCCTTCACGCGGAGCGCCGCGCCTTCGCCGGTCGCCTCGAGCCACGCTCCGCCGCGCGACTGCCCGAGGTCCCGGAGGTAGACCTTCACGTCGAGCCCCGGATCGTCGAGCTCGACGTGCACCTTGGAGCTCGTGATCCCCATCACCACGCCGCGCCGCGGCAGCGCCCCGCGGGCCGCGTCCTCGGTGAAGATGCGGTCGAGGACCAAGCGGTTCACGGCGTCGTTGACGCGGCGCTGCTTCTCGCGCGCCTCGTTGGCGGCGGCGACGACGGTGAGGCGGAGCTCGCCGTCCACCTCCGAGCTCTCGGGCGGCGCGCCGAGCGCGAGCTCGCAGAGCTCCTTGTGGAGGAACACCCCGACCACCTCGCGCATCGGGGCGGAGGCCCGCGCGTAGACCTCCGCGCCCACGCCGTGGTGCAGCGAGGGATCGGTCGAGAACGCGGACCGGACGTTGAGCAGGATCGCCTGACGCTCGATCGCCCGAGCCATCGCGGGGTTCCGCGCGCTGTCGGGGAGGCGCCGCAGGTAGGCCGACACCGCCTCCCCGTCGCGGATGGCCGCGTCGGGGGGGGCTCCGTGCTCGCGGACCACCGTCCGGACCAGCTCCCGAAACGCGCCGACGCTGTCGGGGCTGGGCGCAGGGTGGACCCGGTAGATCGGCTGGAGGTGCGGCGCCGGGTGCTCGGCGAGCAGCCGGCCTGCCTCTCGGTTGCAGAGGATCGAGATCTGCTCGTTGTAGAGCTCGACCTGGTCCCGCACGGCCTCCAGGACGACGAACCCGAGGTCGTCCCCCGCGGTCTTCACCTCGACCTCCCGCCTCCGATAGCGCACGACGTCCTCGCGCTCGGCGATCGCGATGCGCCGCAGGCCGACCTCCCGGAGGAGCCGGAGGCTCTCGGCCGAGGGGCTGCCGGACAGGCGGCTGTCCCGCGGGGCGTCGTACAGCTCCTGGACCTCGCCGAACGAGAGCTTCTCCCGGCTCCGGATCCGAGCGCGGACCAGCTCCGTCCGCAGCAGGTTCCCGTCGTCGTCGAGGTACATCTCGAACACGAGGGCGCGCCGGACCACCCGAGGGTTCAAGGAGACGAGGCCCTCGGAGAGCTCCCGCGGGAGCATGGGCACGCTGAAGCCCGGAAAGTAGTAGCTGGCCCCGCGCGCCAGGGCCTCTCGGAAGAGCGCCGAGCGTGGCGGGACGAAGTGCGCCGCGTCCGCGATCGCGTACTCCACGACGAACCCCCCGCGCGGTGCTCGGGCGACGAAGATGGCCTGATCGAGGTCGCGGGACAGCGGCCCGTCGATCGTGACGTAGGGCTGGTGCGTTCGGTCCGTCAGCGCCGGGTCGTCGAAGCCGGGGCTCGCGAGGAGCGCGGCCACCTCCCCCTCCACGGCGAGGGGGGTAGGCCGGTCCAGCTCGAGATCTCGGGCGATCGCCTCGAGCGCGGTCGTGGCGCGGGGTGGTTTCGAGGGCACGCGGCATCGTGGAGAGCGGCGCCGGTCGGGGTCAAGTGTAAGCTTCGCCGTCACGGACTCGTTCCCGTCGGCCACATGAGGACCACATGAGATGGGTTTGTTGCGTCGCCGCGGTGTGCGCCCTCGCCTCCGCCGGCTGCGAGAAGGTCGGCCGGACCTCGGTCAAGACCGTAGACGAGGTGATCGAGCGGCGCCCGAAGACCCAGTTCGCGGGCCAGTTCGCGGGGGAAGCGAAGCTCGCCGGCAACGCCCTCCACGTCCGCGTCGAGCCGGTCTGCGCGCTCGTCGAGGAGGAGACCGTGGAGACGACGACGACCTACGAGAAGGACGCGCTCCCGGGCGACGACAAGCTCTGGATGGCGGCCATCGGGGGGGTGGGGACCTTGCCGCTCGGCGGCGGCATCGCGCTGCTGGCCGACGCGCCCAACGTCTACGACAACGACGCGAACGGAAGGACGTACAACCCGAACGGTCAGGACTCGGTCCTCATCGGGGGCGTCGCGCTCACGATCCTCGGCGCGGCGATGGTCATCCCGCCGGTCGTGAACGCCTTCCGCTACGTCGGGGACGAGGACGAGTCGCGGACCCACACGCGGCCCGGCGCGACGCTGAAGTCGGGCGTGGCGTGCAGCGGCGCGGTCGCGAACGCGAGCTACCAGCTCACGGGACGCGTGCCCGGGCAGCAGGTGCAGCTCGCGTCGGGCACCGGCTCCCGGCGCTTCACCGTCGCGCTGAAGTCGGTCATCCCACCCCACTTCCTCCAGCTCACCCCGGCGCCCCTCTCCATGGGGGTCTTCGCGGGGGAGTCGTTCCTCGGGGAGGTGCGGATCGCAGAGGTGATGGATGAGCTACGCCGCGAGCGCGCCGAGCAGGACGAGCGAACGTGGACGGAAGCGGAGGCCACCGCGTGTCAGTCCCAGCGCAACGAGCAGGCGTGCGCAGGGGTCAGGCGCTACCTCACCGCGTTCCCGACCGGGGCTCACGCAGCCGAGGCGAGGGCGCTCCTCGCCCGGATCAGCGGGGCGCCCGCGACCACGGGCCAAGGGGGCGCCGCGGTGGTGGCGCAGGACCCCGCGATCGCCAAGGTGGAAGCCGCCCAGCGCGCGGCCGCCGAGGCCGCCGCCAAGGCGCAAGCGGAGGCCGAGCAGCGTCGCCTCAAGGAGGAGGAGGCCCGCGCCAAGAAGGCCGCCGAGGACGCCGCCAGGGCGACCAAGAAGGCGTGCCTCGACGCCTGCGCGAAGGCCTGCGCCGGCGACGCCGACTGCAAGGCGACGTGCACGAAGGGAGCGTGCCCGTGACCCGCGCGCTGCTCGCCGTCGCGCTGGCCGTGGCCGCCGGCTGTTCGCTCTCGAACAGAGAGGGCCCCGACGTGACGTGCGCCGACCTCGAGTGTGGACGGATCAACGCCTGCGAGGAGGGCATCATCGCGCAGTGCGTGGACGGCGTGAACGTCGAGTACCACGCCTGCGGGAGCGAGTCGGCCTGTGAGGGGACGTGGCAGGTGGAAGGCCAGTACAAGTGCTCCACCGATCTGACCGACTGCGAAGGGTGCCGCCCGGAGCGGGTCGACGGCTGCGCCGGGATCGGGGGAGGGGGAGGCGCCCCCTGATCTCGGTCGTCCTCCCGTACCGAGACGCGGAGGCGACGATCGGCGAGGCGCTCGAGAGCGTCCTCGCGGATCCCGACTGCGCGGAGCTCGTGCTGGTGGACGACGGGTCGCGGGACGGCGGCAGATCGATCGTCGAAGGGGTGGCGCGACGGGACGGTCGTGTGGTGCACGTCGAGAGCGGCGGCGTGGGCGTCGCCGGCGCGCTCGCGCTCGGCGTCTCCCGCGCGCGCGGCGCCCTCATCGGGCGGATGGACGCGGACGACGTCTCGATCCCGGGGCGGCTCGGGGCGCTGCGGCGCATGCTGGAGGCCGACGCGCGCCTCGGCGCGGTCGGGGCTCGCGTCGAGGCGTTCCCCGATCCTGGCCCGGGGCTGCTCCGCTACGTCGCGTGGCAGAACTCGCTCCTCTCGCCGGCGGACCACGCGCGTGACATCTTCGTCGAGTCGCCGCTGTGCCAGCCGTCCGTGCTGCTCCGCCGCGACGCGCTGGAGGCGGTAGGGGGCTACCGCGAGACGGGCGGCCCAGAGGACTACGATCTCTGGCTGCGCCTCCATGCCGCCGGCTTCGGGCTCGCGAAGTCGCCCGACGTCTGGCTCCGATGGCGCCACCGCCCCGGCCGGATGACGTTCACGGACCCACGCTGCGCGCCGGACCGAATTCGCGCGACGCGCGCGCGCCACCTCGCGCCGCGCCTCCGGCGGCCCTTCGTCGTCTGGGGCGCGGGCAAGACGGGGCGGAGGCTCGCGCGGGATCTCGAGGAGGGCGGCAGGCGCCCCGAGGCGTTCATCGACATCGATCCGCGCAAGATCGGGGGCGTCGCCCGCGGCAGGCCGATCCTCCCGCGCGAAGCCGCCGCCGCGCTCGGCCACTACATCGTCGTCGCCGTAGGAGCGGAGGGCGCGCGCGACGTCGTCCGCGGACAGCTCTACGCCGCAGGGCTGTCGGACCCGGACGAGTTCATCTGCGCGGCGTGAGCTCGCGGCTCGAACCGGGCGAGCGGTCCGGTGTCCGCGCCGGCGGGCATCTTCGCCGCCAGCGCGTCGGAGCGAAAGACGACGTGCGGCGCGGCCCCCTGGATGCCGAGCGCGCGGAGCGTCGCCGCGGTCGGGCCGTCTCCGCGCACCGCGAGCTCGACGCCGCGGCCGAGCCCCCAGCGCACGTGGCAGTCGAGCTCGATGATGGTCCTGAGGAGGCGCCCGCCGCGATCGGTGAGGGTGATGAGCGGCGGAGCGCGCGTGACCGGTCCTCGGAGCGCCGGACACGACAGCGTGAGCTCGTCGCCGAGCTGTACCCGCAGGTCGTCCTGGAAGCGCGTCGCGATCGGGGCGACGTACGCGGGCTGCCCCCAGAGCTCGACACCCGCGGTGGAGGCGACCTCGCTCGTGACGGGGAGCGCCGCGAGCCACAGCCCGGCCTCGTCGAGCGCGCGCATGTCGAGCGCGAAGCGCGCCCAGGAGATCCGCGCGCCGCGCCGGCGGCACGCGAGGGCTACGCCCACCTCGCGGTACGCGCCGAGCGTCGACGACCGGTACTCGCAGACGAACACCACGGCGAGCGCGCGACCCCCGAGCGCCCAAGGCTCGAGGCAGGTTCGGTCGAGGAGCGGCCGGGCGCGCTCGAGAACGACCCGGAAGCACGCCGCGAAGATCGAGCCGTCCCGGTAGAGGACGGGGACGGCGCATGGGCCCGCGCGCGTCGGGAGGGGGCGCTGCTCGACGTCGAGGAACGTGTCCACGCGTCGAAGCTACTCGAAACGCTCCGCGCGAGCGACCGAGGGGCGCGCGGCGCGCTCCCGCGTGATCTCGGGAGCCCCCCCTGGTAGGAGTAGCGCATGTTGTTTCAGCTTGAGCCGCGGCCGCTCGAGTTCCTGGACGCGGCGCCGATCCGGATCACCGAGAGCGCCGTCCTCCGCGCGAGCCCGGAGGCCGTGTTCCGCGCGTTCGCGGACGCGCCGACGTGGCCCGCGTGGTTCCCCTTGATGACCCGAGCGCGCTGGACGAGCCCCGAGACGTCGGGGCTCGGCGCCATCCGCGAGGTGAGCCTGCTCGGGCTCGGCTCGTTCCGCGAGGCGTTCATCGCGTGGGAGCCGGGCCGTCGCTTCGCCTTCACGATGACGGCGTCCTCGTCTCCCTTCGCGAGCTCCATCGTCGAAGACTTCCAGCTCGCGGGCGTGGACGGCGGCACGCGCCTCGACTGGGTGATGGGCGCGGCGCCCCGCCTCCTCGGCAAGCTGGCCAAGCCCGTCGTCGCCGCCATCATGCCGCGCGTCGTCCGAGAGGCGGGCCGGCGCCTCGAGGCGCGTCTCCGCGGCTAGGCACGAGGCGGCGCCCGCGGCGGAGTCGCGGCGAAACCTCGGCGCCCGAACTCGGTATCTACGCACAGCAGCCCACGTCTCGCCCGACGCAAGCGACGTCCAGACATGCACTTTCGGCCCGGAGACACGATCGACGAGGACTGGCGGCTCGACGCCGAGCTCGGCCGCGGCGCCACGGGCCAGGTGTTCGCCGCGACCCACCTCCGGACCGGGCTGCGCGCCGCCATCAAGCTCATCCCGTCGGCCCGCTCGGACGAGACGCTGCGCGCCCGCCTGGTCCGCGAGGCGCGCGCGGCGAACCAGGTCGGACACCGTGGCGCGGTTCGGATCCTCTCCGATGGGGAGCACGAGGGCGTGCCGTATCTGGTGATGGACCTCGTCGAGGGCGAGAGCCTCAAGCAGCGCTTCCCGCGGGGGACGTGCGCGCCGCTCGACGAGGTCGCCCGCATCGTGGACGAGCTGCTCGACATCCTGACCGCGGCGCACGCCGCCGGCGTCGTCCACCGCGACATCAAGCCCGACAACGTGCTCGTCTCGAGCGACGGCTCGCTCCGGGTCGTGGACTTCGGCATCGCGAAGCTCCGAGAGTCGTCCGGCTCCGGCGATCTGACCGAGACCGGGAGCATGCTGGGGACGCCTGCGTACATGCCTCCGGAGCAGGCGCGAGGACGCTTCCGCGAGGTCGACGGTCGGAGCGATCTGTTCTCGGTGGCGGCGGTCGCTCGGGCGCTCCTCTCGGGTCGGGGTGTTCACGAGGGCAGCACGGCCGCGGAGGTCCTCATCTCCGCGGCCACGCGGCCCGTGGGGCCGACGCGCGAGGTCGCCCCGACCCTCGGCCCGGAGGTCGCCGCGGTGCTCGACCGGGCGCTCTCGTTCGACAAGGACGGCCGCTTCCCGGATCCGAGCTCCATGCGCGCGGCCTGGCGCGCAGCCGTCGCGGCGCCAGCGCCCCGCCCCGTGACGTCGAAGACCATCCCCCTCGTCGCCGCGCCTTCCCAGCCCGATGGTCCCGCGGCGAGCGCGACCGCGAGCCCGCACGCGGGCGTCGCGCTCGGCGCGCGAGGAACCCTCGTCCTGCCGCAGCCAGCTCGCGTGGCCGGCTCGGACGCCGCCGCCCGAACCGCCCGACTGCCTCGTCTCGCCCTCTGGATCATCGCCGGCAGCGTCGGGATCATCGCCGTCTCCGCGACCGTCGTGGGGGTGGTGCTCCTGCAGGACTGGGCAGCGCCGGCGGATCCCGGCGACGCGCTCGGCGCGTCCCTGGTGAGCTCGCCGGTCGCGACCTCGGCCAAGAGCGCCGCCCCCGCTCAGACGCCGACCAGCGCGGCCAGCGCCACCACCCAGCCCACGACGCTCCCGCCCGGACAGATCGCGGCCCGGCTCGGGGCGCTCCTCGCGAGCGCCCGCCAGGAGTTTGGCCGGGAGGGTCTGGTGACCGCCGTGCACGTCGCCCCAGACGCGAGCAGCGTCTTTCGACCCTCGAGCGAAGGGTGGCACACGCCCTACGTGCAGGCGGCCGGGAGCTCACCGCCGGACGGCGCCGCGTGCCTGCCGGAGCCAGCGGTCCCTCGCCCGCCGAGCAGCGAGACGTTCCGACTCGCCGACGTCGATCCGGTCGCGATAGAGCGGGCCGTCCAGGAGCACATGGCGGGCCGAAAGGACGAGCTCTCGAGCATCCACGTCCTTCGCAAGGAGGGCAAGCTGCGGCTCCGCATCAACCTCCGAAGCGGCACCTGGGACCTGCCGCCCGGGCCGGCTTCGGCCGGCCCGCGGTTCCACTAGCGGAGCCGGGCTCGCCTCGTCCGCCGAGGGTGACGGCGATCCGCGCGGCCGTGTGCCGGGAATACCCGGAGCGCAGCCAGCGTTGCGGGCCCCATGGTCCTCCACGAGGCGCCGGGCGAGCGGATCCCGACGCGGCCACGCGGGGGCTCGCGGTGAGGCTCGGCGCGGCGTCGCGCCTGCTCGGGCTGCTCGCCTGCGCGGCGTGCGAGCTCGCCCCGTCGCGGCCGGCGGAGGACCGGAGCGCCAGAGCTCGGGTGGTCGGAGGGCCCGCGAGCCCGGCGACGGGATCCGCAGCCGCGCCGCGCGCGCCGTCCGACGCTTGCCGCGACCGAGCGCGCGTCGCCTTCGTCGTCACCGCGGACACCCACTTCGGTCACTCCGACGCGGTCGACGCGCGCAACCTCGAGGCGATCGCTCAGATGAACGGGATGCAGGGTCGGGCCTGGCCGCCGGCGCTCGGGGGCGAGGTCGCGCCGCTCTGCGGCGTGCTCGTCGCTGGCGATCTGACGGAGGACGGCCGAGCCGAGGAGTGGGAGCTGTTCGTCCGCGCCTTCGGGCTGCGCGGCGGCGACGGCGCGCTGGAGCTGCCCGTCTTCGAGACGCTCGGCAACCACGACAAGCACGCCGGCTTCTTCGTGAGGAACCGGATCTTCGAGCGGCACGGCAGCACCGTGTACTCCTTCGACTGGGGCCCCGCTCACGTCGTCTCGCTGGGGGAGGCGCCCGACGACGAGGACCTCGCGTGGCTCCGCAGGGATCTCGACGCCGCGCCGGCGAGGTCGGGCGTCGTGCTCTTCTTCCACTTCCCCTTGCTCGGCGCCTACTCGGCAGGGCAGTGGTTCGGTGACGGCGACTACCGGGACAAGCTCGCCGAGATCCTCCGCGGGCGCGAGGTGCTGGGCATCTTCCACGGGCACTACCACGCGACCGGGCTCTACGCGTGGCGGGGCCACGACGTCTACCGGGCCGGCTCGCCCAAGCACGGGTGGCACACCTTCAACGTCGTCGAGATCGGCGACGGTGCGATGACGGTCGGCTCGTGGGACTACGACGCCGAAGCGTGGCGCTGGTATCACCGCAAGCCGGTGCTCGGCGGCACGGGCTCGACGGTCAAGCGCCTCGATCCGGGGGCGCCCCCCTGAGGCCCTCCAGGCTCAGGGTCCCCCATCCGGCCGGCGACGCTTCCGACGCCACTCGCTCGGCGGATCCCCGGTCTGCTTGCGGAACATCGTGCTGAAGTGCTGCAGCGACGCGCACCCCACCTCCAGCGCGATCTCGGTGAGCGGCGCGTCGGACTCGGCGAGCAGGCGCTCGGCCGCGCGGACCCTCGCGAGGACGAGCTCGTCTTGGAAGGTCGTTCCGGCGTCCGCGAGCCGCCGCTGGAGGGAGCGCTCCGAGGCCCCGCAGGCCTTCGCCGCGGCGGCCAGCGTGGCGTCCCCGAGGTGCGCCTCGACGTACGCGCGCAGCGCCCGGAGGGCGGAGTTCACGCGGGCGGCGGTCTCGCGGACGAGCGTCACGGCCGCGAGCGCCTCGGTGCCCCCGACCTCCGACGCGGGGGCGAGCCACGCCAGCGCGTCTCCGACGTCGGTGAAGAGCGACACCGGGAACGGGCGCGGGAGGACCTCGAAGGCGCCCGACACCATCGCGCCGCTCAGGCCGGCCGGCCGCACGAGGGCGAGCCGCGTGATCTGCTGGGTGAGGCGGTCGCGGTTGCGCGCGAGGAAGCGCTGCGCCGCGCCGAACCCGCCTGCGTCCCCACCCTCGAGCTCGGACGTGTCCACGACGACGGCGTGCGGGATCGCCGGAGGGCCCAGCGCGAAGACGAGCGATCTGCCGAGCTCCCGCGCCTCCGCCTCGCTCGGGCGTCCGCGGAGCAGGATCCCCCAGAGGCGCGGCGCCACGCAGAAGTGCGCGTACCGGTCGCCACAGACGAAGCGCCCGACCGGATCGCGCTCGAAGTCTTCGAGGGAGGCGAGCTGCATGCCCGCGTCCACGGTACGGAGCGCTCACGCAGCGCGTCAACCTGGAGCGGCGCCCAGAGAGAAGCGTTTGGCGTACGCGAGGACGCCGCGCGGCGGAGCGCGAGGGAGAGTCCCCGCATGCGAACCGCCGTCGTCGCCGCCTTGGTCCTCGGTGTGGGCTGCTCGGATCCCATCCTGGTAGAGGATGACGCCTCGGGCGCAGGCGCTGGGGAAGGGGAGGGCGCAGCGGGGAGCGCGGGGCCGACGGGCGCGGGCGCAGCGGCCCCGACCACGAGCGCCGTCACCTCGGGCGCTGGCGGCGAGCCGCCCGCGTGGACGTACCCCGATCCGGAGTGGCAGTCTGGCGCGCCCGAGGATCATGGCTTCGATCCCGCGCTCCTCGCCCAAGCCGTCGCCGCCGCGGACGACGGCGAGGCCTACTGTCTGGTCGTCGCGCGGCACGGCGTCATCGTCGCCGAAGCATACTGGCAGGGGCGGGACGCGACCTCGCGCGAGCCTTCGTGGTCGCTCGCCAAGTCGTACACGAGCGCCGTGGTCGGGATCATGCTCGACCGGGGCGACCTCTCCTCGCTGGACACGAGCGTCTCGGACCTCGTACCCGCTTGGCAAGACGGAGAGCACGAGGCGATCACCGTCCGCCACCTCCTCTCGATGACGAGCGGGCTCGCGTGGAGCGCCTTCCAAGACTACGTCGTCATGGCGACGTTCGCCGACGACCACACCGAGTTCGGGCTGGATCTCGGCGCGGCCGACCCGCCGGAGACCGCGTGGACCTATCACAACGGCGGCGTCCAGGTGCTCGAGGCGGTCGTCCGCGCGGCCACCGGCAAGGCCATGGACGCGTACGCCGAGGAGCACCTCTTCTCGCGGATCGGCTCGGGCGCCACCTGGGGCCAAGATCCCGCTGGCAACCCGACGGCGTACGCCAACGTCCTCGCCACGTGCCGCGACCACGCGCGCTTCGGCTACCTCTACCTGCGCGGAGGCGCGTGGGCGGGCGAGCCCGTCGTGTCGCCGAGCTACGTGGATCTGTCCCTCACGCCGTCTCAGCCCTTCAACCAGGCCTATGGCCTGCTCTGGTGGTTGAACGGTCAAGAGCCGGCGATGGACTCGCTCATGGCCCCCTTCGAGGGGACGCTCGTGCCGTTCGCGCCGCCGGACCTCTTCGGGGCGCGCGGCTTCGGCAACCAGTTCATCGACGTCGTCCCGAGCTTGGACCTGGTCGTCGTCCGCATCGCAGCAGACCCGGCGGGCGGCGCCTTCGACCTCGCGGAGCTCGCCCAAGACACGCGCTTCGAAGAGCACGACGAGGTCCTCGCGCCGATCCTCGCCGCGATCGACGGCCCCTGACGGACCTCCGCGCAGCCCGTGGCCGCGGCCATGAGGCTGAGCCGGCACGCCCGACGCTCGGCCGGGCGCGCTTGCCCCGTCGGGGGCGGTTCGAGTTTCTGCATGAGGTGATGCTTCGGAGGAACTAGGCTCCGCGCGTGCCGATCGATCCTTCCCGCTGGGACGTCGCGGAGCTCGCCGCACGGTTTCGCGCGGCCCATCCGTTCCCGCACGTAGCCGTCGACGGCTTCCTCGAGGAGGGCGCCGCGGACGAGCTCGTCGCGGCCTTCGACGAGGAGGCAGCGGAGAACCTGCAGGACGAGATCTTCGACGTGATGGCCTCGGGCGCGCCGCCCGAGAGCGAGCCGCTCCGGCGCGTCCACGAGCGGCTCGGAGCGAGCGACGTGCTCGCCGCCATCGAGGCGATCACCGGGGAGGCCGTGCGGGCGGTCGAGACGAGGGCGTACGCGTACCTCCCGGGGCACTACCTCTTGCCTCACGCCGACAGCGACGACGCCGGGCGTCGCCGCGTGGCCTACGCCCTCTACCTCGGGGGGCTCTCCGGGCTCTCGGGCGGGGAGCTCGATCTGTACCAGTGCGACGGTGCGCCGACCCAGATCGTCCGAACGGAGATCGCGGCGACGATCACGCCGCGCCCGGGCAGGTGTGTCCTCTTCGCCGTCGCCCCGAAGAACCTCCACCGCGTCCGGGAGGTGCTCGCGGGGGCCCGGCTCTCGCTCGCTGGCTGGTTCCTCCAGTGACGTCCGCGCTGCGCGCCTTCACGGCGTCGTTCCGCGCCGCGACCCTCCGGTCGGCGTCCGCCGGCGAGCTCTGCTCCGCGGCGGCGATGGCGGAGGTGCGGGCCCTCGCCGCGCGCGCGAGGTTCGTACGCTTCGATCTCGCGCACCGAGGCGCGTACGAGGTGAGCGAAGAGCGCGTCCCCGACCGCGCCGCGCGCGAGCTCGTCGAGATCGCGGCGGCCGCGGCCGGCCGGCCGGTCTCGATCGCGCGCCACGCATACGTGCGACTCCGTGCAGGCGACTACAGCCTGGTGGCGGACGACGAGGCGTTGCTGGCGGCTTCCTCGGCCGCGCCGGACGCCGGGCCGCCGCTCGACCTCACGCTCGATCTCTCGGACGTCGCGACGGGGGAGGCCGAGGTGGTCTTCACGCACCGCGGCCGCGCGTTCTTCACCGTGGCGCAGCGCCCTGGCGAGGTCGGGCTGGTCGAGCGGCTGCCGAGCGTCCGGCGCTACGACCGGTACCTCACGCATCGGGTCGGCGCGAGCGTGGTCCTGCGCCTGCGGCTCTGGCTCGCGTGACCGCGCGAGCGTCTGGCGAGCGCGGTCACGCCGCGTTCGTGCTGGGGCTCCCCTCGCGTTGACGGGTCGGCTCCCCGTGGCTACGAGGAGCCATGTCGCTCCGCGGACCCTTGGTGATCCTTGCGCTCACGACCGGCGCCGCCTCCCTCACGAGCTGCGCCGATCCCGTCGCGGACCTCGAGGCGGAGGTCGGCGCCTGCGACACCAGCCTCACCGTGCCCGACGACGTCTCCGAGGCGGACGCGCGGTGCGCGCTCGACTGCTTGGCGGCGCACGGCTGCGCCGATCTGGAGGACCGGGACGAGTCCTGCGTCGCGGACTGCGACGTAGACCTATGGGGGGACGAGGACGATCCGCCGACCACCAGCTTCGGGGAGGACGGCGGCGCGCTCTCCATCAGCGCGCCCGAGCTCTTCTCCAAGCCGGCCGGCAACCCCGATCCGGAGACCCTGGTCGGGATCTTCGAGGTCACGGGCTACGGCTCGGAGGACCACCCCGAGGACTTCCTCATCGCGTCGAACACCTGGAAGATCCGTCGGGAGCACCGTGAGACGGGCATCGCGATGGCGGCCGAGTGCCTGATCGACGTCGGCGGCGCCCAGACCGCCACCCAGACGCTCTACGCGTTCGCGTCGAGCCCCATCCAGGTCGAAGACTGGGGGATCCGCGTGCTCGAGGCCTCCTCGGACGACGTGGTCTACGACCAGCTCGGCTTCGAGATCCACTGCGCCGTGGACATCCCGGCGCTCGACATGCCTTTCTGTCTCGAGAGCGGCGTCCCCGACGGCTACAGCCTCTGCGTCGAGGTCGTCGACGGCAAGCTCACGTTCCGCAGCGTCGATGGCTCGGTCACCGACGGCGGCAAGAAGATCAGCGACTGACCCATCGGGCCGCGGTCGACCTCACGGCGCGAACGCCTTGCCGATCGCCTCCTCGGACTTTCGCCAGAGGAGGTCTCGCGTCGCGTCGTTGTCGTAGAACGGCTCGAGATCGAAGGGGAGGGCGGGCCCCTTGGCGCCCATCTTCCCCGGTCCGTAGAACTGCCCGGACCGCGCCTCCGGTAGACACATGCAGCCGAGGAGCCCCATCGCGCCGTCCTCCATGCTCTGGCTCAGCTTCATGAACCACCGGGTGAGCCCCTTCGCCATCCCGCCCTCCTCGATCGAGGTCGTCTGGAGGTTGGTGCGCGCTAGGCCGGGGTGCGCGACCAGCGCCTTGACCTTGCTGCCCTTGGCCTGCAGCCGGTGGTGGAGCGCGGCGGTGAACGCGGCGTTCGCGAGCTTGCTCTGGTTGTAGCGGAGCCAGCGCGGGCCGAGGAAGAGCGCGTTCAGGACGGCTCCGCCGTCTCCACCGAGCTGCCCGCCGCGCTTCTCGAGGTGCTCGGGGAGCAGGGTGCGCCGAGGCCACAGGCGGGCGCTGCTCGAGTGGTTGACCACCCGCGCTTCCCCGCTGGCCTCCGCGGCCCGCTCCAGCGAGGGCATCAGCTCCCGCGTGAGGAGGAAGTGCGAGAGGTGGTTCGTCTGCATCTGGACGTCGAAGCCGTCTCCCGTGGCGACGTCCGGCAACGCCATGACGCCCGCGTTGTTGGCGAGCACGCTCACGCCTTCGGGGCAGAGCTCCTCGACGCGCCTCGCGGCCGCCTCCACCGACGCGAAGGACGTGAGGTCACACTCGACCTCGTGGATCTCGGCGCCCGGAACCTCCGCGCGCAGCGCCGCGGCGCTGGCCTCCGAGCGGCTCGATCTCCGGTTCAGGAGCAGGACCTTGGCGCCGAGCTCGGCGACGGTCCTCGCCGCGACCTGGCCCGTGCCGGAGGTCGTCCCCGTGATGACGACGGTCTTGTCGGCCATCGTGGGGAGCCGCGCTCGAAACTCCGAGAAGTGAACCGACGCTCCCTCTGCCATCCTGCACCTCGCTCCCAGCCGCCGCGGTTTCGTGAGGGGGCCCTTGGCGCCCTCGACCGCGGCGCGCCATCTTCCCCGAACGGGAGGACCTCTGGGTACTCGAAACGTCGCCGTCAGCCTCGTGTCGGCTCGACGAGATCGAACAGGCTCATGGACCTACCTGCCCTTTTCGTTCCGAGAGCCGCGCGGGGCGGTGGCGCCAGCGGATCCCGAGCGCCCCGTCGCGGCTCCACACCGTCACGACCTCACCGACCCGCAGCTGCGCTCGGGGATCGGCGACGTCGACGGAGACGCTCCGTCCGGCGATCTGGCCCGTGACCTTGCTGGTCCCCTGGTCGCCGTCGTGCGTCACCTCGTCCACGCGGAGCTCGTCCTCGCGCTCCACGGAGGGGTCGAGGACGGCGTTCAGCAGGAGCGCGACCGCGAGCGACACCGGCGGCAGGACCCACAGCACGCCGACGCGTATGCGCCTGAGCGAGCGCCCCGACGACGAACGGCCTCGAACGATCTTGGGGAGCAGCGGCTGGAGCAGGATCGCGAGCATCCCGCCCACGCCGAGCGGGTAGACGACGGCGCCGAGGTGGAGCGGGGGAAACCCATCCAGACAGATCCCGGCGACGATGAAGCCGAAGAGCGGCGCGCCGAGCCCGAGCCAGCCGAGGGCGCGCTCGACCGGGGGCTGCGGCCGAGCCGCCGGCGCGATGGGGCGCCGGGCGCTCGCGAGGGTCCGGGTGGCAGACACGACGCGCGCGAGCCGCTCCGGATCGAACGCGTCGGGGTCGGCGGACGAGCTCTTCATCCCGACGCCGCCGGGGCCGAGCTCGACGGTCTCGAAATCGGCGAGCAGCGTAAGGATCGCGCGCCTCGTGAGATCGCAGCCGACCACGGTCATGATCTCGCCATCGGACGCCGCGCTGTCGACGTACACGCCCGCGTCGAACGCGGCGTCGCCGGTTTGCACCTCGCGGGCCACGCCCGACTGCTTCGAGCGAACGTCCGCGGGGGTCTCGCGCCTCAGGGTGATCTCGGGGAAGGCCGCCGCGGCGCAGCCCACGGCGACGCCGACCGCCACGCCGCTGCTGATCTCCAGGGTCACGTCGACGACCACGCCGAGCACGTCGACGCGGACCTGAGAAATCCCAGGGACCTCGAGCCCGAGCGAGCGGGCGAAGGGCACGAGCTCCGTCATGCCGCTCGCCTCGAAGCCGGCGACCGGCGTGTCCTCGCCGAGCGGCGGCAGGTCTCCGGTGCGCAGCGCCGGTTGCCGGAGCGCGCACCCGCCGCAGACCCACTCGCTCACGTCCTCCGCGTAGCGGTGCTCCACCGAGCACCCGCCGCAGAGCTGTAGGTAGCGCGGCGCCAGCCGAGGGGGGAGCGCTCGGTACGGCATCGCTCGGCGTCTAGCACCTTCTGCGTCGGAAGGCGCTCGGCGTCGCCGACCGAGGAGGTTGGTATCCGAGCCGCGAGTCGGCTACCTTGACTCCGTGGGCCTACGCCTCGGACGCTACGAGACCACCGAGCGCTTGGCCGCGGGCGGCATGGCGACGGTGTACCTCGGGAGAGCCGTCGGCGAGGGCGGCTTCGAGCGGCTGGTCGCGATCAAGCTCATGCACGAGCACGTCGCGTCCGAGCCCGACTTCCGCTCCATGTTCCTGGACGAGGCGCGGCTCGCCGCGCGCATCCGCCACCCGAACGTGGTCGCGGTGATCGACATCCAGAGGACGGCCGAGGATCCGCTCTTCCTCGTGATGGAGTTCGTCGACGGGCCGTCGCTCTTTCAGCTGCGGAAGAAGCTGGC
>CAZBJI010000120.1:0-25112 GCA_964492175.1 uncultured Polyangiaceae bacterium | reverse complement strand
GCGCCTTGCACGTGGCCGAAGAGCTCGCTCTCCACGAGGGACGGCGCCACCGCCGAGCAGTCGAAGACCACGAGCGGCCCGCCCGACCGAGCGCTCGCCTCGTGGACGGCCTCGGCGACGAGCTCCTTGCCGGTCCCGGTCTCGCCCTCGATGAGGAGGGTGTGGTCGGTGGGCGCGACCCGCTCGAGCAGCGAGAAGAGGCGCCGCATCGCGATGCTACGGCCGAGCAGCGGCCCGAAGCTGGAACGGGAGGACAGCGGGAGCGCCGCTACGTCGTCCGTGGTCGTCACGGCCAGCGTCGTCCGCCCCAGGGTGATCGTCGCGCCCTCGTCGGCCCAGCCGTCGAGGACGAGGACGCCCGCGACGAGCGTCCCGTTGCGGCTCCCCGCGTCGAGCACGCGGATCCCCGCCTCCTCGGCGCGGAGCCGCACGTGCAGCCGGCTCACCGTGGGATCCGAGACGATCACGTCGCAGCTGGCCGCGGTCCCGACCGTGGCCTCGGGCCCTGCGACGAGCACGACCCGGCCCTTGTCCGCGCCGGCAGAGTCGAGGATCTCGATCCGGAGCCGCCGCGAGCTCGCTTGATCGTCTCCGGCGCGAGCGCTCACGCTCTCTCTCTGGACCGGCTCGGCCTGCGGCGCAACGCCCTTCTCGCCGCGCCGCGCGGCCGCGACGGACGCTACGCGCCCTCGCCGTCGCCCTGCACCTCGCCGATGCTGGTCACGCGGAACTTGAAGTCGCGCTTCGGGCCTTCGACCGTCACCTGGATCGTGTCCTCGTCGAGCCGCTCGAAGCTCATCGTGATGGTCTTGTCCTTCGGCGTGGTGAGCACGTAGGAGCCAGCCTGCGGGACCGGATCGATCCAGCGCCACTCGACCTCGTTGATGTCGAGATCCCAGGTGCCCTTCGGCCCGTCCCAGCTCCGCGTCCCGTCGACCGACACGCCGTTGGTCCAGGCCCCGTCGAGCGCGGACTGCGTCCGGTCACCGCTGCCCGTGGCCGTGGTCCCGTCCTTGAGGCGCGTCCACGTGAGCTCGTGGACGACGTGGCGGGACTTGGCCTCGAGGTCCCACGTGACGTCCGCCGTCCCGTCCACCTCGATCCGACCGTTCGTCATGTCCTGCCACTCGTGGTGAACCTCGATGGTGCCGTCCGTCTTCACGACGGTGATGATGTGGGTGCCAGAGTACGTCTTGCCGTGCCACTCGCACGCGCCGGGCTTGGCGCCGTACTGCACCGTGAGGGTCGCGTCGACCAGGGTCGCCTCGGCGCAGGGGAGCTGGGTCTGGATGAAGTCGCGGATCTCGGCGGCGGTCTCGGCCGCGGCCTTCCCGAGCGTGAACGAGGTCGCGATCTCGACCGAGCCCTCGACGACGGCGGCGGCCTCGCTGGCGACGGCGGCCTCTTGCACGGCGTCCTGCGCCTCTGCGTAGGTCAGCTCCTCCTTCGGACAGCCGCCGACGAGCAGCGCGAGGGGGGGCAGAGCAGCGAGCCAAAGTCGGGTATGCACGATATTTCCTCCTGGTTCGGGGGAAGGACCCGCGGGCAGGCCGTGAGGTGAAAAGACCGGAGCGTCGGAATGGTGCCGGTCACCCGCCGCCTCTCGCCCGCGCCTCGTTGAGGGCGAACAGGCGGCGGAGCACCCCCTCGCGTGCGTCCTCGGCGAGCCGACCCCCGGGGCCGACCTGGACGTCCCGCCACCCGTAGGCGGCGAGCACGGCGCCATCCAGCGCGGCCTTGGCCTCCCCAAGGCGGTGGAGGTCGTCGCCCGCCGCGCCCTCTCGGAGGAGGGCGGCCAGCCGGGTGAGGCCGATCCCCCGTCCGCGCAGGCAGGCGGCGCGCGCCTCGGCGAACGCCTCCCCGGCACGTTCGACCTCGGCCTGCTCCTCGAGCGCGCCGAGGGTCGCCGTTGGCAGCGGGAACGTCTCGAACACGTCGGACGGCGTGTAGCGGAGGCCATCGCCCAGCGTCGAGCAGAGCAGGCCGGCCCAGGCCTCGTGGACGACGCTCGAGAGGACGGCGAGGAGGGCATGGGAGCTCGAGGCCACGACGACGAGCTGGTCGGAGAACACCGCTCCCGTCGGGACCATCACCGCGTGCACGGCCGACGACATCCGCGGGATCACGATGACTCGGTCGAGCCCACGCGTCGCCCGAGCGAGCTCGGGGCGGGGATTGGCGAACCTCCACCACGCGGCCTTGTGCGCGAGGTCCGCCTTGGTCGAGCCCTTCGCCTCACGGAACGGGCGCACGGTCCGCTCCACGATCGCGACGAGCTCCGGGTGTGCCGCGCGTGCCTCCTCGAGGCCGAGCTGGTCGAAGTGGATCACGCGCCGGTGGGGCCGGTGCTCCGGATCGGTGAGGACCTCCTCGCCGCCGAGGAAGGGGTGCACCACCTCCGCCGAGGCGGGTCGGCGATCGAGGATCTCCTGCAACGCAGCGAAGGGCGTCGCCTCCGCGCTCGCGTCGTCGAAGACGAAGCCCTTGCCGCGGAGGAAGCACCCGATGAACGCGCGCCCCCGCATCTCGGGCAAGCGGGACGGATCGGCGCTTCGTCCGAGCGGCGAGAGCAACGGATCGATCGAGCCCACGGGGCGGTCGTCGAGGAGCCGTTCCCCGGTGGGCAGACCCTTCTTGATCCAGAGGAGGCTCGTCACGACGCCCGCCTGGCCCGGCCACGGGAAGCGGCGATCGGCCCCGTAGATCACGCCGCCTCGGCGCACGATCTCGGCGAGGCCACCCTCGCGCGTGTCGCCCTGCGAGATCGTGTTCGTCACCACGAAGCCGACGACGCCGCCGTCGACGAGCAGATCGAACGCCCGGCGCAAGAAGTGGGCGGCGAGATCGGTGTTCCCGTTCGCCGGCGGATGCAGCGCCGTGAGCGCTGCCGCGTAGGCGTCGCCGTGCACCGTTCGGATGCGCTTGCCGCCGAGGAAGGGGGGGTTGCCCACGACGACGTCGAAGGTGCGAGGTCCGGGCGGCGGATCGAAGAGCGAGTCCCCCTCGGCGAGGTTCGCGAAGAGCGCCTCGCGGTGCAGCGCGGGGTCGGCGATCGCGAGCCAGAGGCTCGCCCGCGCGGCGTGTACGACCTCGGGATCTTTGTCGACGCCGTAGAGGCAGCGCTCGGCTATGCGCCGCCGCGTCCGCGCCGTGTCCGGCAGCCCCGAGCGCGCGACGATCTGCCGGAGCGCCTCGCAGAGGAACGCGCCGGCGCCCATCGCAGGATCCAAGACGCGGAGCTTGGTCCACGGCGCGTCCGCCGGGAGGCCGGCGAGCGCCCGCGCGACCACGCGCTCGGTGATCGCGCGCGGCGTGAAATGCGTCCCGCGCTCGCGCCGCCCGGCCGCGTCGATCCCCCGCTCGTACGCAGCGCCCACGATCTCCTCGGGTCGCAGCGCGGGCTCCCGCTCGAGCTCGGCCGACACGAAGCGGCTGGCGTCGGAGTCGACGCGCTCCGACCCTCCCCAGAGGGCGCGCGCCACATGATCGACGAAGGACGTGGGCATCGCGGGGATCCGCTATCCTAGTTCCGCCCGGCCCGAGTCCGGGTGATCGATGTCGGGTGAGGCGGACCGACGGGTCCGGCCCGCGTCGGCCTCGCGCACGACCCTCGAGGGAGGTCCCCCTGAAGCTTCGCCTTGCCGGACTCACGACGACGCTCGCCGGGACGCACCTGGTCGGGTGCTTCGCGTTCTCGGGCGACGCCGAGGAGCTGCTGCGCGGCGGCGGAGGGGCTGGGGCAGGCTCGACGGCGACGGCGACGTCCGTGACCGCGGTGTCCGCGAGCGCGAGCGTCGCCGGCGGGGACGGAGGGGGCGGCGGTGCGCCGATGGGGTGCGACGGCGCCCCCAACGGCGTCTGCAATTTCTCGTTCGAGGGGTGCCTCTGCCCCGACTGCGCCAACACGGCCTTCTGCCAGCCGGGCCAGTGCGTGACCGACGGGTTCTGCGACTCGGTGCGCGACTCGTGTACGTGTGAGGACTGCGACACGGCCTCGTTCTGCTCGCCGACCGCTTGTGAGACCAACGGCGTCTGCACGCCGTTCACCGAGAGCTGCGTCTGCCCCGACTGCTTCCCGTTCCCCGACTGCGAAGACAACGTGATGGCCTGCGCGGGCGCCGTGCCGGATGGCGTCTGCGAGGCCATGGCCATGCCCATGCTGGAGTCGTGCGCCTGCCCCGACTGCCTCGGGACGCCGGGGTGCGCCCCGTGCGTGATCAACGGCACGTGCGAGGTGCAGGAGGGCTGCGACTGCGCCGAGTGCGTGACGGAGCCGATCTGCGACACCTGCGAGACCGACGGGTTCTGTTACCTCCCGTCGGAGGGCTGCATGTGCCCCGACTGCATGGGCCAGTGCATGTGACGCGGCGCGCGCTCAGCGCGCCGCCTGGAAGATCGCGATGCTCATGACCGCCTCGTCGTCGCGTCCGACCACGAAGGTGATCCCTCGGGTGAGATAGCGGAGCTCCTCACCGTAGTCTCCTGCTGGCACCACCATCGGCTCGCCGAAGGACTCCTCGACGGCGCGTCGTGGGGAGCCGACGCGGACGTGGCCGAACGTGTAGAGGTGCGTTTGGTAGACGCTGACGTCGATCTCACGAAGGAGTCCCCGCGCGAACTTGAAGTCGCTCGGGCGCCCGGCGTTCTCACTCCGATCCGGCGCGTAGTTCTCCGCGCCGTCGTAGTCGTAGCTGATGTCGAACACGTCGCCGTTCGCGTATCGAGAGATCCTGGCATCCGACCCGAAGCGGAGGAGGACGTCGTCGGGCGTCGAGCGGCCGACGACCCCGCCGCCCACGCCCCAGCCCGGAAGGATCAGGTGCGGATCGTCGTCGTCCGACGGTTCGGTCTGCGCGCCTGGCGTTCGGTACACGGGGGGCGTCCTCGGCTCACTGGTAGGGGTTCTTCCGGAGCCCGTCGCCCGGCGCGCCGCCCGGCCTGGTCGCGGGCCGCGGGGGCGAGGCGGGTGCGGAGGCCGTGGCGCTCGCCCTCGCGCTCGCTTCGGCGCTCGGAGCCGCGGCGCTCGCGGCCGGCGTCGCCGTGACGCGGAGCGCGACGTCCTGGCTCGGCGTGATCGCGCGGGTCTCGGTGCCGCCGTCCTCGAACTGCACCTCGACCTCCACCGGCGCCGATCCGCGCGGGAGCTGAAACGTCGCCGCCCCGTCGGCCAAGAAGGTGACCCCGGTGACCCCGTCGCCTCGGATCTGCGTGATGGGGCGCCGAGCGAACACCTGCACCGTGACGTGGGCGGTCGCGTCCGCCTCCGCCGAGGCCTCGGCCGGAGCTCCGGCGACGCTCCCCGGGGCCGGGCTCGGCGCCGAGCGGAGGACGAACAGCGCGGCGAGCCCGAGGCCCGCGCCCGCCACCGCGACGGCCGCGATGGCCCCCACGAGCACGCTCGACCGGCGCGCGGGGCTCGCCGACTGCGGGCCGAGGATGGCGGCCTGTGAGGTGATGGGCGTGCCGAACGGCGCGAGCGGGTGGGTGCCGGAACGACTCGCGGCGGGCCGACGACCCGCCAGCACGTCCTGGAGCTGCCGACGCCTCGCGTCGATGCGTTCGCCCGCCAGCTCCCGCACGACGCGCGCCACGTCCGGCGCCGAGGCGAGCTCACGCGCCTCCCACGCCCAGCGCTCCAGCGCCGCGCCGAACGCCGCCGCGGTCGGGAACCGGTGCTCGGGCGAGCGCGCGAGGGCCTGCATGATGATCGCCTCGAGCGGGGCGGGCGTGGTCGGATCCACCGCGGAGAGCCGGGGCACGTGCGCCTCCCCCGCGGCGCGGAGCAGCTCGAGGTCCGTCTCCCCCTTGTAGAGCCTATCTCCGGCGAGCATCTCCCAGAGGACGATCGCCATCGAGAAGACGTCGGCCCGCCGGTCCACCTGCTGCCCCATCGCCTGCTCGGGCGGCATGTAGCGGAGCTTGCCCTTCAGCTCGCCTGTCGCCGTGTGCACCAAGCGCTGCAGCGCGCGCGCGATCCCGAAATCCGTGATGCGCACGGCGCCGTCGCCGCCGACCAGGATGTTCTGGGGGCTCACGTCCCGGTGCACCACCTGGAGCGGCGTGCCGTCCAGACCGACGAGATCGTGCGCCGCGTGGAGACCTGCGAGCACGTCGATGGCGAGCCGGAGGACCACCGGCCGAGGCAGCCTCTTGCCGCGTCGGCGCGCCTCCGTCATGAGCGTGCCAGCGGAGGTGCCGTCGATGAGCTCCATCACGAGGAGGTGCTCCCCGCCCTCCTCGTACACGTCGACGACCGTGACGACGTTCGGGTGATGGATCAGCGACGCGATGCGCGCCTCCTCATGGAACGCGAGCACGAGATCGTGGTGCTGCGTGAGGTGCGGGTGCATCCGCTTGATCGCGACGAGGCGCTCGAACCCCGCGGCGCCGCGCTGACGTCCCACGTAGACGCTCCCCATGCCGCCCGACGCGAGCTCGAGCAAGAGCTCGTAGCGCCCCACCGGCTCCACGGCCACGTGCGTCCGCGACGGCGTGTGGCCCCCCCAGTGGGGCGCCGCGTGCGGGCCCGACGGCGGCGGGGGCGGGACCGGCGGCTGCGGAGGGATCCCCATCAGAACCGCCCTCTGACGGCGGCTTCGGTGGGCGAGAGCTGGAGCGACACGGCAGCTCCGGCTGGCTCCGCGGCGCCGCCGCCCCACTCGGTGGCGAAGATGCCGAGGACCGCCGTGATGGCGCCGAGGCCTCCGGTGACCCCGATGAGCACGTTCGTCCGGAGCTCCTTCTGCAGCCCGTCGTCGTAGGCCTCGCGCGTCGGGCTCGCGTCGAAGTCGGAGCGCGCGGCCTGCGTGTCCACGCCGCTCCAGATCAGCAGGCCGCCCGCGACTGCGGTCAGGCCCAGACCGGTGAAGAACACCGCAGGGTGCAGCGGCTTCTCCTCCTTCGGCGCGGCCGGAGGCGGCGAGGGGGCGGCCGCTGCCTGCTCCTCCTTCGGCTGCGGGGGCACCTCCAGCCGCACCGCGATCCGCGCGCCCGCGACGGCGCTGACGCTTCGCTCGATCTTCTGTCCTCCGACCTTCACCGACAGCAGGTGGTCGCCTGGATCCACGTAGAGCTCGCCGAGCTCCGCCGGCTCACCGTCGACGCGGAGCTCCTCGGCGCCGTCGGGGGCCGTCACGTCGAGCCGCGTGAGCTTGGGTCGGAGCTCGGCCAGCCTCTTGCGCGCGTCTGCGGCGACCTTGCCCTCGGGGTGCTCTCGCAGCAGCCGGACGCAGTGCGCCGCGGCGGTCGACAGATCCCCGGCCTTCTTGCGTGCGTCTGCGGCGTTGAGCAGCGCGTCGGGGTGAGGGGCGACGGCGTAGGCCTCCTCGAAGGCCGCGGCGGCGGCCGCGTAGTCATGCCGCGCGTAGGCCCGCTCGCCCTCCTTGAAGCGCTTCGCCGCGGCCGCCTGCTCCTGCTTGGTCGGCTTGGGGCGCGGGGCGACGTCTCCCGCGAGCGCGGACAGGGGCAGCATCGCGAGGGACGCGAGCGCGGCGACTGCGTAGGCCACGCGCATGGGAGCCTCGAATCCTAGCAGCCTTGCCGAGGTGGTGCGGTCGTCGTGCTGGCCCCCGGCCCCCGGCCCCGCCGGTGAAGGGCGCGAGGCTACGTCGTTCCCCCGCAAAAAAGGCGAAGGGCCCGGTGGGTGTCGTCCCCCACCGGGCCCCTCTCGGCGGCCTTCAACAGTACGCCCTCCACGCCTCGGGGATCACGCCCGCGCCTGCGCGCATCCGGGCCCGCTCGGGCAGGACCGAGGGGCGAGCGGGACGCTCGAGGAGCTTCATGCCGGCCTCCTCCGGGGTCCTGCCTGCTTTGCGTTGGTTGCACGGGTAACACGAGCACACGACGTTCTCCCACGAGGTGGCTCCGCCACGGGATCGAGGCAAGACGTGATCGAGGTTGAGCTCGCTCGCGCACCGCTCCACCCGGCAGTATTGGCAGGTGAAGCCGTCCCGTACGAGCACGTTCATCCGCGAGAACGTGATCCGAGCCCGCCCCGCGGGGCGACCGCGGCGCTGCCGAACGACGGCGGGCGCCTTGATCACCAGCGAGGGGGAGGTCACGAGCTCGTCGTACTCCTCGACCACCTCGACTTTGCCGAGGAAGCTGAGGACGATGGCGCGCTCGTACGAGATGACTCGATGCGGGGTCATCCACGGCGTGAGGAGGAGGGTTCGTATCATGGTGGCCGCTTCCCCCGAGGGACGCCCGCCGCGGATCCGCCCTGACCGTGGTACGACTACGGGCTCCCATGGCGGAGCGGGTCGTCATCGTCGGCGGGGGCATCGCGGGGGCCGCCGCCGCCTCGCTCCTCTCCGAGCACGGAGTCCCCGTGACGCTCCTGGAGCGCGAGGCGTACCTCGGAGGGCGGGTGGGGGCGTGGCTCGACCGCCACCGCGACGGCTCGCTCATGCACATGAGCCGAGGGCTTCGCCTGGTGGGATCGCACCAGCGCAACGTCCTCGGTCTCTTGCGTCGCGCCGGCCCCTCGTCCCTGGCGCTGCCCGTCGCGGAGGCTCGGCCGCTGCCGGCGCGGGGCGCCGGGCCCGCTCACCTCGGCGCGCGCGCGCGGGCGCGGCTGCACCGAGCCGTCCTCGCGACTTCCTCGGAGCGGCTGCGCCGCGTCGCCGCCGCCGATCTGCGCCTCGCCGTCGGGGCGCTCGGCTTCGAGCCCGAGACGGCGTACCGGGATCTGGACGGCGTCACGACGGCGCATCACCTCGACGCGAGCGGCGTCGACCCCGAGCTCCGCCGCGTCCTCTACGCGGTCGCGCCGAGCGCGCTCTTCCACGCCGAGGAGCGGACCTCTGCGGCGGAGATGCTCTCCATGTTCCACGCGGCGCTCGGCGCCGACGGAGGAGCGGCGTTCGCGGCGTCGGGCGCTGGGCTCTGGGATCCGCTGGAGGCCGCGCTCGTCGCGGAGGGCGCCGAGGTGCACAAGCGCGCGGAGGTGCTCGGCGTCGACGTCGCCGCCGGAAGCGTGTCCGTTCGCTACCGAGCGCGCGGGGTCGAGCGCGTGATCGCTGCGCGCGCGGTCGTGGTGGCGGCCGACGTGCAAGGCGTGCAGCAGATCGTCGCGCGGTCGAGGGCCCTCGACGCGCTCGCTCCCGTGGTGGCCACCTTGCGGCGCGCCCCCGCGTTCGCGGTGTGGCGCGTCTGGCTGGATCAGCCGGCCGATCGCGACCGACCTCCGATCGCGACCTCCGCGGAGCGGGGGGAGCGCCGCGCCGTGTTCGTCGCCGACCGCCTCGAGGAGCCGGCGCGCCGGTGGGCGCAGGAGCGAGGCGGCGCGGTGCTCGAGCTGCACGCGTACGCGCTCGACGGGGCGAGCGACGATCCCTCGTCGCTCCGGGTGGAGCTCCGCGCGCTCCTCGACCGAGCCCACCCCGAGCTCGCGAGGGCTCGGGTCCTGGAGGAGCGCTTGCTCGTTCGGGACGACGCGCCAGCCTTCTCTCCCGGGGCGCACGCGACGCGCCCGTCGGTCGTGACGCCGGTGCCGGGCGTCTACCTCGCGGGCGACTACGTCAAGGTCCCGTTCCCCTGCGACGGGATGGAGCGCGCGGCGTCGGCCGGTCTCCTCGCGGTGAACGCGATCCTCGCGGAGCGAGGGATCGCGACCGAGCCGCTCACGCCCCGCCCGCCTCCCATCGGAGCGCGCTCGCCAGGGTGAACAGGGAAGCGGGTAGACAGGGAAGCGGGTAGACGGCGAAGACGGGGAAGAGCGGGGCGATCGCTCGGCGTTGACGCGTCGAGTGCCACCCGCGACCATGCGAAGATGGGCCTCGCCGATATCGATCCGAAGAAGGCGCACGCCGGGCTGCGCGCGCTCAAGATGGTGGCCGTCGCCAGCCAGGGCGTGAGCGAGACGGAGTCGGCGCTGCTGCGCGCCGCGGCCTCCGCGCTGCAGCTCGACGCGAAGCCGGACGAGCTCGAGCCGATCCGGCCGGAGGAGCTCGCCGCGGTGCTCACGGAGGAGCGCGAGCGCACCTTCGCCGTGGAGGCGATGCTGCTCATGGCCATGATGGACCAGGACGTCGACGCGACCGAGCTGGCCGTGATCGACTCGTTCGCGAAGGCGCTGCAGGTCGACGAGCCCCGCCTCAAGAACCTCCACCAGTTCGTGAAGGGCCACCACCTGAGGCTCAAGACGGACGTCGCGCGCCGAAGCTACTTCGCGCAGAAGGTCGCGGCGGAGGCCTGGCGGGACGGCGGCCTCAAGGGGATCTGGAAGGCGTTCTCGCCTCGCCTGGGGCTCGGCGCAGACCCGGAGCTCGCGTGGAAGTACCGGCAGCTCGGCCTCCTCCCCGAGGGGACGCTCGGCCGTGAGTACTGGGCGCACTGCACGCGCCGCCGGTTCTCGATGCCGGGCGAGTCCCACGGGTTCCCGTGGCAGGTGGTGCACGACATGGGGCACCTGCTCGCCAACCACGACACCGACCCCTACGGCGAGATCGAGCAGGCCGCGTTCGAGGCCGGCTACATGAAGCGAGATCCGTTCTTCCTGATCTTCGCGCTCACCATGATGTTCCACGTCGGCTACCCGGTGCTCGGCGATGACTACATCGGCGTGGCGAAGGGGAACTTCGACCCGGAGGCGGCCATCGACGCCTTCGCACGGGGCCGCGCCGTGACGGTGGATCTGACGGAGTGGGACTACTGGCCGCACGTCGAGAGGCCCCTCGACGACGTCCGCAGAGAGCTCGGCGTGGTCCCTCGCAAGGCTCGCGCCGCGACCGCGTGACCCTCAGCGCGCCGCCAGCAGGCTCGGGCGCACGGCGCCGAGATCGATCATCGCGCGATCCTTCATGAGGACGAAGGGCCGCTGATCGAAGCGCAGGTTGCCCTGCCCGTCGTGCTCGAGGATCTCGACCTTGCCCATGCCGAAGCCCATCGACCCTCGGGCGAAGTAGTGGACGCGCAGCTGGTACGGGAAGCCCTTCCCTGGGCTCGGGATCGCGAACGCCTCCGGGCCGTAGCCGTTCGTGACGTCGGCCGAGAGCGTCCCTCCGGTCTCGAGCGAGGGCTTCCGGTACGAGGCGTTGTCGCCCCGGGCGTCCGACACGTGCAGGTCCACGTCGCTGGCGTCCGTCTCCCAGACCAGCACGAACCGGATGCTCGGCTCGCGCTCGACCGTGCGCTCGTGCTCGGCGAGCCGCTCGGCCACGCGCTCGCGGGTGTGGGGCTCCTTCCTCGCCCAGGCAGCGCCCGCGATCGCGAGGTCGTCCCGTAGGACGCCGGTGGCCCCCGCGAAGCGCCCGCTCGCGAAATCCCGCCGGAGCGCAGCGTCGAGCGCCTCGAACGCCTCCCGGGGGCGGTCGAGCTTCAGGAGCGCCATCGCGTGGAGGCGGTGGCTGGAGGGGTGGTCGGGGCGGTCGGCGACCGCACCGGCGTAGGCGTCGGCGGCAAGCTCGAGGCTCTTCGTGTCCCCGACGCGCTCGAGCCTCTGGCCGGCGAGCCGGCGCATGTCCACGCGGTAGGACCACAGCTCGAGGACCGAGCCGTACGCGCGGGAAGCGAGCACCTTGTCGTCGGCGAGCTCCGCCGCCTCGCCGAGGGCGAGGAACGCGAGGACGTCGCCGGGTGACCTCGCGCGCCAGGCCCACGCCCGGTTCAGCGCCCCGGCGCGGTCGCCCTCCCTCACGTGCTCCATCACCGAGGCGTACTCGCCCTCGTAGGGCGCCGTGGTCGTCGCGGGCAGGCCGCCGTCGTCGCGGCCGGCCGACCCTGTCGACGGGCGAGGGGCGGTGCGCGGCGGCAGAGTGAGCGGACGAACCGGGTCTTCCTCCGCCGCGGGACCGAACTGGATGGGGTACGTCACGGTGACGACCCCGCGCTCCGGCGCGGGGAACGTGAGCGTCAGGAAGACGCCGGCGACGCACCGGATGACCGCGGCGGACTCCAGCGTGGAGCCTTGGTCCACCGCGGTGCCGACCGTCCCGTCGCGCAAGATCGTGAACCGGATGACGACGCGGCCGCTCAGCGTGGAGCTCGGCCCTACGGCGGCCGTGTAGCAGGCGCGGAGCCTGCCGAACTGCGGCCGCACGATCCTCTGGATGACCTCGGGCGGGATGCGACCCGAGACCTGCGTCGCGGCCGTGCGTACCTGAGGGGCCGCCGGCGCCGCCGCCCCACGGCCCCCGCCCCCTTCGCCGCCCGGATCTCGCGCCGCGCCGCTCCCGGCGCCGAGCGTGCCGATGTTGCCGAGGCCGATTCCTTCGCCGCGCCCGCCGCCCCCCTCCCCGACGCCGGAGAGCCCGAGGCCGCCGGCGCCGAAGCTCTCGCCGACGCCGTCGCCCCAGAGGTTGCCCCGCGCCGAGCCGGCGGAGGACTCCCAGGGGGAGGGCTTGGGCGGGAGGGCGGCGCCGCGCGGCTGGGACACCTGGGTGATCTTGCCCCCGCGGACGGACAGGATGTCGACGTTCGCGGTGCGATCGATCCGAAACCGATCGTAGTCGTGCTCCGTCTCGAGGACGAGCAAGCCGGTGTGCTCCGACACGATGCGGTGCTTCGTGGAGAGAGCGACGATCTGCTGCCGCCGCTCGTCCTCCGAGAGGCTCGTCGACTCCCGCAGGCTCTCGATGCGCGCGAGCGCCACGGCGCGCTCGACGAGCGGGCCCGGAGCGTCCCGGAGGTCGGGCGCGACGCTCACCTCGCCGAGCGAGATCGACGGAACGCCCCGCTTCGAGACCACGTGCACCAGGACCTCGTCGCCTGGCTGAGCACCCACCAGGGTCGACGGGTACACCCACTCGGCGCCCTCGACGCGAACCGGGATCGGCGCGAGGGTGTCCGCGCCGATCCGCTGCGCGATCCGCTGCGCGCCGTCCTCGACGCCGGAGATGGTCCCCGGCGTCGGGAGCGCGTCGCGCGTGAGCGCTGCGAGCGCGCTCGTGTCTCGAATTCCGCCGATGGCGACGGCGTCGGCGCGGAGGACTCCCGCTGCCCCGAGCTCCTTCGTCGCCGACACGAGGGCGGCTCGCTCCGTCGGCCCCGCGGTGGCGACGCCGTCCGAGAACACCAGGAGGCGGGGCGACGTCAGCCCGACCGAGGCGGCCTTGGCCCAAGCGAGCGCCGCGCCCAGATCGGAGGCGCCGAGCGCGCGGCGCGCCCGGATGGCGTCCGTCGCCCGGTCGTCGAAGGCGCCAGCCTTGCCTTGGTAGACCTGCTCCACGGTCTGGTCGAAGCACGCGACGCGGAGCTCCGCGTGCGAGGGGAGCGCCGCGGCCTGCGCGCGGACCGCCTCGATCTCTCGGACGAGATCCAGCGCCCGCGAAGCGCTCGTGTCGACGAGGAACACCGCGCTCTCGATCGGCCGCGCGGCGGTGGCGGCGCTCGGGACGCGAACGCGGACGACCGCGTGCTTGCCTGCTCGGAGGCCGGCGACGCCCTCCGTGGACCAACGCTCCGGAGGGACGGTGAGATCCTGCTCCGGCTTCACGTCGTTGGCCTCCACGTCGGTGACGACGTCGCCGCGCGCGTGGACCTTCGCCTCGAGGCGAGCGACGTTCGCGAGCCCGGCGAGCCTCAGGCGGTACGGCCTCGAGCGCTGCATGGGCTCGGCGTACGTGACGATGATCTCCTTGCGCTCCCGCGGCCCGATGGGGAACACGCGCACCGCGACTTCGTTGCCTGCCCCCTGCTCGAGCAGCGCCGGGTCGCGCCGCGCGTGCAGGAACTGCTCGTAGGTCATCCGAGCGCGCTGCTTCTCCACGACCTCCCCCTCCTGCCAGGTCCCGTGGACGCGCATCGCGAGGCGGCTGAGGGAGGCGCCTTCGGGCACCGTGAAGGTGAAGCGGCCCTCGATCGTACGGTCCTCCGGGTTCTCGAAGGTCAGGTGGAGCTCGGTGACCGCGAGGGGATCCTCGATCGCCGCGACGGCCTGCACGCCGAGGATCTCGAGGCCCACCCCGTCGGTGGACGTCAGCGCGAACGGAGGCGGCGCCTTCTGCCCGCGAGCGAGGTCCGGATCGGGGATGACCACGGCCAGCATGGGCCGCAGCGTCGCGCTGGGGGGCGTGACGCCTGCGCAGGCGGCGAGCGCTCCGAGGACGAGGAGACCTAGGCCGACACGAGGAGCTCGCGGCATGAGCACGACAGACAACCGTGGCGTCCGGACGTTCCCGCGCCCTCAGGGGCCCATCATCCGGGCGATCTCCTCGGCGTCCCGGTGCTTGCGGACCCGCGCCACCATCTCGGGGGCGGAGCTCCAGGGAAGCACGTTCCCCCGAGGGGTTGCGTACTCGAGGTAGAGGTTGTCGTCGGTGGAGACGAGCTCCTCCGGCGTCAGCCCGTGCTCGGCCGCCACCTCGGCCACGAACGCGTCGAGGCCCGCGCCCGCGGCGAGCACGTCCCCGTGCAGGGTCCAGAGCGGCCGCGAGGGCTGGAGCGCGCCGAGCGCGGCCTGCTGCTCTTCGAGCCTCGCGCGCGACGCGCGGAGCGGGGCGTCCGACGCGACGAGGATGCCCTGTCCGCCGCCGTAGAAGAGCGCCACGTGGGCGAGCTGGCTCCGCAGCGTGTGGATGACCGTCGCCAGATCGCGCGGATAGATGTGGTGGACTTGGATCCACTGCTGCAGCACCCCGCCTTCGGTGAGCCGGCGCTTCACGAGCGCGTAGAACTCGCGGCTGTAGAGGCTGCTGGCCCCCGCGAACCAGACGCTCGTGAGCTCGATGCCGATGAGATCGTACCGCGCCTCGGTGACCAGGAGGTGGTTGCGCCCGTCGGCCACGTGGAGCGAAACGCGGGGGTCGTCGAGGGCGTCGGCGCCGATCGGGCCAAAGTAGCGCTTGGCGGCGCGCACGATGGTGGGCGAGATCTCGGCGACGTCGACACGATCGAACGGGTAGGCGGCCATCGTCCCGAGCGTGCTGCCCGTGCCCAGGCCGATGACCAGCGCGCGATCGAAGCGTGGAACGACCATCGCCGGGTAGTGAGCGAAGAACCGCTGCGCGTGGATCTCCTCCCCGTCGTTGCCCTGAAACTTCCCGTTCGTGAGGAGCGTGTGCACGCCGTCCTTGACGGTGACGCTCGTCACGCCTCCCTGGGTGTCCTCCTCGACGAAGACGACCTCCTCCTCGCCGCGTCCCCAGTCGAAGTACACGTGGTAGCCGGCGGTCAGCTTCGCGAGGTCCCACGGAGGCGCGCGCACCGCCAGCCACGTGGCGACGCAAGCGAGCGCGGGCGCGCCGAGCCGGCCGAGGAGGGCGCGCCCCCCTCTCCCGGGGAGGGCGACTGCGGTGAGGACGGCGACGGCCGAGAACGCGGTGGCGACGACGAGGAGAGACCGCTGGGAGCCGAGCGAGGGGAGGATCAGGTAGCCGGCCGCGAGCGATCCGAGCACCGCCCCGACCGTGTTCACCGCGGTGAGCCGGCCGACGAGCCGCCCCACGTCGGCGCGGCGCGCGACGCTGGCGAGCAGCAGCGGGAACGTGAGGCCCATGAGCGTCGTGGGGACGAACAGCGCGGAGAAGGCAGCCGTCGCGCGCACGAGCTCCCGCTCCTCGAACGTGGACTTCGCGCCGGCGGCGCCGCGGAAGAGGTCAGGGAGCCGCTCCCACACGTCGAGCGTCGCCGTGAGGGCGACCGCGGAGAGCGCGAGCGCGACGGGCAGCGCCGCGACGCCTAGGGCGCGGTGCACGACGGGCGCGAGGGCGGCGCCGAGGAAGAGGCAGATCAGGAAGGTCGAGAGGATGACGCCGAACGCGTAGGCGCTCGTGCCGACGACCATCACGAGCAGGTGGACGAACAAGACCTCGGAGCCCAGCACGAGCGCGCCGGAGGCGAACGCGGCGACGTCGAGCACCCACGTGCGGGTCGCCGCCTCGCCGACCTGCTCGGTCGCGCCTGGCTCGTCGAGCGCCGGCGGCGCCGCTCGCCCGAGCCACAGGGCGGCGCCGCCGACCGCCGCGCTGGCCGCGGCGGCGCCGAGCGTCGTCGCTCGGAGGCCGAAGGTGGGGAGCGCGACGTAGGCCGCGGTGAGGGAGCCCGCCGCGCCGCCGAGGGTGTTCGCGGCGTAGAGCAGGCCGAGAGCGCGCTCCCGGGCGCGCACCTCGAGCCGGGCCTCGGTCAGCCGCGCGAGCAGCGGCAGCGTCGCGCCCATGGCCGTCGTCGGCACGATCACCACGAGCACCGCGCAAGTCCACCGGGCCGCCGAGACGAGCGCGAGGCTGTCGGGGAGGGCGCGGACCAGCGTGACGTACGCGTCCTGGACGAGCCCGAAGAAGAGGGGCGTGAGCGCCACCGCGACGCCGACGCCTACCTCGAGCACCCCGTAGACGAACAAGGGGCGCCGCACGCGCGCGGCGAACCGCCCGCCGAGCTGCGCGCCGAGGGCGAGCCCGGCCATGAAGGCGGCGAGGACCGCGCTCACCGCGTGCGCGGTGGAGCCCACGACGTAGGAGAGGTACTTCGAGAAGCAGACCTGATCGACCAGCCCGGCCGCACCCGAGATCACGAACAGCGCTGCCACGACGGGGAGGGCCGCGGGTCTCTTCACGGGAGGCGCACCCTACTAGCAGGGTGCCGAGAAAGTCCTCTTCATTGTGCTCGACGAGCTCCCTGCTCACGCACCCAGCGCCGGAACGCCCCGTCCTTCGGCACGCGCTCTGACGACCGCTCCGATGCTCCCACGAACCGTGGAAAGACCTGGGCGCGGCGGGGCGCCCCTCGGAGTAGGCTACCGCCATGGCGATGCGGGCGTGCGCGAGCGTCCTGCTCCTCACGTGGGCGAGCACGGCAGGCGCCGAGGGCAACCGACCCGATTGGGCGTTCGGAGAGCCGGCGGCCGAGATCGGGGTCGCCGGCGTGGCCGCGGCGAGCAACCTCACGCTGCTGCTCGACCAGAACCGGAGCTCGTGGGGCCCGAGCCACGTGCAAGAGTTCGATCCGACGATCGGCGCATGGAGCGATCTGTTCGGCGCCGCCGGAGGCGTGCTGGCGCAGCTCGGCGCGGGGTATGCCATCGAGGCCGGCTACCTGGCGACCGTGAGGGCGGCAGACCCAGGCGTGGACGCGCTCTTCGGGGGCATGGTCGAGGCGGAGGCGGTGCTGCTCTCCACGGGGCTCACCACCTTCTTGAAGCGCCTGACCGGGCGGTGCAGGCCGCGGGCGGAGCGCGACGGGTTCTGCACCGAGCACGACGCCTTCCCGTCGGGCCACACGTCGGCGATCTCTCCGTTCGCGGGCGCCCGCCTCGTACGGCTGGTCGAGACGCCGCCGGAGGGGCGCGGGGTGCGCGCGCTGGGCTACGCCCTCGCCGAGCTCGGCACGGTCACCACCGCGACACTCCGCGTCACGGCCGGCGCACACAGCTGGGAGGACGTCCTCGTCGGAGCGCTGCTCGGGCACGCCACCGGGCTGCTCGTGGCGCTCGCACACCCCCCGATCGACGTCGCCGCGTCGCCGGCAGCCCGGGCAAGCGCGGCGATCCGGGACCGCGGGCCGAGCCCGAGGGTGAGCGTCACGTTCGCGTTCTGATCAGCCGTCCGTCACGCGGACGTCTCCCACGCAGTGAAAGCTCCCGAGCCCGTCCTCCGGGTCGGCCCAGAAGCGGTAGGGGGTGAACCAGAACCCGGCGTCCATCCCTCGGCTCGCCTGACGCCACGACCCGACGAGGTACCCCCAGTCGCGCCGCGCCCGCTGGTCGATGCTCCCGCCCAGGAGCTCGAACGCCGTCCACTCCTGCAAGTACACGGACTGGAGGCCGTCGTCGGTCACGACGTAGGCAGTGCGCGCGCCGATCCCGACGACGAGCGCCCCCGTGTTGCGCACGTTGGTGTGCGTGTGGTCGGCGCACGGATCCACCAGCACCCGATCGATCGGGACGCCGCCGTCACAGCTCGCGAGGTGCGCCAGCATGAAGGCCTCGATCAGCGGCGAGTGCACGGCGCCGCCGCTCGTGGAGACCAGCGGCGCCACGCCGACGCGGTAGGCCTCGGCGATCCGCGCCGCCCGCTGCACGTTCACCCCGAGCAAGGATCGGTCCCCCGCGGAGAGCGCGCGGCAAGCGTCACCGGGTCCCCAGCCCGCGAGCTTGCTGCGGGCGTGCTTGCCGGCCCCGTACCCGAACGTCGACGCGATGGCGTACGGGTACGCCGGCTCGGGGCGCTCGTCGGGGAGGGCGGCCGCGAGGCTCCGCAGCGTGCGCGCGTTCGTCCGCGCCGCCGCGCGCCGCACCCCGGCGGGCAGGGCACACGACAGCTCGAGCGGGATCGGCCGCTCCTTCCCCGTGACTCTGCCGCGCGCGATCTCTTCGTAGAGCGCCGCGCGCTCGGTCAGGCGGGCGCGGGAGTCCTCCCGCGGGTATCCGCACGCCCCCTCCGCCCCGGAGACGGCGACGATCCTCTCGGGTGAGCCGGCGTACGCGACCGGGAAGTAGCACGACTCGGGCGCCGGCTCCGGGAAGCTCACGTGCTTCTTCGCCTCGAGCTCGACGGTCGCGCTGTCCCAGCTACCGCACGCCTCGCTCGCGTCGAAGTCGAGCGGCGCGTACCCGCCGGCGGGCCCGAGCTGGGGATGCCGTGGCGCGGGATCTCGGCTGAAGCACGCGCCCGCCGAAGCGAGGGTCAGCAAGACCGCCGGCGCGGCGCGCCCCCACCTCACGGTACGAACCCGATGGCCGCGAGGAAGCGCTTCATCGCGCGGAAGTACCCGCCGCGATCCAGGTGGAGCACGTGGCTGCCTGGGAACCAATGGAGCAGCGGCCGATCCCAGTGGTCCCAGAGGAGGCGCGTGTGCCGCGGGGGCGCGAGCCTGTCGCCGACGCCTCCGATCAGCATGAGCCGCTCCTTCGGGAGCCGCGGCGGAAAGCTGAGCGGGCACGACGGGGCGAGCATCTGACGGGCGACCCGGATGTCTCTGCGGATCGCCCCGAGCGACGTGCGGATCACGCTTGCGATGGGCTCCCATTCCAAGACCAAGTCGGCGATGGACACGACGGGCACGTTCGGGATGGCGAACGCCAGCCGACGTTCGACGCTGGCGAGGAGGGCCGTCGTCAGCCCGCCGAGGCTCATGCCGGTCGCGCCGACCTGGGGCGCGCCCGAGTCGAAGAGGTGGTCGATGAACACGCGCACGTCGTGGACGCCCTGCGCGAAGGCCTCGTTGATCCGGTTCGTCCCCCCGGCGAAGAACCCGTGCCCCGAGAACGGGGAGAAGGAAGGCTGACGCTTGCCGTGGAACGGGAGCGTCACCAGCAGGACGTCGAAGCCGGACTCGTAGAGCCACGGGATGGAGAAGAACCACTCGTTGAAGTGGTAGAGGTCGGCGGAGAACCCGTGGCACGCGACGATCGTCGACCGCGGGCCCCGGTGATGCCGCCAGTGCCGCGCGTGCGCGAAGCGGTTCCTGGCGTGGGACAGGTAGCGGTCCCGCTCGCGTGGGTTCAGCGGGATGAACGGGCTCTCGAAGCGGACGTCCTCACACGTGCCGTCGTCCGGAGAGAAGAGCGGCAGGCGCGCGCGCCGCTTGAGCATGCGGAGGCCGCGCGGGGGCCGCTGGTAGAACCTGTCCGGATCCCCCCCCCGCACCATGTCCGCGTAGAACGCGCGATCTCGGAGCGCCCGATAGACGCCGAGGGGGTTGTATCCGAGGGGGAGCGCCATCGATCCGACGAGGCACGCGCCGAGCGTCCGCAGCACTACGTCGGCTGCGGCGGTGACGCCGACGCGGAGGCTCTCGGTGCGGCGCAAGGTGAACGGATCCGGGTCGTCCGAGAAGTCGAGGGGCAAGTGGTCCCACCACGGCTCCGGCAGCACGGCTCGCGGGCGCGCTCGACATGCCTCCAGGGCGCGCTCGGAGAAGTCACCAGGGGCACGCGGCATGCGTCCGAACAGGATGCGAGAAGGCGCCGCAACAAGCAACCGGCTCGCTCGGTCCGGCCGCTCAAGGCAGGGCCGCGAGCCGGGCCTCCAGGCTCTTGGTGTCCGGGTGCTCGGCCCCCCGGTGCTCGGCGAGGCGCCTCGCGGCCGATCCGAGGAGCCTCCGCGCCTGCTCGGCGTCCCCGGCCGCGAGGCTCGCCTCCGCGCGCGCGACGAGCAGGTCGTCGAGCCGAGCGCTGTCCGGTCCGTACGCGGTGGTGAGGGCCACCCAGTCACCGTCCAAGAGGGCGAGCGCCTGCTTGCCCTTCGCGCGGCCCTGCTCGAGCAACACGAGCCCCTTTTCGACGCGCATCCACGCCGCCGCCGTGGACGCGCCGCCGAGGGTCTCCGAGAGCGAGGCGAGGCCGCGGTCGAGCTCTGCGAGGGCCGCGCCCGCGTCGCCCGCGCGCGCCATCGCCCGGGCCAGCGGCAGCCGCGCGAGCGCGACGCGGGGATCACCCGCGCCGTGGAACGCCTCGAGGAAAATGACCACCGACTCGCGCTCCCGAACCGCAGCCCTCGCCTGACCGCGCGCGCCGAGCACGTCGGCGTGGACGGCGCGCGAGATCGCGAGCTCGCGCCCCTCGACGCGGGGCGCGTTCCGCCGCTGCTGCTCGCCGAGCGTCACGCGCGCCTCGGCGCCGTCGAGATCGCCCTTCGCGAGGTCGACCGCCGCGAGCAGATCGTAGGTGCGCGCGGAGGTGACGGAGAAGATCGGCGCGAGATCGCGCTCGAGGTCGCGCGCCGCCTCGAGGACGGCGAGCGCCTCGTCGGCCCGGCCGAGCGCGAGGAGCGCGGCGCCGACGCCGCGCGCGTGGGCGGCAGACAGGAGGTTCGTGGCCCCGAGCGCCTCTTCGCACCGCTCCTTCCCGCGCGTCGCGCTGACGAGGGCCGCCCGCGCGTCGCCCACCTCGAGGAGGAGCTCGGCGTGAAGCAGGTCGAGCGCCGCGACGTCGGGGTGCTGCGCGCCGAGCGCACCCTCCCGGAGCTTCATCGCGCGCTCGAGCGCGGCGATGGCCTTCTGCGGCAGTCCGCGGGCCCGCTCGACCTCGGCGCGGGCGAGGAGCGCCTCCGACTGGGGGACCGCCAGGACCGCGAGGGAGGCGGCCCGCGCCTCCGCGGCGATCACCCAGCGCTCGGCCTCGCGGAGGTCCATGGGCTCGCGGATCTGGTAGCGGGCCAGGCGCGCGGCCGAGAGGGCCTCGAGCTCTGCGTCCTTGGCCGTCTTGGCGGAGAGGAACGCCTCGTGGAGCCGATCCCCGGTCTCCTCCGCGTGGCGCCGTCCCTCACGATAGAGGCCGATCGCGAAGAGCCCCTCTGCCAGGGCGGCGGGCGCCTTGATCTTCAGCGCGAAGCTGTCGGCGTCGCGCAAGACGCGCTCCTCGATCCGGTCGACGTCTTCCCACGCGTCGAAGGCCGTGAGCGGCCGCAGCCGGGCGACGTCCTGCAGCAGCCGCTCGACCTCCGGCTGCTCCCCGACGGAGAACGCCGCGCCGCGCGCGCGGAGGTACTCGTCGTCGGCGCAGAGCTCGACCTGCGGGAGCGCGTAGGTCAGCGCGACCGCCTCGGTCCACTTGCGCGGCCCCGGATCGGCGAGCGCGTCGACCGCCGTCGCGAGCCCCTCGAAGGCGCGCTGACGATCGGCGAGGCACTGGGACCGCGCCACGGCCAGGCCGTCGCTCTTTCGCCGGCAGGCGGCCACGCGCCCGTCGGCGAGCGCTCGAGCTGCCGCCGCCATCCGCCGGATCAGGCGCTCCCCGGTGTCCTTCGCGGAGGTAGGCGCGGAGCGGAGCACGTGGTCGCGGCGCGCGTCGCTCCACCCACCCAGGGCCAGCGCCTCCTCGGCCTCGCACGGATCGGGCGCGCCCGCACGGTCGCGGTCCGCCCGGTTCGACGGAGAGGCGGCTCCGAGCGAACCTTCGACGGATCCGGAGCCCCGTGTGGCGAGGTGCAGCCCGAGCACGATGATCGCCGAGCCCGCCATCATCCCGCCGAGCGAGGCGGCGAAGCGCCGAGCCCTCCCCCGGTCACGGTCGAGCTCTCCGAGCAAGTCCGTCATCGACGGGAAACGGTCCTCGGGGCGGTTCGCCAGCGCCCGAGCGAGCAGCGTCCGGAGCCAGCGCGGGGCGGGCGGCATCGGACGCTGCTCGCCTGCGGTCACCCGGCTCGCGAGCTCCCGCACCGTGGCGCCCTCGAAGGGCCGGAGCCCGAAGAGCGCCTCGTAGAGCGTGACCGCGAAGGAGAACTGATCGCTCCGCGCGTCGGCGGGGTGACCGCGCCACTGCTCCGGCGCGAGGTACGCGGGCGTCCCGACGAGCATGCCCGCCGCCGTCATCGCGAGCGGTCGGGTGGGGCCGGTCACGTCGAGCGGCTCGTCGGAGAGGGTGACCGGTCCGCTCGCGCGGGCGAGCCCGAAGTCCGTCACGCGGACGCGGCCGTCGTGCGCCACGAGGACGTTGTCCGGCTTGAAGTCGCGGTGGACGAGGCCTGCCCCGTGGGCCGCCGCCAGACCTCGACCTGCGTCGGCGAGCACGCGGAGGACCGCGCCCCGCCCCGGCCGATCGCGCGCCAGCCAGACGGAGAGCGTCGTCCCCTCGACGAGCTCCATCGCGATGAAGAGCTGCTCGCCCACGCGGCCCACGTCGTGCACCGTGACCACGTTCGGGTGCGAGAGCTTCGCCATCGCTTGCGCCTCGACCAGGAGCCGGGTGCGCCGATCCTCCGCCGCGGCGTCCGGCTCGGGGCGGAGCAGCTTCAGCGCGAGCCGACGGTCGAGCTCGGGATCGTGCGCGACGTACACCACGCCCATGCCGCCCTCGCCGATGCGGTCGACGATGCGGTAGCGGCCCACGGTCGCGAACAGCGGCGCGGTGCGCGTGGGGGGCTGGCTGCGAGCTTGGACCGATCCGCTCGCGGGGACGACGTGGGAGCCGTAGACCCGCGCGAGCTCCGCGACGACGCTGCTGCACGACGGGCACACGTCGAGGTGCCGCTCGAGGCCCGGCCGCGCAGCTGCGGCGATCTCCCCGGACGCCAGCTCGTCGAGGAGCCCCGGATCGGGGCAGGGCTCGCTGGTCGCCATGCCCGAAGGGTACCGCACCGAGGACGCGTCGACGCGCCGCTCACCGCGGGGCGCCCCGACGTTCGTCCGCCGGCCTCGCCTCGCGGCTCCTCAGCCGTAGACCTTCTTGTAAGAGTCACGCTCCTTCATCCGCCCGAGCCACGCCTCCACCTGCGGCACGGTCGACAGGTCGAAGGAGAGCATCGGCGCGAAGGTCAGGGTGGGGGCATAGGCGAGATCGGCGAGGGTGCGCCGCCCCGACACGAGCCACTCCTTGCCCGCGAGCGCGGCGTCCAGGATCCCCAGCACCTTCGTCACCTCGGCGCGGCTCTCCTCGGCGACGCGCGGGATGCGCTGGTCCTCGGGCAGCCGGATCGTGTGGGCGAACACACGCGCGAACGCCGGCCCGAAGTGGGAGGCGTTGAGGAAGAGCCACTTGGCGACCTCCCCGCGCTCCGGTGCGCCGTCCCCGTCGAGCCCGTGCTTCGGGTACTTCGCCGCGAGGTACTGGAGGATCGCGTGTGACTCCCAGATCACGTAGCCGCCGTCCACGAGCGTGGGGACGCGGCCGCAGGGGTTGAGCGCGAGGTACTCGGGCGCTTTGTTCGCTCCCTTGGTCAGATCGACCTCGACGTACTCGTAGGGTTCACCGACCTCCTCCAGCACGAGGTGGACCCGCCGGGAGTTCGGGGACATCGGGAAGCCGTAGAGTTTCATGACCCGTGCTCTCTACCACCGCGGCGGCGCGGCTTCGAGCCGGGACCACCGCTTGACCTGTCGCCCGTCCGCGAGACAAGCTCCGCCACCATGCTCGACCCCCGCCACGTCGCCGATCGCTTCGAGGAAGTCCGCGCCGCGCTCCGTCGGCGGAGCCCCGCGTGGGACAAGGAGCTCGAGCCGGTCGCGGAGCTCGTGCGGCGCCGCCGCGAGGCGATCGGCGAGGCGGAGAAAAAGGCGGCGGAGCGGAACGTCGCGACCGGGGAGATGGCCAAGGCCGACAAGGGCTCGCCGGAGTTCCAGCGGCGCCGTGAGGAGCTCAAGACGCTGTCGGAGGCGGTGAAGGCGCTGGAGAAGGTGGCGGCCGAGCTCGACAAGGAGCTCGAGCAGCGCTTGCTCGTCATCCCGAACGTCCCCGATCCCACCGTGCCCGACGGTGCCGGCGAGGAGGGCAACGTCGTCGTCCGCACCTGGGGCGAGAAGCCCTCGTTCGCGTTCGCGCCGAAGCCCCATTGGGAGGTGGGCGAGGCGCTCGGCATCTTGGACTTCGAGCGCGCGGCCAAGCTCTCGGGTCCGCGCTTCACGGTCCTCGTCGGCGCCGCGGCGCGGCTCGAGCGCTCGCTCATCTCCTTCATGCTGGACCTCCACACCCGCGAGCACGGCTACACGGAGCTCCTGCCCCCGTTCCTGGTGAAGGACACGGCGCTCCTCGGGACGGGCCAGCTTCCCAAGTTCGCCGACGACCTCTTCAAGACGCACAAGTCGGACGCCGACCGAGGCTACGACCTCTATTTGGTCCCTACCGCAGAGGTGCCCGTCACCAACTACCACGCCGACGAGATCCTCGACGACGCGTGCCTGCCGCTCTCGTACTGCGCGTACACGCCGTGCTTCCGCGCCGAGGCGGGGAGCCATGGCCGGGACGTCCGCGGGCTCATCCGTCAGCACCAGTTCCAGAAGGTGGAGCTCGTCAAGTTCACGCGCCCGGAGGAGAGCGCCGCCGAGCTGGAGAAGCTCACCTCGAACGCAGAGGAGGTGCTGCGGCGCCTCGGGCTCCACTTTCGGACCAGCGTCCTGTGCGCCGGAGACATGGGCGGCAACGCGACCAAGACCTACGACGTGGAGGTCTGGCTCCCCGGCCAGGACCTCTACCGAGAGATCTCCAGCTGCTCGAGCTTCGGCGACTACCAGGCGCGCCGCGCGCGGATCCGCTACCGGCCGGAGCCGAAGGGCAAGCCGCGCCTGGTCCACACCCTGAACGGCTCGGGCCTCGCCGTCGGCCGCACCGTCGTCGCGATCCTGGAGCAGTGCCAGCGCGCCGACGGAAGCGTCGTCATCCCCGAGGCGCTGAGGAGCTACATGGGCACGGACGTCATCGCGAAGGCGTGAGGCGGGAGGTGCGTGTGAAGTTCCTCCGACGAAAACGATCGGATCCTTCGCCGTCCACCGCCCCACCTCGGCGTCGTAGTCACGCGCCCCAA
>CAZBJI010000119.1:0-25264 GCA_964492175.1 uncultured Polyangiaceae bacterium | reverse complement strand
AGCGCGGCGTATCTGCTCTACACCTCCGGCTCCACGGGGCGGCCGAAGGGCGTGGTCATCCCCCACCTCGCGCTCGCCAACTTCCTCTCGTCGATGCAGCGAGAGCCCGGCTGCGCCGAGACCGACCGGCTCCTCGCCGTGACGACCGTGTCGTTCGACATCTCGGGCCTCGAGCTCCTCCTGCCGCTGGTGTCGGGCGGTGCCGTGGTGCTGGCTTCCCGCGACGAGGCCACGAGCGGAGAGGATCTGGTGCGGCTCGTGGCGGAGCGGCGCATCACCCTGCTGCAGGCGACGCCGGCGACGTTCCGCCTGATGATCGAGGCTGGGTGGGAGCGCTCGCCGGATCTCCGGGTCCTCTGTGGGGGCGAGGCGCTGCCACCGGATCTCGCCGAGGCGCTCCTCGAGCGCGCCGGCGAGGTGTGGAACATGTACGGGCCGACCGAGACCACGATCTGGTCGACGTGCTGCCGCGTCACCGACCCGAGCGACGTCACCATCGGGCGCCCCATCGCCAACACGCGCGTGTACGTGCTCGACGCCAAGCTCCGCCCTGTGGTGGTCGGTGTCCCCGGAGACCTCTACCTGGGCGGCGCCGGCGTGGCGGCGGGATACTGGGGACGCCCGGACCTCACCGCCGAGCGGTTCGTCCCCGATCCGTTCCGTCCCGCCGCCCGGATGTACAAGACCGGCGACCGGGTCCGAGCGCGGCCGGACGGCGCGCTGACGTTCCTCGGCCGCGCCGATCACCAGGTGAAGGTGCGCGGCTATCGGATCGAGCTCGGGGAGATCGAGGCGGTCCTCTCGCGGGTCCCGTCGGTCGAGGCGTGCGTGGTGGTCGTGCGGCGCGACGGAGCAGGGGATCCACGCATCGTGGCCTACGCCGTGCACCGCCCGGGCATGGAGCCTACGGCGAGCGAGCTCCGCCAGGCCCTCAAGGTGGACCTGCCCGAGTACATGGTGCCGCACCACTTCGTGTCCCTCGCTGCGCTCCCGCTCACGGACAACAAGAAGATCGACCGGAACGGCCTGCCCGATCCGTTCGCCGGGAGCGCCCGGCCCCCGGCCGAGTACAGTGCGCCGCGCAGCGACACCGAGAGGTTGGTCTCGGAGGTATGGCGTGAGGTCCTCGGGCTGGAGCGCGTGAGCCTCGACGAGAACTTCTTCGAGATCGGCGGGCACTCGCTCCTCTCGATGCAGGTGGTGGCGCGCCTGCAGCGCCGGACGGGGCACCGCCTGAACCCGCGCTCCATGGCGTTCTCCACGCTCGAGCAGATCGCCGCAGAGATCGACGCCGCCCGGGCGGCTGCCGCGCCGGCAGCGCCGAAGGGCGCTTCCGCAGAGGGCGACGCGCCCCGGCCCTCGGAGGCTCCGCCCCCGGGCTCGGTCGAGGGAGGGAGCTTGTCGCGGCGGCTCCTCGGGGCGATCAAGTCGCGGGTGTTTCGCTAGCCCACGACCTCAGCAGCATGAACCCGTTCTTCTTCGGCTCCTCCGATCGGCTGCTGTTCGGCTCCCACGAGGCGGCGGCGAGATCGGCGCGCGACACGTGCGTGGTCGTCGTGCCTCCCATGGGGCAGGAGGGGATCCGGGCGCAGCGCTGGCTCCGCCAGCTCGCCCTGAAGCTCGGCCGGGAGCGGTACCACGCGCTCCGCTTCGATCTCTTCGGGTCCGGCGACTCCGCGGGCGAGTTCGAGGAGGCGACGCTCTCCCAGTGGGTCGAGGACACGCGGACGGCGATGGAGGAGCTGCGCGGCCGCACCGGGTGCGCTCGCGTGTCGCTCGTCGGCGTGCGCCTCGGCGCGGCGATCGCGTGGCTGGCGGCAGCGGGCCGGAGGGACGTGGACAGGCTCATCCTCGTGGAGCCCGTCCTGCGCGGCGCCCCCTACCTCGCCGAGCTGCGGAGGCGGCACGTGGAGTTCCTCCGAGGGGAGCTGCCCGAGCGCCGCGCGGCCTTCTCCGCGGAGCGCGAGATCCTCGGGTTCCCGCTCACGCGCGCGCTCGAGGCCGAGCTCTTGGCGCTCGACCTCCTGGCGGGCGGCGCCGCGTCCGCCCGCGGGGTCGCCGCGCTCGTGACGAAGGAGGGCGCGGAGGAGGCCGCGCTCCGCGCCGCCGTGCCCTCGCTCGGCCCGAGAGCGACCTGGGCGAAGGTGGAGACCGCCAAGGACTGGAACAGCGACGAGGCGGTCAACACGTCGCTCGTGCCGGTCGAGATCGTCGACGCCGTCGTGGCCTCGCTGGGGGAGCGGTGACGCGCGAGCGCGTCCTCGTCGTCGGGGAGGGCCCGGCCCTCATCGGGATCCTCACCGAGCCTGCGGCCGGCCTCGATCCCAGGCGCCCCGTGCTCCTCGTCCTGAACTCGGGCCTCCTGCCTCGGAGCGGTCCGGCGCGCTCGTCGGTCAAGGCGGCGCGGCGCGCGGCGGCGCTGGGGCTCGCCGCCGTCCGGTTCGACCTCTCGGGCGTCGGGGACTCGGAGGCCCGCCGCGACACCGCGAGCTTCGAGGAGCGGTGGGTCGGCGATACCCGGGCGGTGATGGATCACCTGGAGGCGGTCCACGGCGCGCGCCGGTTCGTCCTCATGGGCCTCTGCTCCGGCGCGGACAACTCTTTCCAGACCGCGAAGCGGGATCCGCGCGTGGTGGGCGTCGTGCTCCTCGACGGCTACGCGTACAAGACCCCCGGCTACTACGCGCGGTATTACGGGCGGCGGTTGCTCGATCCACCGCGCGTCGGCGCCTTCGCGCGCCGCGCGTTGAAGGGCTTGGTCGCGCGCGCCGTCCGCGGACGGTGGGCGGTGGACGGAGCGAGCGCGCCGCCTCGCGCGGAGCCCCAATACGTCCGCGAGTTCCCGCCGCGGGACGAGGTCGCCGCCGACCTCCGGGCGATGGTGGCGCGAGGCGTGAAGCTCTGCGTCGTGCACTCGGGTGGGATGGAGATCTACTTCAACCACCGATCGCAGTTCCGCGACGCGTTCCGCGACGTCGAGTTCGGCGACGCCCTGGAGGTTCACCACTTCGCCGACGCGGATCACGCCTTCACCGAGCTCGCGCAGCAAGAGCTCCTGCACGGCGCGATCCAGCGGTTCCTGCGGCGCCACTTCTGACGCGTGGGCTGCGAGGACGGGTCCGGCGCGGCGCGAAGCTTGAAGGGAGATCGCCCGCTCAGTTGCTCGCGCCTCGCGGGCGACTCATCCCGGCGCCTCGCCCGGCGAGGTGCCCACGAGCGCCTCGCTCGCTGCCCACAGGCGCCGCTGCAGGGCCACGTCGCGGGAGGTGGCAGAGCTCTCGGTCTCGCGTCCCTCGTGGAAGTAGCGCCCGGAGGTGGCTGCGAGCGCCTCGTCGAACGCGAGCCAGAGGACGTGCTTGGCGCCCGCGGCCGGACCCGGGTAGCCGATGCGGTGCACTGCGGCCAGCGCCCGGGGGCGGCCCATGTAGTCGCAGAGGAGGTTCGTGGCGAGCACCCCCGGATGCAGCGCGTTCACGGTGACGCCCGAGCCCTCGAGGCGGCGCGCGAGCTCGTAGGTGAACATCACGTTGGCGAGCTTGGACTGGAAGTAGGCGCGGAGCGGGTCGTAGCTCCGGGTGAGCTGCAGATCGTCTTCGTGGATCGCGCCGCGCGCCTCCACCTGCGACGCGACCACCACGATCCTGCTCGGCGCGCTCGCGCGGAGCTTGGGGAGGAGCAGGCGGGTGAGGAGGAACGGCGCCAGGTGGTTCACCGCCAGGGTGCGCTCGAGCCCGTCCTCGGTGGTCGCGCGCTCGCGGCACACGACGCCGGCGTTGTGGACGAGCACGTCGATGCGGTCGCACCACCGGTCGAGCCGATCCGCGACGGCGCGGACCTCCCGTTGCGACGAGAGATCCGCGAGCACGAGCCGCGCCGAGCCGCCTCGCGCCGCTCGTTCGAGCTCGGTCCTCGCGCGCGCCCCCCGCTCCGCGTCTCGGCAGACCATCACCACGTCCGCGCCGCGCCGGAGCGCCCCCAAGGCGACCTCGTAGCCGACGCCGCCGTTCGCGCCCGTGACGATCACCTGCTTGCCGGCCATGGCCGCGATCTACCACCCGTCGCCCCGAGCAGGCGCTCGAAAGCGAGCGTTGCTCCCGGCGCCTCCTCGCGCCTCTCGGCCGCGCTGCTACGCTCGAGCCCGTGCCCCGGCTCGGCGTGCTCGTCCCGATCTTCCTCGCGCTCGCGGCGTGTCGTGAGCCGCTCGGGCCCGCGGACGTCGGGGGCCTGGACGACGACTTCGCTGGGGAGAAGGTGGCGGAGGCCTGGACGCTGCTTCGGCCCGAGACCTTCGAGCACCGCGTCGCGGGCGGTCGCCTCCTCATGAAGCCGATCCGGAACACGGTCTGGTACAAGGCCGACCAAGGTCCGGCGCTGGTCAAGCTCGTCACAGGAAACTTCCGCGTCAGCGCCCGGGTGAGGGCGCGCAAGGCCAGCGACGGCGCGGCGATGGTCGACTCGGGCTTCCAGTTCGGCGGCCTCATCGCGCGGGATCCCGCCTCGGACGCGCCGTCCGCGAAGGAAGCGTACGTGTTCAACGTCGTCGGGTACCGCGGGGACTCGCTCTGCGTGGAGACCAAGACGACGAAGCGCGACCACAGCGTCGTCGAGGCGCCGCCTTGGCCGACCGCCGACGCCGAGCTCAGGATCTGCAGGCTGTCCGAGGACTTCCGGCTCTACAAGCGACCCATCGACGGGGGACCGTGGCAGCACGCGATCACCTACGCCCGGTCCGACCTGCCGCCGACGCTCCAGGTCGGCCCGATCGCGTACGCCTACACGGACCAGTTCGATCTCGAGGCGAGCTTCGAGGAGGTGCGCTTCGCCGCGGTGAGCGGCGTGGAGGACTGTACGTCGGACTGATCCGTGCTGCGAGAACGGAGCCGGGCGCGGTACGATGGCCGCTCGGCGCCGCTCGCCGCCCTCCCGCCTCGCAGATGCTCCCCTTCTGGCCCGACGTCGTTCGACCGCTCCTCGAGGCGCTGGCGCCTTCGTCGGTCGTCGAAATCGGGGCCGAGCACGGGAAGATGACGCGACGGCTCGTGGAGCTCTGCGCGCCACGCGGCGCCGTCGTGCACGCGGTGGACCCCGCGCCGCTCTTCGACGTGGCCGCCTGGGAGAAGGAGCTCGCGCCCACCCTCCGGGTCCACCGGGCGAAGAGCCTCGACGCGCTGCCGTCGATCGAGCGCTTCGACGCCGTGCTCATCGACGGCGATCACAACTGGTACACCGTGCTCGCGGAGCTTCGTCTGGTCGAGCGTCTCGCCCGCGAGCGAGGCCACGAGCAGCCCCTGGTCCTCCTGCACGACGTCGCCTGGCCCTACGGCCGGCGAGACCTCTACTACGATCCGGAGTCCATCCCGGCAGAGCACCTGCGGCCGTTCGCCAAGCGGGGCATCTCGCCGGTGGCGTCCGAGCTCTGTGAGGCCGGCGGGATGAACGCACACCTCTGCAACGCGCTGGTGGAGGGCGGTCCCCGGAACGGCGTGCTCACCGCGGTCGAGGACTACCTGGCCGAGACGGCGCAGGAGCTGTCGTTCGCCCGGATTCCGGCGGCCTTCGGGCTCGGGATCCTCCTGCCACGGTCGCGGTCGGCGGCGAGCCCGGAGCTCGAAGCGCTGGTCGCGCCGTGGACGTCCCCGGCCGTCTCCGGCTTCATCGACAAGCTCGAGACGGCGCGGATCGCGATGCTGACGGGGGCGCGCGCATGAGTCGCAAACGCGCCGCCGGCTGCCCGCGCCCGCTGCTCGTCTCGTGCGCGCTGCTCGCCTCGTGCGCGCCGGCCGGCCCAGGCGAGGCGCCCCGAGGGTCCCCGGAGCCAGCCGCTTCGGCGGCGCCCGGTCGCGCCGCGCCGGCGACGCCGGACCAGCGTGACGTCCTAACGCTCGTCCTCTCCGAGAGCGGCGGGGTGCTCACGGTGAGGACCGCCGTCCGCGTCGACAGAGCGCGGCTCGGCGCCTCCGCTCGCTACAACGGTCGCGGTCGTCCGACGCACGCCTACCGCCTGCTCGCCGCCGACGGGTCGGTGCTCGACCAGGGGGACGTGGTCGCGCGGCAGTCGGTGCACCTCCCGCCCCGCGCCGGCGAGCACGCGGAGCACGCCGATCTCGGGGCGTTCTCGTTCGTGGTGCGCGCGCCGCACCCGGCGCCTGGGGAGACCGTCGAGGTGTGGCGGCTGGACGCGCCGGGGGTCGCCGCGAGGTGGCCGTGAAGCGTACGCTCGTGGCCGCGGGGGCGGCGCTGGCGATCGGGGGCGCTTCGTTCGCGGCCGGCGCGGCGTGCCCTCCGACCGCTGGGGACTGCGAGGCGCTGCTCGAGACCGGCCCCCCGGGCGGCCGCGTAGACTTCGCGATCGTCGGTGACGGGTACACCGCGGCGGAGCGTGACCTCTTCTACCAGGACGCCGCCTCTCTCGTAGCGACGCTCTCTGCGGCGGGGACCTACGGTGATTATGCGCCTGCCTTCAACGTGTGGGCGCTCTTCGTGCCCTCCGCGGAGAGCGGCGCAGACGATCCGGCCACGTCGACGATGGTCGACACGGCCTTCGACGCGACCTTCGGCGCGTTCGGGGTCGACTACCTGGTGGTCGTGAACGACGGGGCGGTGTTCTCCGAGATCGTGGGGCGTCTGCCGGAGTTCGATGTCCCGATCTGCGTCGTGAACGCCTCGAAGTACGGCGGCTCGGGGGGACCCGTCGCGGTCGTGACGACGAACGTCGACGCCCCGGACATCTTGCTCCACGAGCTCGGACACACGTTCGGGGGGCTCACGGACGAGTACGAGTGGCCGTACCCGGGCTACCCTCCCGGCGATCCGGAGCCGAACGCCGCGCTCCTGGAGAACCTGAGCCCGCTGAAGTGGCAGGCGTGGGTGACGCCCGGCACGGCGATCCCCACCCCCGACTCGGCGATCGTAGGTGATCTCGACCCGATCGGCGCCTTCGAGGGTGCGCGGTACCTCGAGACGGGGATCTTCCGGCCGGCGCCGATTTGCCTCATGCGCGAGCTCGACAAGGACTTCTGCCCGGTCTGCTCGGAGGCGATGGTCCTCGGGTTCTCCGAGCTCTCGTCCCTCGTGGACGACGTGACGCCCGGCGAGGGCGCCGCCATCCCCGCCGTCGGGGCGACCGAGTTCACGCTGGCCGCGCCAGCGCTCGCGGACCTCTCCTTCACCTGGGCGGTCGACGGCGCGCCGCTCCCGGCGACGGGCCTGAGCGCCTCGGTCGATCCGTCCGCGCTCGGCCTCGCGGACGGCCCGCACCAGATCGTGGTCGTGGCCGAGGACGAGACCCCGCTCGTGCGCGTCGATCCCGACGGGCTCATGAGCGAGACGTTCACGCGGCAGTTCGTCGTCGACAGCACGCTGCCGCCCGTCGGTTCCGGCGCGGGCGGCTCCGGCGGCGCGCCACCCGCGCCGCCGCCGCCCGCTCCTCCGAGCGAGTCGGACGAGACCGACGACGATGGGTGTGGGTGCGCGACGGGCGACACCGAGAGCTCGCGCGCGTGGCTCGCCGTGGTCGCCGTCGTTCTCTCCATCGGCCGCCGCCGCTCGGGACGGCGCGGGGCGTAGCCCTCGAAGGGCTCGCGCGTGCGAGGGCGACGCGAGGCGGTCCGATCGCGAAGGCCGGCCGCGTTCTCAGCGTCGCGGTCGTGATCGCGCCTATCCGCCAGCAGCGATCCGTCAGCGGCCGATGCGCGCGACGAAGAGCGTGTCGGTCGTCGGGATGGCGTCGGGGCCGGGCACGGCGCCGAGCGGGCCTCGCCCCCTCCCGACGAGGATGGTCTCCCCGGACGGCGCGACGGCCATGTCTCGCAGGTCGGTGACTTGGGCAGCGTCCTGGCCTCGCGCCAGAGACTCCGCCCAGAGCACCCTCCACTGCGCGGGCCCCTCCCGCCGCAGCTTGAGGATCGCCGCGTCCCCGGCGGTCCGGTCCGACGAGAACGTCTCCTCCGACGTCACCACCTGGAGAAGCCCCTGGTACTCGACCGCCACGACGAGCTCTCCGGATCCGGCGAGCTCCGCGCCCGCGAGCCGGAGGGACGCGGAGGCGGCGCCCGCGGTCACCGTGAAGAGGTCGGTGTCGGTGCACCCGGCGCTCGCGCACTCGGTGAGCCGAAGCGCCGGGCTCGCGGTGGCGACGCCGCCCCCGGTGCCTGGCACGTAGACGACGATCCCGATCGGCTCCTGCCCGGGCGGCTCGAGGACGTCCACGGAGATCTCGGACGGCTGGTTGTTCACCGCCGTCGCGACCCGCGCAGCGAGGACGCAGTTGCCGTCGCCGTCGAACGAGGCCGCGAAGTAGCGCCGGTTCGGGGCGGTCGCGATCGGCGCGCAGGCGCCCCCGAAGGCCAGGCCGCCGTCGAGGTAGCCGGCGATCCAGGCGCCGCCCTGCGTCGCGGTCGCGAGCGACCGCACGTGCTGCGCCGAGCCGTCGCCGAAGGCCTTGCTCCACGCGACCGCCCCGTCCGGCCCCAGCTTGGCGAGCAGGACGTCCTCTGCGCCCGCGGAGGTGAGCGGTGGGGCGCCGACGTCGACGCCGTCCAGATCCGCGTCGCCCGTGAAGCTCGACGCCAGCCAGACCTCGGTGGCGCTTCCTTCCGAGCGCGCCGCGATCCGGGGGCTGCGATGGGTCGCCCCGCCCTCGCCGACGCGCGTCACCGTGAGCGTCGGCGCCCCGGTCGCGGCGTCGAACTTCTGGAGGAAGAGCCGCGCGGCCGGGGCCTCGTCGTCGGGGTCCGGGCCGTCGAGCCCGGCGGCGAACACGTCGGCGCCCAGGCTGGCCGCGTCCACGAGCGTTCGGCTGGCGGCCTGCGCCGCGAGCTCACCGTGGACTCCCCGCAGCTCGCCGCCGGGGCGGAGCGAGAGAAGGAGGGCCGCGGACTCAGGGACGCCGGGCGTCCCGGGCACACCCATGTCGGGGACGGGGAGCCCCGCGACCGTCGCGCCGGTGGTGTAGTATCCGGCCACGTACGGAGAGAGGTCCTCCGCCACGGCCACGCCGTGCGGAGCGGGATCGCCCTGCTCGAAGAACCGCAGCCACTCCACCGCGTGCGTGCACGCGGTGACCTGGCCGTCGCAGTTCGTGTCGAGGGTCGCGCTCACCTCCCCGGCGATGGCGCACGGATCGTAGGTGAGGGGAGTGACCGCCGTACACGCCTCGTAGGCCGATCCTTCTGCGTTGCACGTCTCCGTCCCCGCCACACAGGTCCCGACGCCCTCCGTCTCTGCGGGGCCCGGGTAGCAGGCGCGCGGCGCGCTCCCGGGGACGCACGCCTCGTACGGGAACGTGTACTCGTCGATGCCTGCGATCTCGCGGCAGCCGCTCGCGGCGAGCAGGAGCACGAGCGCGCGCCGGGTCGACATCAGAACGTCACCTCGACCCCAAGGTACAGCGGCGCGAGGCGGGGCGCGACCCGCGCCTCGCTCCAGCGGGCCCCGCCCTCCGAGAGCAGGAGGAAGACGACGCCCGCGGAGGCAGCGACGCCCGCTGCGACCAGCGTGCCCGTCGAAGCGTCCGCGAGGCGGCCCGCCTCCTCGGCGAGGCCGCGGTCGGCCTTGATGCAGCGCTTCTCCGAGCACTTCGCGTCGAGCTCCGCGCCGCGCTCGAGGGCGAGGCCCCCCGTGATGGCCCCCGTGAGGCCGAGCGCTCCGGCGAGCGAGAAGAACGCGATCGTCGGCGCGGGGGTCCGCGCGACGTCGTCGAAGGCGCTCGCCTCGGTCCTGCGGACGAGCTCGACGCGGACCCGCCTCCGCTCGCCCGCGGCGACGCGGAGCTCCTCCGACACCGACGAGCGGGCCGGCGCGCTGGCCTCCACGGTGACGGGGACGTTGGGCGCGACCGCGTGGGACCCGGAGCCGGCGGGCACGTCTACCCCGCCCACGCGGAGCTTCGCGTCCTCCGCGCTGCCTACCCACTCGATCTCGATGACGCCCACCTTGGCGTAGAGCTCGCTCCGCTCGGCCTCGGCCTTCACCTGGGCGTCGCGGAACTCCGGCGGCGCGCCGGGCGGCACCGGCTCGGCGATGATCCGATCGTAGGTCCTTACTGCATCGAGGTTCAGCCCGAGCGCGATCTGGGCGCGCGCCACGAGCAAGAGGATCGTGGGCGCGTGGTGCTCGGCCTCCGCCTGGAGCGCGAGGTCGAGCGCCTCCTTCGCGCTCCCCTCGAGGAGGCGGTCCTGCGCCTTCTCGGCGAGCTCGCGAGCGCGCTCGCGCGACCCCTCCTGCGCGTCGGCGACGGGCGCCCACGAGAGCGCGCCGAGCACCAGCAAGGTCCTGAGCATCCGGGGGCCGCCGGCAGCCGAAGGTCGCATCCCTATAAACCGAACTTGATCCGTTCCTTGGTGGCTGGCTTCGCGGAGGGCTGAGGCAGCCGCCCCTTCGGGGTCGGGCGCTCGGCGACGATCGCCGTCGACGCCGAGGCGCTCGGCGAGGGAGCGGCCGAGGCCGAGGCGCCGGGCGAAGGAGAGGCCTCCGAGGCGTCGACGGTAGGCGGCGCCTGAGCGGGCGCCGCGGAGGGCTCCACCGCTCCTCGCGGCTCGCCGACGATCGCGGCAGCCGCGGCCTCGGGCTCCGCAGCGGGGGGCGAGAGGGACGCGCGCCAGAGGGCGACCAAGGCGATCCCTGCCAGGGCGAGGACCGGCGCGGCCGCGAGCGCGAGCGTCGTGGCGGGCACGCGGCCCGGAGCGCGCAGCGCGACCTGGTTCGTGGCTAGGGTCTGGGCGTGCTCGACCTGGAGGGGTACGAGGGGTGGGGCCCCGATCGCGAGCGGCTCGGGAAGGGATGCCCGCGAACCTCCGAACGGCGGGGGCAGACCGAGCCCGGCGGCGAGGCCGTTCACGAGCTCGTGCGCCGACTGGAACCGCATCGAGGGCTCCTTCTGGAGCGCGCGGTCGAAGAACGCGTCGAGCGAGGGGGGGAGGTTCGTCGCGACCTCGCTCACGCGCCGGGGCGGCTCCGTGCAGACCTTCACCAGGAGATCCCCCGGGGAACCGCCCTCGAAGGGGACGCGGCTCGTGAGCATCCGGAACAGGATGACGGCGAACGCCCAGAGGTCGGCCCGCGCGTCGACGGCGCGCTTCGCGCGGACCTGCTCTGGGCTCATGTAGGTCGGCGAGCCGAGCAGCGAGTTGGTGCTCGTCGGATCTTCGGGCGTGCTTCCATCTTCCGGGACCACCTTGGCGATGCCGAAGTCGAGCACCTTCACGACCTCGCCCTCGTCGGTGCGCGCCAGGAAGATGTTGGCAGGCTTCAGGTCGCGGTGCACGACGCGCGCCTGATGGGCCTTGGTGAGCGCCTTGGCGATGGGGATCGCCAGCTCCACGACCTCGGCCGGAGCGAAGCGCCCGACCCGCTGGAGGCGCTGCGCGAGGTCCTCACCCTCGAGCAGCTCCATGACCATGAACGGGACGCCGTCCTCGAAGCCGAAGTCCTGGACGGAGACGATGTGGGGGCTCTTGAGCTGGGCGGCCGCGAGGGCCTCGCGCTCGAAGCGGGCGCGCAGTGACGGGTGGTCGGCCACGTTCGCGCCCATCAGCTTGATCGCCACGGGCACGTGGAGGAGCATGTGCTCTCCGACCCAGACGGCGCCCATCCCGCCATGGGCGAGCGGCCTGATCAGGCGGAACCGGCTCGCGAGGACGTCGCCTTCGCGCAAGAGAGCCACCAGGGGAGTGTACCGGCTAGGCCCTCGCGGGCCTAGCTTCGCGAGCGACAGAGCGCGCTTCCGTCGACGCCGCGGCTCGGATGCACACGAAGTGCAGACGTTCGACGTGGAGCGCACCGAGGCGCCGCTCTGGCCCGCCTGCACGCGGCTTGCGCGGCCAGGGTCCCGCTCCGACATGGTACCTTTCCAGGGTGATCGGCGAGTCGCTGCCCGGCTGGGCGTCGCTCGGGCGGCGGCTCCGAGCCGCGCCCACGATCGCGGTGTGCGCCGCGCTCGGATGCCTCGATCCGACGCAGGCGACGGTCCGGATCACCACCGACGCCCCGTGCGCGGGCCCCGACCGGGCGACCGGCACGCTGTTCACCACCAAGGTCGGAGCGAGCGCGGAGTCGGTGAGGATGCGCGAGGGCGCGAACACCGAGACGCAGGCCTGCGACGACGGGGAGATCGGGTCGGTGGTGCTCTACCCTCGGTCGGACGCCGCGCACGCCAACGTGGTCGTCGTCGGGGTGCTCGGAGACGCCGACGCCTCGACGTGCGCCGCGTTCGCGGACGGCGCGTCGCCGACGGGGGACGGGTGCGTGGTCGCGCGGCGTCGCATCGCGTTCGTGGAGCACCAGCCCCTCGAGGTCCCCGTCGTCCTCTACGCCGCGTGCGCCGGGGTCCGCTGCGCGGAGGGCTCGACCTGTGAGCCTGGGGCCCCGCTGGACGAGAGCGGTCAGCCTTGCGTCAGCGCGGAGGTGAGGTGTGGAGCGGATGGACGCTGTCCGCTGGAGATGCCCCCCGCCGGAGCGGGCGGCGCGGGCACAGGAGGGGCAGGTGCGGGCGGCGCGCCGCCGAGCGGACCGTTCGTCCTCAGCCCGGTGCCCACCGACGGCGGCGCGCGGCACGTGTTCGGGCTCGACGACGGCGGAGCGGTGTACGTCTCGCGCGCGCACCAGGACCCGAACGGTGAGCTCTGCGTGACCGTCGAGGAGCTCGAGGGCGGAAACACCTCGGTGGGCACGCACTGCGACACCGTCGGTGAGCACCAGCACGCGCTCCACGTGATCGGCGCAGGCGGCGTCGACGCCTCCGCGGACCTCGGGAGCGCCGCGGTGGTGGTAGGGGCGACCCCCGACGTCCTCGCGAGCGTGGGCTCCGACGTGACCGACGTGTTCTTGCGCGACGCCGCGTTCGGGTACGTCCTCGTGGGCGGCAGCGTCTACGGGAACGACCGCAGCATTGACTTGTCGGGCCTCGTCGTCGACTCCGACTCCACCCTCGGCGCCGGCCACCTGTGGATACTCCCTGGGACGACGCCGGCGGATGACCGGCTGTTCCTCGCGGGGCCGGCGGCGTGCCTGGTGGATATCGGAGCGGCCTCGTGCGCCCTGCCGCAGGCGCTGGGCGCGCAGCCGGGAGTGTTCCAGGACGTGTGGGGCGCGGGTGGGCGCGTGGCCCTCGTCACGGAGCTCGAGGTCGTGACCCTGGACGCCGCGGACGCCTCGCTCACGGCGCTCGCCGTCGAGGCGCCTCCCGCGCCGTCGCCCGCGTCCCTGAGCCGCGTCTTCTCGGTCGAGCCCGCCGGGACCGTGTGGGTCGCTGGGCAGTCGGGGGGGGCGCTCTATGTCGCGCGCGGCACGCCTGCGGGCGCGGGCCACACCTGGGAGCACGCGGTGTTCTCGACCCTCATGGCGCGGCCGACGAGCCTGTGGGCGCGAGCGTCGGAGGCCTTCGTCGTCGTGGACGGCGCGGTGTACCGGATCGAAGAGGCGCCGTAGCGGCCACACGGAGGCGTCAGGGCGGGTCGCACTTGCCGCGGACACAGGCGCGCGCGCACCGCTGGTTGCACGCCCCGCAGTGGGCCCCGTTCGCCTGCAGGTTGACGCAAGCGACGCCGCACCAGCTCATGCCGAGCTCGGGCCGGCAGGAGACGCACCGGCCGCCGATGCACTTGGAGGGAGGGGCGCAGACCGCCCCGCACGCCCCGCAGTGGCTCGCGTTGCTGCCGGTATGCACGCACGCGCCGTTGCACGAGGTCTGGACGCACACGCACCGCCCGCCCTCGCACGCCTCCAGGCTGGAGCACTCCCGCTGGGTCTGACATGCCTTCGCGGCGGGACCCTGGGCCGGGCGAGAGGACGCGGCGTCCGGCGGGGCAGGGGGGGCTGGGCGCGGCGACGACGGCTCCGCCGCGGAAGCATCTGCGCTGGGCGGCGGCGCCTCCTGCGAGGGCGCCGCCGTGGCTCGCCTTCTTCGAGGCGAGACCGTCGCTTCCTCCGCCTCCGTCTCGGCGGCGATCTCCGGGTCGGCTTCGCCGGCCGGACCCCGCGTGCTCTGCGCTTGCCCGATCGCATAGAGCCCGAAGGCGAGCCCCCCGGCGCCGAGGAGCAGGCCGGCGATTGCGAGCGCGATCGGCCACCCCGCCGCTCGCCGCGGCGCGGGCGCGGCGAGGAGGCGCGGCGCCGCGTCCGGCGCGACGTCGGCGCCCGTCGCCTCGGCGCGCGGTGCGTCCGAGGCGCGGCGGCCCGGCGGCGGCTCCGCGGACAGTCTGACCGACGGAGGCGGCGCGACGTCGGCGAGGCCCTCCGATCGCGCGAGCCGTTCGCGCCGGTCCTCGAGCTGCCTGCCCACGAGCCGCTCGACCCACGCCCCGACCTCCGACGCCGACGCGGCCGGGCCCGCCGCCGAGAGGGCCGCTGCCATCGCCTCCGCCGTGGGGTAGCGCTGCTGCGGGTCACGGGCGAGGCCCCGGAGGACCACGCGACCGACCTCCGGCGGGACGCTCGGATCCGAAGCCGCCGGGCTCGGCACGTCGAGGGAGAGGACCGCCTGCGCGATCTCCCAGTGCGTGTCCCCGGTGAAGAGCCGGCGCGTCCGCAGGGCCTCCCAGAGGACGACCGAGGCGGCGAAGACGTCGGTCCTCCTATCCGCGCGGTGCTGGAACTGCTCGGGGGCGAAGTACCCGAGCTTCCCCTTGAGCTGGCCCTCGGCGGTGTGCTGCGCGCGTCCCATCGCCTTCGCGATCCCGAAGTCGACGACCCGCGCGACCCCGTCGACGCCGACCATGATGTTCTGCGGCGAGACGTCGCGGTGGACGATCTCGAGGGGGGCGCCCGTCTCCGATCGCGCCTCGTGCGCTGCGTGCAGTCCGTGGAGCGTCTGGATGCCTATCGCGACCGCCACGGCCGGCGGGACCTTCTCGCCGAGCTCCCGCGCGCGCTGGATCAGCCGCGAGAGAGGCTCACCGTGCACGTAGTCGAGGACGAGGAGGACCTCTTCGCCCTCCCGGATGACGTCGAGGACGCTCCCGACGTTCGGGTGCCGGACGCGCCCGGCGACGCGCGCCTCGTCGAGGAACATGGCCACGAGCTCCGCGTCCTTCGCGAGGTGCCGGTGCAGACGCTTGATCGCCACGAGCCGCGAGAAGCCGACGTCGCCGAGGAGGCGCCCGTAGTGGACGCTCGCCGTTCCCCCCGACGCGAACTCGTCGAACAGCTGATAGCTCCCGACGACGCGCCCGGCTCCCTCGCGCGCGCCCTTCATGGCGGCAGATGGCGCAGGAGGGGCAGCGCCCGATCGCGGTCCGAGAGGATGGGATCGGCGAGCGGCCAACGGATGCCGAGATCCACATCGTCCCAGCGCACGCCTCGTTCGAGGAGCGGATCGTAGGGAGCGCTGAGCTTGTAGGCCACGTCGGTCACGTCGCCGAGGGCTTGATAGCCGTGCGCGAAGCCGGCCGGAATGAACAAGAGCCGCGGCTCGTCTTCGGAGAGCTCGCGGGCGACGTGGCGCCCGAAGCTGGGAGATCCAGCGCGCAGGTCCACCGCGACATCGAAGATCGCGCCGCGCGTCGCGCGCACGAGCTTCGCTTGGCCGGGAGAGGCCTGGAAGTGGAGCCCCCGGAGGGCGCCGCGCCGGGATCGGGCCGCGTTGTCCTGGACGAACACCGCGGGCAACGAGGCCTCCGCGAAGCGCCGCGCGTGGAACGTCTCGACCAGCCAACCGCGCGCGTCGGCGTGGACGTCGAGGACGATCTCGAGGACGCCCTCGATCTCGGTCGTGAGCACGCGCATCAGCGGCTCCTCGGCGCGCAGGGTCTCTCCTCTGGCTCTCGTCGGCTCACGTGCGGGGCCATCGTAGCGGTGACGTCGGTCGAGCGCAGCGCCTCGCCGCCGCCCGCCGCGTGGCCCCTCGGCCAGAACCTGGCGCCGGGGGCGCGGTTGGCCCATGCTGGCGGCTTGGGACCGGTCGCCCTTCGCCGCCGCGTTTTCCTGGCCGGCCTCGGCTGGGTCGCCCTGCTCGGCGCCGGGTGCGCGTCGCGGGCCCCAATGGCCATCCCAGGCCGCGCGGGCTCTGCGCCCCGGCCGCCGGCTCGCGCCCGCGGCGAGGCCGAGGCGACGCCCGAGGTCTCGGAGGCCGCAGAGGAGCTCGAGCCGGCTGGTGCCGCCGCGGAGGGGCCGGTGATGCTGAGGCTGCCGGACCGTCCCGACGACGCCCAGACTGGCAGCGCCTTCCTCGAGCAGCACGCGGGGCGGGGTCGCGCGGCGTTCGACGAAGCGGTCGTCTCCGCCGTGACGATGGGCAACGTCCCCGCGCATCAGCGGCGGCTCCTCCCGCTGGAAGTGGCGGACCCGGAGGGGCGCACAGCGACGCTGCACGTACTCTGCGACTACCTCGCGATCGGGTCCGACGACGACTTCGTGCGCATGCCGATGACGTCGGCCGCGGCGCAGCGCATCGCGGACCTCACCGACACCACGCTCCCCACGAAGAAGGTGGTGGACGAGATCTACAGGCAAGCCGAGGCGAAGCTCCCGCCGAGCTACATCGACGGAGGGCCGACGGACGACGAGGTCGCAGACTTCCTCCTCCACCACGAGAAGCTCGAGGCGCGGCGCCGCGCGCTCGGGCTGCCGCTGGGCGTCCTCACCGCCGGCAACAAGAAGGACATCGTCCTCTCCACGAGGATGCTGGAGCGCCCCGAGCGAGTCGCGATCTACGGCTGGCACCGCCGCGACGGCGAGGTCATCCAGCCGCTCTCCGCGACGCACTCCACCCGGTACGCCGACTACAGCCATGGCGTCCGTCTGATCGATCAGCGCGTCGTCACGGGCTCGGAGGAGCGTCGGTTCACCGACATCGCGGCGGATCCGGAGCTCGCCTCGCTCGTGAGCGACGAGGGCCCGCTCCCCCTCCTCGCGTACCCGACGACCCTGCCGGAGTACGCCGGACCGAGCCGACGCCTCAAGCGCGCCCGACGCTAGAGAGCAGGTCGCGGACGTCGTGGGGCGCACGGCAAGGTCGTGACGGAGCACGAGAGGACGAGCGTGGGATGCCCCCCACCGGGCGGTGCCACGTGCGGCGTTACACCAGATCCCGGGCAAGTACGGGGTGGGGTGGGCCCCCGACCCTCCTGCTCGTTCATCCGTTCTCCCGCGACCCGTTAGGCGCCGGCGTGCACGAGGACTCGCTCGCCTACGCCGAACCGCACGGTGATCTTTCGTTCGGCCAAGCCGATGACCAGCCCGCGGCCGAGCTTCGGGTGCTCGAGGACTTCTCCGACCACGAAGCGCTCGACCGGTCGGTAGGGCCGAGCTTCCGCCGAGAGCGCGGCTGCAAGCACGGAGGCATCTGTGCCGGTATCGTCCGTCGCACGAACCCCAAGCACCTCTTCGAGCGTGAGGCCTTCGCGGAGGATGTCGATCAGCGGCTGGGTTCGCTGCAGCTCGCGGATGCGACTCCGGAGCGCAGGGTGCGGCGCATGGGCCGCGAGGTCCCCGATCGCGCGCTCGAGCTCCCCAGTCGAATCGCTCGCCGCGACGTCGAGGCGGGTACGAAGAGTCTCGAGGAAGAAGCGCGGAACGGTAACCGGCGCGAGCATCGCGAAGCGAACACCCAGGCCCTCGGCGGCTTGTTCCACCATCCACGGGACCGTGTAGCCCGGAGTACGCTCGTAGAGCCCGTGGGTCTCACGAAAGATGGGGCGCAGTCGATCTGAAACTCGGTCGAGCGCATCGCCCGAGAAGCACAGCGCTCGTGTGATCGCCCCACCGGGTCCGTACACGTTCTCCGCGACGCGCTCTAGCTCGGCCAGGATCCAGGCAGCCAGCTTCGGCGCGCCGTGCTCCTGCCAGTCGGCCTGCCCCAGGGCTTGCTCGACCGCAGCGAAGAACACCGCGCGGAACCAGTGCGGGAACGCGTCGCCCGCGGGGTCGCCCCCTCGAGCCGTCGGGTGGGACCGTGCCATCGCGCCGATCCTACGTGCCGATGACCTCGTCGCGGAAGGGTAGGTCTCGCGCCAGCCGGCACGCACCGCATGAGGCCAGACCAGCGACTGGAAGCCGTGCGCTTCGCCAAGCCTGGAGGTCGTTGCTCACGCCCAGCACCGTGGCGAGCGCTCCGCTCACGGCGTCGCTGGCCGAAAGTGTGCGGGCGCCCAGCCGCGCCCGCGACACGCCGCGGGGCACGCCTCGCACGCGTCCTCGAGCGCGCGCTCGGCGCGCTCTGCCGCCCGCTCCGCCCTCGCGGCGCCCTCCTCCGCGCGCTCGCGCTCCGCCGCCAGGCGCGCGAGGCGCTCGTGCGGTGACTCCGGCAGAGAAGGAGGGGGCGGCGGGAGCTCGACCTCCGCGCCCTCGCACCCCATGGCGCGGCGGAGCTCGGGCGGGTAGGGCGCGTACTGCATCTTGTCGCGGAGCTGCCAGCCCTCGCGCGCGGCGACGACGGCGTCGGCTCGGTTCTTCGCGAAGCACGCCTGGAGCGCGCGGTGCGAAGAGGCCGCCTGGTCGACCCGGGCCTGCAGCGGCGGATCCGCGACGAGCCGGTGGAGGCGGCAGAGGAAGCCGTCCGCCTCGTACCCCGGGCACGTGTCGCGGACGAAGAGGGAGACGGCCTTGTCGGCGGCGGCGCACGCGGCCGCGCGCTCCGTCCCGAGATCGGCCATGGCCGCGAAGAGCGCGACGGTCAGGTCGACGTAGCGGCTCTGCGTCGGGGCGTACCGGCACGCGCTCTCGTCGGTACCGCGCTGGCCGAGGAGGAAGCAGATGTCGACGAGGGCGCTCGCCGTCACCCGCGGCTTCCAGAGCGTGGTGCTCACGTCGCCCGGGGCGCGGAACTCGTCCGACGCCGCGTACACGGCCTCGCCCGTGAGCTCGAGTGCGACGAGGTTGTCGAAGAAGCCGATGCCGATTGCCTCTCCGAAGGAGACCGAGTGCGCGACGTCCTCCTTCGCCCCGCGCAGCGCGCTCAGGGTGTAGAGCACCCGCGGGCCCCCGTAGAGCTCGACCAAATCGCCGTGGTAGATCGGCATCCTGGGCTTCCAGCCCGCCTGGAGGTGCGCAGGGCTGTGGCGGTTGTCGCCGAACGCGCCGAAGAGCGCGCCGACGTACGCTGTCGCGATCCGGAGGTTCTGCGGGTGGCGCGGCGCGTAGGAGAGGTTGAAGCCGGCGCCGCCGGAGCTGACGGCGCCGCCGCCGTCCTCGTTGAAGCCGTAGAGGATCCACTCCGGCGCCAGCCCGAGGCGCGCGTGGGGGCCGTGCTTGCGCTGGAACCGATCCGGATCGAGCTCGGCAGGGTCCCCCGCCTCCGCGGGGAGCGGGGCCCACGCCGCGACGACGAGCAGCCCTGTCAGGGCGGCGTTCCAGGACGTCGCGTGCGCTCGCACGTTCGGTACGCCTCCGGTCGGTCACGGCAGAGCCCGGGCTCCGCCTTGGGGGTCTCGTTGCACCAGGCGTCGAGGTTCTCGCGCGGGACGTCGCCCATGCCGAGGAAGCGGGCCAGCTCGAAGCACCGGGCCCGCGCGGCCTCGGTCCCCGCGTTGAAGAGGCGCCTCATCTGCTCCGGATCGAACGTGTAGCCGTACGTCGGATCGACGTCCTCGCGGCGGAAGATGCCCATCACCTCGAACTGTCGCGACGCCCCGTCGCCCCCGCACGCGCCCGCCAGATCCCCCCGGCAGAGCTTCGAGAGCTCCACGTCGGGCGTGCCATCCATGAGCGTCGCGCACGCTGCCCGCTCGAACGCCTCCACCCTGCGCATCGTCGGGACCGCGGCCGTCCACTCTCCCTCCGTGACGGCGCTGAGCGAGACGTCGAGGTACCGCGCGGCGATCTCGGCGGCGCTCCGCTGGGGCTCGGTCGGGGTGATCCGGGGCGGGGAGCTGCCGACGACGAGCGCCCGCTCGACGCCGCGCTGCCCGAGGGGCAGGAGCGGGATCTCCGACTTGATGCCGCCGTCGAGGAAGACCCCGCTGCGTCGAGCCCCCCCGATGCGCAGCTCCTGCGTAGGCCACGCGATGAACGGCAGCACGAAGGATGCCTCGATGCTCGCGTGCAGCTCGCGCAGGGACGCGGCGCTCGGCATCCCCGCGCCGGTGGGTGAGACCGTCGAGGGATCCTGATCGCTCTGGACGTAGAGCTCGCCCCAGCGGAAGTCGACCGTGGTGAGGACGAGCTCGGTCTCGTTGACCAGCGCGTGCCCGCCCACGTGCCGGAGGAGGAGCTGCCGGAGCTTGTCGAAATCCATCATGCCCTGCTGCGATCCGGCCAGATCGAACACGGGGCGGCTGTCGACGCAGTAGAGGGCGTACTGGTCGGTGCAGGTGAAGAGCGTGGCGAGCAGCCGCCGCGCGTACTCCTGGCAGCGCGCGCCGGTCTCGGACGAGGGTCGCCCGCGAGGCCGGCCGAGCACGCCGAGGTAGCGCTCCGCGTCTCGATCCACGATGCACGTCTCCTGGTGGAACAGGTCGACGGCGGCGGCGATGATCGCGCCGGCGCTCGTGCCCGACGCGACGGCGAAGCGCGCGTCCTCGGCCGAGAGAGCCCCCGGCCCGCCGGCGCGCTTGTGCTCGCGGTAGCGCTGCAAGAGCGTGAGGGCGCGCCAGACGGCGCCCGCGCTGTACACGCCGCTCGAGGCGCCGCCCTTGATGGAGATGCCGAGCGTCGCGGCCCCTTCCGAGGGGCGCCAGCGTCGATCCGCCACGTACTCGGACGCCTCCACGAGCGCCCGGCGCAGGCCGCGAGAGGCCTGCGCCGACGTCACGATCTGCTCGTCGATCATGCGCGCGACCTCGAGGGCGACGAGCTCGAGGGCGGCCGCGAGGCGCGCCGCGTCGAGGTGGCTCCGCGCGGCCCGCGTCGGCGCGCCGCCCTCGCACAGGGGCCCAGGCGCGAGCGCGTCCGCCGGATCCGACGTGGTCCGGAGGTAGGCGAAGAGCCGCGCGCCGAGCTCGGGGGCGGTCTGGTCGGTCGCCCGGCTCGGGGACCGCCCAGCCTGGGCGACCGCGCTGGCGTCTCCGGCGATCGAGGTCCGCTGCGCCAGGATGGCTTCCTCGAGAATGCTCTGGATGCGCGGGGAGGCGAGCCAGCGAGACGCGCAAGGGCAGGCGGTGCCCGGGCCTTGCGTGAAGTAGCCGCGGATGAGGTAGCGCCGCGCCGTGAGGGCCACGCGCTCCTCCGCGATCTCGTCGGGGCTCAGGGAGGCGTCGGGCAGGCTGTCCGTCGCGCCCGCGTTGTAGAGGACGAGGACGCGGTCGGCGTTGATGCCCGCCGTGAGCGAGCAGGACGCGGCCGGCCCCAGCGCGACGAGCGCGACGGCGAGCGCGGTTCCCCTCGGCGACCTCATCAGTCGAGCCGAACCGTAGGCGAGCCGGCCGATCTGGTAGAAGAAAAGCGCTTCCCGCGCGCGCCGGGGCGCGCGCATTGGCGCGGGCCGCTCGAGCGGATAAGGCCTCCCGGTGGGACGCGTCAGGAGACAATCCGAGGACCTGCTCGGCGGGACAGCCGACCCGGGCTTCCACCCGTTCACGCCTCTCTTCGCCGTCGAGGAGGTCGCCGGGCGCGCGGCGTTCGTCTCGAGCTTCGCCAACGTCCTCGCCCTCGACACCGACGAGGGGCTCGTGCTCCTGGACGTCGGTAGCTTCTTCTTCGCGGCGCTCACGAAGGACCTGGTCCGGTCGTTCTCGAAGCGACCGCTCCACACCGCGATCTACACGCACGGCCACGTCGACCACGTGTTCGGGGTCCCGCTCTACGAGGCGGAGTCGGGGACGCCGGCGCGCGTCGTGGGGCACAGCGGCGTCCGCGCGCGCTTCGACCGCTACGTGCTCACGCGCGGTTACAACGCGTGCATCAACGCGCGCCAGTTCCAGATGAAGGCCGACTGGCCGGTGGACTACCGCTACCCCGACGTCGTCTTCGACGACGCGCTGAGCGTCGAGGTCGGGGGCGTCACGGTGGAGCTCCACCACGCGCGCGGCGAGACCGACGACCACACGTGGGCGTGGATCCCGTCGGAGAGGCTCCTCGCGACGGGCGACCTGTTCATCTGGGCGACGCCGAACGCCGGGAACCCGCAGAAGGTCCAGCGCTTCCCGAAGGAGTGGGCCGCGGCGCTGCGCGCGATGGCCTCGCGCGGCGCCGAGGTGCTCTGCCCTGGCCACGGGCCACCCATCTTCGGGGAGCGCGCCGTGCGGATCGCGCTGGAGGAGACGGCGACGCTGCTCGAGCACCTGGTGACCGCGACCCTCGAGCGGATGAACGACGGCGCGACGCTCGATCAGATCCTGCAGTCGGTCCGCGCCCCGAAGGAGCTGCTGGAGCGTCCGTACCTCCGGCCGATCTACGACGAGCCCGAGTTCATCGTGCGCAACGTGTGGCGCCTGTACGGCGGCTGGTGGGACGGAAACCCGGCCCGGCTCAAGCCGGGTCCGGACGCGGCGCTCGCCGCCGAGCTGGCGTCGCTCGCAGGCGGGGCGCGGAGGCTCTCCGAGCGCGCCGGCGAGCTCTCGGCCAGCGGGGACCATGCCCTCGCCTGTCACTTGATCGAGCTCGCGCACGGCGCCGAGCCGGGCGACGCGGGTGTCCGCGCTGCCCGCGCCGCCGTGTACCGAGCGCGCGCCGAGGTCGAGACGTCCCTCATGGCGAAGGGCGTGTACCGGTCGACCGCCAGAGAGTCCGAAGACGACGGCTGAGATATCGGACGCCGGGCCTCGTCCGCGACCGCGGCGCCCGAGCTGTGCTCCCGATTCGTCGGGCCGGCCGACAGAATTCCTGCGACGTCGGGCCCCTCGCCTCGTCGTCTGGTTGGGCGCGCAGAGGGCGCCGCCCCGACAGGAGAATGCTCGATGAAACCGGTGAAGTTCGTGGTGCTTGGCTCGGCCGCGCTCGCGTCCGTTGGGGTGTTCCTGGACTGGATCAGCGTGAGCGGGGACGTGCCTCGCCTGGTGAAGGACGCTCTGCCGCGGAGCGGCATGGAGAACGGCGGCCCCGTGTTCCTCTTCTTCCTCGCGATGCCCCTCCTCGCGGCGGCGATCGGGGCGGCCAAGCGCTTCGGCCGCGGCCTCGGCCTGCTCGCGCGCGCGGGCGCGGCGCTCGCCACGCTCCTCGCGCTCGTGAAGTACGCCGACATCGACGGCGCCGCCGCGGAGCTGTCGAAGCTCGGCGGCAGCGGGACCGTGGGCGTCGCGCCCGGCTACTGGCTCGTGTTCTGCGGCGCGCTGTTCGCGTCCCTCGCGAGCTTCGTCACGCTCGTCAAGCCGGAGCCGAAGCTTCCGGCGCGCGCATGAGGTCTGGCACGGGAGGCGCTTTCCCTCTACACCGTGGGGGGTGATGTCCAAGCGCCTCCCGACGAGACGCCGGCTCCTGCTGCTGGGATCGTCCGGCGCCCTCTCGCTCTTGGGGTGCGGCGGCGGGGACGGGGCGCTGCCGAAGGTCTCGGCTCCCCCCGACGTGCTCGCGATGGAGCGGGCGATGGCGGACCGCGTGAACCGCGACCGAGCGGCGCGCGGCCTGCCCTCGTTCACCTACGACGTGCGCTTGGCCGACGTGGCGCGGTTCCACGCGGACGACATGCGCAAGAACAAGTTCTTCGCGCACGACTCGCCCACGTCGGGCGCGCTCGACGACCGCCTGGCGCGCGCGCCCTACGTGGCCGCCGTCGCTCGGGAGAACCTGGCGGAGGGCCCGGACGTCGACCGCGCGGAGGAGGGGCTGCTGAAGAGCCCAGGGCACCACGCGAACATCATGGCCACCGACGTCACCCACCTCGGCGTGGGCATCGTGAAGGGCGGGCTCGGGGATCCGCAGAACTTCCTGTTCGTGCAGGTCTTCGCGCGGCCCGTCGAGCAGGAGCCCGCCGACGTCGCGAGGGAGCGGATCCTCGCGAGGATCAACGACGCGCGGCGCAAGCGCGGGCTCCCTGCCGCCTCCGTCCACCCCGTCCTCGGGGATCTCGCGGACGCGCTCATGCCCGATCTTCCCGACGACATCGCGCCGGCGCGGCTGGAGCGCATCGGCAAGGAGGCCGTAGGGCGCCTCGCGAAGGCGAAGACCGACCTCTCCGGCGTCGCGGTCACGGGCGCGCGGATCCTCGGAAGCTCCGAGTACGATCCGCCGAGCGCGGTGGTGTCATCGGCGGCGAAGGGGATCGGGCTCGCCGTGGCGGCGGCCAAGGACGACAAGGGCGGCCCCGCGCTCAAGGTGCTGCTCTTGGTGGGGCAGTAGTCCCCGGCGCCCTCCGCTCGGGGCAGCCCGCCTCCGGGTAGCGCTCGAGGTACCCCGCGTACCCCTCGAGGAGGGCGTCGGCGAGGCGATCCCCGACCAGGGCCCCGCCGCGCTCGTTGAAGTGCACCGCGTCGCCGAACGCGAGCGCCGCGTCGACGAAGCGGCGCATCGAGCCCTCGCCGCCCATCGCGAGGAACTGGTCCCAGAGGGCGGCGCCGTGGCGCGCCGCGAGCTCTCGGCGCTGCGCGACCACGCGGAGCGTCTGCGGGAACGACTTGCGGAAGCCCCGGTCCGCCGGCGTGACCAGCAGGACGGACGCGCCGGGGAGGGCAGCCCGGTGGTTCGAGAGGATCGCGGAGAGCGCCCCGGGCACCGCGTCCATCGTGAAGACGTCGTTCGCGCCCGTCATGTGGACGATGAGGTGGTAGCCCCGGGCCGCCAGCATCTGCTGCACCAGCGCGGGGTCCGCGCGCGCCATCGTCTTGGTGTTGAGGGACCCGACGCCGAAGGAGTCGACCACGACGCCGGGCCGGCTCGTCTCGAGCGCCACGCCGAAGACGCGCACGACGCTCGGGCTCCGCGAGACGATCTCGACCGTGTGCGGTCCCGGCGGGGCCTCGATGCGCGTCTCTCCCAGGCTCGGAGCCGGCCGTCGGGTGTCGACCATGGCGGCGGACTCTCCGTCGACCCGGATCTCGAAGGTCCCGCCACGCGGCCGCTGCAAGGAGTAGACGTAGAACCGCTCGGCGCTCGTCCCGACGGGGGCGCCCGCGTCGGCGGTCCCCACCAGGGTGCGGGCGCCTTGCCACTGGTTCTCGACCGCGATCCCGCCGAGCCCGTAGAGCCCGTCGCCGGTGGGGGACGTCGTGATCGCATACGCGCGCCACCCGGAGACGACGTCGTGGCGCACGTCCATGTGTCGGTAGTGCGTCCAGGGCTTGGCGAGCGCGACGAAGCCGTGCCCCCCGTCGCCGAAGCGGAGCTGGAGGGCGCGCCGGAGCCGCCCGCTCGTCAGATCCATGGTCAGGTTCGAGTCGCCGAAGACGGCGATCCGCACGTGCTGCTCCGACCGCCCGCGCGCGAGGTCCGCCAAGGCAGCGTAGAAGCCGTCGAGGGCCTC
>CAZBJI010000118.1:0-25525 GCA_964492175.1 uncultured Polyangiaceae bacterium | reverse complement strand
ACCGGCGGGACGCAATCCACGTTGGCGGTGTCGTTGACCACGACGTTGAAGCCGTCGCGCGCCAGCGCGAGGGTACAAGCGCGCCCGATGTTCCTTCCCGCGCCGGTCACAAGTGCCGTCCGCCGCGCCTGTGCCATGTCCGTCCTCCCGTTGCCGTGTTTCGTCTCGTACAGGAACGCTCGTCTCATCACGGCGAAGGCGCGCTTGTCCGCCGACACCTCCTCGAAGCTCGGCAGGAAGAGGACGCCACCGTCGCCGACGTACCGGGAGCGCGGGAGGTCCTCCCACTCTCCGCGCTGCGCGACGAAGGCCGTGCCCGCGACGTCCGAGATGGATCGAATCGGCTCCCCTCGCGCCAGCCGGTCGGCCACCTCCCAGACGGGCCGCTCCCCCATCCCGAAGACGAGCAGATCCGCCTTGGCGTCGAGCAAGATGCCGCGCCGGACGGAGTCCGACCAGTAGTCGTAGTGGGCGATGCGGCGGAGCGACGCCTCGATGCCGCCGAGCACGATGGGCGTCCGGGGTCCGAACGCCTGGCGACACAGGTTCGCGTACACGATGGTCGCGCGGTTCGGCCGGAGCCCGGTGCGCCCACCCGGGGAGTATTGATCCTTGTCTCGAACCTTCTTCTGCGCCGTCAGCTTGTTCAACATCGAGTCGAGGTTGCCCGCCGTCACGCCCACGAAGAGCCGCGGCCTCCCCATGCGCGCGATGTCGTCGGGGGTGTCCCACCGCGGCTGCGCGACGATGCCCACGCGGTACCCCCGCGCCTCCAGGAACCGGCCGATCAACGCCGGCGCGAACGCCGGGTGGTCGACGTACGCGTCGCCGCTGACGATGAGGACATCGAGCTCGGCGTACCCGCGCGCGTCCATCTCTGCGCGCGTCGTCGGGAGGAACCGACGGAGATCACGCGCCGAGGCGTGGGCGCTCTTGCGGAGGGGGACGACCGCCATGCCATCATCCTGCCACGTCCGTCAGCCGCCGAGGTCCTCACGCGCAGCGGGGGCCTCCTCGTAGAGGTCGGGCGCCGCCTTCGGCCCCGGCCCCTTCGGACCGGTGGCCCTCGTGTAGACGACGACCTGCTCGCCGGCCGCGAGGGCGACCTTGCGCGGCCGGTGGTTGATCCGCTCGAGCATGCCCAGCGTGCACCCGTGCCGCTGGGCGATGGACGCGAACGTGTCGCCCTCCTGCGCCGTCACGACCACGCGGACCCGCCCGTTCTTCGCCTCGAAGTGATCGAAGAACTCCGTGGTCCCCACGACGAGGATCTTCGTCTCGGCCGGCGTGAGGAGCCGCACGTCCGGGCGGGCCTTCGCCTCGTCCACGAACGCTTGGAGCACCATCTTGCCGTGGAGACGAGCGCCGCGATCCACGTTGTTCCAGAGGCAGAGATCCTCGACCGTGACCCCGAGGACGCGGGCGACGTCCTCGATGCGGTCACCCCACACCACCTCATAGAAGGCCCGCCGCTTGCCGGGCGGCGCGAGGGTGCGCCCAGGCACCACCGCGACCGGCAGCTCCGCGCGCGCCGGCGCGGCAGGGGCCTTCGGGACCAGCAGCGTGGTCCCCGGGCGCGGCGGGATCGTGTCGGTGATCCCGTTCTGCGCGCGGATCTTCGCCTCCGTCGTCCCGCGCGACGTCGCGACGTGCTCGAGGGACTCGCCCCAGCGGATCGTGTGGCTCACGAGATCGCCGCGCGCCTCCGGCGCGGCGGACCCCGCCAGCCTCGTCGCGAGATCGTCCGCCTTTCCTGGGGGCACGCGCACCTCGTAGCGCGCGGAGGCGTCGACGCCCGCGGGCGGTGTCTTGCCGCCGACGAGCTGCGGGTTGAGCGCCGTGATCGTCGGCGCCGGCGTCCCCGTAGCTGCGGCCACGGATTGCACCGTGGTGCCGGGCCCCACCACGGCGGTCTCGTAGGCCTCCGGCGGGTCCACGACGGTCCCGTCGCAGCCGAACACCGCCTTGTTGCGCGCCACGAAGGCGAGGGCCACGATCTTCGGCACGTAGAGCGCGGTCTCGTACGGGACCCCCGCCTCGAGCTGCGACAGCTCCCAGAAGTCGTTCGTGTTGTACTTGCGCACCGAGCTGAGCAGGGCGCCGTGACCCATGTTGTAGGCCGCGAGGGCGAGCTCCCAGCTCCCGAAGCGCGCGTGCAGGTCCTTCAGGTAGCGGAGCCCCGCCTCCGTGCTCCGCTCCGGATCCAGCCGCTCGTCCACCCAGCGGTCCATGCGCAGCCCGTAGGCCTTGGCCGCCTTGGGCATGAACTGCCAGAGCCCGGCGGCCCCCGCGGGCGAGACGACCTTCGGGTTCATCCCGCTCTCGACGAGCGCGACCCAGACGAGGTCCTCGGGCACCCCGCGCGCCTTCGCTGCGGCGCGGATCTTCGCCTCGTACCGCCCGCTGCGCTTCACGAGCGCCGCGGCGAAGCTCTGCCCCTTGGGGTTGTTCTTGAAGTAGTCGAGGTAGCGCACGAGCCGCGCGTCCCAGCGGAAGGGGATGTCGGGCCTGGCGAGGGACGCCATCCAGGCGAGCTCGCCCGGCGCCGCCTCCTTTGCGGCGACGCCGGCGCGCGGCGGCAGGCCGCTCGCCACCACGCGCACGGCGGCGGAGGACGTGAGCGACGGCTCCGCCGCGTCCGGGAAGAGGACGTCGTCGAGCTCGCGGAGCTCGGGCGCGCCGGCCTCGGCGGGGGCCTCCTCCTGGACCTTCTGCCCTGCGACGCTGGCGCGCGCAGCGGGATCCGCCGGCGCGGCCTGGGAACCGGCCTTTCGGGGCGCCTTCGTGGAGACGCCTGCCTTGGCCGGCTTCCGGGCGGGCTTCTTCTTCGCAGCCTTCTGCTGCGCCACCACCTTGGCGCCTTGGGGGGCTCGCGCCGCGGCGGGCGTCGCCCACACGACGAGCAGCGCGGCCAAGGCCGTCCGGAGCGCGCCTCTCATCGGGACGGGTCTCGCATGGCCCGCCGGGGCGGTCAAATTCGCTCGGCTCGCCAGAGCGAATCAACAGCAATATTCGGATGGCACGCCCCTTCGGCTCTCTCGAGCGGCTCGGTGCGACTACTCGCCGCCCTCCTCCGCTTCGGGCTCGGCGTCCGGATCGGGCTTCGGCGCGGGCTTGGGCGGCGGCGCGATCGGCGCGGGCGCCTCCTCCGCGGGATCGGCCGACGTACCCCTGTCGAACGTGTAGGAGAAGCCTACGCCGACGACGTCGATCGACCAGTTGTAGATGCCGCCGTTGATGTAGTCGGGGTTGTCGGGAGGGTTGGCCTTGAGCGGGAAGGTCTGCGGGAGCTTCGCGTCCTTGGGGCTCACCTCGACGGTCGGGTAGAACTGGTGCGCGTAGACGACGTCGAACCGCGCGTCGCCGACGCCGATCCCCAGGCCCCCCGAGAGGGTGGCCTTGCCGGCGTCCAGCCAGAGCAAGGACTCGTACTCGTCGGCCACGGCGCTCGTCTCGTAGGAGAAGCCCAGGCGCGGCGTCACGACGACGTCCTCGCTCGCCGGGATCGCGTACTCGGCCCCGAGGCGCGCCGCGACGGTGTTCTGGAACCCGCGCTCGATGTCGATCCCTGGAAGCTGGTACTCCTTCGGGAAGCCCGGGATGTTCGTGAGGGCCACGCCATCCGGCTCCACGGCGATCGTGTCGTGCACCTCCCAGTGGTGGTAGTCGGCGCCGATCTCGATGCGCAGCCCAGGAGGCAGATCTCGCATCTCGATCCCGAGGCGAGCCTCCCACGGCAGCATGAAGCTGATGTTCGCGTCCTCCCCGTGCTGCTCGACGGTCCGGAAGAGCGGCGTGGTCGGCAGACGGGTCTTGATCGTAGCCGGCGCGCTCACCCAGAACGGCAGGTGGAAGGAAGCGCCGAGCCGGAAGCCGTCGTAGAACTGCCAGACGAGGCCGAGGCTCCCGGAGGGCGCGACGATGGGCGAGGCGTTGATCTCGGTGGCGACGTCCCACTCCGGGTCTTCGGGGGAGCAAAAGAAGCGCTCCGGCACGCAGCCGCTCAGGTACTTCCGGCTCTGGAACGCGCCGACGAGGAGCTCGAAGCCCGCGCCCACCGTGAGCGGCTCCACCGGCCGCCACGCGACGTAGCCGCCCGCGACGACGATGGCCGATCCGTCCAGGTTCACCACTTGGTAGCGGCCCGGGCTCGGCGTGCCGTCCTCGAGCTCCTCGGGGTAGCTCGGCAGGACGCCATAGGGGACGTGCACGCCGACCGCCACGCGCCAGTCGGGGTGGACGATGAACGAGCCCGCGATCGTGGGCAGCGGCAGCGGCGTGCCGCTGCCCTCGATGGTCGGGAAGGTCTGCTCGTACTCGGCGACGACCTGGCCGGTGTTCGGATCCACCTGCCGGAGGAGCGCCTGCCGCGTGTAGTCCGACTGGAAGATCAGGAACGACGCGTCGATGAGGAGCTGCGTCCCGGCGTCGAAGAACCCGGCCGGGTTGTAGGTGACCGCCCCTACGTCGTCGCCCCCGGCCACGAACGCGCCCCCGCGGGCCAGCGGCCGCACGCCGCGATCCGTGACGTACAGCCCCGAGGCGAGCGCGCTCGGGGCCACTGCGAACGAGGCGAAGAGGGCCGCCGCCGCCGCGAAGGCGGGCGCGCGACCCGGCGAGGGGCGGATCACGTGCGCTTGCGCCTTTGGACGATGGTGTAGATCTGCTCGAGCCCGCGGGTCTTGTCGAGCATGAAGTCGCGCACGACCCCGAGGATGAGCCCATAGTCCGACGGATCGAGCGGCTCACCGGCGTAGTCGGGGTCGGCGCGGTTCACCTCGGTGATCGTCTCGAGGATCACCTCGAGGGGCGAGAGGCCGGGGCTACCGTCCTCGGCCGGGATGGGCGTCACGACGTTCCGGAGGACGTGATCGAGCACGTGGTACTTGTCGTACTCCTCGTCCGTGAGGGCCGTGAGGATACGGATCGTGGTGTCGGCGGCGCCCGCGCCGTCGGGCGCGTCGTGCGGAGAGAGCGCCACGGCCGCCGCGTTGAGGATCGGCGCGAGCTTCTCGTCGTCGGTCATCACCTGCATGACGTCGACCATGGACGCCAAGGTGCCCTGGAGCGCCTCCCCGTCCGCGGCGTTCTGCAGGAGGTAGGTCAGGTAGCGCTCGAGGGCGCGCCTGGCGCTCGGGTCCTTCCGCATCTCCTCGACCATGTCGACCATGGCCGAGAACATCGGCGAGCTGATCGCGTCGGCGAGGTTCTGCGCGAGCTCCTGCTGCGCCCAGGCGCAGCCGCCGCCGGTCTCCCGGTTCGGGCACCGGGCGTTGAGCTGCTCGCGGAAGAGCTTGAGGCTCGTGACCAGGAGCGGAGCGAGCGCCCGATTCTTGAAGCGGGTCGTCGGCCCGCTGCCCTCGGTCGCGAGCAGCACGTCGACGAGCTGGGACCGCGCACGCCGCCACTGCGCCTGGCGCTCGACGCCGTCCTCGGCCTGCGAGAACGCGACGTCGAAGCCGTGGAGCGCGTCGGTGAGCAGGTTGAACGGCGTCGTCTGGTTCTGCACGGTCCCGTCGGTCCACTGCCCGTTTGGGTTGCCGAAGCGGTCCGTGGTGCCGTTCTGCGCCGCCCGGCTCTGGCTGAAGAGGACGCGCGTCGTGATCTCGAGCACCTCGGCGCCGGTCAGCACCTGACCCTTCCTCGGGCCCCGCTGCACGACGATCTGGGAGACGTCCTTGGCGGCCACGGCGAACTCGTGCAGCGCCGGGACGAGGTCGGTGCGCATCCCCTTGTCGATGATCGGCTCGTAGCGGTTCAGGCCCGCCCCAGAGCAGTAGCGCTTGTCCGTGCGGGGCAGGTTCGAGTCGCACTCGGGCCCGTGATCCGGGCCGGGGTAGTGCATGTAGAAGACGTCGGAGAGATCCAGGAAGAGCCGCTCGCCCGTGTAGTCGTTCACGTCGCAGATCGTCACGTCCTCGCTGCAGCTGACGTTGACGAACGTCGTGATCACCGGCGCCAGGTACTCGTAAAACCCACGACGCTCCCACGTGAACATGGACTGCCCGGTGCGCAACCGCAGCAGGTCGTTCTGCGCGCAGGTGGCGATCCCGAACCCGTCGACGGGGCAGACGCTGGTCGGCGCGGGCTCCATGAGCGCGTAGATGAACTCGTCGGTCCGGCCCCCCTGGTTCACGGAGTCGTGGTCGGGCATGGAGGGGTACGCGTCGCTGGTGGCGCCGAAGTACACGAGGCGATTCAGCGCCTGGGGCGTCGGGTGGAGCGTCATCCCGGTGATCCCGCTCGACTCCTGGAACATCTCGTCGGGCGACGCCACGAACCCGAGCAGGTTCATGATGCTGTTCAGGGCGTCGTCCTTGAGCGCGAAGATCGCGCGCTTGGGGTGCGAAGGGTGGACGAGCGCGCCGAAGTAGAACGCCGCGAGGTTCGGGATCTCGAACAGCTCGCACGGCGCGTAGGACCCCGTGAGCGGCCAGTCCAGCGTGATGCCGAGCACGTTCGCCTTCACCACGGCGCCGTTCTTGTTGCAGGCCTTCGCCCCCGACGCGTCGTGGATGAGCAGGAGCGTCCGCTCGAGCACGGAGCGGTTGTTGCCGCTCCTCGGCGCGTTCCAGTCGACCGGGTTGTTGGGGTCTGCCGTGGAGAAGCCCCCGTCGGTGAGGTTCAGCGCGGGGCCGTTGAGGTTGCTCTTGTCGTAGTCGAGCCTGTCCAGGGTGCTGGCGAAGAGCGCGAAGGTCTCGCCCATGTGGAGCGAGCCGCCGATGGGCTGGACCACCACGGGATCCGCGAGCGCGCCGATCAGGTTCGTGAGCAAGCGCGGCTCGTCGGTCATGACCGATATCACCTGCGCGGCCTGATCCCAGATCGGGTTCTCGTACGGGAGGCCCGCGGCGGGGAGCGCGCCCTGCGCCGCGAGCTGGTCGTGCTCGAGGGCGATCTCTCGGAGGCGCAGCGCGGCCGCGGCGAGCCGCGCGACCTTGTCCTCGTGGTTCTCGAAGAGATCGATCATCCCGAGCAGCACGATGTCCGACTCGGGATCCGCGAGCAGCGTGCCGACCGCGTGCGCGGCGTCCACGAGCGGCGACTCCTCGCCCCGGAAGCGCGTGTAGGTGGTGCACGAGCTGCAGCCGGTGCCCGGCGGGACGATCTGATCCGCCTCGAAGTCGTACTCGGCCTCCTCGCGCGGGCCGAGCAGGACGTTCGCCCCTGCGAGCAGGTACATGAGCGTCTCGTACTCGACGAGGTACGCCTCGGGGTCCTCGGGGTCGGCGTACTCCGTCGCGTCGACGAGGGGCAGGAGGATGCTCGAGAGCCCGGCCGCAGGCGTGCGGGACGTGTCGACGTAGCGGTAGACGTCCCCGACCGGACGACCGTGCTCGTCGAGCGCGGAGAGCGGCGCCTCCCCGGGGATGGCAAACGGCGGATCGAGGAAGAGGGGGGATCCGCCTCCGTCGAGGAAGCGACCGTAGTCGTCGACGTCGGCCTTGCCGTCGCCGTCGGTGTCCACGAAGACGGCGCCGAGGGAGCCCGGCACCACGTAGCCGCGCGTGTCGCGGAGCGCGATGTACCGAGGCGGATCGGTCGGCGACGCGGCGTAGCGGTCGTTCTCGCTCAGCATGATCTCGCGCATGATCTCGATCGTGGTGCGCGGGCGGTTCGGCTGGGCCGTGCTCGGATCGACGACGAGATCGGGCAGCAGCGCGACCTCCGGCGTCATGAAGGCGAGCTCCCGCTGCATCAGGCCGAGGAGCGACTGGAGCTGGGGCGTGGCCGCGCCGGTGGGTCCGAGGAGCCGGACCGCGTTCGTGGTCAGATCGCGCAGCTCGGGGTAGTCGAGCGTGGAGCGGATCACCCCGAGCCCGACGTTGGAGGGCCGGTACCCGCGGCGGCCCCACATCCTGCTGAGCATGCCCTTGGCGTCGTCGCTCTCCCCGAGAGACTCGAACAACCGACCGAGCGACCGCGTGGCCGCGGGAGCGAGCGGCTCCGCGAACGGATCCCCAGCGGCGGCCGCGTACGGGTCCTTCTCGTAGAGGGCCGAGACCCGCTGGCCGAGGTCCATCATGGCGTCGAGCAGCTCGACCGTGTCCCCGTCCTTCTTCGTGGACGGATCGTCGATCTCGACGTCGGGGAAGGTCGCGTTGAAGGCCCGCACGAGGTCACCGCGGCGGCGGACGAGCGCGTTCATCTTCGCGAGAGAGACGCGCCGGGCCTCCTTGGCCTTCGCGGACTTGGGCTTCGGCAGCGCCCCGACGTCGACCTCGTCGGCGTAGTTGCCGTCCGCGTCGTAGTGGCACACGCCCTGGTAGGACGCGCCGACGAGGTCCTCCTGGAAGAGGTCCGCGCCGAGCCGGTCGCAGAACACTCCATAGAGATCGTCGCCGAACGTGGCGCGCGGACCGGGCTTGCGGGTCGTGTCGAGCGGCTCGTGGCAGGCGGAGGCCCACGCCGCGGCGCCGACCAGGCTGAGGACTCGGAGCGCCGTGAGGCCAAGCGAAGCAGAGACGTTGCGCATGGGTAGACCCCAAAAGAGCCTAGACCAACGGCGCCGCGAAAGCCTCGACGCCCTCGCACCAGGGGCGCTTTGACGCGGCACTACGCAGCGCGTCATTCGCGCGCCCTGCGCGCGAATTACGCGGGGCCGGCTCGACGGGACGCGCCGCGATCCGGTGCTGACCCTCGCGTGATTGAAGGGTACTGAGGGCCATGCCTCGAACGACCGCAATCGTCCTCGCCGCAGGCCAGGGGACGCGCATGAAGAGCCAGCGCGCGAAGGTGCTCCACGAGCTGTCGGGGAGGCCCATGCTCCACCACGTCCTCGACGCGGCGCTCGACGCCGGCGTCACCGACCTCGTCGTCGTCGTCGGCCACGGCGGCGCCGAGGTCGCGTCGTCCCTCGCGCGGTACGGGGACAGAGCGCGGACCGCGACGCAGCCCGAGCAGCGCGGGACGGGACACGCCGTCCTCTGCGCGATGCCCAGCGTGCCGGAGGACGCCGAGCTCGCGATGGTCCTCTGCGGCGACACGCCCCTCGTGAAGGCGGGGGACGTGGCGGCGCTGCTCGGCGCGCTCGACGGCCACCCAGGCGCGGACATCGCGCTGCTCACCTGCCGCGTGGCAGACCCGACCGGGTACGGTCGCATCCTGCGCGACGCCGAGGGCCGCGTCGTCGCGATCCGCGAGCACCGCGACGCGACGCCCGAGGAGCGGAGGATCGACGAGATCAACCCGGCGATGTACCTCGCGAGGCGCGCGTTCCTCGCCCGGGCCCTCTCCGAGCTCTCACCGAACAACGCGCAAGGCGAGCTCTACTTCACCGACGTCGTGGCCTCCGCCGCCAAGGGCCGCGCCGCGATCGGTGTCCCCGTCGCAGACGCCGGCTCGCTCGTCGGCATCAACGACCGCGCGCAGCTCCACGCCGCGGAGGAGGTCCTCTACGCGAGGACGGCCGACCGGCTCCGCCGCGCCGGAGTCACCGTGCGGGGCGCGGCGCGCGTCGACACCACGGTGACGGCGGAGGAGGACGTCGTCATCGAGGACGGGGTCGTCCTGCGCGGCGCCACGGTGCTGCGGCGCGGGGCCTTCGTGGACGTGGGCGCGGTGCTCACCGACGTCACCGTGGACGAGGAGGCGCGCGTCCTACCCTACACCGTCGCGACCCGCTCCACGATCGGACGAGGCGCCCAAGTCGGGCCGTTCTCGCACGTGCGGCCCGACAGCGAGATCGGCGAGAGCGCCCACATCGGGAATTTCGTCGAGACCAAGAAGACGGTGGTGCGCAAGGGCGCGAAGGCGAACCACCTCGCCTACCTCGGGGACGGCGACATCGGCGAGGGCGCGAACGTCGGCGCCGGCACCATCTTCTGCAACTACGACGGCTTCCGGAAGCACAAGACCGAGATCGGCGCGGGCGCCTTCATCGGGAGCGACTCCCAGATCGTGGCGCCCATCCGGATCGGCGTGGGGGCGTACGTGGCGACCGGGACCACCGTGACCAAGGACGTCCCGGACGACGCGCTCGCCATCGCGAGGATCAAGCAGGAGAACAAGGCCGGCTACGCGAGCCGCCTCCGCGCCCGTCTGAAGGCGAGCAAGTAGACCGCAGCCGCGCCGCGCCCTGGTGCGCAAGCGTGAAATCCCCTAGCGTCGCGCTCATGATGGGAGCTCCCTTCCGCACAGCCGGCGCAGCCGCCGTCCTCGCCGTCGTCGCTGGGTGTGGCGTGCCGGCGCAGGAGACCCGGGAGGCTCCCGCCTCGACGCCTCCCACGGACGAGCGCGCCGGTCCCTCGGGCGCTCCCCGGGCGACGTCACCTACCATCGCGACGAGCCATCTGGGGAACCTCGACGTCTATTCGGACGCGCCAGCGCGGCTCATCGCGGCCCGGAGCCCCGCCAGTCCGGGCGTCCCGCGCCCTCCCGCCCACGTGGCCTCACGCGACGAGCAGCGCGCTGCGCCGGCGTTCCTCTGGGCCGTCCGAGACGTGAGCGCGGTCCCCCGGAGGTCGCACGGCGGAGCGCCGCTCGCCGGTCTCTCCGCGCAGCAAGCCGCGGTGCTCCACCTGGAGGAGCACGCCGACCGCTACGGTCTCTCCGCGAGCGCGCTCGCGACCGCCGAGGTCGCCCGCGTCCGCGACGTCGGGCGGGGCGGGATCATGGTGATCTTGCGGCAGCGCGTCGGGGACGTCGATCTCCACGGCGGCGAGCTGAAGATCCTCATGACCAGGGACCTCGAGCTCGTCGCCATCGGGGGCAACCTCCACGCCGGCGCGACGGCGGGAGCGCCGCTCGCCGCCTTCCAGCTCGATCCTGCCGACGCCGTCGCGGTCGCCTTTGGGGATCTCTTCTCGACCCCGGTGACGGCGGCGGACTTCTCCGACGAGCGGCGGCCGCGGGCGGGCTACCAGCGCTTCGCGCTCGCCGATCCCGCCGGTGCCGTTTCCTCCCGCGTCCGCCTCACCGAGCCCGCGCGCGTCAAGCCGGTGTACTACCGGATGCCGGACCGGCTCGTGCCGGCGTTCTTCGTCGAGATCCTCGGTCGGGACGCCTCGCGATCCGAGCGCGACGGGCACGCGTACGTCGTCGCCGCGACCGACGGCGCCGTCCTCCAGCGCAGGAACCTGATCCACAGCGAGGTGTATGACTACCGCGTGTGGGCCGATCCCGCCGGCGACAAGCGCCCGGCCGACGGCCCGCTCCTCGACACCACGCCGTACCCGCTCCCGGCGCCGGACGGGAGCTACCCGGGCTTCGCCGCGCCCGCGCTCGTCTCCATCGACGGGTTCAACCAGAACCTCGACCCGTGGCTCCCGCTCGGCGCGACCGAGAGCGTCGGAAACAACGTCGACGCGTACACCGACGACGACGCTCCCGACGGCTTCTCGGCGGGAGATCTCCGCGCCCTCGCCACCGGGCCGAACGCCTTCGATCTCGCGTACGACGTGCTGGCGCCGCCCACGGCCAGCGCGCTCCAGAGCCAAGCCGCCGTCACGAGCTTGTTCTACGCGAACAACTGGCTCCACGACTGGTGGTACGACTCGGGCCTCACCGAGGCAGGCGGCAACGCGCAGACCGACAACTACGGGCGCGGCGGGGTGGAGGGGGACCCCCTCCTGGCGGAGGCCCAGGATGGGTCGGCGTTCTTCCGGAACAACGCCAACATGTTCACGCCTGCCGACGGCATGTCGCCGCGCATGCAGATGTACCTCTGGCATGGCCCCGGCGCGGCGCTCGCGGTGAGCCCAGGGAACCTCTCCTTCCCCGTGGGTGTCTCGGCGTTCCCGCCGTTCGCGTTCGACGTCACGGCCTCGGTGGTGATCGGCGACGACGCGACGCTCCCCGACACCGCCGACGGCTGCGAGCCGATCACGAACGCCGTCGCGGGGCAGATCGTCCTCGTCGAGGGCGGCCCCTGTCCGTACAAGCTCCAAGCGGCGAACGCGCAGGCGGCGGGGGCCGCCGGCGTCATCATCGCCGCGCCGTACGAGCTCGTCCACGCGCTGGGGGACACCTTGCTCGTTCCGGACGTCATCACGATCCCGACCGTCTTGACGACCCAGACCGCCGGCGCCGCGATCCAGGCGTCCGTCCTCGCCGCGCCCACGTCGGCGACGCTCGTGAGCGTGGCCGAGGTCGACTCGACCATCGACAACTCCGTCGTGGCCCACGAGTTCGGCCACTACCTTCACTTTCGGACCGCGGCGCCGTGCGGCGCGCACGTCTGCGGCGCCATGAGCGAGGGCTACGCCGATTTCGTCGCCCTCATGATGGCGCTGCGTCCCGGGGACGATCTGTCCGGGGCGTTCGCCATCGCCCAGCACTCGTACGCCGCGGGGCTGGACGCCGCGTACTTCGGGATCCGACGCTACCCCTACTCGGTCGACACGGCGAAGAATCCCCTCACCTTCCGCCACGTCGCGCGCGGAGAGCCGCTCCCCGTGGGCCCGCCGCTGGAGCCGCTGACCGCTGCCTTCGGGTCCGACAACGCGGAGGTCCACAACGCCGGGGAGGTCTGGGCCTCCGCGCTCTTCGAAGGTTACGTCGCGATGTTGCAGGCGGCCGAGGGCCCGTCGCCGCCGTACAGCTTCGCCGAGGCCGAGCGCCGCGTGGCCGACTACCTGGTCGCCGGCATCGCCCTCTCCCCCGAGAACGCGACCTTCACGGAGGCGCGGGACGGGATCCTCGCGGCCGCGCTCGCCGCCGACCCGGCCGACTACGCGCTCCTCGTCCAGGCGTTCGCGCGGCGCGGCCTCGGGACTTGCGCGGTCTCCCCGCCGCGCAAGTCGACCGACTTCCTCGGCGTCTCGGAGAGCTTCGTCACGGTCCCGAACATCGCGATCGACTCGGTCACGCTCGACGACGGCGCGGCGCCCTGCGACGCAGACGGCCGCCTCGACGGCGGCGAGGTCGGCACCCTGACCTTCCGCGCGATCAACACCGGGACCATGGCCGCGACGGCTGCGACCGCGACGCTCTCGACGACGACGCCCGGTGTGACCTTCCCCGACGGCCCCGTCGTCGACCTCGGCGCGCTCCCGATCTTCGGGGCCACGATGGTGACGACGCGCGTCGCGGTCGACCCCACGCTGGTCCCGAAGAGCACGCTGGAGCTCGTGATCACCAGCGACGCGCCGGGCTGCGACGACGCGGCGCACACGAGCTACTTCAGCATCAACGCCGACGAGGTGGGCTCGGCCTCGGCGTCCGACGACGTGGAGCCGATCGAGACCGCGTGGGACGTCGCGGGCCTCTGGTTCCGCGTCGAGGGGGCAGGCGGCGATCACCTCTGGTCGGGCGTCGACCTCGACGCCACGGTCGACAGCTCGCTGGTCTCCCCGCCGCTCGACGTGAGCCCGACGGAGCCGCTCGTGATGTCGTTCACGCACCGCCACTCCTTCCACACCCGAGATGACGTCTTCTGGCACGGCGCCGTCATCGAGGTCTCGACGGACGACGGCGTCACGTGGTCGGACGCCGCGACGCTCGGCGACCCCGGCTACGGCGGGCCGATCGGGGATCCGTCCGGCCAGGTCGTCAACGCCCTCACCGGCCGCGTCGGCTACGTCGGCACGAACCCGGCGTGGCCGGCATCCGAGCCCGTGGTGATCGATCTCGGCTCCTCGCTCGCCGGCGAGACGGTCCTCGTGCGCTTCCGCATGGGCCTCGATCCGGCCGGGACGGACATCGGCTGGGAGATCGACGACATCTCGTTCACGGGGCTCACCAACACCCCCTTCTGGACGCTGGTCGACGATCCACACGCGTGCGACCCGAGCGAAGGCGGGGGTGGAGCGGGCGGAGCGAGCGTCGGGACGGGCGCGGGCGGCGGCGGCGGCGCGGGCGACCCCACGCTCGAGCTCCGCGGCGGCGGCTGCGCGTGCGCGGTCGGCTCGACGCCGACCTCGCCCCCCGGGGACGCGCTGGCGTCGCTCGCCTTGCTCCTGTCGGTCTGGGCGCGACGGCGACGCCGCGAGAGCGCGAGCGCGGCGAGGTGGTCTTCGGGTGGCTGAGGACCAAGGAGCCAAGGCGCTCCGGAGCGCCCCTCACGCGCTCAGGGGCGCTCCAGCGAGCGGCGGACCTCCTCCAGGGTGACGCCAGCGACGTCGACGATCTTCCTGCGGCCGGCGGCCCCGACCGCGATGTCCACCGCGGAGCGCGGCACGCCGAGGGCCCGCGAGACCACCCGCCGCAGCTCCTCGTTCGCCGCGCCGTCGATCGGCGGCGCGGCGAGCTCGACCACGAGCGCGCCCTCGACCACGCCCGCGACCGCCGAGCGCCTGGCGGAGGGCTTGGCGCGCACGGTCAGGCGGACCCCCTGGGTCGTGCCGCGCGCCCAGGGCTCTCGCGAGGCGTCGGGCGCGCCGGCGGGGCTCGTCTCCGGCTCATGTCGAGCGCGCCGCTCGCGCGGTGTGCCCTTCACGGCGGCGGCGCGGCCTGGAGCGCCGCCCGGTACGCCGCGGAGATGCGCTCGACCTCCGCACCCGAGACCTCGACCTCGCCGGCCCCGGCCGCGCGAAGCAAGTCGAAGACGGCCCAGCCCTTGGCGTCCCGCGGCATCTCGGCGAAGCGCGGCACCATGTGGCAGTGGAAGTGTGGGTGGCTCTCACCGAGCGCCGCGGTGTAGACGCGGAGCGCGCCGGTCACCGTCTCCAGCGTGCGCTCGAGGTGCCGCAGCGTCGGACCGAAGCTCGCGGCTTCGGCGTCGTCGAAGTGGGCAGGCCCGCCGACGTGCCGCTTCGCGACGAGCATCATCCATCCGGCGATCCCGAAGGGAGGGTCCATGTGTCGGACGTGCCAGAGGGAGCTCTCAAACAGGGGCGGCCGCGCATCGGGGCCGGAGAGGCTGGCGCAGACGCCGCATGTCGACGGGGTGGACATGGAGGCGCTCCTTACCCCGGCGCGTCGACGACGAGTAGCCTCCTCGGGACCCGCCGTCGTGGCGCGGCGCCTCAGCCGCCGGAGAGCGCCTGGAGTACGTGGACCTCGCCGTCCGGCGGCACGGCATCCGTCAGGCCCTTGCGATCGCGGATCGGCTCGTCCCCCACGAACACGTTCACATGTCGGCGGAGGCGCCCCGCGTCGTCGAGGAGGAACGACGCCAGTCCGGGGTGGCGTCGATCGAGCTCGTCTACGACCTCTCGGACGGTCGCGCCCGGGACGTCGCAGTCGGCGAGCGCGGGGAAGAAGCGGTGGAGGTGTCGGGTGACGACGACGCGCGGCATGGGGGCACCGAGCTCACGCAAACCGCACGGAGTGGATCGGCGGAAGGTTGTTGCCGACACATCGCCACGTGTCGCCGCGATCCTCCGAGACGTAGACGTTGCCGGTGGTGCTTCCGAAGCAGAGCCGGCCGGCCCGCGCGTCCAGGGCGTGGCGGTACACGACGTCATACGCGTGCTGCTGGGGCAGCCCCTCGCGCAGGGTCTCCCACGAGGCGCCCCCGTCGGTCGTGCGCGCCACGAAGAGCCCGCCGTCGATCGCCATCCGCTCGTCGTCGCCCTTGGCCGGCACGACCCACGCCGTCTTGGCGTCCTCGTCGTCCGCGGCGATGGGGAAGCCGAAGCGGACCGCTTGCTCCGGGCGGCTGACCCGGCTCCAGCGCTCGCCGCGGTTCGCACTCACGAAGACACCGCAATGGTTCTGCTGCCACAGCGTCTCCGGGTCGCCGGGGCATTGCGTGACGAAATGGGGGTCGTGGCCCCACGGCGCCTCGGGGTTCGGGAGGTAGTCGTTGAGCATGCCCTGGTTCCTGCCCCGCCACGACGCGCCCCCGTCCGAGGTCTCGAGGACACCGGCGCAGGACACGCCGACCAAGATCCTGCGTGGGTCGCGCGGATGCACGAGGACGGAGTGGATGCCTGGGACGAACTCGCCGTAGGCGGCGGCTGCTGGGGTGCCTCCCCACTCGTTCCGGGAGGTCGCGTCGCCGGCGAACAGATCGCCCCCGCGGCTCTCGTGGTTCCAGAGCGGAAGATTCAGCTCCCACGTGTCGCCTCCGTCGCGGCTCGTGAAGAGCCCTCCGGGCAGCGTCCCGGCGTGGATCGTCCCGGGCTCGTCCGACGTCCCGAACGCGAGGACCCAGACCTTGAGGAGCGACGCGGGCTTGTACGTCGTGGGACGGTCGTCGGACGGTGCCTCGTCCGGCGTCGGCATGTGCTGCTCCACGAAGCGCGCCCCCGCGGGGTACGCGAGGCCGGTGAGGTGCTCCCACGTCGCCCCCTCATCGCGCGAGCGCGACAGCTTGGGGCCCCAGTGCGCGTGATCCATCGCAGCCCACAGGGTGCCGTCGCGCGGGTCGCGCGCGGCGTAGCTGATGGACATGCCCGCGTGCGCGATGGGTCGAGGCGTCCAGCCGGACGACCGGCGGTCCAGGATGATCGTGCCCTTGCGGGTCCCGAGGAGGATCTGGTCCGACATCGGCCGGCAGACTACTCGGAGGCGGTCCCAAGAGCCACGGCGCGCACGCGCCGGCAAGGACATGTAAGCCCGTGTTCGTGGAGGTCCCCGAGGGCGGGAGCTAGCACGTCTACATGGGTCCCCGATGGCACGTGTGTGGCGCGCTCCTCTTCGTGGTGGGCTGCGCCGAGGGCGGAGAGGACGGAGGAGCAGGAGGCGGCGGCGGCGGAGCCCAAGCCCCCGCGACGAACGGAGCCTCGACGTCCACGACCGCGTCGAGCACCGGCGCCGCGACGGTCGGGGCGAGCTCGACCTCGGCCGCGGCGACCGCGGGCACGAGCACCGGCGGGCCACCGGTCGAGACCTGCGGCAACGGCCTCGACGACGACGGCGCGGGCGGGACGGACTGCGAAGACCCGGCGTGCCTCGGCGATCCGGCCTGTCACCACGCGTCGCTCTGCGCCGCGGCCATCCCGTTCGCGGCGGTCCCCGGCATGGCGTCGGTGAGCCTCGGCTTCGGGTGGCAAGGGTCGAGCGAGTTCGCAGGGAGCTGCGTGGGCGGCTCGCTCGGACAGGAGATGGTGTTCGCGGCCTCGCCGCCGAAGAGCGGCGTCATGTCGGTCGCGGCCAACTCGACGGACGACCTCGGCTTCTACGTGCGGCTCGACTGCGAGGACGCGTCGACCGAGATCGCTTGCGTCGACGACACGACGACGGGGACGGACGCGGCCTACTTCGCGCTGCGAGGCGGAGAGACCGCGTACGCCTTCGTGGACGCCGCCTTCGCGGGCGGGTCTGGCGCGACGTGGACGGTGACGCTGGACTTCGTCGACGCGAGCGAGGTGGAGCCGAACGACGACGCGGCGGACGCGACCGGCCCCGCCTCGGATCACACGGGGACGATCGCGCCCGCGGGCGACGTGGACGTATTCGAGATCGCCCTCCCGAGCGGCGGAGACCTCGCGCTCGCCGTCACCGGGTGGGGGTCGGACGCGTGCGACGACGGCGTGATGGACCCCGCGCTCGAGCTGCTCGGCCCGGACGGCACCACGGTGATCGCGGCGTCGGACGACGCGCCGGGGAGCGCGTGCCCGACGCTCGACGTGGCGGGCCTCGGACCGGGCACGTATTTCGCCCGCGTCAGCGCGGGCGCGGCCGCGCCGACGGGCGCGCGGTTCGCGTACGCGCTCCAGATCGCGCCGTAGCCGCGGCGCGCCACCGGGCCGGACGTCGCGGAGCGACCTCGGGGTCGCGCGCGCGGAGCGGGGCCGATCGTGTCCCACTCCCTGCTCGGCCTGCTACAGTACCCGGGCATGCGCCGGCCTCCGCTCATCGTCCTCGCCCTCGCGCTCGTCGCGTCCACCGGCTGCGTCACGGAGCCTGCGGTCAAGCTCTACGGCGCCCGCATCGCGGGGGTGTCGCCCAGCGGCGTCACGCTCGGCGTCACCATGAAGGTCATGAACGACAACTCGTTCGACATCATGGTGCGCGGCGTCCGGACGAACGTGACCGTGGGCGGCTACATGCTCCCGCCGGTGGTGGCCCAGCCGCAGCAGTGGCTCGCCTCCGACCGCGCCACGCTCGTGCAGGTGCCGGTCAACATCCCGTGGAACACCGTGACGCCGCTCGTCTCGGCCACCGTCTCCTCGCCCATGATCAAGTACCGGATGGTGGGCCAGGCCGACGTGACCGCCACGCGCGCGCTCGAGATCGACTTCGACGAGTACCGCTTCGACCAGACCGGGAGCTTCTCACGCGCGGAGCTCGTGCTCGCCGCCGGGCGCGGCTTCTTCAGCGAGCTGGACCGGCCGCGCCCCGATCCGCTCGTCGCCGCGTACGCCCGCCCGGCGCCGCGCTCACCAGCGGGCCTCTACCCCGACCCGGCGGCCGGGCGGTAGCGGCCGAGGGCCGCCCTCGCCCGCGTGATCAGCCGACCTCGTCGAGGAGCGGCAGCGCGTGGTTCATCCGCCGCCGCTTGGCCTCCAGGTACCCGCGCGAGAACGCGTTCGGCTCGATGTGGCTCGGCACGCGATCCTCCACCGAGACGCCGAGGACGCGGAGCGCGTCGACCTTGGCCGGGTTGTTGGTCATGAGGCTGACGGAGGAGACGCCGAGGTGACCGAGCATCGCCGCGGCCGCGCCGTACTCTCGCGCGTCGTCCGGGAGATCCAGCAAGCGGTTGGCGTCCACGGTGTCGTGCCCGTGCGACTGGAGCTCGTACGCGAGGATCTTGTTCGCGAGGCCGATGCCCCTGCCCTCCTGGCGGAGGTACAGCACGACTCCCTCCCCACGCCGGGCGATCTCCTCCTGGGCGGCCTCGAGCTGGCCGCGGCAGTCGCACTTCAGCGACCCGAAGACCTCGCTCGTCAGGCACTCCGAGTGGACCCGGCAGAGGACGCCGGACTTTCCGTGGATCTCGCCGGCGACCAGCGCCACGTGGTCGGGGCTGAGGCCGCTCTCGCGGCTGGGCTCCCCGAAGTGAAAGACGACCATCTTGAACACGCCGAACCGGGTGGGAATTTCCGCTTCCGCGCGGACCCGGAGCAGAGGCCGGATTGCCGAGGTGGCAACGTACATCTCTCGCTCTCCTTCTAGGATGCTGAAACTATGAGACAAACTCTGGAAGGCTCGGGGGGAGCCTCCGTGCTCGACACCTACGCGCACTAGCACGTCTCGGTTTCGGCGGCTCGCCCGCCCGACGATCCTCAGTTTGGTCAGTCTTTTCCCGGAGTCAACTGCTCGCGCGTACGAGGTAGAGTGGCCCCGTGCTCGCCGATGAGCTCCTCGCGAACCTCGAGCGTCAGGGAGACAAGGCGCTCTTGCCGGTCTTCCTCTTGCTCGGGGAGGAGCGCTTCCTCGTCGACGAGGCGAGCCGACGCCTGAAAGAGGTGGCGTGCGCGGGCGGCGTCCCGGGCCTGAACGACGACCGGTTCACCGCAGGGGAGGTACCCGCCGCCACGGTCATCGCGGCCGCCAAGATGATCCCGATGATGGGCGCGCGGCGGTTCGTGCTCGTACGGTCGGTGGACCGCTGGGAGCGCGAGGGAGACGGCGGCGCCGCGAGCGCCAAGCGGGACCCTCCCCTCGACGCGCTCGCCGCGTACGCGGCGGACCCCAACCCGATGAGCGTGCTCGTCCTCTGCGCCGACAAGCTCCACGGGCAGCGTCGCATCGTGACGCTCGCGAAGAAGAGCGGGTTCTTGGTGGCCTGCGACGCCGTGCCCAAGCAGCGGCTCGCCGAGTGGGTCGTGCGCCGGTCACGGGCCCACGGGCACGCGATCTCCGGCGCCGTCGCCGACCACCTGGTCGACCTGGTGGGGGGAGAGCTCGGACCGCTGGCCGAGGCCCTGACGCGGCTCGGGCTCTACGTCGGCGAAGGCGCGGCGATCACGGACGACGCGGTGACCACGATGATCGCGCCCATCCGCCCCGGATCGGTGTGGGCGCTCACGGACGCGCTGTCGGACCGAGACCTGCGCAAGGCGCTCCGGGTGCTCTCGGAGGTGCCGCTCAGGAGCAAGGGCGACGCGCTGCCGCTGCTCGGCACGATCACGAGCACGGTCCGCAAGCTCGCGAAGCTGGACGTGGCGCTGCAGGCAGGGGAGCCGCTGGCGACGGCGGCTCAGCAGGCGGGCGTGCCGCCGTTCCGCGCCGCGGGGACGAAGGAGGCGCTGCGTCGCCTCCCGCCCGGCACCCTGGAGCGCTGGCTCTTGCTGCTCGCGCGCGCCGACGTCGACCTCAAGGGCGGCACGAAGCTGTCCGAGCGCGCCGTCATCGAGTCGCTCGTGCTCGCGCTCTGTCGCTGACGTCCCTCCGAGCCCACACGCCAGGGGTGCGCGCCCGGCGGCTCTGGAGTAGAAGAAGATCGCGTGGCGAGCATCGACGCGTCCGTCAAGCGGTTCTACCCAGCCGTGATCTGCGGTCTGCTCGGGACCATCGCGTACCTGCAGGGGGCGGGCATCTCCAGCCTGGTCGCCGAGCAGCTCCCCGCGGCGGCGGGGCCGCTCCCCCATGGTCCGATCGGCGCGCCGGCGCCTGGCCGCGGCTCCGATCGGAGCGCGTCGCCGATCCTCTCGCGCAACGCGTTCGACTCCGCCACCGGACCGCTCGACGCCGCCCCGAAGCCGCCCGCGCCGCCGCCGGAGCCCGTGCACCAGAGCGCGACCGCGGAGCTCCCTCGCTGCCCGACGGGGACCGTCGTGGGCATCACCGACTCGGACGATCCGGGCTTCTCCTTCGCGCTGATCCGCACGTCGGGGCCCGCCAAGATGCGCCGCATCGGCGACGACGTGGACGGCAAGAAGCTCGAGGCCATCGGCTGGGACCGGGTGGTGCTCGGCGGCGGCGCTTCCCGGTGCGAGCTGCGCATGCTGGACGAGACCGGCGCCAAGCCCGGCGGCGCCTCGACCCCCGAGCCGCCACCCCGCGACGGCGCCCGCGGCGCTCCGCCCACGTCCGCCACCACGACCATCGGTGACATCACCAAGGTGAGCGAGACCGAGTACGTGATCGAGAAGGGCAGCCCCGAGAAGATGACGCAGATGCAGCAGGCGTTCATGAAGTCGGCGCGCGTGGTCGAGGGCCAAGGGATCCGGCTCCAGCGCTCGGCGCAGACCACCGTGCTCGGGCAGCTCGGGATGAAGAAGGGGGATCTCGTCAAGACCATCAACGGCTTCGACATGACGAACCCCGACAAGTCGATGGAGGCTTACGCGAAGATGAAGACCTCCAAGAAGGTTCAGGTCGTCCTCGAGCGCGACGGCCAGCCGGTCACGCTCGACTACACGTTGAAGTAGGCCTCACCCTTCTGCGCAGCCGGCGCGCGCAGGGCACGCGTCGCCGGGCTCGGGCCCGGGCCGCGCGGGCGTGAGCCGCTCGTCATCGTACTCAGCGAGATCACGCCCGCGCGGACGAGCGCGACGGTCGACTGGCGCTGATCCGCGTCGGGCCCGCGCCGCGAGGGCAGGAGCCCGCTACGAGAGGCCCATCCTCCGTCGAGCGATCCAATGCGCGCCGACGAGCGCGGCGGCGAGCGTCGTCCACGCCCACGCCGGCAGCACGGCCGTCACCTTGCGCTGCGTGCTCACGAGGGTCGGCTCCGGCAGCGGGATCTCGCCGACGCGCGCGGGCGGGACCGAGGCGCCCTTCGTCGCGCGGGCGACCGCCTCGAGCCTCGACGGATCCGGCCGCGTGTCGCTCCACTCGTCGCCGCCCTTTTCGCAGGCGAAGTCCCGCCGCGTAGCCGGCGTGAGGTTCTTTCCCCCCGCGCCCGCGTCCCCGCCGAGCTGCACGCTCGCGGCGTAGCCGCCCGCGTCGAGGGGCGGCAGCTCGACCTGCGTAGGCCCTCCGTCGGGCGACAGCGCGATGCGAGTCTCGAACGCCGTCGCGCCGGTGCCGAGCTGCATGATGGTGAGGGACGCGTCGCCCTGGGTGCCGGGGAGCGGCCGAAGGACGATGGCGCTCGGCTCGTCGGCGACGCACGAGGCGCCGGCGAGCTCGAGCGACGTCGACTCGAACCGCGGCTCGCGCATGAGCCAGCCGAGCAGGCCGTCCCACAGGGCACCGTGGGCGCGGCCCGCGCGCTCGGCAGCCGAGGCGCTGAAGAGCAGCCGGTGCGTCCCGTCGACGGTGAGGGCGATGGTGCGGCCGGTGCCGTACTCCCCGAGCGCGAGGACGGGCATCCGCTCCTCGCCGCCCAGCACCGGGTGCGTCAGGAGCACCGTGGCGCCGGGGTTGGCGGCGCCGACCACGTTCGTGCCCGGCATGTCCGGAAACCCCTCGCCCGCCACGTCGCGCAGCAGCCCGAGGACCGGCGCCGCCGCGCCGACGCGCGTGAGCTGCGGCGTGAACCAGCCGAGGTCGACGCCCTTGGCCTGGTGCTCGCGCGTGAGCTTGACGGGCAGCACCTCCGCGAGCGGCGTCCCGGCGTACTGCCCGGGCCCGAACGCGTCGGGGCCGCCCACCATGATGAGGCCCCCGCCGGCGCCCACGTACCGGGCGAGGTTGTCGAGGTGCTTCGTCAGGCCGTAGACCTCCGCGTTGAAGTCCTGCAGCACGACCGCGTCGAAGCTCGGCAGGTGCACGCTGAAGAGCTCGTCGACGGGGAACGGGATGAGGGCGAGCTCGTTCGGCGGCGCCCCGACGCTGTCGGTGGGGGTCCGCAGGATGAAGAACGCCACGACGTCTACGGACTCGTCCGATTTGAGGTAGGTCCGCAGTGCGCGGACGTCGTACGTGGGCCGACCGGCGATGTGCAGGATGCGGATCCGATCCCGCGCGACCTCCAGCGTGACGAAGCGCCGGTCGTTGTCGCTCACCTCGTCGCCCGCGGGCGCGTCGATCGCGATCTCGAGGACGCGCGGGCCCGCTCGGTGCAGCGTGACGGTGAGCTCCACCGTCGCCGCGGCGTCCTTGCCCGGCGTCACCTCCCCGCGCGCGAGGACCTCCGCCTTGCCGCGGTCCACCAGCTCTCGCGCGACGATCGGCACCCGGTCGCACCCGAGGCCGCCCGAGCACCCCACCTCCACGCGGAGCTGGAGCGGCTGATGCGCCACCGCGGCGCCCGCGGTGCGTACGTCGCGGATGCTGGCGTCGGCCGGAACGTGCGTCGTGACGGGCACCGCGTGGACGGGGACCTCGAGCCCGCCGAGGCCCAGGCTGCCGCGATCTCCCGCGTGCTCCTCCGTCGGCCTGTCGAGGCGTCCGTCGGAGACGACGATGATGGCGCGCGGCGCCTCCTCGACGCTCGCGGCGATTGACTCGAGCCCGGCGACCAGATCGCTCCGCGTGACGGGGCGCGCCGAGAGCGGCGTCGCCTCCACCGGCCGCAGCTCGGCGTCGAGCGCGAGCGCCGGCCCCCCGCCGAACCCGGCGAGGACGAGGCGCACGTCACCGCCGCGCGCCTGGAGGTCGGCCACGACCTTCGCCGCGACGTCGCGACGCGTCTCGGCGCCGGAGCCCGACGGAAGGTCCATCGACCGTGACCGGTCGACCAGCACGACCACGCGCGGCCCCACCTTCAGGCCATCGGTCTCGACGCGCACGGGCCGGAGCACGGCCGCGAGGAGCGCCGCGGTGGCCCCGAGCCCCGAGAGCGCCGTGGCCCAGGCGAGGCCGCGCCGCGCCCCGCTCCCGGGCAGCAACGAGCGGCGGAGCTCGAACGCGAGGAGGACGACGCCGAGCGCAGCGACGGCCACGGCGACGACGAGGCCGGTCCGGCCGAGGTCGCCGGAGAGCGCGAGGTCCGTGGTCGTGCCGTTCACTGACCCCTGCCGCGCCGACGCATGATGTGCTCGGAGTGGACCTGGTCGTCCTTGTAGTTCGAGCAGAGGACGTAGAGCGCGACGTTCACCGCGAGGCGCACCGCCTGCTCGCGCTGCGCCTCCCCGCCCGCGACGTCCAGCGTCGCCGCGCCGCCCTCCCCGCGCGCCAGCGCGCCGAGGAGATCATGAGAGGTGATGAGGACCTGCACGGCGCCGGCGCGGATGATCGCGTCGAGGGGCGCAGGCCCGTCGACGCGCCCGGACGCGCGCTTGAGCAGGTAGAAGGATCGGAAGACCACGTTCTCCGGTCCGATCGAGATCGGCGTCTGCTCGGGGAGCACGCGGGCCAGCTCCCGCCGCGCAGCCCTGCCGAACGCGCCCGACCCAGGCTCGAAGTCGTCGATGAGGAGGACTCCGCCCATGGAGAAGAACTGCCGCAGGCGGCCGACCTCGCGGCTGGTGAGCACCGGGACCTCCTCGGCTCCGCCCCAGACGGCGAACGGCTCGGCCAGCAGATCCGGCTCGTCGGCATGCACCACCGTGGGGCGCAGGCGGCCCGGCGCGCTCGTCCGCCGGACGACCTCGTCGGACCAGCGCGCCGGCGCCGAGGTCCGCACGCCCTCCCACCGGGCGTCCCCGGTGAGGAGGATCCTCGGGTTGAACGCCCCCTCTTCCCCGAAGCCCCGCGCGCGCCCCGCACCGGAGAGGACGGCCGCGCCAGCGCCGGCGAGGAGCGCGCGCCGGGCGAGCAGAGACGTCCCGCCGCTCGTCCGGGGCGGCGGCGGCATCAGTCGAAGTCCTCGACGTGCCAAACGCCGTTCTCCCTCCTGAGCCGAACGAAGTGGCCGCCGGGGACGTTGACGGTCGCGAGATCCCCGGCGATGTCGACCTCCAGCCCCTCGGGCCGCTCGAGCCCCTCTACGAGCGAGCGCATGTCCTCCTCGAGCGCGGCGCGCGTGCGAGGAGACAAGACTCGGATGAGGCCCGCGTAGCTCCGGCGGGCCAGGACGCGCCGCAGCTGGTCGAGCGCTTGCGTCGGGGTCCGCGCCTCGGCAGGGAGCGCGTCCGCCGCGCTCAGGCGGTACGCGCCGTCCTCGATCGCGAGCGCCGCCTCCTCTCCGTCGCCGTACCGGATGCGCGCCTCCGTCTTGGTGCGGACGCCGTCGGCGCGGAGCGCCTTCGCCCGCGCCGCGAGCTCCTCCCTCTGGTCGGAGACCAGCTTCGTCACCTCCTGCCGAGTGAGCACCTTCCGCCCGCGCTCGGAGAGGAGCTCGTAGAGCGCGTCCGCGTCACCGCGCGCGGCCGCGTCCGCGTAGGCGGACGCGATCTCCTTCGGGTCCGGGATGGCCGACCCACCGCACGCGGGCGAGGCGGCGAGCACGACCACGAGCCAGGCGCGACTCCACACGGCGAGCAGGGTACACCCGCCGCGGGCTCGGTCGCGCGGCAACTTGCGGGGACGGCCGGACGACCGCGCGGCGCGCGGCGCGCCCCTCATCGAGACGCCGGCGGCGCGGTGACCCGGGGCAGCGCCGGCTCGACGAAGCGGACGTCGACCCCGAGCAGCTCCCGAAGCATGCCGCTCTTGGCGCGCACGGTCCACTCCTCGAGGACGCGCGCCTCCGAGCCGTGCACGTCGAGCCACAAGGTGCCGCCGTCCAGCCGCGCCTTCACCGACGTGACGACGCCGCGGTGCTCGCGGTCGAGCGCGTCGCCGACGCGGAGGAGGGCCGACATCATCTTGACCTTCGCGCGCTCCTCACGGGAGAGACCCCGAAAGTTCTCGTGCTCGAGCGAGGGCGGGCTCTTCCGGTGGTAGCGCGCCACGTTCGCGACGATCTCCCGCTCCGGCGGCGTCAGGCCCATCACGTCGCTGTGGGCGATCAGGTAGTAGCTGTGCTTGTGGTGGC
>CAZBJI010000117.1:0-25531 GCA_964492175.1 uncultured Polyangiaceae bacterium | reverse complement strand
GTACCTGCACGGCAAGTGCGGCGATCAAGCTGCGTTTCGCGCGTGGGCGAACGCAGGCACCCGGTTTGGCACCATCATCGCCATGAGGGGCGACCAACGCTGCAAGTCGCCCGGTCGAACCAAGTGGACGGAGGATCCCAAGCGCCTCGATCGTCGCGTGACGAGGGCCATCGAGGCGGTGCAGTCGGAGCTCTCGGTCCGCTTCGACGCGGAGCGTCGGATCGTCGTCGGCTACTCGCAGGGCGCGCTTCGCGCCGAGGAGCTCGCCACCCGCTTCCCGGCTCGGTACCCGAGGGCGGTCCTGATCGCGGGCCCCCGCGCTCCCCGCTCCACGAGCCTCGGGCGCTCGGAGGCGGTCCTCTTCGTCGTCGGCGACCACGACGCCCGGCGGCACCTCTCCGAGGCGGCCGAGAAGCTGGTGTCCCGCGGCCGCAGGGCGCGGTACGTCGAGCTGCCCGGCGCACACCACGGCGAGTACGGCCCCGAGGCCGAGCGCGTGTTCAGCGAGGGGCTCAGCTGGCTGACGGGCGCTCGCGAGCGCGGCGGCGCCGTGGCCGACGAGACCTCCCCGAGCGTCCCCACCCGGGATTGAGGTTCTTTGACGTGGGACGGGGCGCACCCGCTTGTCCCCGCGACGCCGCGGCCCCAAGGTGCCGGCCCATGCGCCGCGCCCTGCCCGCCCTCGGCCTCGCCTTGCTCGTCACCGGCGTCGCCTCGCCCGCTCTCGCCGTCCGCGCGCACGACGCGCTCGCCGGGAGGCCCGCGCTCGAGCGGTTCCTGACCGCCTCGGGAGGCGCGCCAGCGGACGCTTCGGTGCGCGGGGTCGCGACATGGGACGCGGTGCCACGCGCGATGCGCGCTCCGTTCGCCGCGCTGCGGGCCGACCTCGGCGCGGGCTGGCGCGCGTCGTTCGACGCTCGCACCGGCGTACCGCGCCGCCTGTACGGCCCCGGGGTCTCCGCGCCGGGGAGCGTCGCGTCCGCGAAGGACGCCGAGGCGGCCGCGCGAACGGTGCTCGAGCGCCACGTCGCGCTGCTCGCTCCTGGCTCGAAGGCCTCCGATTTCCAGCTCGTGTCGAACGACCTCACGGGGGGGATGCGCACCGTCGGCTTCGCCCAGCGCGCGTCGGGGCTCCGCGTCCTCGGCGGCCAGGTGAGCTTCCGGTTCAAGAACGACCAGCTCTTCGTGATCGCCTCCGAGGCGCTACCGCACGTCCGCGTCGCGTCCCCGACGGTCGCCGTCGCGCCGGAGACGGCGCAGGCGCGCGCCTCGGCGTGGATCGACGAGGACTTCGGCGCGGGCGACGCCAGCTCCGTCGGCGAGCCCCTCGTCCTCGCCGTGTCGGGCGGCGGCCGGCGGATCGACTACCACGTCGTCCGGCCCGTCACCGTCGACGCGGCCCCGCTCCGCTTCACGGTCTACGTCGACTCCGCCAGCGGCCGGCCGGTCGCGCGCGAGCAGACCAACCGCTTCGCGAGCGCGGACGTGCTGGGGCACGTCGTGGAGCGGAGCCCATCGTTCGGGCCACGCTACGACGCGCCGCTCCCGCTCGCGAAGGTCAACGTCGAAGGCGCCCAAGGCAAGACCTCGGCCCTCGGCGCGCTCACGTGGAGCGGCGCCAGCCCCACCCCGGTCGAGGTGTTCCTCGACGGCGACCGCGCGCGGGTGCTGAACGACGCCGGGCCCGAGCTGATCTTGAACGTAGACCTCTCGGACACGCAGGCCTTCACGTGGGACGCCTCCGCGATCCCCGACGACGACGCTCAGCTCATCACGTTCGTGCACGCGGGCTTGGTGCGCGAGTACGCCAAGACCTTCGCTCCCACGCAGGGGTTCTTGAACCTCAAGGTGCTCGCGACCGTCAACATCGCGGACATCTGCAACGCGTTCTCCGACGGGACGACCATCAACTTCTACCAGGCGGGCAGCGGGTGCGAGAACACGGGGCGGCTCGCGGACGTCGTCTACCACGAGTACGGCCACTCCCTGCACGCGCACGCCATCATCGAGGGCGCCGGCGCCTTCGACGGCGCGCTCAGCGAGGGGGTGAGCGACTACCTCGCCGCGACCATCACGGGGGATCCCGCCATGGGACGCGGCTTCTTCATGACCCAGACCGAGCTGCGCCACCTCGACCCGGCCTGGGAGAACACCTGGCCCGACGATCTCTCGGGCGAGGTGCACAACGACGGCCTCATCATCGGCCAGGCGCTCTGGGACATGCGCAAGGCCCTCGTCGCGAAGCTCGGCCAGGTGGAGGGCGTCGCCCACGCCAACGTCCTCTACTACGAGGGCATCCGCCGAGCGTCGGACATCCCGACCATGCACGTGGAGGTCCTGGCCGCGGACGACGACGACGGCGATCTGACGAACGGCACGCCGAACGTCTGCGAGATCAACGCGGCGTTCGGTCAGCACGGCCTCATCCTCGCCAGCGGCAAGAGCGTCACGCCCGCGTTCGCCCCGCCGAACGGCAGCGGGTTCCAGGTCACGCTCGAGCTCCAGGGTCTCTTCCAGCAGTGCTCGTCCGACGCGCTCGGCGACGCCATCCTCACCTGGAAGAACCGAGATCAGCCGGCCGAGCAGGGGACCATCGTCATGCAGGCGGAGGGCAACCTCCTCACCGCGACCATCCCCCCGCAGGACGCGGGGACGGTGGTCCGCTACGGCGTCAACCTGGCGTTCGCCGACGGCGCGACGCTCCTCTTCCCAGAGAACCCCGCGGACCGCTGGTACGAGTTCTTCGTCGGCGACGTCATCCCGCTCTACTGCACGGACTTCGAGACCGATCCCGCCGCCGACGGCTGGACGCACGGGCTCGCCGCTGGCGAGCCGAACGAGGGCGCCGACGACTGGCACTGGGGCGAGCCCAACGGCACCGGCTCCAACGGAGATCCGCTCCTCGCCTTCAGCGGCGACAAGTGCTTCGGCAACGACCTCCGACCCGAGCCGCAGTACAACGGGCACTACCAGGCAGACATCCAGAACTGGGCGAAGACGCCGGTCATCGACGTCATGGGGCACCAGAACGTCAGGCTGCAGTACCGCCGCTGGCTGAACGTCGAGGACGGGCACTTCGATCAGGGCAGCATCCTCTCGAACGATCAGCCCGTGTGGACGAACCTCGACAGCCAGCAGGGGGACGGCTCCGACACGCACCACGTGGACGGTGAGTGGCGGTTCTCCGACGTCGATCTCTCGAGCACGATCTCACCCCAGGGCACCGTGCAGCTCACCTTCCAGCTCACGAGTGACGCCGGTGTGCAGATGGGGGGCTGGACCATCGACGACCTCTGCGTCGTGGCCTACGAAGGCTCCGGACCCGTGGATCCGTGCGCGGGCGGCGGCGGCGGCGGCGCGCCACCGGCCACGGGCGGCGGCGACGCCGCCGGCGGCGGCCCCGGGGATCAGCTCGAGCCCGGCGGTGGTTGCGACTGCAAGCACGCGGGCACCTCGTCCGAAGATCCGGCTCCGCTCGCTGCGCTCGGCGCCCTCGCCCTCGCCTTCGCCTCGCGCAGGCGGCGCGCCGCTCGCTGAGCGTCTCGCCCGGCTACGGGCAGAGCCCGGTGATCGCCCGCGTGGCGGACGCGCGGTAGGGGCTGTCCTCCGAGCACCGCTCGTAGGCGCGGTGCGCCACGTCGCACTTCCCGCTCACCGCCGAGAAGATCGCGGTCTGACACGGCGAGAGCTTCTCCTTCACGGGGACGGCGCTCGCGGGCGCCGTGGGCGCCGGCGCCGGCGGAGGTGGCTCCCGATCCACACCTGGCTGCCCCGTCTTCACGTCCACCGGCGTGGGCGGCGCGTCCACGCCGCGCCGCGCCGTGGGCGTCGCCGATCGGTCGCGCCGCGCCGACGGCCGCGGAGGCTGAAGGACCAGCACCCAGACCACGGTCCCGATGATGCCCCCGACCAGCAGGAGCGCGGCCGCCACCCAGAAGAAGGACCTCCCGCGCCCGGCAGAGGTCGTGAGCTCGGGCTCCCGCACGGTGGGCGGCAGGAGATCGGGCATCGTGAGCTTGGCCCGGACGGGCTGGCTCGTCACCTTGGGGAGCACGATCGTTCCCTGGCTGCCGCGCTCGGGGTCGGCCTGCGAGGTGGGGATCGTCCCGCCCGCGGGGAGGCTCGCCGCGTGAGGCGGGATCGAAAGCTCGCTGGCCGACATCTCGAACGCGGAGATCTCCGGCTGCGAGTCATCGCGCCGCGCCGTGTCCTCGCGCCTGAGCACCAGCGGCAACGGCGCGGACACGTCGCGCTTGATCGCCGTCGGGACGTCGTCGTCCGCCCCCGCCGTGGGGGCGCGCGGCGGGCGAGGGAGCGGGAGGTCGCTCGCCCCGAACCGGTAGTGCTCGCGCGGCTCCGGCATGACGGACGAGACCCGGCCGGGAGGCATCGAGCCCGTGCCGAGCGTGAACTCTCCGAAGAACTGGCGCATGCCCTCCTGGCGCTGGTGCGGGTGCTTGCCGAGCGCGCGCATCACGGCGCTCTTCATCTGCGGGGGGACGGACGGGTCGGTGATCGGATCGGGCATGGCGCTCATGTGGAGCGCGGCCCACTCGAGCGGATCCGACGCGTCGAACGGGAGCTTTCCGGTCAGCATCTGGTAGGCCACGACGCCGAGCGAATAGACGTCGCTGCGGGGATCGACTTCTTGAAGCGTGAACTGCTCCGGGCTCATGTACGGCGGGCTCCCGAGCACCACGCCGAGGGGCGTCAGCTTGGGGTCACGGCCCCCCACGCGCTTGGCGATCCCGAAGTCGAGGACCTTCACGAAGTCAGGCGCGCCGCCTGGCGAGGTGATGACGATGTTGTCGGGCTTGAGATCGCGGTGCACGATCCCGCGGTCGTGCGCCTCTTGGAGCGCGCCGCAGATCTGCCCCACGATGAGGTCGACGCGCTCCGGCGCCATCGGCCCGTCGGCGACGACCTGCGCGAGCGACTTGCCGCTCAGGAACTCCATCGCGATGAACAGATCTCCGCCCGGCGTCTCGCCGTAGTCGTAGAACTTGATGGTGTTCGGGTGCTCGAGCTCAGCCACGGTCGAGCACTCGCGCAGGAAGCGCTGCATGTCCTGGTCCCTGCCCGAGTACTCGGCGAGCAGCACCTTGATGGCGACCTTGCGCGACGTCGCGCCGAGGATCTGCTCCGCCGAGTAGACGCGCCCCATGCCTCCCTCGGCGACCAGATAGGAGATCCGGTACCGGTCGGCGACGAGCTGGCCGATCAGCGGGTCCGGCAGCTCCTGGGGCACGAGGCCTCCGCAGGTGGGGCAGTACTTCGCGTCTCCGAAGTCGAGCAGCTCTTTGCAGGTGGGACAGCGCATGGACCGACGTCGAGCAGACCCAGCATACGCTCGGCGCGACGTTTTCGTGCCCGAACGTCGGCCGATCGTGCCGGGGTCGGCGGCTCCGGGGCTCGGAGACCGCGATCTCGTCGAGGTGACGCTCCCTGGCCGCTACGGGGTCACGGCGACTTCGAGCCCTTGGCCTTCTTCGCCTTGCCGCTCGCGGCGGGCGGAGGGGCCAAGCTCGGGCGCATCCCCGTCGGGAGCTTCATCTCTTCGGGGCGGGGATCGGGCGTCAGCTCGCGGATGGGACGGCCGTTGTCCTCCCAGGCGACGTCCGTCTGACCCGGGGCGCCGGCGGAAGCCGTCGCGCGCTCGCCGGTGCCTTCGCCCACGTACTCCTTGAGGTCGACGAGACCTGCCTCCTCGTCGTCGCCCGTCGCGTACCGGTTCGGGAGCGTCGAGCAGGCGGACGTGGCGAGAGCGAGAGCAGCCAGAGCGAGCGTGATCCGCACCATGGGCAAGCCTTCTACACCAGCCATGGCTGCGTGGGTAGGATAAACCTCTACATGTAGTATTCCAGTGTCATTGGACGGGCGAGTAGAAGGACACCCCGCGGACGTTCTCCTCGATCCGAAGCGGATGCAGGAGCGGGGGAAAAGCGCGCTGCGGGCAGTCGAGGTGCTCACAGAGCCTGCACGTGACGCCCACCGGGACCGCGGCCTCGGGGTTGTCGAGCGCGACGCCGTCGGCGTAGACGAGCTCGCGCGCTCGCTCGATCGGACACCCCATCCCGATTGCCTGCACCGTGTGCGGGACGTTGTAGCCACCGCGATCGCTGCGGATCGTCCGGGCGATGCAGAAGTAGAGCTGACCGTCGGGCATGCGCGAGATCTGGATGCGGATCATCCCTGGCGTGAGGAACGCGGTGTGGACGTTCCACCGCGGACACGCGCCGGAGAAGCGCGCGATGCGGATCCCCGACGCGCTGAAGCGCTTCGAGATGTTTCCGGCCATGTCGATGCGGAGCAGGTGGAACGGGACGCCTTCGCGACCGGGTCGCCGCAGCGTCGTGAGCCGGTGGCAGACCTGCTCGAAGCTCGCCGCGAACCGGTGCGCCAAGAGCTCCACGTCGTAGCGCTCGGCGCGGGCGGCCTCGAGGAACGGCTCGTACGGCATGAGGACCGCCGCCGCGAAGTAGTTCGCGAGCGCGACGCGCGCGAGCGCGTGCGCCTCCGCCGTGGTGAGCTCCGGGGCGTCCTCCAGGATCTTCTCGAGATCGGCCGACGCAGTGAGGAGCCCGAGCTGGTGGGCCACCTGGAAGCGCCGGCTCCGAGGCGGCAAGACCTCGGAGATGGCGAGCACGCGCCTGTCGGGGTCGAAGCGGCGCATGGCGCGCCGCTCGTCGCTGACGCGGACGACGCGCACCGAGACCCCGCAGCGAGCCATGAGGTGCCGGACCAGCCCGCCGTAGACGTCCTCGGCGTCGAGCTTCGCCTCCCGCCAGACCGCCTCGGCGGCCGCCTCGAGCGCTGGGAAGTGGTTGCCATGTCGTTGCAAGAAGTCGCTGACCTCCTCGGTCGGCATGCCGGACGGCTTCATCGCGGCGACTCCGTCCTCGCTGAGCCGCCCGGCCAGCGCTCGCGCGCTGTCGCGCGCCGAGACGTAGGCGCGGTAGAGCGTGAGAACGGCGCGCGCGACCCCGGCGTTCTCCGCGGCCAGCTCCTTCGCCTCCGGCGCCCCGACTCCTTGCCCGTCGAAGAGCGGATCTCCGAACGCCTCGACGAGGTCGGCGCCGAGCTGCGCGTCGTCCGCGGACACGAACGTGGCAAGCTCGACCTGAAAGACCTGAGCGAGCTTGAGCAGCAGCGCGGCCGTCAGGGGGCGCTTGCTGCTCTCGATGAGGTTCAGGTAGCTCGGCGAGATGCCGAGCCGCTGCGCGAGCTCCACCTGCGAGAGGGAGTCTCGCCGCCGGAGAGCCTTGACCTTTCCGCCTAGTGCGACCGCGTCATTCATGGCGAGCATTTTACATCGTTGACACGTTGACTGCCAGCAAGCAGTTCTTTGTCATGTCATCAACATATTGAACATATTATTGAATCTTGACACGCGTCGGAGCGTGACTAACCTCACATCCGTGACAGCGCGAAGCGTCATGAACCCCTCGGAGCCGCTCGTCGCCGCCGCCCCGAGCGGCGCGGAGGGGGTGCTCTCCGGCGAGGCCGTCGCCTTCGTCGCCGACCTCGTCCGAAGGTTCTCGCATCGCCGCGACGCGCTCCTCGCTCGGCGCGCGGAGCGTCAGGCCGCCCTCGACGCCGGCGCGCGCCTCGGGTTCCTCCCCGGGACGCGTGAGATCCGCGAGACCCCGTGGACGGTGGCGGAGCCGCCGCACGATCTGCGTGACCGCAGGGTCGAGATCACCGGCCCGACCGATCGCAAGATGCTCATCAACGCCCTGAACTCCGGCGCGAGCGCGTTCATGGCGGACCTCGAGGACGCGACCTGTCCGACATGGGAGAACGTCGTCGTCGGCCAGAGGAACCTCGCCGACGCGGTCCGGCGGACGATCCGCCACGAGGACGAGACGACCGGCAAGCGCTACGAGCTCGCCGAGAGGACGGCGACCCTGCTCGTGCGGCCCCGCGGCTGGCACCTGCCGGAGCGGCACTTCGTCGTGGGTGGTCGCGCCGCCCCGGGAGCGCTCGTGGACTTCGGCCTCCACTTCTTCCACAACGCACGCGAGCTGGTGAGGCGGGGGACCGGTGTGTACCTCTACCTGCCCAAGCTCGAGAACCACCTCGAGGCGCGGCTGTGGAACGAGGTGTTCGACTTCGCCGAGCGCTCGCTGGAGCTGCCGACGGGCACCATCCGCGCGACGGTCCTCATCGAGACCTTGCCCGCCGCGTTCGAGATGGACGAGATCCTCTACGAGCTGCGGACCCACAGCGCCGGGCTGAACTGCGGGCGCTGGGACTACATCTTCAGCATGATCAAAGTGTTTCGCGCCCAAGCGGGCGCCGTGCTGCCCGACCGATCGCTCGTGACGATGACGCAGCCGTGCATGCGCGCGTACACGCAGCTCGTCGTCAAGACGTGCCACAGGCGCGGGGCGCACGCGATCGGGGGGATGGCCGCCCAGATCCCGATCAAGCACGACGCGGCCGCGAACGCCGCGGCGCTCGAGCGCGTCGCCGCCGACAAGCGCCGCGAGGTCGCCGACGGCCACGACGGCACGTGGGTCGCCCACCCGGGGCTCGTCGCACTGGCGCGCGCCGTCTTCGACGAGGGCATGCCCGCGCCGAACCAGGTGACGCGGCAGCGGGACGACGTCTCGGTCACGGCAAACGATCTCCTCCGCGTCCCGGAGGGGGCGCGTACGGACGCTGGCCTGCGGCACAACATCCGCGTCGGTGTGCAGTACCTCGAGGCGTGGCTCCGCGGCGTGGGCTGCGTCCCGCTCTACGACCTCATGGAGGACGCGGCCACCGCCGAGATCAGCCGCAGCCAGGTGTGGCAGTGGCTCCACCACGGCGCGGACGTCGGAGGCGCGCCGCTCGGCCTCACGCGCCTCCGCGAGACCATCGCCGACGAGATGGCGAGGATCGGCGAGGAGGTCGGCGCGGACCGACTGGCCCGCGGCCGCTTCGACGACGCTAGGCGGCTGTTCGAGGAGCTCGTCGAGGCGCCGGAGCTCGCCGACTTTCTCACGTTGCGTGCCTACGACTCTCTCCCCGACGACCCAGCACCCCCCGCGAGGAACTCATGAGCGCAGCCCTGTCTTGGTCCATCCCCACGGTGCCCGATCGCTTCGCAGGCATCACCCGCCCCTACTCGCAGGCCGACGTAGAGCGACTGCGTGGCAGCGTGAAGATCGAGCACACGCTCGCGGACATGGGCGCCAGGCGCCTCTGGGAGCTGCTCCACACGGAGCCGTTCGTGGCGGCCCTCGGTGCCCTGACCGGCAACCAGGCGATGCAGCAGGTCCGCGCCGGCCTCAAGGCCATCTACCTCTCCGGCTGGCAGGTCGCGGCCGACGCGAACCTCTCTGGCGCGATGTACCCGGATCAGAGCCTCTACCCGGCGAACAGCGTGCCGGCCGTCGTGAAGCGGATCAACCAGACGCTCCAGCGGGCGGATCAGATCGAGCACGCGGAGGGCACAGGGGGCGTGAACTGGTTCGCTCCGATCATGGCCGACGCAGAGGCCGGCTTCGGCGGTCCGCTCAACGCTTACGAGCTCATGAAGGCCATGATCGAGGCGGGCGCCGCGGGCGTGCACTTCGAGGACCAGCTGGCGAGCGAGAAGAAGTGCGGACACCTCGGGGGCAAGGTGCTCGTTCCGATCAGCCACTTCATCCGCACGCTCGTCGCTGCCCGCCTGGCCGCCGACGTGATGGATGTCCCCACCCTCGTCGTCGCCCGCACCGACGCCGACAGCGCGCAGCTCCTCACCAGCGACGTCGATCCGCGGGATCGGCCGTACGTGACCGGCGAGCGCACGCCGGAGGGCTTCTTCCGCTTCCGCGGGGGCCTGGAGGCGGCGATCACGCGCGCGCTGGCCTACGCGCCGTACGCCGACCTGATCTGGTGCGAGACCTCCACGCCGAACCTGGAGGAGGCGCGCGCCTTCGCCGAGGGGGTGCACGCGCACTTCCCAGGCAAGCTTCTCGCCTACAACTGCTCGCCGTCGTTCAATTGGAAGAAGCACCTCGACGACGCCACGATCGCCCGCTTCCAGCGTGAGCTCGGGGCGATGGGCTACAAGTTCCAGTTCGTCACCCTCGCCGGCTTCCACTCCCTGAACCACGGCATGTTCGAGCTCGCCCGGGCCTACGCGAAGGACGGCATGTCGGCGTACTCCAAGTTGCAGCAGGCCGAGTTCGGCAGCGAGCCCGTCGGGTATACGGCGACGCGCCACCAGCGCGAGGTCGGCACGGGCTACTTCGACCAGGTCGCGCAGGTGATCGCCGGCGGCGAGGCCTCGACCCTGGCGCTGCACGGCTCCACCGAGCAAGCGCAGTTCTAGCCGCCCACGACCGAGGACGAGGCTCCGCCGTGGCGCCCCGGGGTCCACTGGATCCTGTATGTGGCGCGGCCACTCTCCGCGTGGTCGACCACCTTCACCGTCCCGCGCGCCTCGACGACGTCGAGGGCCCCCTCCAGGCAGCCGGCCAGCCCCTCCACGTAGCAGATGAACCGGAAGTCCTTGGCCGGGAACCCGGTGAGGCTGACGGCGCACGCTTCGCTGCCCTCGGAGCGAAACCCGAGCGTGCCGAGGTTCTTCGTCACGATCTCGTAGACCTTCTCAGACCTCCGGTAGAGACCCATCGGGGTCACGCCGAAGATGCTGGTGGTCATCGAGACGAAGCCACGCAAGAAAGGACGCCGAAACGCGAAACCCATTGCCGTCCGCCACACGGACACGTTCCTGATCGGGCCCACGACGTCGCGGATCCGGTCTGAGATCTCCATGTGGAGCGACATCGGCAGCCACTCGAGCGGCAGCGCGTCGTTGACGGGTCCGAGCGTCGCGGCCGCCAGTCCGTGCAGGATGTCACTGCGGTCGCTCGCGGGCAGGCCCGCAACGGCCGCGAGCAGCGACTTGGTCTGCGCAGCACGCATCTGGGGCTCCCGGTTGGCCACGCGGTAGGATTATCGTCGGTGCGCCCGCGGATCGAGAGGCAACGGCGCCCCGGCCGGGGTCGGCGCCTACTTGGTGATCGTCCGCGTGTAGAGCACGTTGCCGGCGGTGTCGATGAACTCCCCCGTGAAGGAGTTGTTCTCGATCCGGACGTACAGGAAGCCCAGCGCGTCGGACTCGAAGTAGCTCGGGTTCGACCCCTCGAGGTTCGTGGTCGACGCCCCGGCGCCGGTCACGATGAGCTCCGTCCCGCTGCACGTGTCTTGGAGCCACTGCATCGAGTGGTCGTGGCCGCAGATGTAGACGTCGACCTGACCGCAGACGACGTCCTCCACGAGCGACTTCACCCCCGCCCCGTTCGTGATCGGGACGAACGGCAGGCCGTCGTACTCCCCGGCGTTGCCGTGGGGGCCGTTCGAGCGGTACGGGTGGTGGCCGAACGCGATCTTCCACGTCGCCGTCGTCTGGGAGAGCCAGGTCGGCACGTCGGCCGCCTGATCGTCGGCTTGGTTGTACATGGCCATGTTGGTGTCGAGCCCGACCATCTCCACGTGCTCCACGAGGCGGTGCCAGTAGGCCGAGGGCAGCTTCCACTTCGTGGAGACGTTCGTGTAGTCGATCTCGTTCTGGCCCTTGCCGAACTCGTACCCCGCGCCGCCGCCGCCGTAGTCGTGGTTGCCGAGGACGACCCAGAAGGGCAGATCCACCCCGGCGTAGGGGACCTCGAACTTGGTCTGCCACTGCGGATCCGCCGTCGAGTCCACGCCGCTGTCGTAGATGTTGTCCCCGGTGAGCTGCACGAAGTCGCAGCCGTCGACGGCGCACTTGGCGGCCACCGCGTTCGCGACGTCGAGCTGACCCTGGTTGCCCTTGCCGGCGTCGCCGAGCGCGACGAACCGAACGAGCCCGGTCCCCCCGCCCCCGGTCCCCGTGGAGGCGCTGGTGGACATGGACGTGGTGCCGCTCGTCGCCGGACCGCCCGTCGTGGCGCCGGTGCCGGTCGGCGAGCCTCCGTTCGTCGCGGACGGGCCGCCGGTCGTGGTGTTGCCCCCGCTCGCGGGCGTCCCCGACGTGCCGCCCGCCCCCGTGGAGCCGTCGTCGCTGCAAGCGACGAAGGGGACAGCGCCGAGGGCGCAGAAGACCGTGCCAAGGAGGGTAAGGGTGCGGCGAGGCATCTTCTTCCCATACCACCGATCCGGGCCGGACTCACTGGACCCGAGGGGTCCTCGCGGCCCGGCGCGCCCGGATCCCGCGGCCCGGGCCGCCCCCCCCGGCGGGTCGGCCCGTCGGGTCAGCCCGTCGCGAGCTGACCCCGGAAGAACGCGTTTACGTCCGGGTCGTTGAACCGCTCGTAGTCGATGACGAACGGCTTGATCTGCGTGACCCCGGCGCTGTGCTTGATGGTGAGCGCCATCGGGGTGACCTCCCGGTAGTTCGAGTCCGCCGGGAGGTCGTCGTTCGTCTTGCCGCCCGCCGAGAAGAGGTTGAGGAGGCGCGCGTCGGGCTCGGAGAAGATCTCCTTGAAGCCCTCCACGACGCGCTCGTGCCCTCGCACCATGGTGGTGCAGCCGATCTTGTGCATGAACCGCGCGAACTGCTTCTTGCCGAAGGCGAAGCGCGCCGACTGCTTCTGGAGATCCACCGGGACCACGTCGACGTGGCTCGGATCGCTCCACATCATCTGGAAGCGCAGATCGTAGTCGTTGAGCGAGTCCAACCCGAGGAACTTCTCCTCCATCGTGTCGTCGCGCGGGATGCCCGCGTGGACGAAGAAGAGCTTGTCGAAAACGAACATGTTCGGCAGCGCGTCGAAGAGCCGCATGTACTGGACGAAGAGCTCATCGGACGCGAGCGGCTTCAGACTGGCCATGGCCTCGCTGGGCTTGACGGCGCCGTACACCCGGCCGTTCAGCTCGACGTAGTACTCGTGGTTGCCGCGCAGCGGGATCACGTGGTCGGGGACGGCCAAGTAGAGCTGCAGCACGGTCCGGAGGATGCCGTTGTAGCTGAAGCGACCGCGGTCGATGTAGTCGCCGAGGAGCACGAGGATCATGTTCGGCTCCTTCTCCGGATCGTCGTGGTAGCGCTGGACCTTCTCGAAGAAATCCGCCTGGAGCAGGGCGGCCTTCAGGCACGAGTAACAGCCGTGGAGATCCCCGAGGACGAGGAGCTCGTAGTCCTTGCCGCGCGGGGGATGGACGATCACGTGCCCGTCGGCGAAGGGCGCGTCCTCCGAGAAGTCGGCGAAGGTGTGGCCGAGCGCGAGCTTCCCCCTCCCCTTCGCGCGCTGGTCCTCGAGCTTGGCCATGGCCCGGCGTACGACGTCGAGGTCCAGACCCTCCTGCTTCGCGAAGGTCTCCTTGTCGTCCGCGTAGTGCCACTCCATCTTGGTGAAGAACGGGTGGTCGGGCTTCCGCACCGGCAGCTTCGCCGCCCCCTCCACCACCACGGCGCCCTCTTCGACCGTCTCGAACTCGTCCTCTCGAATCGAAAGCGGCGCCTCGAGGAGCGACACCATCTCGGCGTGGAGCCGGGCCTCCGCCTCGTCCACCTTGCCGTCGGCGTTGATGATCTCTTCGGCCGTCGAGAGGAGCGCGCGCCTGCTGTCGTCGTCGAACTCTTGGAAGAGCTCGAAGCAGCGGAGCTTCAGCCGCGAGAGGGCGAAGCCGGCCGAGTCCTCTCCGTCGGCCACCGGCTCAGCGAGGTTCTCGCCGATCTCCCCGTCGATACCCTCGGCGACCTCCCGGAAGTGCGCCGTCCACTTCTGGACCAGCTCCACCTTGAGGTCCGAGGTGTCGCCGGGGAGCGCCTGGTCGGCGCGCTCTTGGACCAGGCGCCCGATGTAGGCGTGAAGGAAGCCCTTCTCCGCGTGGTCGAAGTCCCCGTCCACGTGGCCGAACGCCGAGAGGTAGTAGATGATCGCGTGCATCTGCCGCTCGGCGACCTTGGGATCTTGGCTGAACGTCAGCATCTCCGCGGCAGTCTACCCCTGGCGGGAGCCAGGCCAAGCCTCTCCTTTTCGCGCTGGGAGGGCCGCGCCATGGGGAAAAAAAAGTGCGAGAGAGGATGCGACCTCGCTCCTCCGCGCGTGATCCCAGAGCAGAGGCAGGCGAGCTCGCCCGCCCCAACCCCCAGCACCGGGGTCGGCTCGAGCGTCGCGCCGGCTCGATGAGGAGATGGAAATGGCTTTCTCGGACAAGTTCATGCGCCTTCCGCGGCAAATTCGCGTGGTGATCGTAGGCATCGTGCTCGTCGTGCTCGCCGTGCCGCTGATCGCCCTCGCGCTGCTCCTGAAGTCCGTCAGCCCAGGCAAGGCCTCGGCCTCGACCTCCGCCTCGACCGCGTCGACGTCGGCGGCGAAGACGCCAGCGAAGTCCTCGTCTCCCTCCACGGCCGCGACGCCTCCGCCCAAGAAGAAATGAGCGCCCGGGCGCGCTACTTGCCGCCCCGCGCCTTCCGCAGTCGCTCCTCCGCGTCCTTCAGCGCCGTCTCGAGCCCAGGGTTCGCGGCGCCGAGGGCGCGCACGGGCTCGAGAGTGGCCACCGCCTCCTCGAGGTGGCCGACCGCCGCGGCGCCGCGCTCGATCCCGGCGAGGAGGACCAAGGCCGCGGCCAGGTCCTGGCGGACCGCGGGTGTGTCGACGGAGCGGAGGTACTGCTTGTACACCTCGACGCTCCGGGCGGTCGCGGCTCGCCCTGCCTCCACGCGCCCCGCCTTGAGCTCCAGGTCGCCGATCTCGTGCAGGACCAAGCCGAGCTCGCGCGCCGCGCGCCCCGCGCTCGGCGCGACCGCCATCAGCTGCTCCTGGATCGTGAGCGCCTCCTGGAGCTCGGCCCGCGCGTCATCCAAGCGGCCGAGCTCCTTCAGGAGGCCGCCCAGCGCGAGCCGCGAGATGAACACGTCCCGCTTCCACTCGAGGTTCCCCGGCGCGATCTCCAGCACGCGCACGGAGACCTCGGCGCTCTCCTTGAGCCAGGGCAGCGCCGCCGCCGCGTCGCCGCGGGCTCTCATCAGGCCTCCCATGCGATCCGCGTCGACGCCGAGCGCCCGCTGCCACTCCGCGTTCGACGGATCGCGGGCGGCCAGGCGCCGGTGCTCGTCGAGCGCCTCACGGTAGAGCGCCTCGGGCGTGACCAGCTCCCCGCCCGTCTGCTCCGCCAAGCCGAGCAACGTCAGCGCGCCCGCCAGGTCGTAGCGGGCGTTGGCGTCGTCGGGGCGCGCCGCCCGGCGGGCGCGCGCGAGCGCGACGCCCGCGACGGCCTCGTCGCGCGCGGCGCGGACCTCGCCCGAGAGGAACAGCGTCTGTCCGAGATCCCGGTGGAGCGTGAAGAGCAGATGGGAGGCGTCTGCGGCCGGTCCGCCCGCCTCCTCGGCCACGACGACAGCGGCCGCGCGGGCCTCCTCCAGGATCTTTCGAGCAGCCGGCAGGTCGCCGCCGATGCGCGCCATCTCGGCGAGCGCGAGCCAGCCGCGCACGGAGAGCTCCCTCGACGCCGGTCCGTCGAGGCCCCGCGCCAGGGTGAGGCACCGCTCGTAGGCCGACGTCGCCGCGTCGAGCTCACCTCGCCGCTTGTGGACGTCGCCCAGCCGGAGCGCCGCGCGACACCGCGCCTCGAGGGCCGGCGTCAGCCGGTCCGCCTGGTCGGCCGCGCTCGCGCTGCGCGCGTAGCTCTCATGGGCGGCGTCGAGATCGCCAACCGCGAACGCCACGTCCCCGGCGAGGCCGGCGACCTCGGAGCGGCGCAGCCACGTGGGGGCGTCCTCCGCGGCCGGCGAACCGTCCTGGTACCTCATCACCGCCTTCGCGACGCCGGCGAGCGCGTCGAGGCGCCCGACCCGCTCGAGCCGGCCGCGCAGGTCGTCGAGGACGAAGCTCACGAGGGTCTCCGCCGCGGTCCTGTGCTCCTCGGCGCGCCGCAGCGCCATCTCGGCGCGACCTTGCTCGGCGACCGCGCGAGCGCGCTCGGCCACGACTCGACGCAGCCCCACGGCACCCAGCGTGACGAGGACGAGGAGGGCCGCCGCCGCGACCGACAACGGCGCGCGGTATCGGCGCAAGAAGCGGCGGAGCAGCTCGCCCGACGTATAGCGGTGCGCTTCCACGAGCCGCCCCGCCTGCCAACGCTTGAGATCTTCGGCGAGCTCCAGCGCCGTCGCGTACCGGGTCTCCGGCTCGGGGGCCATGGCGCGCTCTACGATCGCCACGAGATCCAGGGGGGCCGACGGCGCTCGGTCACGCAGGGCGGGCGGCGCCGTGCGCCTGGCCGTCGCGCCCGAGAGCGACGACTCGGCGTGCGGCGGAGCGCCGGTGAGCACGTGATAGAGGACCGCCCCGAGCCCGTACACGTCCGAGCGCGCGTCGGCCGGTCGTCCCTCGCACTGCTCCGGGGCCATGTAGCCGGGCGTCCCGAGGACGTCGCCGGCGGAGGTCGCCGACGACGCCTCGCCGGCCTCTTCACTCCGATCGTCTCGATCGGCGTGCTCGCTCGCCTCGGGCGGAGCCGACCCGTCGAGCTCCCGCGCCAGCCCCCAGTCGAGCACGACGACCTCGCCGAACGGCCCGACCAGAATGTTCTGGGGCTTGAGGTCACGGTGCACGACGCCCTCGCCGTGGGCGTAGGCCACCGCGTCCACGGCGCCGATCACCGCGGTGAGCAGGCTCAGACGATCCACCATCGACGCCGCCTTCGCGGCGGTCCGGTCGAGGCTCTCCCCCTTGACGAGACGCATGACGAAGAACGGCTCCCCGCCTTCGAGCACGCCGGCGTCGTAGACCGGGATGATCGCAGGATGCTGGAGCCGTGCGGTGATGCGCTGCTCGCGGCGGAAGCGCGGCTCGAGGCCCTGGCTGCTCTTGCGGACGCGCTTGAGCGCGACACGGCGGCCGAGGAGGCGGTCGTCGGCCGCGAGGATGCGGCCCATTCCCCCCCGCGCGATCTCGGCGCCGGGCACGTACCGCGGCTCGCCGTCCGCGAGGAGCGGACCAGGCGGAGATGCCGGGTGCGCTTGGCCGTCCTCTCCGACCCCGGACGACCGCGCCAACGCGGCGACGATCGCGAGGCAGGACGGACACGCGTCGAGGTGGCGCTCGGCGGAGCGGCGCGCTTCGGGATCGAGGCGTCCCTCGACGAGCTCGAGCAGCACGGCATCGGTCGGGCACGTCATGTCGGCGGTGATGGTACAATCGCGCGGCCATGTCGAGCCCGAGCCGCGCGCCCACGCCGGACGATGCGATCCAGGAGCTCGTCGCGGTCGCGCGCGCCGCTTGGCCGGGGATCGACGTCCCCGAGCACGAGTTCTCGGCGCTGGCGCTGGCCCACACGTCCGGGCCGACCCCTCACGAGCCCTCGGAGCGCCTGGCGACGAGCCTTTGGATCGCGCTCGCCTGCGCCCGCGGGGACGCGAACGCGCTCCGCGATCTCGAGGCGCACACCTTCCCCGGCGCTCGGTCGGCCCTCGGGCGCATGGGCCTGTCGGCCGACGAGATCGCCGAGGTGCTCCAGATCCTGCGAGAGAAGCTCCTCGTCGCCGAGCCGGGCGAGGCGCCGGGGATCCTGGCCGCCGCGGCCCACGGCGATCTGCCTGGCATCGTTCGGGTCGCCGCGGTGCGCACGGCGTTGAACCTCCGCCGCAAGGATCACCGGATCGATCTCGCCAACGAGCGGCTGCTCACGGAGCTCTGCCCCGACGACGACCCCGAGCTCGCCACCCTCAAGGAGCAGCACCGGGCGGCGTTCAAGGCGGCGGTCGAGGATGCCCTCACCAGCCTCACCGCGCAGGAGCGCAACGTCCTCAGGCTGCACCTCCTCCACGCGCTCTCCATCGACGCGATCGGCGCTACGTACCAGGTTCACCGCGCGACCGCGGCTCGCTGGCTCGGCGGCATCCGAGCGAAGCTCGATCGTGAGACGCGCCGCCTGCTCCGCGAGCGAGAGGGGCTCAGCGATCCAGAGTTCGACAGCCTGGTGCGCCTGGTCGAGAGCCGGATCCAGGTCAGCTTCCGGCGGGTGCTGGGGTCCGCGGTCGGCGGCTAGCGAGTACCTCGCCCCACGGATTTCGATCGGTTCCTCCCACCCCCGCGACGAGGCGAGTGGGATGGGAGGAACCTCCTGATGCCGCCTCTCTGTACTCCGTCCTCGATGCCCTTGGGCACCGCGACCATCGAAATCGATGGGTCGCGGTGCTAGCGGGGCCGTGACGATCTCGGACCTTGCGCCGGTCCGTACGCCCCCGCCCCGGGCGCCGGCGCCGGCGCGACGTCGTGCGGCAGGCTGCCGCGCGGAGACCGGAGGTAGACGAACGGCGTACCGAACACGAAGTTCGAGACGCGCGAGGTGTAGACGTCCGCGTACCGCTCGATCTGCCGCGCGTAGTGGCTCTTGTCGTTGCCGGCCCACATGAGCGGCCCCCAGCTCGGGCTCGTCAGCTCCGCCGCGCGCTTGGCGAGCGGTCCGATCACGTCGTCGAGCGCGCCGATCTGGGCACGGAGCGCGTGGACCTCCGCGCTCACCGCTGCCTCGGTCACGCCCGCTACGAGCGGGCCGTACCCGCTGCGGAGGCGCGTGAGCAGGAGCCGCTTCTGGCAGTGCTCGCGCTCCAGCGCCTCCTTGGCGAGCATCCGTGCGCCCAGCTCCTGGAGCTCGTCCTGGGCCTCGTCCGACAGGATGACCTCCCGCTCGAGCTCACGGACGATGAGCGCCGTGCGCCAGCGGAGGACGTTCTTCGATACGTTGACGTCCCCGAAGATGTGGTCCCCGACGTAGAGGATCTCGTCTCCGGAGACCCCGAGGTAGCGCTCCACGTCGGCGGCGTTGCCGCCCCAGTAGGCGCTGCCGCCCGCGAGGTCCCCGACGACGGGGCGGAGCAGCCCGTCCGCGCTCGCGACCTCCAGGAACGGCGCGCGGTTCGTGAAGAAGCCCGGCTTGTTAGCGGCGACGATGACCAGCTCGAAGAGGTCCCTCCACGTCGTGCCCGGCGGGAGGAACCGGTCGAACGCGTAGGTCATCATCGCGACGGTGAACGACCACTCCGAGTTCGTGATCAGCATGAGGCGCTTGTTGGCGCTCTTCTGATCGAGCAGGGCGAGCGCCGTGTCCGGATCGAGATCGACGAACCGCTCGGGGGCCGCCATGATCTCGCTCTTGAGCTCCCCCTCCATGTGCGTGAGATCGATGTGCTTGCGCGTCACGTCGTGGATGTCCGCGTACGAGTGGAAGCCTGGCAGCTCTTGCCGGTCGTAGAGGTCGACGAGCTGCGAGAACATGAAGGCCTCGGAGAGCGAGAAGAGGGTGTTCAGAAACACCCAGCGCGGCTCGGAGAGGTCCACGGTCTCGCGCGCGTACGCTGCGCGGAGCTCCTCGAAGCCGAGCAGCCTGGTCCCATGGAAGGCGCGCTTCACGTACCCGAAGCGGTTGGCCTTCACCACGTTGCCGAGATCGCGATCGATGATGAGCCCACGCAGGATGGCCGAAGGGTCGAACCTGAGACCAGCGACCGGCAAGCCCAGCGCGGCGAGGCGGGACTTCAGGTGCGCGTACGCCCGCTCCTCCCACGCCTCGATGTGGTAGTGGACCAGGGTGTAGTCCATGTCGTAGCCGATCGCGCGGATCGCCCGCATGTTGAGCGTGCGGTTGCAGAACAGGCCACGCGCGCGCGGGACCGGGGCCGTCGGATCGGTGAACACACGCGACACCTAGACGCGAGGGCGCAGAGCGGCAAGGTCAGAGCTGCGCGCCCTCCGCCTCCACGGCGCGAGCGCCGGTCGAGTCGGCAGGCCGACGGCCTGGGAATGAGAGCGCGCGCCTGCAAGGAGCGCCGCGCGGACGACGAGCTACCTCGCCGCCGAACCCACGTCGGCAGCGACTCCCGCGCTCGCGAGCAGCTGGGTCGCGGCCTCTGGCCGATCCGACCCGCCACCGCTTGAGCGCCCGTGCCCGCTCACGTAGAGAGCCGCATGCGAACGTGGGCTCGGGCAGGCCTGCTGGTGTGGGGCCTCCTGGCCTGCGGCGGGCCTCCCCCGTCGCGCGACGACGCCATCCAGCTGCCCGGACCCGAGCCCAGAGAGCGTCCGAAGGAGCCACCCGCGGCGCCACCCCGGCTCCTCGCCTTCTGGAACGGGGCATCGACGGGAGGGATCTGCTGGCTCGGGCAGGACGACGCGCTCGAGTGCCGCACCCTGTCCGAGAGCTGCGAGCTGGGCGGCGAGCTCCCGCTCGGACGGCTCGGGCGCCGCGCGCTCTCGCTCACGCACGGCTACAGGCACACCTGCGCGCTCACCCCCGAGCGTGGCGTGGCGTGCTTCGGTGACAACTCCGACGCGCAGCTCGGATCGCGTGACGGTGGGCCGGCGCGGCTCGCCGGACCCGCCACCGACGTCAGCGGAGGCTTCGACCATACGTGCGCTGCGCTCGCGTCGGGCGACGTGCAGTGCTGGGGAGACAACAGCACCGGACAGCTCGCGCTGCCCGCGATCCCCTACGATCGACCTCCGCGGTCTCTGCTGCCCGACGAGAGCCGCGTCCTCTCCCTCGGTCGGCGCGCGCTGCAGGTGTCTGCTGGCGGCGGTCACTCGTGCGCGCTCCTCGACGGCGGCGAGGTCAGGTGCTGGGGCGACTCGCGAGGCAAGAAGCTCGGCCACGACGCCTCGCACGCCACGCCGTGGACGGTCGCCGTGCCGATCGACGGCCCCGCGATCTCGATCGAGGCGGGGACCTGGACGACGTGCGCGACCCTGGCCGACGGCCGCGTACAATGTTGGGGGACCAACGAGTATGGCCTCCTCTGCGACGACGGCCCCGACCGGACGCAGCCGACCCACATCCCGCTGCCGGGCCCGGCTCGCTCGGTGTCGCTCGCCGACACCCGCGCCTGCGCTCTGCTCACGGATGGGCGTGTCGCATGCTGGGGAGGCGCGTGTCAGGCCAAGTCGTGCGATCCGAACGCAGCGCCGCCGCCGAGCGGGGCGTGCAAGCCCAGCGTCGAGCTCGCGAAGGCCGGCCCCGCGCGCGGCGCGATCGTGGGCGACGTCGCAGTCTGCGCGCTGGCTGGCAGCGCGCCGACGTGCGCGTGCCGCAAGGCGCCGTGAGCACGCGTACGCGGAGGACTCCGCCGATCCGAACCATCGCCCCGCCCCCGCGAGCTCCCTGCAGCAGCGGAGAGCGCGGCGCCATCCGGGAGCGCCAGCGCTGGTCGCTCGTCAGCGGTGGCAGGTTGGCGTCGGCCCGGTCGCCGACTCGCCGCACGAGCACTGGTAGCACCCGTGCTCCGCGCACGTCCCGCAAGCGGAGGCGACGCGCTTCCTGAGGGCCTGGCGGGCGCGAAACACGCGGACCGCGGCGTTGCTGGGTGTGATGCGGTGCCTCTCGGCGAACACCTTCACCGAGAGGCCCTCGACATCGATCTCCTTGAGCGCCTGCGCGTACTCTGCCTTCAACGTGTCGGCCAGGCGCACGACGCAGCCGCAGACCTCCTCTGCCAGATCGGCAGGCGCTTCCTCCTCCGCGAGCTCGTCGGCGAACCGTGCGAACGTCCGGCTCGCCACGCCGGCCCGACGGTGATGATCGATGACGGCGTTGCGAAGCGTCCGGTAGAACCAGGCGACCGTCGAGTCGTCTTGTCGGATCGATCCGGCCTTCCCGAGCCCTCGGACGAAGGCGTCCTGAAGGATGTCCTCGGCGAGGGCGCGGTCCCCGACACGCCTCTCCAAGAACCGCAGGAAGGAGCGGTGGTTGTCTACCAGCACGCCGACGATCTCGGCGTCCGGCCTCGCGTCGAGCTCCAGGGCTTCAGTGTCGGTCATCCCGACCTCGACGTTCTCACCAAACCAGTCGAGTCGCAACCGAGCCGCGCTCCCTCGCCCTTCGGAGATGATGTCGCTCATCGCTGCGCGTGCCCCGCGTGGTCCGTCTGGTGCTTCGCGAGGAGCGAGTCGTACTCGGCCTTCGGCATCGACGGGAGCTGCCGAACGAACGCCGTGACCGCCCAGAGGTCCTCCTCCTCGTGCGTCGGCCCGAGGGCGATCATCCCGGTGTCCTTGATGCCGTGCTTGATGATCCAGTAGAGCTCCCGGTCGCTCCAGCGGTCGACCACGTCGGCCCGCGTGAGGCTCTCTGGCTCCGGGTAGAGCACCATCCAGGGGGCACGCTCGCGCCCTGGGGCGCCATGACAGCTCGCGCACGCCACGCTGTAGTGGCCGATGGCGAGGGCCGCGAGCTCCGGGTCTCGAACGTCGACGCCCGCCGGGAGCTCGACGTCCTCGGCGTGCTCGCGGACCGACGCCTCCATCGCCCTGCGAAGGGCCCACGCCACCGGGCGCGTGTGGGGGTCGGTGGCAGCGACGCTGTACGCCCCGGTTGCACCCACCACTCCCGCGCCGACGGTCGCCGTCGTCGCAACCAGCCCTATCACGGCCAGACCCATCAGAAGCCTCGTCTTCATCGCCGTTCTCCCTTTCCCAACGGCTGACGCAGGCCGCTCCCGCTCATTACACCGCGGTGCGCAGCCGGAGCGCGTTCGCGATGACCGAGACCGAGCTCACGCTCATCGCGGCAGCGGCGATCATGGGCGAGAGGAGCAACCCGAAGAACGGGTAGAGCAGTCCCGCCGCGACGGGTACGCCAGCTGCGTTGTAGGCGAAGGCGAAGAACAGGTTCTGGACGATGTTGCGCATCGTCTGACGCGACAGGGCGCGAGCGCGAACCATGCCGCGCAGGTCTCCCCGAACGAGCGTGACGCTGGCACTCTCCATCGCGATATCTGCTCCGGTACCCATCGCGATCCCTACGTCCGCCTGCGCGAGCGCGGGGGCGTCGTTGATGCCGTCGCCCGCCATCGCGACCGTTCGCCCTTCCGCCTGCAAGGCCCTCACGCGGTCCGCCTTCTGGTCGGGTAGCACCCCCGCGATGACCTCCTCGATCCCGAGCCGGTCGGCGACGGCTCGCGCCGTCGTCGGGTTGTCGCCGCTCATCATGACGATGCGAACACCATCGCCCTTGAGCGAGCGGATGGCGTCCATCGCGCCCTCCTTGATGGGGTCCGCGACGCCGATCAACCCGCTGATCGTGCCGCTGACCGCGAGGAACATCACCGTCTGCCCGGCCCGGCGGAGCTCCTCCGCGCGCTCACCGAGGAGGCCGAGCGGCGATGCCCCGACGTCGCTCATCATCGCAGCGTTCCCGAGCGCCACCGATCTGCCGTCTACGCGGCCTCGCAGCCCCTTGCCAGTGACCGACTCGAACGCTTCGACCTGAGAGAGCTCGAGCCGGCGGGCCGCCGCGGCCGCCAGGATCGCTTCAGCGAGCGGGTGCTCGCTCGGACGCTCGAGGCTCGCTGCGACGCGCAAGATCTCGTCCCCGGACGGCTCGCCCAAACGGACGACGCTGGTGAGCTCGGGCTTGCCGGCGGTCAGCGTCCCTGTCTTGTCGACGACCAGCGTGTCCACCTTGCCGAGCATCTCGATCGCCGCGGCATCCTTGAAGAGGACCCCGAGCGACGCGGCCCTTCCCGTCGCGACCATGATCGAGATCGGTGTGGCGAGACCGATCGCGCAAGGGCACGCGATGATCAGCACGGCGACGGCGTTCAGGAGCGCGTGCGACAGAGCAGGCTCAGGCCCGAGCACCGCCCACACGCCGAACGTCAGGAGCGCCACACCGATCACCGCGGGAACGAAGTAGGCGGAGACCTTGTCCGCGGTCTTCTGGATGGGCGCGCGGCTGCGCTGCGCCTCCGCGACCAACGCGACGATACGCGACAGCACCGTCGCGCTCCCCACCCGCTCCGCCCGCATCAGGACGGAGCCGGTGCCGTTGATCGTCGCACCGATCAGCACGTCTCCGATCGCCTTGTCCGTCGGGATCGGCTCACCCGTCACCATCGACTCGTCGACCGACGTGGACCCTTCGATGACGACCCCGTCGACCGGGATCTTCTCGCCCGGTCGAACGCGCAAGATGTTTCCCACGCGGACCTCGTCGAGCGGGATGTCCTCCTCGCGTCCCTCCGGTCCGACGCGCCGGGCGGAGCGTGCGGCGAGCCCGATGAGCGCCCGGATCGCTGCTCCGGTCTGGCTGCGCGCGCGCAGCTCGAGGACCTGTCCGAGGAGGACGAGGGTCACGATGACGCTCGCCGCTTCGAAGTAGACGTCGACTTGCCCCATCTCGTCTCGGAAGCCTGCGGGGAAGACGCCGGGCGCGAGCGCCGCGGCCACGCTGTATCCGTAGGCCGCGGCCACACCCAGCCCGATCAGCGTGAACATGTTCGGGCGGCGGCGACGGACCGATTGGATGGCGCGTTCGAAGAACGGCGCCGCCGCCCAGGTAGCGACCGGCGTCGCGAGCGCCAGCTCCAGGAGCACCCGGTTCCCGTGACCGACCGCGTGGGAGAGCGCGTGACCGAAGACCATGTCGCCCATCGCGACGGCGAGGAGAGGGAGCGAGAGCGCCACCGAAACCCAGAAGCGGCGCATCATGTCGCCGAGCTCGGCGTCGTCTGCGGGCTCAGCGGTGGGCATCTCGGGCTCGAGAGCCATCCCGCACTCCGGGCAGCTTCCCGGTCCGACCTGCCGAACCTCCGGGTGCATCGGACAGGTGTAGATGGTTTCCTCGGAGAGCGCCGGAGCCGGAGCCGGTGCCGGTGCCTTCGGCTCGAGGTACCGCGCAGGGTCGACGGAGAACTTCTCGAGGCACCTGGGGTTGCAGAACCAGTGCTCCTCTCCAGCGTGGGAGAGCCTGTGGTCGGTGGTCTCATCGACGGTCATCCCGCAGACCGGGTCGGTGCGCGTGGCAGCTCGTCGCTCGAGACGTGCGGCCCCGCGGAGGTTCGACTCGGAGACTGGCGTGTGGCCGTGGTGAGCGTGGCGCTCGTGGGTGGAAGGCATCATGCGCCGCAGACGCAGCCGGTCCGCGGGGATTACTGCCGTCCCTCCCACCATGCGACGAGGACGAGGTGGGAGGTGGCGACTGCGACGGCCTCAGCCCCCGCGATGCTCGGTGTAATGCTCCCGCATCCCCTGCGTCTCCAGCTGGAAACGGCGAGCCAGACCGGCGACCCGCCCCGGAACACACGGAGGGACCATGCCCATATCGCGAAGAGAAGCTCTCCTCGGCGCAGCGCTCGGCGTCGGCGGCGCCGCCGTCAGCGCGCAGCGCGCCTTCGCCGCCCAAGGCGGCCCGGCAGCCAGAGGCTGGGAGCCGACCTACAGCGGCCACGGCGCCAAGGCGGAGCCTCCGGGCATGCCGGGCACGGACTACGCCCCGGTCGTAACGCCGAACGGCGTCGCCCTGCCGTTCAAGGTCGTGGACGGGGTGAAGGTCTTTCACCTCCGGGCCGAGGAGATCGACCACGAGCTCGCGCCGGGGCTGCGCGTGAAGTGTTGGGGCTACAACGGGCGCGTCCACGGTCCGACCATCGAGGCCGTCGAGGGCGACCGGGTCCGGATCTACGTGACGAACCGGATCGCCGCCCCGACGACGGTGCACTGGCACGGCCTGTTCCTCCCGAACGGGATGGATGGAGTCGGAGGCCTGACGCAGCCGGTGATCGGGCCGAGAGAGACGTTCAAGTACGAGTTCACGCTCCGCCAGCACGGGACGTTCATGTACCACTCGCACC
>CAZBJI010000116.1:0-25617 GCA_964492175.1 uncultured Polyangiaceae bacterium | reverse complement strand
CGGCGACATCGTCACGGACCTCGGCGCGGCGCTGCAGGGCGGGCTCGGCATGGCGCCGAGCGCGAACGTCCACGCGGCGGACCCGAGCCGGGTCGCCATGTTCGAGCCGGTCCACGGGTCGGCGCCGCCGCTCGCTGGCAAGGACGTGGCCAACCCCTTCGCCTCGCTGTTGACGGTGGGGATGCTCCTGACGCACATCGGGTTCTCGGGCTGGGAGGAGCGGATCGAGGACGCCGTGCGCGCGGCGATCGAGGCGGGCAAGTGCACGCGCGACGTCGGCGGGGATCTCGGGACGAAGGCCGCGGCTGCCTGGGTGAGGGATCGGGTCCGCTCCACAAACTAGGCTCGTCCGAGCGGCGTGTGATAGCCGCGGGTGGATGGCCGTGTCGAGCGCAGCCGAGAAACGACGAGAGCGACACCAGACCCGCGAGGGCGAAGGGGGGCGGGAGCGCCTCGGGGGAGCGAGGGCCGATTTCGTCGCGAACCTGGGCCGGAGGCGAGCCGAGATACGCGACACGCTGGAGGAGCTCCGCGCCGACGCGACGTCGAAGAGGCACGTGACCGAGCTGCGCCGGCGCTTCCACGCGCTCGGCGCCGCGGCCAAGCTGCTCCGCTTCTCCAAGCTCGCCGAGGAGATCCGCGGCGTCGAGGCGAAGCTGGAGGAGGCCGCGCACCGAGGGGACCTCTTGGACTCGGACTTCGGTGCGGTCCATGACCTCGTAGGGCGCATGACGGCGCTCGCCTGGGGGGGCGACGACGCGGAGCCCGTTCGCGTGTTCGCGAACGAGGTGAAGCCGTTCACCCACGCGAGCGAGCCGCAGGCCGCGCCGCTGAGCGTGCTGGTCGTCGGGCCGCCCACGCTGGCCGACTCCCTCACGCTGCCCCACGGTCGAGTCCGCGACGAAGATCACGTCAGCTTCGACGTCGAGCGCGCCTCCGGCGTGCGCGTGGCGCTCGACCTCGCTCGCGCCCTCGCCCCCGACTGCATCGTCGTCGACGGTGACCTCGGCGACGCGAAGGACCTCGTGGGGACGCTCTCCGCGGATCCGCTGACCGAGGCGATCCCCGTGGTCGTGTGCCTGCGGATCACGCGGCCGGAGGAGGCCGGCCCGTTCCTCGCGCTGGGCGTGGCGAAGACGCTCGCGAAGCCGGTCACGCCCGCAGAGCTCCGGCGCGCTTGTGTGGACGTGGTCGCGACCTACGTGAAGTGTGAGGTCGCGCGCGAGCCCATCGGGGAGCTCAACGTGGACCAGCTCGGGCACCGACTGGCCGAGGAGCTGCGCCGCGGGCTCTGCGACATGGCGGACCCGAAGACGCGGACCGCGACGGTGAAGCTGGGGGACGGGACCGAGGTCCTCGCGGCCCTCTGGGGCGCGGTCGCGCGGATCCGCGACGTCGTCACCATCCGATCCGAGGGGGGCGTTCGCTTCCTGCACGGCGGTCCAGAGGGGGGCATCCCCTTGGCGCCCTGGCTCGATCCCGAGGTGCCGAGCGGTTCGCCGAGGCGATCCGGCTGGGGCGCCGCCGCGCGGCACGCCGAAGGGACGCTCGGCGGGACGCGCGTGGTCGTCGTCGACGACGACGCCGCGGTCTGCTGGTTCCTGGCTGGGGTCCTGAAGTCGGCCGGCGCCACGGTGTACGAGGCGCGTGACGGCGAGCGCGCCCTCGAGATCGCCAAGCACCACGTCCCCGACCTCATCATCAGCGACGTGCTGATGCCGCGGATGGATGGCTTCTCGCTGTGCCGCACCCTCAAGCGAGATCTGCTGCTCCGCGACGTACCGGTCGTGCTCCTCTCGTGGAAGGAGGATCTGCTCCAGCGTGTCCGCGAGCTCGGCGCCGAGGCGGACGGGTACATGCGCAAGGAGGCGAGCGCGACCGCGATCGTCCAACGCGCGCGCGAGCTCGTGCGCACGCGCCAGCGCGTCGCCCAGCGCGTCTCGACGAGCGGAGAGATCCGGGGCCGGCTGGACGGGATCACCACGTTCTCGCTGCTCCGCCTGGCCTGTGAGCTACGCCCGGACTGCACCGTGTCCGTGCGCGACGCGTCGTTCCTCTACGAGGTGGAGATCCGGTGCGGCAGGCCGGTCCGCGCGACCCGGACCTCCCTCGGCGGCGCGTTCGAGCGGGGACCGAGCGTCCTCGGCGCGCTCCTCGGCGTCGGCGACGGACGCTTCGTCGTGTCCTCGCCGCGCCCGACCGAGCACGACGCGCTCCCCGTGCGGCCCGACCTCGACGGGACGCTCCTCGATCAGATCACGCCGGTCATCGCCGCCGCGCGTGGAGCTCAGCGGCTCCTCACGGGGCCGAACATGCTCCGCGTCGGCCGGGTCGAGATCGACGAGGACGCCGTGCGCGCCTACTGGGGCGCGACGCCCGAGTCGGCGCGCGCCGTCGTCTCGGCGCTCTCGAACGGCACGCCTCCGCGCTCGGTCGTCGCGAGCGGTCACGCGTCTGCTCGTCTCGTGGAGGACGTCCTCGCCGACGTCGCGGCGCCCGGCGCGATCGTGCAGGTGATCGACGTCGAGGGAGAGGATCGCCTCCCCGAGGCGACGTCCCATGAGCTGGCCTTGATGGGCGGCGCGCACGCGGCGGCGCCGCTCGAGGCGCTCCCGCTCCCCGCGGCCGAGGCCTCCCCCGCGGTGCCCGTGGCCGTCGCGATGCCCCACCACGGCGACCTGCTGCGCGCCGCGCTGGCGCCGGCGCAGCCGTTCGCCGGGGCGTCGGCGGCCGCGGCGGCGCCCGAGCCGGCGCCCGCCGCGCCGGCTCGCGCCGAGCCCGAGGCGGCCGCTGCGGGCCCCGCCGCCGAGCCCTCACTGCTTCCTCCGCTCGTCGGCATGCCGATGGACCCCTTCGCCCAGCCCTCCGCGTCGGAGGTCGGGCTCGATCATCCCTGGTTCGACTCCGACGCGGCGGCGCTCTCCGCCGACGAGTCACCTCAGCCGCCCTCTGGCCCGCGGGCGCTCACGCCTCCACCGAGCGTGCTCGGCTCGCTGTCGCCGCCGCCGGTCGCCGCGCCCGCGCTCGTGCAGGCCTCCAAGGAGCTGACGCCGACGCCGAGCAAGCTCCCGGTTCCCCCGGGGCTCCAGCCGATGCTCACGCTCGGATCGCTGCACCCGCCGCCGGTCGAGGACCTGGCCCCCGCGCCGGTAAAGAAGGCGACCAAGGACGCCGAGCGCGCCGACCAGGCGTCCAAGCCGGAGCGCACCGACAAGCGAGAGTCCACGCCGCGACCGACGGACGCCACCCCGAAGTATCCGCTGCCGTCCGCGTACCTGCCGAGGACCAGCGAGGCGCCTCGCAAGGACCGCAAGGCCCTCTACTGGGCGCTCTTCGCCCTCGTCGGCGTGGTCTTCGCCGTGTGGGCTCGTTGGTCGCGCGACAAGACCGCGGCCGTCGAGACCGCGATGATGTCGGAGGTGCAGCGTGGCGACTCGAGCGCCGGGGCGCCGCTCGCGACGGGCGACGCGCCGCCGGCCGAGACGGACATCGAGCCGGCCCCTCGGACCGAGGTCCGTCCGAACGAGGACGGGGCGACCGCGCCCGAGGTGCTCCCGCTCCGTGACTCGGACAAGCTGAAGAAGAGCCAGGGTCTGCTGGAGATCGTCGCGGGCAAGAGCGACACCATCTACATCGACGGCAAGCCCGTGGGATCCGGGCCCACCGTGAGCCTCCCGCTCAAGGCCCGCAAGTACGAGGTGAGGGTCAAGACGCGTGGGGACGAGCGCACACGCTTCGTCGAGGTCATCGAAGGCAAGCTCGTCCGCGTCCGGATCGCGCCGCCCTGGCAGCGGTAGGGCGCCGCTCGGCGATCGAACCTGCCCGCCGCGCGCACGACATGACATAAGCGGCTCGCAATGGGTCGGGTCTCCCAAGCCGAGCGCATCGTGGCGGCGTGCCTGATCGTCGGCGCGCCGCTCGTCGCGGGGTGTCGCGGCTGCGGGGAAGGGCCGAGCGAGCAGGCCCCGGGTCGCCCGCCCCGATCGGCCGCCGAAGGGGCGGTGGGGGATCGCGACGTGCGGAGGCTGTTCGACATCGTGTCCCGGTGTGACATCGAGCACCGCGGCGTCCTCGTCGATTTCGGGACGCCCATGCTCGGCGGCCGCACCCGCGCCACGCTGCCCACGACCGAGCGCGACGGCGCGACCTGGTCGGTGGTGTCCGAGCGCTCGACGGAGGTCCGCTTCCTCCAGGCCGAAGCGAAGCAGGTGTTCGTCTCCGCCAGGATCGCGCCTGGCACGGCGCGCTCGGTCTCGTTCCACGTCGATGACGTCCTCCTCGGCACGCTGCGCCTGAAGGGTGACGAGGCGCGTGTGGTGACGACGCCCACCACGACCCTGGCCCTCGATCCGGGCGAGCACGTCGTCACGATGCGCTTCACCCCGCCGCGCGTGAGAGAGCCGTACGCGGAGGTGGACTGGATCCGCGTGGGCACGCCCGACGACATGACGGCGACCTTCGGCGCCCCGACCCTGGACGACGTGCTCGCGCCGACCGCCGTCCTCGCGAAGGTCCCGCACCGGGCGTTCTCCCTGCCGACGCCAGCGACGATCCGCTGCCCGCTGCGCGTCCCTTCGGGGGCGCGCTTCCGGACCGCCGTCGGCATGATCGGCGCCGGCGAGGCCGAGGCGGAGATCGCGGTGCGCGTCGACGGCGAGCCGCTGCTCGCGCTCTCTCGGACGAAGGTGAAGGGGGGAGACGCGGCGGCCTGGCAAGACCTGGATCTGTCCCTCGACGCGTTCGCCGGGAAGCTCGTGCACCTGGAGCTCCGCACGCCACCCGCCGAGAGGCCGGTGCGCGTGCTGTTCGGCGACCCCGAGATCTCCGTCCCGACGGTCGAGCCGCGCGCGACGCCGCCCGCCCAGGTGGTCGTCGTCGTGGTGCTGAGCGGCGTCGCCCGGGACGAGCTGCCGGGGTACGGGCCCAAGCCGCCGGCGCACCTGGAGCGGTTGCGCAAGCTCACGGAGCGGGCCGTCGTGTTCCGCGACCACCGCGGCCCCACGACGGTCGTGCCCGCCACGCTGGCCACGCTCCTCACGGCGCTGCCCCCGGAGTCCCACACCCTGACCGACTATGGCGCGCGGCTCCCAGCCGGGATCTCGACGCTCGCCGAGGCCGCGCGCTCCGCGGGCGTGCGGGTGGGGTGGTTCACCGCGAGCCCCTACTCGTTCCCGGCGTTCGGCTTCGGGGCCGGCGCCACGGATCTGCAGGCGCTCTCACCGGTGAGCGGCGAGGGGCGCGACGCCGTCACCCTGGCCACGGAGTGGCTCCGCAAGTCCTTGGACCCGACGCAGGACGTCCGGACGCTGCTGTTCGTCCACGCTCGAGGCGGGCACCCCCCCTGGACCCTCGACCCCAAGCTGATCGACGGCCTCGCGCCCGCGAACTACTCGGGTGAGATCAGCCCGAGGAAGGCCGCGCAGCAGCTCGCGGCGATCCGCGGCCGGCGCGCTCTGCACGAGCTGCCCGAGGCCGACCGGGTCCGGCTCGAGGGGCTGCACCAGCTCGCCCTCGCCGAGCACGACCGCGCCCTCGGGGTGTTGCTGGACGTCCTGGACGACGCGAGCATCGCCGACCGGACGCTCGTCGTCGTGACGACGGACGGCTCGACGAGCCTCTCGCAGCTCTTCACGCAGCGGCCCCCGCTGGACGAGCGGAACCTCCTCACCCCCCTCTACGTGCTCTTCCCCTCGGCGGCCCACGGCGGGCGCGAGATCAGCGAGCCCACGGAGGTCGTAGACGTCGCCCGCACCCTGTACCAGGCACTCGATCTGCGGCCCCGAGGCTCCTTCGGCCGGTCCCTCCACGCGATCGCCGCCGGGCTCGCGTACTCCGACGACGAGCCCCAGGTCGCCGCAGAGGGCGACGCCCGGAGCACGAAGTGGGGACGCTTCGTCCTCCGCGAGTCCGACGGCGCGACCCGCGGCCGCGTGTGCGATCTGCTGGTGGACCCCACCTGCGCGTTCGATCGTCGCTCCCAGGTCCCGTTCGCAGCGGCGGCGCTCGAGCGTGCGGCCGCTGCGCACGGTCGGGCGGCTCAAGGCCTCGCGGTCAAGCGTGAGCCGGCGACGATCGACGACGAGACGCTCGCTGCGCTCCGGGTATGGGGCGCGATGGAGTGAGCGGCGCTGCTCCGCTGCCTGCGGGCGGCGCGCGTCAGGGGAGGTCGATGCGACGGATCCGGTGGTACGGCCCCGGATCCCCCCTCGTGCCGTCCGCCACGAACAGAGCTCCACCCGCCGTGACGATGATGCCCTCCTGTCCAAAGAAGCGGGCGAGGTCCCCAGGACCGTCGGCGAAGCCCTCGACGCCGTCCCCCGCGACCGTCTCCACCAACCCCGAGATCCCGAGGCGCCGGATCCGGTGGTTGCCGGCGTCCGAGACGAAGACGTTGCCCTGCGCGTCGAGCACGAGGTCCTGGGGCTGGTGGAACCGCGCGCCCGAGATCGGGCCGTCGACCATGTCGGGCGTCCCGTCGCCGGCGAGCGTCGTGACGGCGCCGGTCTGCAGAGAGATGTGGCGGATGCGGTGGTTCTCCTGGTCGGCGACGAGGATGTCTCCCGCGGCGGTCACGCCCACGCCGTAAGGCCGGTTGAACCGCGCCTCGGCGCCGGTCGGGGCGTCTGCGAACCCCGGGCAGCCCGAGAGCCCCGCGAGCGTCGTCACGACGCCTGTCGCGGGATCGAGCAGCCGGATGTCGTGGTGCTCGATGTCCGACATGACGAGCAGACCGCTCGGCAGGAGCGCGAGCCCGCGCGGACGACCCGCCGCCGTGAGCAGCGGGGTGGGCGTGCCGGTCTGCACGTCGATCTCCCAGACCACGCCGGCCTCGATGCCGCCGCTCATGCCGAGCTCGTCGTAGTCCGTTTGGACGAAGAGCTGTCCGGTCGCGCCGAGCGCGAGCCCGAAGGGCCGGGCGAACGTCGCGTCCGCGGTGAGGGTCGTCACGTTGCCGTCGAGGTCGAGCGCCCGCACACGCCCGTTGTCGAAGTCAGCGATGAAGAAGCCGCCGAAGCCGTCCTCGATGAGGTTCACCGGGTTGTTGAAGGCCGCGAGGCTGCCGGTGCCGTCGACGGCGCCCGAGGTCGCAGAGCCGGCGACGGTCGTCACGACGACGTCCGGGAGCTGGAGCACGACGTCGGGCTGATCGACGCCGCCTTGAGGATCGCCGTCACAGCCGCCCGCGCCGCCCTGTCCCGCGCCGCCCTGTCCTGCGCCGCCCTGTCCCGCGCCGCCGCCGCCCATGCCACCTTGCGCGGAGCCGCCCGCGCCGCCCTGTCCCGCGCCGCCCTGTCCTGCGCCGCCCTGTCCTGCGCCGCCCTGTCCCGCGCCGCCGCCGCCGCCCATGCCACCTTGCGCGGAGCCGCCCGCGCCGCCTTGGCCCGCGCCACCTTGCGAGCCGCCCGCGCCTCCCACCTCGCCGCCGCCGCTCGTTCCGCTCGCTTGAGTCGAGGCGGTCACCGACGCGGGGCCGCCCGCGCCGCCGCTCCCGCCGGGGCCGGTGTCGTCTCCGCAGCTCGCCGCGTGGCACGCAAAGAGCGCGGCCAGCGCCGCGAGGGTGGGTGCGCCCACGGCGCGCATCCCCGGATGCTCGCACGAGGGGCGGCGCGAGGCGAGTTCGTCCACGCGCTCGCCGGCTTGCGTCGCGCTGAAGGTCGCCTACGCTTCCACGCGATGTCGCCTCGACTGTCACGACGGGCGCTGATGGCGGCGGCCCCGGCTTGCCTCCTCGGGTGCCGGGCCGCGGAGCCCGGGCCCCCGCCCGCCGCATCGACCGAGGCGCGGTCGCTCGCGCTCGTGGTTCCGGCGTCGCCCACGATGGAGGGTGCCGGGGTGCGACTCGGCAGGACCCTGGGCTCGCGGGCGCTGACCGAGCTCGATCCGTTCCTGATGCTCGACGAGATCCGGTCGAGCGATCCCGGCGACTACGCGCGCGGCTTTCCGGATCACCCGCACCGTGGCTTCGAGACCGTGACGATCATGATCGACGGCGCGATGGAGCACCGTGACAGCGTCGGAAACCGCGGCCTCCTCGAGGCCGGCAGCGTCCAGTGGATGACCGCGGGCCGCGGGATCATCCACTCCGAGATGCCGCGCCAGTCCGAGGGCCTCCTATGGGGCTTCCAGCTCTGGGTCAACCTCCCCCGGCGCCTGAAGATGACGCCGCCCCGGTACCAGGACATCCGGCCCGACCGGGTGCCCGAGGTGGCAGTCGGAGGCAGCGCCGTCCGCCTCCTCGCTGGCGCTGCCGGAGGGGAGCGGGGGCCGGTCAGCGACATCGCCGTCGCGCCGACGCTGCTCGACGTGAGGGTCCCTGCCGGCGCGGTGTTCGAGCACGAGCTCGCGCCCGCCGACGCGGCGTTCCTCTATGTCCTCTCCGGCGACGCGCAGGTCGGCGCGGACGGACGCCAGCTCGTCGCCCGAGAGCTCGGCGCGCTCGGCCCGGGCGCGGTGGTTCGCGCGAGCGCCGGCAGAGACGGCGCTCGCTTCTTGCTCGTGTCGGCGGCGCCCATCGGCGAGCCCGTCGCGCGACGCGGCCCGTTCGTCATGAGCACGCAGGCGGAGCTCGACCAAGCCTACGCCGACTATCGCGCCGGCCGGCTGGTCGACGGCTGAGCTGGCGCTCCGTCCGCGCTAGGCTCGGCGCTTGCTGCCGTCTTCGCCGGACCTCGTCTTCCAGCGCGTGCCCATTCGGGCGCGGGGACTCCCTCGCTGTCGCGGGTGCGGGTTGCCCCCGGGGTCGTGCGTCTGTGACGCCCTGCCCTCCATGACGCTGCGCACGGGGCTCCTCCTGGTCGTGCACCACGTGGAGGCGCGCAAGTCGACCAACACGAGCCGCCTCCTCGCGCGGATGGTCCCCGCCGCGAGGGTCGTGCTCCGCGGCGAGCCCGGCGCCGATCCCCGGCCGGGCGCTCGCGGCCGCCGCCTCGTCCTCTTCCCGGGGCAAGACGCTCGCGAGATCGCGCCCGCGGACGCGGGCCCCGACCTCCTCCTGGTCGTGCCGGACGGAAACTGGAACCAGGCCGGGCGCATGCTCCGCCGCGACCCCGACCTCGCCGGCGCCGAGGTGGTGAGGGTGCCCGGCGGCGGCGCGAGCCGGTACGGGCTCCGCCGCAGCCCGCGGCCTGACACGCTCTGCACGCTGGAGGCCGTGGCCCGTGCCCTGGGCGTGCTCGAGGGTGAGGCGGTGGAGGCCGAGCTGCTCCGTGGCTTCGAGCTCTTCGTCGAGCGCGCGCGGCTGGTGCGGGAGAGCGGCAAGGGCCGAACGCCCTGAGGGAGCTTTGTGTTGCTCCGCGCCCGGGGTTGCGTGTCTCCTCCGCGGTCCGCGCCCCTCCGCACCGAGGAACCCCCATGACCACCAAGCCCAAGGCCGTCCTGCAAGAGATCGAGCGCAGCCCTCACGCCAAGGTGAAGGTCGCGATCACCGACATCGACGGGATCCTCCGGGGCAAATACATGCACAAGGAGAAATTCCTCAGCGCGGCGCGGTCGGGGTTCGGGTTCTGCAACGTGGTGTTCGGCTGGGACGCGGGGGACGTCTGCTACGACGCGGCCAAGTACACCGGCTGGCATACCGGGTATCCGGACGCGGAGGCGCGGATCGACCTCCGCACCCATCGGAGCGTGCCGTGGGACGGCGGCGTGCCGTTCTTCCTCGCGGACTTCGTGGACGCCTCGGGCGCGCCGCTCGGCGTCTGCCCACGCCAGCTGCTCAAGCGCGTCATCGCCCGCGCCTCCGCGGAGGGTCTGTCCGCGAAGGTCGGCATGGAGTTCGAGTGGTTCAACGTCCGCGAGACGCCGGACTCGCTCGCCGAGAAGGGCTGGCGATCGCCGAGGCCCATCACCCCGGGGATGTTCGGCTACTCGCTCCTCCGCGTCGGCCAGAACCTGGGCTTCTTCAACGCGTTGGCCGACGACCTGGCGGCCTTCGGCGTCCCCCTCGAGGGCCTGCACACCGAGACGGGGCCAGGCGTCACCGAGGCGGCGATCCTCTACTCGGACGCGCTGGAGGCGGCCGACCGCGCGGTGCTCTTCAAAGGTGGCGCCAAGGAGATCGGCCACCGGTTCGGGATCATGCCGAGCTTCATGGCCAAGTGGAGCACCACGCTCCCTGGGTGCAGCGGGCACACCCACCAGAGCCTCTGGCGCGACGACGAGAACCTGTTCTTCTCCGAGAAGGATCCGACCAAGATGAGCGCGACGTTCCGCAGCTACGTCGCCGGCGTCCTCGCGTGCTTGCCGGACATCCTCCCGATGTTCGCCCCCACCATCAACAGCTACAAGCGCCTCGTCGACGGCTACTGGGCGCCGACGAAGGCGACGTGGGGCATCGACAATCGCACGGTCGCGTGCCGCGTCATCCCCGGCTCGCCGAAGTCGACCCGCCTCGAGCACCGCGTGCCCGGGTCCGACGCCAACCCCTACCTGGCGGTGGCGGCGAGCCTCGCCGCGGGCCTCTACGGCGTGCAGCGGAGACTCTCGCTCGAGGCCCCGCCGATCGCCGGGAGCGCGTACGTCGAGGGCCCCGCCGAGCGCCTTCCCACGAACCTCCACGAGGCGACGCTGCGGATGGCCGAGTCTCCGATCGCGCGGGAGCTGTTCGGCGACACGTTCGTGGATCACTTCGTGAGCACGCGTCTCTGGGAGTGGCGGAGGTTCCAGGAGGCGGTCACCGACTGGGAGCTCCAGCGCTACTTCGAGATCGTCTGACGCCGCGCCGGATCGTAGGCTGCGGAGAACTCAGGGCCGAGCACATGACACACCGTTTCAGCTTCCCCACCACCATCCACTTCGGTCCCGGCGCCCGCGGCCTCGTCGCCGAGCACCTCCGCGCCGCCGGCGTTCGTCGGCCGCTCATCGTGACCGACCGAGGCCTGGCGGCGCTCCCCCTCCCCGGCGAGCTGGCCCGCGCGCTCTCGGGCGGCGGGCTCTCCGTGGAGACCTTCTCCGGCATCTGGGGCAACCCCGTGCGCCCTCAGGTGGTCGCCGGCGTCGAGGCGTACCGCGCGCACGGCGCCGACGGGATTGTCGGCTTGGGAGGGGGGGCGGCGCTGGACGTGGCCAAGGCGATCGCGCTGCTCGTCGGCCACCCCGGGGATCTGTTCGATTACGAAGACGACAAGCCAGGGGCGCGCCCGATCGACCAGGACGTCCCCTACTGGGTCGCGGTGCCGACGACGGCAGGCACCGGGAGCGAGGTGGGTCGCAGCTCGGTGGTCTCGGACGAAGCGACCCACGTGAAGAAGATCATCTTCTCGCCCAAGCTGCTCGCGAGGGCGGTCTTCGCGGATCCGGAGCTCACCGTGGGCTTGCCGCCGGCCGTCACCGCCGCGACCGGGCTGGACGCCCTCACGCACTGCGTGGAGGCCTTCCTCGCGAAGGACTACCACCCCATCTGCGACGGCATCGCGCTCGAAGGGCTCCGCCTCGCCGCGATGCACCTCGGACGAGCGTACGCCGACCCGGCGAACCTGGACGCACGCGGAGCGATGTTGATGGCCTCGATGATGGGCGCCATCGCGTTCCAGAAGGGCCTCGGCCTGACGCACTCGTGCGCCCACGCCCTCGGCACCGTCGCCGACCTCCACCACGGCCTCGCGAACGGGCTCATGATCGACCACGCGCTGGCCTTCAACGCCGAGGTCTCCGCCGAGCGGTTCGCCCGCATGGCGCAGACCGTGGGGCTCGGCGACGCCAGCGCCAAGGGGTTCCTCGGCTGGCTCACGGCGCTGAAGCGAGAGCTCGGCGTCGCCGCGCGCCTGCGCGACGCCGGCATCGCCGAGGACCAGCTCGAGGAGCTGACGCGCGTCGCGTTCGAAGACTCGTGTCACGGGAACAACCCCCGACCCGTCGCCCGCGGCGACTTCGCCGCGATCTTCCGCGCAGCGTTCTGAGCCCGGGAGGGGGCCGTCGGGCCGAGGCCTGCGCGACCGGGCGGGTCGGTGGGTCAGGCGGCTGGGCCGAACCGAAGCTTCGTGATCGCCGCGCCGCGCACCGTCCCGCGGAGGGCGCAGGGCCGGACCCCGGCGAACGTCACGTGGCCGTCGGCGATCGCGTCCACCTCTACGGTCTCCGCCGACAACACCCGGCCGCGGATCGGGAGCCGCTCGAGCGCGACCGACAGGCCGCGGACGTCTACGCGCAGCTCCCCTGGGTGGGGCGGCTCGGCGGGCCTGTGGCGCACGGCGCCACGCACCCGGAGCTCTCCGATCGCTGGGCGCCCGCGGGCGCCCAGGCGCAGCGCCGCGCCTTGGTGGACGAGCGCGCCGGGGCCGTCGAGGCGGAGCTGCGCGTCGATCGGATCGAGGTCCAGCTTCACGATCGCGAGCCGCGTCTCTCCGGGCTGCGCGAGCTCCTCCGGGAGCTTGGGCCGAAACAGCCTCCGGAGCCGGACGACGTTGCGCTTCGCGAGGGCGATCTCGTCGTCCTCGAGCTGGAAATAGACGATGGTCTTCTCGTCGAAGGGGATGAGGGGGATGTCCTTCTGCAGGACCAGCCGGTCCCCCTTCACCTTGAAGTCCAGGATCGCGTCCTCCAGGAACGCGAGGTCACGCTCGAGCTCGTGGAAATCGATCGTGCCCGCGTCCACGGGCACACGGAACCTGTGGACCGCGACCCGGCGCTTGATCACGGGCACGTGCGCGTCCACGTGGACGTCGACCGCGACGCGCCCGAACAGGTGGTCGAGGAAGCTCAGGTCGAGCGGGCCGGGCGCAGCGCGGCGGCCCGACTGCGGCGCGGCCTCCGGGAGCGGCGCGTCGACCGAGAGCTCGTCGAGCGTGAGCGCGCCGACCGTCAGCGCCCCGCCCTCCAAGCGAGCGCCCGAGGTCGCGCGGGCGCGATCCACGCGGACCGTCGTCGCGCCGGTGGAGAGCTCCAGGGAGCGCAGCTCCACCGACGAGGCCGCGAGGTCGAGCCCCGCCGCTCCGCGGCGGACGCGCACGTCCGCGAGCGCCGCGCTCTCGAAGCTCACGTCCAGGGCCCCCACGCGCGCGCGGCCGCCCCGCAGCTCCACCGTGGCGACGGCCGCCTCGAGCCCGCTCTCCGGGAGGCGGAGCGCCGCGCCCCGCGCCTCCACCCCCTCGAGCTCGACCCGGACGTCCTTCAGCGCGATCGAGAGGGCCCCCGCGCCCAGCCGGTCCAGCCGCAGCTCCGCCGGGTCGTGCCCGCCGCTGGCCCACGCGACGCCGCTCGCCTCGAACGATGCGGCGGCGACGTGGCTCGCGCCGCCGTCGAACGCCACCGAGCGCCCCTGCGCCTCGCGCGCGACGAACCGCCCGGCGAAGCGAGGGCGACCGCGCAGCACGCCGCGGGCGATGCGCGCGTCGATCTCCGCCCCTCCGAGCGCGAGCGGGGCCGCCGTGAAGCGCGACGAAGCGCCGAGGTGGTAGACGATCTTGGCCGCGTCGAGCTCGTCAGCGCCGATCTGCTCGAGGTGGATCGTCTCTTTGTCGCTGGCGTAGACCCCGCGGACCCCGGCGCCGCGCTCCAGCTCCAGGCGGTCCGGCGGCCCGTCGGCGCGAGGGAGCTCCAGGAGCAGCCCCTCGGAGAGCATGCGATCGACCGCCAGCCTCACCGGTCATTCCTACCACGCCGGCCGGGCGCCACGGTACGCTCGCGCCGCCGTGGCGTCGCCTCTACGAGTCGGAGTGTCAGCCTGCCTCTTCCACCAGGACGCGGACCGCCCCGTCTTTCACGGCAAGCCGCTCTACTACGTGGAGCAGTCGATGGCGCGCTGGGTGGGCTCGCAGGGAGCGCTCGTCTATCTCGTCCCCCCTTCCGCGGCGCCGGACGGAGGCGCCGCTGGGTACGCAGACGACCTGGACGGCTTGGTGCTCGCCGGCGGCGTGGACGTCAGCCCGCGCTCCTACGGCGAGGAGCCGCTGCGGCCGGAGTGGTGCGGGGACGCCGTCCGTGACGCCTACGAGATATCGCTGGTGCGCGCGTTCCGCGCGCGACAAAAGCCCGTGCTCGGGATCTGCCGCGGTCACCAGGTGCTGAACGTCGCCCTCGGCGGAACGCTGTACCAGGACATCGCGACCCAGATCGATGGCTCGCTCGTCCACCGCGACGCAGACGTCTACGACAAGAACGCGCACGCGATCGTGATCGAGGAGGCCTCCGACCTGGCGCGCGTCGTCGGGGCGGCGGGGCGCGCGAAGGTGAACTCCGTCCACCACCAGGCGATCAAGGACCTCGCGAGCGGCCTCGTGGTGGAGGCTCGCTGCGAGGCGGACGGAGTCATCGAGGCCGTCCGCGAGGAAGGACCAGGCTACGCGCGCGGCGTGCAGTGGCACCCCGAGTTCACCGACCCGCGGGATCGCTCCTTCCTCGACAACGCGCCGCTGCTCACGGATTTCCTCGCCGCGGCCGCGCTCGCGCGCGGGCGCTAGCTAGTACCTCGCCCCACGGATCTCGATCGGTTCCTCCCACCCCCGCGACGAGGCGAGGGCGAAGGGAGGAACCTCCTGATGCCGCCTCTCCGTGCTCCCTCCTCGATGTTCGCTGTACAGCGGCGTGCCAAAGCGCGCGAGGGTTGTAAGAAGAGGGGTCAGGGTGTACCTGGCCTCGAGCCGCGGTCATTCCAGCTCGAGAACAGACGGCTCGGCCGGCGTCGGTCGGAGAGCCAAACCAGAGGTAAGGGCATGCTCACGATCAAGAACCCGGCGACCGGGGAGGTCATCGACGAGATCGTCGAGGACTCGGCCACCACCATCGACCAGAAGCTCGCCGCCGCGCGGGCGGCGCAGCCCGGCTGGGCGGCGCGCCCCCTCCGCGACCGGATGGAGATCTTGCGCGGCTTTCGGGCGCGGGTCGTGGACCAGACCGAGGCGCTCGCGAGGGTCACCACCGGCGAGACCGGCAAGCCCATCACGCAGAGCCGGAACGAGCTCCGAGGGCTCCTTCCGCGGATCGACTTTTTCCTGGAGCACGTCGAGGCGACGCTCGCCCCCGAAGGGGTCCTCGATTCGCCGGACCAGAAGCTCGAGGAGCGCATCTCGTACGAGCCCCTCGGCGTGGTGACCAACGTGTCGGCGTGGAACTACCCCTACTTCGTCGGGGCGAACGTCTTCGTGCCTGCGCTGCTCGTCGGGAACGCGGTCCTCTACAAGCCGAGCGAGCACGCCACCCAGACCGGGCTCGCCATCGCGCGGCTGCTCGCGGAGGCGGGGGTCCCCGACGGGGTCTTCAGCGCGGTCGTGGGCGGCGGGGCGGTCGGCGCCGAGCTCGTCCGGCGGCCGGTCGGTGGCGTCTTCTTCACGGGGTCCTACGCGACGGGGCGCCGCATCGCGGAGGTGGTCGCGCCCACGATGTGCAAGCTCCAGCTCGAGCTGGGCGGCAAGGATCCGGTGTACGTCGCGGACGACGTGGACGTGCGGGCCGCGGCGGAGGCGACGGCGGACGGCGCCTTCTACAACGCCGGCCAGAGCTGCTGCGCGGTGGAGCGGCTCTACGTCCACGAGCGCATCCATGACGCCTTCGTCGAGGCTTTCCTCGAGGTCGTGCGCGGGTTCGTGCTCGGCGATCCCACCGAGGAGCACACGTACATCGGCCCGCTCGCGCGGGAGCCCCAGCTCGCGGTCCTCGACGCTCAGGTCGCCGACGCGCGCGCGCTCGGAGGCCGCGTGGCCCAGGGCGGCGCGCGCGTGGCTCGGCCGGGGTACTTCTTCGAGCCCACGGTCATCCTCGGGGCCGACCACCGGATGCGGGTCATGACGGAAGAGTCGTTCGGCCCCGTCATCGGCGTTCAGTCCGTCTCCGACGACGACCGCGCCCTCGCCCTCATGAACGACACCCCCTACGGGCTCACCGCGGGCGTGTACACGGCAGATCGAGCGCGCGCCGAGCGCATCCTCGGGGGCGTCGGCGCCGGCTCCGCCTACTGGAACTGCTGCGACCGGGTGAGCCCGCGCCTTCCCTGGTCGGGCCGCGGTCACTCGGGGGTCGGCTCGACGCTGGGGAAGGCGGGTATCCTCGCGCTCACCCAGCCGAAGGCCTGGCACCTCCGCGCGCCCTAAGTTTCCATGACGGCCACGTACGCGGTAGAAGGGCCCATGGCGCGTCGCGCGCTCGTGGCCGTCGTCCTCGCGACGCTCGCCGTCGCCGCCACCGCCATTGGCTGCGGTGAAGAGGGCTCGTGCCCGTCGGACGAGGAGTGCGCGTGCGAGGCCGGGCCAGAGGCCTGCACGTGCCTAGGGGGCGCCTGCGCGCTCTCCTGCGCGGAGACGGCGAACTGCCAGCCCACGTGCGACGACGCCGAGCGCTGCGACGCCGTGTGCGGCAACGGCTGCGACTTCCGCTGCACCTTCAGCGACGCGTGCGAGGTCTCGTGCGGGGCGGAGTGCTCCGTGGTGTGCGACAAGGACACGACGTGCGGCGCCACGTGCGGAGAGTCGTGCCGGTACCTCTGCGAGGACACGTCCGAGTGCCAGGTGGTCGTCGGCCACGCCAGCAACGTAGCGTGCAACCGGACGGGTACCTGCCAAGTGGCGTGTCAGAAGGACTGCGTCGTCGACTGCACGAGCGTCGGATCTTGCACGATCGAGTGTCTCACCCAGGCGCCGATCACGTGTGAGGACGGCCGCCTCGCGTGCGGCCTCGGCTGCTTCCTCCCCTGAGGTCCTGGGCGCGCGGCCACGCGGAGGATCTCGCGCCCGCCGAGGCCCCGCCCCCACGAGCGCACGCGAGATCGCTCCCCGGTTCCTTGGCCGCGGCGCGTCGGCTTCGGAACAATGCGAGCCGATGCCCCCGGCGGGGGCCGAGGAGGCAAGATGGAACTTTCGATGTGGACCCCAGGAAGACGCGGCGTACGGCCGCCCCCCCTGTGGCTGGTCAGCGACGGCAGCTACACCGTGGGGCCCGTCAACACGACGCGGCTCGTCCGTGGCGTCGTGCGCGGGAAGGTCGAGGACGACTGGTGGGTCCGGGATCAGGGCGGCGTGCGCTGGCGGAGCGTCGCCGAGGTGCGGGAGGTCCGCGCCCTCCACGGCAAGCCCGAGCACAGCCTCGCGACCCTCGAGGTCCTGCTGCGGCTGACCGACGACGTCCAGGAGGCGATGCGTCTCGGGCTCGAGATCGCGATGCGCCGGACCGGCGCGGCGGCGGGCCTCGCGCACGCCTTCGAGGATCCGATGCGCGCGCCCGTCACCCGGGCCGTCTTCGGGCTCGGCCGCAAGGAGCAGGAGGGCGCGCCGCTCCCCGAGAACGACGCGCTCGCTCGGGTCGCCCGCGCGCGCTGCATCGCGCTCGGTGAGCCCCGCTCCGACCGCGCCTTCGCCGCGGCGGCGCTGCGTCTCGGCTCGGCGCACCACGATCTGCGCGGCATCGCCATGATCCCGATCGCATTTCCGCGAGGTGTCGTCGGGATGCTCGAGCTAGCGCGATCCCAGCACCCGTTCAGGGCGAGCGACGCCGTGGTCCTGCGCGAGGTCGCCCGCGCGATCACGCACTGAGGGTAAGCTGGCGGGCATGTCCCGCCCCTCCGTCTTCGCCGCTCTCGCTGCCGCGCTCGTCCTCGTGGGCGTCGTAGCGGCCGTCGGGTCCCCGACCTCCGCCGCGCCGCTCGCGCCCAAGCCGACCGCGTCCACCGCCGCGCCGTCGAGCGCTTCGGCGTGGGCGGGCTCCACGGCGCAGGCGCGGGTCAAGAGCTCTGAGGCGGCCGAGCACGCTCGCAAGGCGTTCGAGCAGGCGCTCGCCCGCTACGCCACGGGGCAGGGGACCTTGGAGGAGGCGGTGCTCTGGTCGGAGCGAGCGCGGGACTACCACAAGGACTACCGGGCGGCGCGGACGGGGCACCGCGACCGCCTCCTTCGGCTCGAGAAGGAGGCGAAGAAGCGCGTGCAGGGAGGCTCTGCGACGACGCTCGAGGAGACCGCGGCCGCCTACCACCGCGCGCAGGCGGAGGCCGAGGCGCTCTACTGAGCGGCCGGGAGGGGCGTCACCACGCGTACGCCTCCGGCGCAGCGCCGCCAGGGCCGGGGAAGATGGCGTCGAGCTTCTCGAGCACGTCGGGCGAGAGGGAGAGCTCCACGCCGCGCATCGCGCCCTCGAGGTGCGCCATCGTGCGCGGGCCGACGATGGGCGCGGTCACGGCCGGGTTGTGCAGGGTCCACGCGAGCGCTACGTCTGCAGGCTCCTGGCCGAGCTCGGCGCACAGCACGTCGAACCTCTCGAGCTTGTCGCGGTGCTTCGCGATCGTCTTCTGCTGGAGCTCCCCGGTCCGCCGTCCCTCGTCCTTCTTCTTCAGTCCGGAGAGGACGCCGCCCTTCAGGGGGCTCCACGGGATCAGCCCGACCCCGTAGGCCTGGCACGCTGGGATCACCTCGAGCTCGAGCGTCCGATCGATCAGGTTGTAGAGGCTCTGCTCCGACACGATCCCGAGGAAGTGCCGAGCTCGCGCGATCTCGTTCGCGCGCGCGATGTGCCACCCCGCGAAGTTGGACGACCCGACGTAGAGGATCTTCCCTTGCTGGACGAGGGTCTCCATCGCTTGCCACACCTCCTCCCACGGGGCGTCTCGGTCGACGTGGTGCATCTGGTAGAGGTCGATGTGATCGGTCTGCAGGCGACGCAGCGAGTCCTCGCACGCTCGGCGGATGTGGAGCGCCGAGAGCCGAGAGTGATTGGGCCAGTCGCCCATCGTGCCGTAGAGCTTCGTCGCCAGGACGACCTTCTCCCGCCGGCCGCCCCCCTGCGCGAGGAACCGACCGATGATCTGCTCGGTCCAGCCTTCGCCGCGCTTCCACCCGTACACGTTCGCGGTGTCGAAGAAGTTTATCCCGAGCTCGAGCGCGCGATCCATGATCGCGAAGGAGTCGGGCTCGGTCGTGTGGGGACCGAAGTTCATGGTGCCGAGACAGAGCCTGCTGACCCGCAGCGCGGTGCGGCCGAGCCGAACGTGATCCATGCGCGCCACCCTATCACTGCGCGAGGGAGCAGGCCTCCCCCCGCCTGTCGGCCTGCCAGGAAACGCCACCATCCGCGCGACCCGCGCGGCCGATACTAGCGTGGTGAGCGGTAGGCACAGGTCCGCTCCGGCGCCCGCGCTGGAGGTCTCCGACGCGCGCAGGGCGCGGCTCTGGGTGATCGACGACGAGCCCCGCATCGGCGCCGCGCTCGCCCGGGTCTTCGCCCGCCAGCACGACGTGACCGTGGAGCACGACGCGCGCGACGCCCTCGCGCGGGTCGCGGCTGGGGAGGTCTTCGACCTCGTGTTCTGCGACCTCATGATGCCCTACTTCACCGGGATGGATTTCTTCGTGGCGCTGCGCGCCACGAACCCGGAGCTCACGCCCCGGGTGGTCTTCCTGACGGGGGGCGCGTTCACCGAGCAGGCCAGGAGCTTCGTCCGGTGCGTGCCCAACCCTACCGTGGGCAAGCCGTTCTCGATCGCCGAGATCCGCGCCGCCGCCCACGGCGTCCTCGGGCTTCGGCCACGCCCGATCTCCGACGTCGCCCCGCGTCCCTGACCGCGGCGGCGGGGAGGCGCCGCCGCGGGCGCGTCCCCCCGGTGTGCTATGCCCCCGCGGTTGGAGAAGCTCTCCCAGCTCCGCGAGACGATCCGCCTCCTGCCCCGCGCGGCCAGGATGGCCTTCGCCTCGTCGCCGCGGGGGATGGCCGTGCTCATCGCGCTCACCCTGGGGGCAGCGGCCCTCCCGCCGGGGATCGCGTGGGTGGGCAAGCTGCTGGTCGACGCGGTGGTCGCCCGAGACGCGGCCCAGGCGGTGCGCTGGGTCTTCGTCGAGCTCGCCCTCATGGCAGTCCTGGTGCTCCTCTCGCGGGGCACGCAGCTCGTCCGCACGACGCTCGGCGCGCGCCTCGGCCACCGCGTCAACGTCGTCATCCTCGAGAAGGCGCTCACGCTGGATCTCTCGGACTTCGAGGATCCGCAGTTCTACGACCAGCTCACGCGCGCCCGGCGCGAGGCGTCCAGCCGCCCGATCGGGCTCGTGATGCAGGTGTTCGACGTCGTGAAGGGCGCCCTCACCCTCGGCGGCTACTCGGCGTTGCTGTTGGGCTACAGCCCGCTCGTGTGCCTCGCGCTCGCAGGGGCGAGCGTGCCGGCGACCGTCGCCGAGGTGTACTTCGGTCGGGCCGCGTTCCGCATGCGCAACTGGCGCAGCCCAGACAACCGCAAGCTCTACTACATGGAGCGCGTCCTCGCGAGCGACGACTACGCCAAGGAGCTGAAGCTCCTCGGCGTAGGGCCCCTGCTCCTCGGTCGCTACGACGATCTCGGGCGCCGCATCGTGGAGGAGGACAGCGCGCTCGCGGTTCGTCGGTTCCGGTGGGGGACGGCGCTCTCGATCCTAGCGACCTCCGTCTACTACGGCGCCTACGCCACGATGGTGGCGGCCGCCGCGCAGGGCCGGATGACCCTGGGGGAGATGACCCTCTACGCGGTCGCGTTCCGACAGGGACAAGAGAGCCTGCAGTCCATCCTCGGCAGCTTCGGTGGGATGCACGAGCACGCGCTGTACCTGTCGAACCTCTACGCGTTCCTCGATCGCAAGGCGCGCGCGCTCCTCTCGAGGGGGACCGGGCCGGCGGCTCCCGCCGTCGACGCCCCGGTCCCGACCGCGGAGCTCGGGAGCGCCCACCTGCGCCTCGAGGGCGTGTCGTTCCGCTACGCCGGCTCGGAGACCTACGCGCTGCGGGACATCGACCTCGACGTCCCGCCCGGCAAGAGCCTCGCGATCGTCGGGCACAACGGAGCGGGTAAGACGACGTTGATCAAGGTCCTGCTCGGCCTCTACGCGCCGACCGAAGGGCGCGTGCTGCTCGACGGGGTCGATCTCCAGCTCGTCCCCGAGGCGGAGCGGCTTCGCACCTTCGCCGCGGTGTTCCAGGACTTCGCGCGGTGGCAGCTCACCATGCGCGAGAACGTCGGTTTCGGGAGCGCCGAGCACCTGGACGACGACGAGCACCTGGCTCGGGCGGTCGATCGCGGGGGCGCGAGGCGCCTCCTGGACAAGCTACCGAGCGGGCTCTCGACGCAGCTCGGCAAGTGGTTCGACGGCGGCGTAGATCTGTCGGGCGGCGAGTGGCAATCGGTCGCGCTCTCACGGTCGTTCGCCCGGGAGGACGCGCGCGTCCTCGTGCTCGACGAGCCCACCGCGGCGCTCGACGCCAACGCCGAGCAGGCCGTGTTCGAGCGCTTCCGCGAGCTCACACGGGGGCGCACGGCGATCCTGATCTCACACCGCTTCCCCACGGTCCGGATGGCGGATCGCATCGTGGTGCTCGACGGCGGGAAGATCAGCGAGTCGGGGACCCACGACGAGCTGGTCGCGGCGAAGGGTGTCTACGCGCGCCTGTTCGATCTGCAGGCGTCGGGCTACCGCTGAGCAGGCGCGGGTGCCTGCGCGGGGGCGCAGAGGACCGGGAGCCCGTTCTCGGAGTAGGCCGTGCCCCAGTAGGCGATGTCGGGCTCGTGATCGGCGGGGGCGAGGAGCTCCACGCGCTTCACCACCTCGGCGACGATGGTCTTCATGACGGGGACGGCGAGGTGAGAGGCGAGGCACGCGCGCGCCCCGGCGCCGAAGGGCATGAAAGCCCCCTGGGGCGCGGGGGCCATCGTCGCGCCCTCCAGGCCGAGCCAGCGGTCCGGATCGAACGTGGCCGCGCGGGGGAAGTGTCGCTCCAGCCTGTGGATCACGAAGGGAGACACGATGAGCACCGTGCCGCGCGGGACCTCGAACCCGCCGATGTCCATGGCCTCCTGCGTCGTGCGGCCGAACAGCGAGTAGCCCGGGAACAGCCGGAGGGACTCTCGGACCACCCGCGCGAGGAGGTCGGCCCCGGCGCGAGCTCCGGCCCCGGACGACGGTGACGCCGTGAGCTCGGCCCTGAGCCGCGCCTGCACCGAGGGGTGCCGCGCGAGCAGGTGCAGGCACCAGGTCGTGCTCGACGCGAGCACGTCGTGCGCCGTGAAGAAGAAGTTCACGAGGCCGTCCTGGATCTGCGCCGAGCCCCGCGGGTAACGCCCCTCCCGCGCCAGCGAGAGGAACCCTCCGAGGATGTCGGGGGTCTGGTCCGGCGCGCTCGCCCGCCGCGCCTCCACCGCGTCCCGGAAGAAGTTGCGAGTGAACGCCACGGACTGTCGCAGCTTCAGCCAGCGTGACGCCGACAGGTAGGCCCAGGGGCGGCACTGCAGATCGATGCCCACGCCGGCGAGCTCGTGCTGCACGCGCCTTCGGTGCGCGTCGAACTCGTCCGTGAGGGCGACCCCCGCGACGAAGTGCCCCACGACGTCGCCCACCAGGCGTGAGACCAGGGCGTCGAGCTGCGCCGGGCCCCATCGAAGCGACGCGAGGTGCCGCTGCGTCACGATGACCGCCGATCGCACCGCGTCGACGTCCTTGAGCGCAGCGCGGTAGGTGAGGCGGTGCGTCCTCCACGCCTCGCCGTTCAGCAGCAGCACGTTGTCCAGCACGGCGCGGGTGAGGATGTAGGTCGCGCCCTTGAAGTTCGCGCGCGGGTCCTCCAGCACCCGAGCCGCGATCGCGGCGTCGTGGATGGCGACGAGGCGAGCCGGCCCCAGCGTGACCCGGGCGAGCGGACCGCACGCCTCGGCGTACCGCTGGAGGCGGGCGAGGACCGAGCGGGCGCTCTGGACGCCGAGCCACTCCGAGAGGTGCCCGCCGAGGCCCCGCCGCGGAGGCTCGGGCATCGCGCGGAACGGGGTGAGCGGAGAGCGGCCCTCCACGGCGGCGACCACCATGCCGCCGCTATACCACGCTCCCGGGCCGCGCCTCCCGCTGCCGCGCTGCGCTGCTACGCTGCGCCGCATGCCGCAGGCCGACGCGTCGTTCGACTGTGATCTGTTCGTGGTGGGCGGAGGCTCGGGCGGCGTGCGCGCCGCGCGGATGGCCGCCAGCCTGGGGGCCCGCGTCGTCCTCTGCGAGGAGAAGGCGCTCGGCGGGACGTGCGTGAACGTCGGCTGCATTCCGAAGAAGCTCCTCGTCTACGGCGCCCACTTCTCCGACGAGTGCCGCGACGCGCGCGGCTTCGGCTGGCGCGGGGAGGCCCCCACACACGACTGGCCGGCGCTCATCGCCGCCAAGGATCGCGAGATTGCACGCCTGAACGGGGTCTACGCGAAGCTCCTCGAGGGCAGGGGGGTCACCGTGCTCCCGGGCCGCGGTGCGCTCGAGGGGCCGCACGAGGTCTCGGTGACGTCGCCGTCCGGCGAGCGCCGGGTGGTGCGCGCGCGTTACGTGCTTGTCGCGGTCGGAGGCCGGCCGATCCGCCTCGGCGTCCCTGGCGCCGAGCACGTGTACATCTCGGACGACCTGTTCCACCTCCGCGAGATGCCGAAGCGCGTGCTGGTGGTCGGCGGGGGATACATCGCGGTCGAGTTTGCCGGGATCTTCCACGGCTTCGGCGCGTCGGTGGTCCAGATCCACCGGGGCCCGCTGTTCCTCCGCGGCTTCGATCGAACGGTCCGCCGACACCTCGCCGACATGATGATCCACCAAGGGATCGACCTGAGGTTCGACCGTGACCTCCTCGAGATCGCCAAGCTCCCGACCGGCGAGCTGCGGGCAGTGCTCTCCGACGGATCAGAGCTCGTCGTCGACGCCGTGGTCGCCGCGATCGGTCGAGAGCCCCTCACCCAGGGCATCGGCCTGCGTGAGGTCGGGGTGGCGCTCGACGCGCGGGGCGCGATCCGCGTCGACGCGCGGTACCGGACCTCCGTCCCGTCCATCTACGCCGTCGGCGACGTGATCGACCGCGTGCAGCTCACGCCCGTCGCGCTGGCCGAGGGGACGATCGTGGCGCGGCGCCTGTTCGCGGCGGCCGACCAGCAGCCCGACTACGATCTGGTGCCGTCGGCGGTGTTCTCGAGCCCGCCCATCGGCACCGTGGGGGCTACGGAGGAGGAGGCCCGGGGCGCGGTCGGCGCGATCGACGTCTACCAGTCGGTGTTCACGCCGCTGAAGCTCTGCCTCTCGGAGCGCAAGGAGAAGACGCTGATGAAGATCGTCGTGGATCGGGCTTCGCAGAGGGTCCTCGGGATGCACATGGTCGGGCCCGACGCGGGCGAGATCATCCAAGGCTTCGCGGTGGCACTGCGCTGCGGCGTCACCAAGGCGCAGCTCGACGCCACCATCGGCATCCACCCCACCGCGGCCGAGGAGTTCGTCACGATGCGCGAGCCGCTGCCCGAGGCGGATCCGACGGAGCGGGCGGCGCCCGAGGCTCCTCGCGGGCGCATCGTGCATCACGAGTGGGACGACCCGGCATCGCCCTGAGGCGCGGCCGGAGCCGCCGCGCCGCGGACGTCGGTCTCGCGGCTCACTCGCCGCGCCGGTCGCGCTTCTTCTCCGAGGTGCGGCGCTTGTCCTCGAGACGGCGTCGCTTGCTCCCCAGGGAGGGGCGCGTCGCGCGCCGGCGCCTCGGGACGACCAGCGCCTGCCTCACGAGGTCGCGGAGCTTCTGGAGCGCGTCCTCGAGGTTGCGGGACTGGTCGCGGGTAAGGTCGCTCTTCACGAGCAGATCGCCGTCCGCGTCGAGGTACCGCTTGCCGAGCGCGCGGAGCCGAGCCTTCGTCGCGTCGTCGAGCGCGCGGGTCACGCTCAGCGCGAAGCGCAGCTCGACGCGGCTCGCCACCTTGTTGACGTTCTGACCCCCTGGGCCCGACGAGCGGACCGCCGTCCAGACCAGGTCCGACGCGGGGATGGTCACGCGCTCGTCGATGGGAAGGCTCGGCGACATCTCGGGCTCCAGCGTGCAACGTACGTCCGCGGATGCTCCGCTCTGACCGGCTCGGTCATGTGACCTCGAGGAGATCGGCCTCCTCCTCGCGCGATCCCTTCATGTATTGCACGACTTGGCCTGCGGCCGCGCCGATGAGGGCCTTCCCGAGGGGGGAGGACGGGGTCACCACGTGCACCTCGACCGTGTCCGCCTGGAGGCGCAGTCCGCCGCCTGCTGGAGCGAGGTAGACGGTCCGCCGTCCGTCCGGCGCCTCCAGCGTCACGAGCGCGGAGAGCGCGACGGGCTCACCCGCCGCGAAGCTGCGGACGCGCACCGATCGCACCTTGGCCAGCTCGGCCTCCAGCGCCTCCACGCGCATGGCTTGCCCGCGGGCGATGTACGAGGCCTCGGTCGCGCGGGTGTCCTTGTCGCCTTCCGCGCGGGCCTCCTCGTGCGTGAGCCCCTCCTGACTCGTCCGCTGCGCGCTGAGCAGGCGCTCACGCGCCGTCTCGAGCGCGCGGATCAGGTCCTGGTGCAAGGCGGGCTTGTCGACCGTCATGGAGGTCTCTCACGCTACTCCATGCCTGCCCGCCAGCGATGGAGGAGGAGGCCTTTCGCGTGTCGGAGGACGGGGTGGGCCACGTCCGCCTCTGGGCGGCCTCGATCCGCTCGGCTTGATCCAGGCTGGCCGCGCTCATGGTGAGTTTGTGCTCCGGCTGGACTGTGACCTCGCGATCCACGCAGTTTCGATCTCCGCGAATGCTGGCACCCATCTCGCACCTGACCTGGTCATGTGGTCCCGATCCCTGCTCGTAGGTGCGCTGGTCTTCGCCTCGGTGGCCGCGTCCAGGTCCGCTCGGGCAGACGTGACCGGGGGCGGGTTGCAGAGCCCCTCTGCTTTCGGGATCGGCCTCT
>CAZBJI010000115.1:0-25806 GCA_964492175.1 uncultured Polyangiaceae bacterium | reverse complement strand
GGCCCATGAGCGCGGCATCGTCCACCGCGACATCAATCCCGCGAACATCTTCGTCTGCGACGCGGGCACGGGAGAGCCGTTCGTCAAGATCGTCGACTTCGGCATCGCCAAGGGCATCGACGACCACAACCCCGTCACGTCCACGGGGGACGTGGTCGGGACGCCCACCTACATGAGCCCCGAGCAGCTGAACGGGGGCCGAGACGTGGACCACCAGACCGACCTCTGGTCCACCGGCGTGGTGGCCTACCGCTGCCTCGTCGGGGCCTCGCCGTTCCAAGGCGAGAACGTCGGCGCGGTGGCGATCGCGGTCCTCTCCGCGCCGCTCCCGGTCCCCTCTCGCGTGAACCCCGCGCTGCCGCCGAGCTTCGACGCCTGGTTCGCGCGCGCGTGCTCCAGGGACAAGGCCTACCGCTTCCGGTCGGCGCGCGAGATGGCCGACGCCCTCTGGGCCATCGCAGAGGGGCGAGCCCGCATCCCCGCGGCGCCCTCTTCCCACTCGGGCTCGGCACGGCGCGGCGCGTTCGGTGTCTCGGGGGAGGTTCCCGCCGTGGCGGAGCCTACCGGGACGACGCGGGCGACCTCGATCGTGACGGGCGGCCCCGCCCACCGCGCGTCGAACCTGCGGACGGTGCTCGCGGGCGCGATGGGCGCGCTGGTCGCCGGGTCGGTGGTCGCGCTCCTCCTGGTGGACCTGAGCGCCCCGAGCGCGCAGCACGCCTTCCCCGGCCCGGTCGACGTCGTTCGAGGCGCAGCGGGGCAGCCGTCGACCGAGACGGAACCCGTCGCCCCGTCGCCCGCAAAGGCAGAGTCGCCCGCGAAGGCAAATCCGCCCGCGGCGAGCGCGTCGCCGGACGCGCCTCTGCCGGAGCAGGCGACCTCGGCTGCGGCGGACGCGGCGCCCGCGCTCTCGGCCTCGGCCACGTCGGCGGCGGTCGCCGCGCCGGCGCCGCCGCGGCCTGCGCCGCCTCGACCCGCCGGCGTCAAGCGACCGACCGCGGGTGGACAGACAGCGGATCCGAATGACCTCGGCTTCTAGTCCCCGTCGTCGCGGGCCGCCCGCCCTCGCGCTCCTCCTCGCGGCGTCGCTCGTCGGGACGGCGCTGCCGCCCGACGCGGCGCTGGCGCAGTCCAACGCCGCGCAGAAGGAGACGGCGCGCACGCTGGTGCTGTCGGGCCGCGCGAAGCGCACGAAGGGCGACGGGAAGGGTGCCCTCACCGACTTCCAAGGTGCGTGGGCGGCCGTGAAGAACCCGACGACGGGCTACGAGCTCGGCAAGCAGCAGGCCGAGCTCGGCCTCCTGGTGGAGGCGCGCGACACGCTGCTCGAGGTGGGGCGCCTGCCGAAGGAGGACAAGGAGCCCGCGGCGCTCGCGCGAGCGCGGGAGGAGTCCAAAGAGCTCGCGGACGACCTCGCAGACAAGATCCCGTCGCTGCGGATCGTGATCGTCGGCGCGACGTCTGGGCAGCCCGTCGAGGTCCAGGTGGACGAGGTCGCGGTGCGCTCCGAGGTCCTGGCGCAGCCCCTCAAGCTCAACCCCGGCATCCACAGCATCGTCGTGCGCCAGGGCGACACGCAGAAGCAGTCGGAGGCCATGCTCGCGCGCGGGGAGTCCCGCGAGCTGAAGATCGATCTCGGCCGCTCCGCGGACAAGTCGCCCGTCACCGGGCAGTCGGGCGGGGGCTCCGCAGGGGGAGACGGCTTGCCACACTGGCTGACCTGGGTCGGCCTCGGGGTCGCCGTCGCTGGCGGGGTGGCCGGCGGGGTCACCGGCGGGATCGCGATCGCCAAATCGAACGAGGTCGCCGCGGGCTGCCCGAACGGGCGGTGCCCTCCCGCCTTGCACGACACCTTGGACGAGGGCAACGCGCTCGCGATCGGCTCGACCGTCGCTTTCTCGGTCGGCGGCGCAGGGCTCGCGCTGATGATCGTCGGGATCTTCCTCCCGACCGGCGAGGTCGAGAGCACCGGCAAGGAGTCCGCCACGGTGCGTCCGGCGGTGGGGCCCGGCTTCGTGGGTCTCGTCGGCGAGTACTAGCGGGTGCGCCTCGGCATCCGACTCCAGCTCCTGATCGCGCTCGGCGTGCTGCTCACGATCGCGTTCGTGCCCCTGTACTTCGCGGTGGCGCGGCTCACCGAGGCGTCGCTCGCCGCGGCGCGCCGCGACGCCGCGCGCGACCTCGGCCGCGCGGTCGCGGGGCACGTGCTCTCGTCGGAGCAGGCCGAAGAGCTCCCGGCGCTCCTCGAGGCCCAGCTCACCGAGGGCGGCGTCCTCGCGATCGCGCGGTACGACGAGGGCGGGGCGCGGGCCGAGGCGGCGGGGGCAGCGGGGCTCCTGCCCGCGACCCTCCCGCCGCGCTACGAGGGGAGCCGCGACGTGGCGACCGACCGAGGGGCGTGCCTGCTCATCGTGGTCCCGCGCGGGGACGCGTCCTGCGCCGTCCTCATCGCGCTCGAGACGTCACCCGCGGGCGCGCCCCTCGTCCGCCTCGTAGGCCTCTATACGGGCGTGGTCGCCGCCGCGCTGCTCATCTTCGCGTACCTGGCGATGACACGCCTCGTGGTGAAGCCCGTGACCGCGATCGCCGGCGCGGCCGAGCGCGTCGCCGCGGGTGCGCGGAGGCTGGACCTGCCGCTCGCGGGGGCGGCGGAGCTCCGCACGCTCACGACCAGCCTGGCCGAGATGACCGAGCGGCTCCTCGCCGACGAAGAGGCGCTCCGCGGGAAGGTGCGGGAGCTCGAGGCGACCACGCACGAGCTCGCGAGCGCCCACGAGACCGTGATCCGGTCGGAGCGGCTCGCCAGCGTGGGACGGCTCGCCGCTGGGATGGCGCACGAGATCGGAAACCCGCTCGCGGCCCTCCTCGGGCTCGAGGACCTTCTGCTCTCCGGGGAGCTGCCCCCGGAGGAGCGACGGGACATCCTGCGGCGGATGAAGCGAGAGACCGAGCGGATCCACCGCGTGCTCCGTGATCTGCTCGCGTTCGCGCGGACGCGCGCGGAGGGCGCGCCGGAGGAGGGGACCGCGGACGTCGGCAAGGTGGTGCGCGACGTGCTCGCGCTGCTCGCGCCGCAAGGCGACCCGCGCGAGGTGGAGATGGTCGACGATCTCGCTCGTGACCTGCCGGACGTCGCGCTCTCCGACGAGCGGCTGCAGCAGGTGCTGCTCAACGTGACTCTCAACGCCGTAGACGCCGTGCCCAGGCCGGGCGGGCGGATCGTGATCGGCGCGCGCCGCGACGGCGACGCGGTCACGATCGACGTGGACGACAACGGCCCGGGCGTGGCGGTCTCCGTGCGCGACAGGCTCTTCGAGCCGTTCATCACGACGAAGGAGGTCGGCAAGGGGACCGGGCTCGGCCTCGCCGTGTGCAAGGGCCTCGTGGAGGCCGCAGGCGGGACGGTGATCGTGTCGGAGAGCCCGGCCGGCGGGGCTCGCTTCAGCATCCGCCTCCCTGTCGCTGGCTGAGGCTCGCCGCCGAGCCATGCTGAAATCTCCACGGGGACGCCACACACACACAACAACCGGAGGGCACGATCCTGGGATGAGCGCCGAGCCCGAGGACGAGGCCCCGACCCCCAAGGCGAGCGGCGCCCACGCGGCCGCTCTCTCCCTCCTCGTGGTGGTGGGCTTCGGGAGCCCGACGTCGTTCCTGATCGTCGCGCCGCTCTTCGGCCTCGCCCGGGCGCTCGGGGTGGTCGCGGGGCTCGGCGCGCTCGCCGCGCTGGCGTGGGCGTTCGTCGAGACGTACCGCCACATCCGGCGCCGGGGTCCCGAGGGGGTCCAAGCGCTCGCCGACCTCCTGGTGTTCGTCCTGCTCCCCGCGTGGGGCCTCTTCTACGCGTTCGCCTTCGGCGAGCGGACGTGCGTCGATGATCAGTGCGGCGGCGTGAAGGCGTTCCGACCGTTCGCGACGCCGCAGATCGTCGGGCTCGTCGGGCTCGCCGCGCTGGTCACCCTCGCGTACTGCGTCTCGCGGCGGCGGTCCGAGGCGCTGCGGCCCTTCGCGGAGCTCACGTTGCTGTCCACGCTGATCGTGGGCACGCTCGCGCACGCGGTGCTGGCGGTGCACTTCGGCGAATGGATGGTGTGGGGGCTCGTGTTTCCGCCGCTCTTCTTGCCCTGCCTCGCGCCCGCGCTCACCGTCGTGCTCCTCACCGCGGAGCTCGTCCGCAGGCTTCGTCTCCGCGGTCGAGACGCCGAGCTCGCGCGGATGACCGAGCCGCGGCAGGTGGTCTACCGGGAAGGCGAGAGGCCGCTGCCGGAGGTCCCGCTCGTGCTGCATCGAGGCCTGTTCGCGCGCGCGCTCGCGTTCTCCCCCGTGCTCTTGGGGATGTACTTCGCGATCCACGCGGCGTGGCTCGGGCGGCCCTGGGCGGCGGTGGAGGTGCTCACGAGGACGTGCGGCTACACCCTGTCACGCATCCCGATCGAGGTCGTCCCCGCGGACTGTCACTACCTCTGCACCGTCGCCGCGCGAGGGCATGGCTGGCTCGTGCGCCCGGAGCGGATGGGCGTGCGCCGCGGGATCCCCATCCTCGTCAACCGGCAGCTCGCGATCGCGAACGCGTTCGAGGACCTGCTGCACGAGCGCTGGCCGCGGTTCGGCCGCGTCGCCAGGCGCGTCTACGACGCGCTCGGGCTCCCGGTCAGCCGCTACATCCGCGGCCGCTGGCTGGCCGACGCGATCTACCTCGCGATGAAGCCCGCCGAGTGGGTGTTTTACCTGACGCTCCTCCTGCTGGACCAGCGTTCGCCCGAGGCCCGCATCGATCGCATGTACCGGTGAGGTGGGGGATCTGCGCCGCGGCCCCCCGCGGCGCGACGGCGCCCTACGCCACGGGGATCGGCCCGAAGCGGGCGTCGTGATCCACCCGCACATCGACCAGGCCCCGCGTGCGCTTCTTCACCTCCGCCTCGACGTCGTGTGGCACGCCGTGGGGGAGGAGCCGCATGTTGAGCTCGCTCGCTGCGGCGTGGATGAGGCGGGCGGCGACCTCCGCCTCCATGAGGGCGAGCGTCCGCGCCACGCGCTCGCCACCGGTCCACTCCGCCTCGGCCGCCGAGGAGTCCTTGGTCCAGTAGTCCTTGATGCGGCGGGCCAGCATGCCGGTGTACTCGTCCAGCCGCGCCTTGGCCGCGAAGGCGGCCGCGTCGTTGATCTTGGTGGCGTGCTTCTGTCGCAAGGCGCCGGAAGGATGCATCCGGTCCCTCGGTCCCGCAAGGGGGCGCCGGAAACTCCATCTCGAACGGGAGGCACCGATAGGCTCTCGGCATGGGCAGGGCGCACGGGTGGCTCGCGGCGACGGTCCTCGCCCTCGCAGGCTGCGAGGCGTGGGACGGTCGACCGCGTACCCGCAGGGAGGAGCTCGACGCCGAGACGCTGCGCCTGCTGAACGAGAAGGACCCGACGAGCCGGCGCCCCCTCGCGGAGGCGCGGCCGCCCGCCGCTCGGTACACCGTCCACGCGCGCGCCCGGTTCGTGTGGATCCGGCCGCGGCCGAAGGACACGGAGGGGTGGCTCGGGTACGTCACGCTGGGACAGTCGCTCGCGGTGCGCGGCGAGCGCGCGACGTTCGTCGCCGGCGGCGGCGGGGCCTGCGAGACCTGGGTGCCGGTGGAGCCGAAGGGGTGGGTCTGCGTCGGCCGCGACGCGACGCTGGATCGAGACGACGCCGTCGCTACGACGCTCCGGGCCTACAGGGGACGCGTGGACACGGCCTGGCGGTTCGACTACGCGCGCTCGCTCGGCGCGCCGCGCTATCGGACGCTCCCGACCCTGGAGGACCAGCTCCGGCGCGAGGCCTCCCACCTGCGGCGCGTGGAGCAGGCGAAGAAGGCCGAGACGCCCGCGGCCGTCCGCGCGATCGATCGGAACCTCGACGGCGTGGAGCTCGGCCTCACGGGCGAGCCGGCGCCCGCCGCCTTCTCGCCGGCGTTCACGGTGCTGGAAGGCGACGACGACGTCCCCTTCGGCTCCACCGTGGCGTACGCATACGAGTTCGACCACCTCGAGCGCGCCTTCGTGCTCGGCTCCGACCACGCGATCATCCCGCGGTCTCGGCTCCAGAAGTTCCCGCGCTCCGAGTTTCGCGGCGTGGAGCTCGACGAGCGGCTGGCGCTGCCGCTGGTGTTCCTCCGGGGCGGCGGGAGGCCGAGGTACGTTCGCGCTCCCGACGGCGCGTTCTCCGTCGCGCCCGAGCCGCTCCCCGCCCGGGAGGCGGTGGCGCTCACCGGCGCGGAGGCCGTGGCGTCGGGCAAGCGGCTGGTCGAGACCCGAGGCGGCTATTGGGTGCACGACGCGGACGCCATCCTGATCCCGGCGCCCTCTCGGCCCCCGCCCAAGCTCGGCGAAGACGGACGCGGGACCTGGGTCGAGGTGTCCACGGTGGGCGGGTGGCTCATCGCCTACGAGCGCGCGCGACCGGTGTACGCGACGCTGATCTCTGCGGGGCGGGGGGACCTGCGGAAGGACGGCACGATGGCCCCACACTCGGCCACGCCGAGCGGAACCTTCGCGGTGAGCTCCAAGCTCCGCACGGCGACGATGCGGTCCGAGAACCGCCCCGGGCGCGTCCACGCCGAGGTCATGTTCACGCAGGTGTTCGAGGGCGCCTTCGCGCTCCACGGCGCCTACTGGCACGACGACTTCGGAGACCGCAAGAGCGCGGGCTGCGTGAACCTCTCCCCCATCGACTCGAAGTGGCTGTTCGACTGGTCCGAGCCCCGCGTCCCCGAGGGCTGGCACGCCGTCTCGTCGCGCGGCGGCGACGGCGCCACGGTGGTCGTCATCCACCCCTGAGCGCGGCGCCTGACGCGCGGCCCCGCGGCGCCGAGGCCCGACGGGTCCTCGATCATCGAAGGCGCCGTCGGGTCCGGGCCACATCGGCCCGATCGGGGACGGCGAGGCTGCTTCGCTCGAACGCGTCACTCGGAAGCACGAACGCGACGCCTCCGACCGGGGAAGCATTCGCCGGTGCCTGGGTAGGCTGGCGGTGATGTCGCGCGTCCTCTTCTGTGCGGCGGCCACAGGGCTCGCGCTCGCCGCCAACACCGCTCGGGCAGCCGAGGAGGGCTGCATGATGGAGGCCGACGGCATCGGCCTCGGGTTCATCATCCCCGACCGCGGTTGCGCGACCACCATCCTCACCGACATCCAGCTCACCGCCGCGACCACGAACTGGACCGACTTCCGGATGCGGGGCACGGCCGAGGTCGGCGGTCTGTGGTCGGTCCGTGATCACCAGCCCGCGCACCTCGGCGCCACGTTCGCCATCAGCGGAACCGAGGCCGACCCGGACGACCCGAGCTCGCGACCGATCGCCGACGCCGCGCTCCTCATGCGCGCCCGCTACTGGATGCCGCCATTTCCGGGCGGAGCGGGCATGCTCGTGGACGCCGCGGCGGGCCCGGCGGTCGTCGTCGGGGGCGACGACGCGCCGATCCGCTACGGCGGCTACTTCGAGATCGGCACGAGCCTCCACGGGATGCTCGGCCTCTTCTTCGCGGCTCAGCCGACCGTGTCGGCCGATGACCAGACGCTCTCTACGCGGTATGCCGTCGGCGCCAAGACGACCGCGTCCGGCTTTCTGATCGTGCTCACGGTCTACGCGTGCTCGCACGCCGCGTGTACCTGATCCGGCCCCGGCGGGACTTGGGACCGCGACGGACGATCGCGCCCCGGGACCTACGCGCCGCGCGCGCTCTCGAGACGGCGAGCCCCTTCGTGAGGACCCGCGGCCTCCTCACCAGGCGACGTCGACGGGCACGTCGGACGTCTGGGTCGACCCGTCGCCGAGCTGCCCGAAGAGGTTCTGTCCCCAGCACCGGACAGCCCCGTCGACGATGACGCAGCTGTGGTGCCAGCTCGCCGCGAGATCGTCCACGGGCCCGGTGATCCCGCTCACCGCGACCGGCGTCGCGGTGGCGGCGCTCGCGCAGCCGGGCTGGCCGTAGTACGTGCAGCCGAAGTCGTTCCCCAGCTCGCCGTTGCGGTTGTCCCCCCAACAGGCCACGCCGCCATCGACCGCCGCGCACGTGTGCCACTGCCCCGTGACGACCCGCGTCGGTCCGTCCAGGCTGACGAGGCGGGGCAAGCCCGTGTACTGGGGGAACGTGGGCTCCCCGGTCTGCCCCAGCGCGGCGTAGCCCCAGCACGCCACGTGGCCGGCGGTCGTGAGCACGCACGTGTGCGCGTCGCCCGCCGCGATCTGGGCGACTCGGTCATAGACGGGGCGAGGGAACGGCTCGGTCCCGCTGACGACGTCGCCGACCCCCAAGATCGCCTTCTGACCCCAGCAGCGCACCTCGCCCTGCAGAGAGAGGGCACAGGCCGAGTAGAGCGAGAAGTCGACGTGCAGGACGTCCCGCAGAATTTGGTCGGGTGCGGCAGGGTCCTGGAGCGGCATCGGCTCGGAGCGGTAGCTGTCGGGCGTCCCGTCTGCGAGCTGCCCGGCGTCGTCGCGCCCCCAGCAGCGCGTCGTGCGGTCCGCCAAGATCGCGCACGTCACGTTGGCGTCTGCGATGATGTCGACCGCGGCCACGCCCAGGTCGATCGGTCGAGGGACCGCGACGGGTCCGCCGGGCACGCCCGCCGTGACCTGTGCGTACGTGTCATCCCCCCAACAACGGATCGAGCCATCCTGCTCCAGCAGCACGCACACGTGATCGAGACCGACCGCGAGACGCCGCGCGGGCGGCAGACCCGGCACGAGCTCCGGCGCGTGCGCGAGGCCGTCGGTGGTCCCTCGGCCGAGCTGCCCCATGTCGTTCGCGCCCCAGCAGACCACCCTCCGATCTCCTCGGCGCGCGCAGCTGAAGGTCCCTGACGTGCCCGCTCCGAGCTCGCAAGGCGCGTCCGCCGCGACCGCCGGATCGACCGCGAGACCGCCGCCCACGCAACGATCGAACGTGCAAGCATCGCCGTCGTCGACGTGGTCCGTGTCGTCCACGATGGCGGTGGGCGAGAAGCCATCGCAGGAGGGACGAAGGCAGTCGCCCACCACGTCGGCGGGGGCGTCCGTCGCGCTCGGCTCTTCGACGAGGAGCCCTCCCCTGCACACCACCAGGCGGCAGTCCCCGGTCTCCGTCGCGTCGACGACGGTGCCGTCAGCTTCGGCGCAGGCGACGCACGCGCCGTCCCCCACGCACACGCCGCGGTCTTCAGGGCACGGCGACGCGATCCACACGCCCTCCTCGTCACAGGCCTGACGCTCGCCGACGCCGCAGCGGATCGACCCCGGAACGCAGTCGACGAGCTCGCGATCGCTGATGCCGCCCAGCAGCTGGCAAGCTGCGAGCGCGGGCAAGGCGAGCGCGACGAGCGCCGCTCTCCTCACCACAGCGCCCCACTCACGGCGACCGCCACGCCTGGCGTCGCGTCACTCCTCGACGAGGTCGGCGCGAGCACGAGCAGCGTGATCCCCGTCCCCGTCAGCACCACCCCGAGCGGCAGCAGGACGTTCGCCGCCGTCGCCGCCGTGTTCGCGCGGCGGGACCGAGCGAACGCCTCCTCCGAGAAGCACAGGCGATCGGTGCAGCCGAGGTCCTCCGCCGCGGCCTCCTCCGAGAGCGCATAGGCGCCGGCGATGACGCCCGCGATCGCGGCCGCCGCGCCGAGCCCGCCGAACGTCCAGCCGGAGATCCAGAGCGGGGAGGGGCCTGGGTCCTCCGGCGTGGGCGGCGGCGACGGGACGAAGCGCGGGGGCGCGGCGACGGGCGAGACGGGAGGCCGCGGCGCCTCCACCGGCGCGAGCTCCGGGATGACGACGGTCTCGGCGCCGCCCTCCACCGCGTGCACCTCGATCCGAAACGAAGCGCGCCCGGGCGCTCGAGCCTCGATCACGTGCGCGCCAGGATCGACTGGCAGGCGCACGCCCATCGCGGCCGCCCCGAGCAACACGCCGTCGCGCAGCACCTGCAGCCCCTCGATCGAGCTCACGGGCGCGGCGAGCTCGATCACGAGCGTGGGCAGACGCGGCTCGAGCGCTGCGAGTCGCTCCTCCGCGAACTGGACCCGGTCGGCGCGACCATCGACCCGCGCGAGCGTCAGCGCCTCGCGGTACTCGCCCCAAGCCGTCGCGAGCTTGCCGAGCTTCTCGTGGCAGTTTGCGAGGTTGAGCAGCGTGCCCGGCAGCGGGCTCATCCGATGCGACTCCTCGAACCGCGTGCACGCCGCGGCGACGTCGCCCGCGGCGAGGAGCCTCCGCGCTTCGTCGAAGAGGACGAGCGCCGCGGCGCCATCGCGGCTCGGATCCGACTGCGCGGCGGCGCGAGGCGAGGCGAGGCCCACGCCGAGAAGCAGGACGGCTGAGAGGACGCGCTTCATCGAGCGTCCTCGAGCGGGTCCGGCTTCGGCTTGGCGGTCGCGGAGGGGATGGGGGGCGTCGCCTTCGGCGGGCGCGCCCTGCCATCTCCCGCCGGCGGAGCGGCACGCTCCGTCGGGCTCGCCGAGACCGTGGCGCTGACGGAGGGTGCGAGGTACGGGGCGACGCTCGAAGGGGCGGCCTCCCCGGTCGTGCTCGGCAGGACCGACGGGAGCGGAGGTGGGGCCTCGGCGCCCGGCTCGCGCGTGGCGGACCGCGAGCCGTCGACCCATTGCCACCCGAGGAGCGTGAACGGGACGGCAAGCAAGGCGGCGATCGCCAGGGACCGACCCGGCCTCCGCTTGGGCGAGCTGCGCTGCGACGTTCCGCCGATCGTCTGGGGGGTCGCCCCTGCCCGCGGCTCGGATGAGCCGGCCGGGAGGGTCACCTCGAGGACGCCGCCGGCGTCCTCGAACGGCGTGGCCCCGTCGGGCCCCTCGTCCTCAGAGGCTCCCGTCGGGCGCCCGAACTCGGGCGCCTCGAACTCCGCGTGGCGGCGCAGCACCGCGAACGTCTCCTCGAGCGTCTCCGGCCGCTTGCGGCGGTTCCGCGCGATCATGCGCATCGTGATCGCGACCACGTCGTCCGGTACCTCCGGGGCGACCTCGCTGAGCGGCGGGATCGGGCGCGCGAGGATCGTCTTCAGCACCTGCCCGACGTTCGCCGCTTGGTCGCGCGTGGGGCTCCGCCCCGAGAGGCACTCGTAGAGGACCAACCCGAGCGCCCAGATGTCCGCGCGATGATCGACGTCCTTCTCTCCGAAGATCTGCTCCGGGGCCATGTAGGCGGGTGTGCCCAGCACCGACCCGGTGGCGGTCAGCGCGGCGCCCTCGGCTGGCGCGCCGGTCGACCGGACCTTGGCGATCCCGAAGTCGAGGACCTTCACGACGTCGCCGCGCGTGACGAAGAGGTTCTCCGGCTTGATGTCGCGGTGGACGATGCCGTGGGCATGGGCGGTCCCGATCGCCGAGACGACGGGGCCGAGCAGCCGCGCCGTCTCCTCGGTGGACAAGCGTCCGCACCGCTCGAGGCGCGCCGCGAGCGTCTCGCCCTCCAGCAGCTCGAGGACCAGCGCGAGCCCGTCCTCCGCCAGCTCCAGCACGTCGCTCACCTGGCAGACGTTCGGATGGTCAAGCGTGCCGGCCGCGCGAGCCTCTCGCAGGAGCCGCTGCCGCATGGCCGCGTCGCTCTGCGCCCGCAGGAACTTCAGCGCCACGCGCCGGCCGGTCATGGTGTGGCGCGCAGCCCACACCGTTCCCATTCCGCCCTGCCCGAGCTTCCTCTCGAGGACGAAACGGCCCGCGATCCGATCACCCGAGGCGTACGGGCTCTCCTCCCGGGGCACGTCCATGCTGCGCGTGGCAGCCTAGTAGCACGCCTGGGAAATGGGCAGCCCAATCTCGTGCCTCACAGCACCGACAGCGTGACCACGCCGCCGCTCGGCAACGCCGCCGTCGCCGACACGATCTCGTTCGAGCCCGTGATCGAGAAGCCAGGCGGGACCTCGCAGACGCTCCCGGAGCAGGTGCAGGGCATCCCGAGAGAGTCCTCGCACTGCTGGAAGATGAAGTACGCGCCCCGCACGCTGTAGGTGGCCTCGGGCAGGGGCGTCTGCCGGAAGCACGGGTTCAGATCCTGCGTCTCGTGGTAGCACCCGCCCGGCATGTCGTTCTTGAGCACGTACTCGATGGAGGCCCACTCGAACTCGTAGGTGGCGCCCGGCGCGACGCGGACGAGCGGCTCGTCGTCGCAGCCCTCGTTGCAGGACGCGTACGGGCCCTGGAGCTCCTGGCAGGTGTTGTTGCAGCCGGTGCGATCGATCGACACCTCACCGCCGTTCAAGACGAGGGAGAAATCGGGCCGCCCGGCGTTGCACACCGTCGGAGGGCCCCACACGAAGATGTCCTCTGCGCGGTTGTTCTCCCAGCGGATCGTGACCGTCGCCCCCGCCTCGTCCAGGTACCCGGAGCAGCCTCCGGGCTTTCCTCCGCCGGCCCCGTCGCCGTCTCCGTCGTCCCCGTCGAGCGTCTTGGCGCACGCGGCGGCGAGCACCGTGACCGAGAGGAGCGCCCCCAGCGCGACCACCAAAGCAAGCTTCTGCATCACGACGGATGGTAGCCGGCGCGCCGCCCAGGGGGGAGGGGCCTTCCGGCCCTACAGCTTGGCGAGCACGGCCTCGGCGCTCGAAACCTCGAACTTGCCGGGCTCCTCCACGGCGAAGTGCTTCACGACGCCGCCCTCCAGGATCGCGGCGAAGCGCTTGTTGCGCCGGCCCATCGTCGCGCCCGAGAAATCGTGCTCGACACCCAGGGCACGGGCGAGATCTCCGTTGCCGTCGGCGATCATCGTCACCTTGCCGAACGCCTTCTGATCGCGGCCCCAGGCGCCCATGACGAACGCGTCGTTCACGGCCACGCAAGCGATGAGATCCACGCCCTTCGCCGTGATCTCCGCCGCGCGCTCCAGGAAGCCGGGCAGGTGCTTTGCGGAGCACGTGGGCGTGAACGCGCCGGGGACGCCGAACACCACGACGCGCTTGTTCGCGAACAAGGCCTCGGTCGCGACCTCCTCCCCGCCGCCGGACTCCGACGCGATCTTCACCTTCACGCTGGGGACCTTCTCGCCGACCTGGATCATGCGCCGATGCGTACTACGGCGAGGCTTCGCCAGGAAGCGGCTCGGCGCCCGGGTGCGCGCGACCGACCAGCTCGCTCACGGTGACCCCGCTGAGGCACCGCTCCTTCATCGCGGCGAGCAAACCTGGAAGTGCGTCCAGGCTCGTCGGTCGCGCGTCGGTGCGCTCCGCGGCGTCGTGCAGGAGCACGATCGCGCCGTCGTCGAGATCCGGCAAGATGCGGTCGAGGACCACCTGGGGCGCGGGACGGCCCGCGCCGTCGAACGCCCTCGCGCTCCACCCGACGACGGTGAGCCCGAGCGCCCGCACCGCGACGCGCACGCGAGGGCTCGTGAGCCCCACCGGCGGCCGAAACATCGTCGGTCGGCGGCCGGTCAGCCGCTCGATGCAGGCCTGGTTCGCGGCGAGGTCGCGGCAGATCGCGGGCTCGTGGCGGAGCGTCAGGTAGTGATCGTGCGCGTAGCTGTGGAGGCCGATCTCGTGCCCGGCCCGCGCGATCTCCTCGACCACCTCCGGGTGCGCGTCCACCTTGCGTCCGACGAGGAAGAACGTGCCCTTCGCGCCCGCGCGGTCGAGCTCACGCAGCACCTCACGCGTGTGCACGGGGTGGGGGCCGTCGTCGAACGTCAGCGCGACGCTGCGACCGCCGGGGCGACCGCGGGAGACCACGTCCACGAAGACCCCGAGGTTCAGGAAGCCGACGCCGAGGTGGACGATGACGAGCACGGCGAGCGCGAGCCCGAGCAGGGCCCACGCCGGCGCGGGCGTCACGAGCAGCGAGTACCCGACGAGCCCGTACGCCGCGGTGACGAGCAGGATCAGGAGGACGCGGCCAGGGGGCACGGGAGGCCGCCTCAGCGCTTCGCCTTCTTCGGCGGAGAGACCTCGTCCTCGTCGGCCTCCTCGGCGCCCGCGTCCTCCGCGATGCGCGCCTTGTCGCCGGGCTTGGTCGCGACGCGGGACTTCTCGGCGGATTTCTCGTCCGCGGGCTCGGGGGTGTTGTCCGCGTCGTAGAAGCCGCCGATCACGGCGGCCACGAGGGCGAGGGACGTGATCGCGAGGCCGCCGATGGTGCCGCCCGCCGCGGTCTCCTGGAGCGACGTGTTGGCGACCGTGAGCGGGCCGAGGTCGATGGGCATCGCGAAGCCGAGAAAGCTCCGCGCCAGCCACATGAGCCCCGCGCCGACCAGCGCGCCGAACGCCGCCTTCAGCCCGGCCTCGATGCGCGCGTCCGCCGCCCAGATGGGCTTGCCCGCGACGAGGCCGACGAGCGCGCCGGCGACGGCGGCGCCGAGGTACGCCACGAGCGCGCCCGGCGCGGCGAAGCCGAGCTTCGCCAGCGCGAAGCCGAGGAGGCCGCCGATGATCAGGCCCTTCACCAGCCCGAGGACGAGCCGCAACGCCATGAGATTCAGATCTTCCTTGGCACGGCCGGGCGCACCGTTCAATCTGGGTCTCGCTCGAGACCATGATCCGGCAGAGGCACAATATAGTGCGCGGGCCGCGGCGCGCGCTCCGAGAAGCACCCTGGATCGCGGCGCTGGGCGCGATCGGGGGGGCCGCGGCTTGCAGCGGCCCGCTCGCGACTGGGTACCCGATAGGGACCGAGAACGCCCGGCCGATCGTGCAGAGCGACGCCGAGCGTGACCTCGACTGTCCACCGGCCGACATCCGGATCGAGGAGAAGTGGGGCGGCGTGTGGGAGGCGGTCGGCTGCGGCAAGAAGGCCCGGTACAAGGCCAACTGCGACAGCATCCGCTGCGAGGTCCACGGCGAGGACGAGCCCCCGGTGCCCTTCCGAGACCGACCCGATCCGAGCGAGGTGCCGCGGTGACCAAGGAGCCGGAGCGAGAGGAGGAGAGCGCCCCGGAGCAGGCGGAGGACGCCGGCCCGACGGAGGAGGCCTCGGACGACGGCGACGCGCGGGAGGCGGAGGCGAACGCGAAGCCGCGGAGGACCCCGGAGGGCGAGCCTGAGGCGAGCGGAGAAGCGAGCGCCGCAGACGAGCGCCCGGTGTTCGCTCAGGCCTACCCCGTGCACTCCGCCCTCGACGAGCTCGTCGCGGCGTTCGAGCGAGGCGACTACGCGCGCGTCCGCGCCGAGGCGCCGCGGCTGGCGGAGGGTGACGCCGACCCCGCCGTGAAGCGGGCGGCCCGGGATCTCGTGCGGCGCACCCAGCCGGACGCCGTGAGCACCTCGCTCCTCGCCATCGCCGCGCTGCTCCTCGCGTTCCTGACCTACTGGTTCTTCACCCACAAGCACGGGCCCGGGACGTGAGGCCGGCGTGGGCCGCGTGCGGCCTGCTGCTGGGCGTCGCCGCGGGGTGCGCCGGGAGCAACGAGCCTTCCTCCTCGGGAGGGTGGCAGGTGGGCTCGGCCGGGGTCAGGGACGTGAGCTCCGGCACCGAGGCAGAGAAGTATTTCCCCATGATCGACGGCCACATCTTCCACTACCGGACCGAGTCGTTCGGCGAGGGTCGGCCGAGCGGCGTAGGCGCGCTGATGATGAAGATGCACCGCTCGTCCGCGTCGAGCGGGGAGCTGCGGCGTCCGTCCGGCGCGCAGCGGTTCGAGTACACGCCGGGCGGCATCGCCACCAAGACCAAGGCCGGGGCCCCTGCGTTCCTCCTGAAGCTCCCGCTCGGGCCCGATCTCGTGTGGCTCGGTCCCCATGGGGGGCAGACCCGCGTCAGCGCCACCGGCGTCACGGCCACGACACAGGCTGGCACGTTCGCGGGCTGTGTGACGACCTCCGAAGAGCGCGGGGGCGACGCCCCCATGAAGGTCATCACCACGCTGTGCCCCGACGTCGGCATCGCTCGGCTCGAGGTGCAGAGCGGCCCCGCTGTGGAGCGTGCGGAGCTCGTCTACTTCGGGCCTCCGGTCGATATCGGAGCCGACGGGGTCCAGCGTATCCCGTAGATCCTGGTCGAGCGCGCGGCGCCTGCCTTCAGAGCGCCGTGCGTTGCCCTGGAGGACGGGGCCCGATGGCGGCACTACGACCGGGCCCGCGACTTGCCAGTCCGGGGAGCGCGTCCTGGCAGGGACCCGCTGAGCGGCCGCCGCCCGGACCGACCGTAACGTCACCTGAGCGGGTGGCCCAAGACGTGCCTCGCACGCGGCAGCGGCGCTGGAGTAGGATGCCGCCACTTCGAGGCGAATGAACTATTGGGAGTACATCCGCGTGGAGGAGCTGCTGCGGCTCCAGGGCGGAACGCGGGACGACGAGGCGAGCCTCTCCAACGACGAGGTGCTCTTCATCGTCGTCCACCAGGTCTACGAGCTCTGGTTCAAGCTCGTCCTCCGGGAGCTCGAGAGCGCCCGCGACCTGTTCCACCGAGATCCGGTGCCCGACATGGCCTTGGCAGGTGCGACGCGCTCGTTCCGCCGCGTCACAGCGATCTTCCAGCAGGCAGCGTCCCATTTCCAGGTGATGGAGACGCTCACGACCCGCGATTATCTCGGCTTTCGCGACTCGCTGATCGGCGCGAGCGGCTTCCAGTCCGCCCAGATGAGAGAGATCGAGATCCTGCTCGGGCTCGAGGACGACAAGCGTGTCCCTCTGGGAGTCGAAGGGTCGTACAAGGAGGCCCTCAAGGCGATGGACGGCTCCACGTCGTCCGCGCTGAGGCGGGTCGAGAGCCGCCTCTCGGCTGGGCCGAGCCTGCGCGACGTCGTGTACGCCTGGCTCGCGCGCACGCCGGTCGCCCCCGAGGGTCCCGAAGCGTTCCTCGACGCCGTCGTGGCCTCACACCGTCAAGAGATGGAAAAGCGCCTCGGCATCGTAGAAGCGCGAATGAAGCTGCCGCCCGCCGAGCTCGACCTCTGGCGGCAGAGGTACGCGGACGAGGTCGCGCTCGTGGAGCGCTTCCTCCAAGCGCACGACGAGCCCGACGCAAGCCGTGCGCACCGGCGCAAGGTCCGCGCTGCGCTCGTCTTCCTCGAGAGCTATCGCGAGCTGCCGCGCCTGGCCTGGCCGCGTGAGGCGGTCGACTCGCTCATCGAGATGGAGCAGGCCATGCTCATCTGGCGCCAGCGCCACGCGCGCATGGTCGAGCGCATCATCGGGCGACGCACCGGCACCGGCGGCTCCGCCGGGGTCGACTACTTGGACCAGACCGCGCTCCGGTACCGGGTGTTCGGAGACGTGTGGGGCGTCCGGACGCTGCTCCTCCAGAAGGGGGCCGTGCCGCCCATCGACAACGCGGACGACTTCCGCTTCCGCGTCGAGGACAAGCTCACGTGAAGCCCATCATCGGACATCTCCTCCGAATAGACCCGAGATCTCTCGGTCTGTTCCGGTTCCTCTTCGGCATCGCCCTCATCGGAGACCTGCTCTACCGCTGGGCGAACCTGGACGCGTTCTACACGAACGAAGGCGTCCTGCCGAACCACGTCCACATCTCCACCCTCAAGCAGCAGGGCAAGTTCCTCTGGAGCGCGCTGCACGCGTTCTCGTCCGACGGAGAGGTCGCGTTCGGCTTCGCGCTGATCCTGTTCTTCTACACTTGCTTCACGATCGGCTGGAAGACCCGCGCGTTCCACGTCCTCGCGGTGGTCTCGCTCGTGAGCCTCTCGGCGCGCAACACGCTCGCGGCCGGGCCCGGGGACTACCTGGGCATCGCGATGCTGATCATGACGTGCTTTCTGCCGCTGGGGACCGCCTACTCCGTAGACGCGTTCCTCCTCCACCTGCGGAGCGCCCGCGAGACGCCCCACGAGGACTTGAACGATCGCGCCACGGTGGTTCGTGATCCGAACGTCGTGGACGCGCTGCGCCTGCCCGGCTGGAGCCCGCGATCGCTCGCGGCGTTCGGCGTCCTCCTGCAGATCGCCCTCGTGATGGTCGTCCTCGCGGCGAACCAGACGGGAGCCTGGAAGGACGGCTCCGGGCTCGGCAAGGCCCTCCAGGTGGCGACGTTCGCGAGCCCTCTCGGCTTCGGGCTACGCGACAGCGGCTCGCTCGCGCCCCTCACGCACATCCTCTACTGGTCGCAGTGGGCGGTGCCGATCCTCCTGGTCGTACCCGTGCTCCGCGGCATCGCCCGCTCGGCGGCGGCCGTCCTCCTCGCCGTGTATGGGCTGTCCTACGCGCTGCTCACGAACCTGGGTCTCTTCGGCTGGACGCTCGCGGCGTCCGCCGCGCTCGTCGTCTCGAGCGAAACGTGGGAGGCGTGGGCCACCCGCCACCACCCGAAGCGCGTCCGAACGGTCATCTACGACACCGACTGCGGGGTGTGCTTCCTGCTGTGCCAGCTCCTGAAGCGCTTCGACCACCGGGGCGAGCTCGTCTTCCAGGGGAACGACTCCGTCGCCGTCGAGGACCCCAAGCTGCTCCGGTGGAGCCAGAAGCACCAGCGGGTCACACGCACGGACCTCCCGAAGGAGATCACGCCGGAGCTCGTCGACAAGACGGTGCTCGCCGTCGGGCCAGACGGCGCCATCGCGGCCAGGAGCGCCGCCGTCTCCGACGTCCTCATCACGATCCCGGGGCTCGGCCCGCTCGGCCGGCTCATCGCGCTGCCCGGGGTCTCGTCGATCGCCAACGCCCTCTACGACTTCGTCGCCGCGCGCAGGACCGCCATCAGCGTAGAGCTCGGGCTCGCCGCGTGCGCGGTGCCGCAGAGCCCGGAGGAGCCGCACCCCGCCGCGCACTACCGCGACGACGCCCAGGCCGCCAAGGCGAGCAAGGCCCGAGGCGTCGAGGCGCTCGCGCCGGCGCGGCGGGCGCGGTTCCGGACGACCGCGGGCGTCCGCGAGCTCCTCGCCGCCGCGTTCGTGGCGTCCGTCGTGAGCCAGACGCTCCACCAGAACGGCCTCTCGCAGGGCGAGCCCGCGAAGCCTCTGGCCGAGATCGTGTGGTGGACCCGCACGCTCGCAGACTTTCGCATCATGACGCCCGAGCCGCCGACCGAGATCGGTCGCATCGTGGTGGACGCGTACACGCGCGGGGAGGTCTCCGTCGACGTGCTCACCGGGGAGGCACCCGACGCCTCGCTGCGGCGTCCGTTCCCGCTCGGTCCCATGTGGGCGGCCTATCTGGAGAACCTCCACGCTACGACGAACGAGATCTACCGCACGCAGTTCCGCGCCTACGTCGGCAAGCGTGGACCTCGTTGGCCCGCCGAGGCCCAGGACCAGAAGATCGTGGGCGCGGACGTCTACTGGGTGTCCGGCTCCACCACGAGCGACGAGACGAAGCCGGAGCGGCTCTTCCGACACGGGCGCGGCGGCAAGACGTTCGGGGAGCTCGGCACCGCAGCCCCGGCGCCGAACCCGAACCGCAAGCTCCTGAATCCGCCAGGCCGCAGGCCCGGCGCCGAGCCCGAGCTCGAGCCCAAGCCCGGAGACACGAGGGCGGCCGAGGAGACCCCGCCGCTGCGGCAACCGGAATGACCTGGGTCGGCCGGGCGCGCGCCGCGCTGGCCCGGCGCTACGGCTCGATCGACCCGCGCACCGCGGGGTTGTTTCGGCTCGTGCTGGGCGCGCTGCTCGCGGCCGACTGCCTGCGGCACTGGGTCGAGGCGCCGCTCCTCTACTCGGTGCAGGGCGTCTTCCCGAACGACCGACACCTGGCGCGGCCGTCGTCGGGCTACCTCTTCAGCCTCTTCCACGCCTTCTCGAGCGAGCGGGAGGTCCACGTGATCTTCGCGCTGGGCCTCGTGTGTCACCTGCTGCTGCTCGTCGGCTACCGGTCGCGCCTCTTCGCGGCGCTCAGCTTCGTGTTCGTGACGAGCATGGACAGCCGCATCCCTCTCGTCGAAAACGGCGGCTACATCGTCGTGAACCTCGCGACGCTCTACGCGTGCTTCCTCCCGATCGAGCGGAGGTTCTCCGTGGACGCGTGGCTCCTCTCGTTCCGCGCTCGCAAGGAGACGACCGCAGCCGAGCTCGACGATCGCCGCCACCGAGCCGCGCTCACGGCGCCGTTCGTGTCGCTCGCGCCGGCGCTGGCGCTCTTCAACTTCGCGCTCGTGTACTTCTTCAACGTCGTCAACAAGAGCGGCAACATTTGGCGCAAGGGGGACACCGTCCACTACGTCCTCCACATCAACCGGATGGTGACCGGCCTCGCGGTGTTCGTACGGGAGACCTTCCCGGCCGTGATCCTCACGGCCACCGATTTCCTCGTCCTGTCCGTGGAGGCGGTCATCTTCGCCTGCATCATTTGGCCCCGCGCGCGGCTCTTCACGCGCCCGCTCGCGATGTTCCTGATCTTCGGGCTGCACCTCTCCCTCGGCACCATGATGCGGCTCGGCCCCTTCTCGTGGTTCATGATCGGGTGGTCGGCGATCCTCTTGCTCCCCGTCCACTGGGCGTGGCTGGAGCGCCGCCGCCTCCCGCGGGGGCGCACGTGCGAGGTCGGCGTGGACGAGGGCTCGCCGCTCTCGGTGCTGCTCGGGCGCGTGATCACGCGGCTCGACGCCTACGAGCGCGTTCGGTTCACGCCCGGACCGGCCGGCGCGCTCCTGGCGCTCCGCGCAGAGGACCGCTGGGAGACGGCGCCGCGCGCCGTCGCGCCGCGCGTCCTCGAGGCGCTCCCGTTCGGCCGGTCCCTCGGGGCGCCCGGCGCGTGGGTGCTCGCCGCGCTCGAGCGACGGGCGGCGGGCGTGACGCAGTGGCTCGGCCTCTCGCTCGACGCGAGGCCTGCGCCGCCGGCGACGGCACCTCTCGCCGCGCGGCTCGCGAGGCTCCGCGGCCGCGCCCGCGAGCTCCTGCTGTTCTACCTGGGCGTCTGCTTCGTCCTCCAGGCGTGGTTCGAGAACAAGGCGATCCCGAAGGCGCTCCCACCGCCGGTGAAGGAAGGCCAGGTCCTGCAGCCGCACGAGCTGCGAGGGCTCGAGGTGATCAAGGGGCTCCTCGGCGGCCGAACCATCACGCTCAAGCCCGAGCCCACGCCCCGCTTCCTCCAGGTGACCATCACGTATCCACGCCTGTTTCAGGGCTGGGGCATGTTCGCGCCCAACCCGATCCAGGACGACGGCGTGCTCGCCATCGACGCGTACACCGTCGACGGGCGGCGCATCGATCCCTTCACCGGCCGCGCGCCGGACCTCGACCTCACGGACTCTCGCGGCGAGGGCCTCTCCCAGCTCCGGCAGGACTACGCGAACCGCATCCGCCTGGACCGCAACCAGATCTACCGAGAAGATCTGCGTGAGTACCTGACGCGCTGGCACCTCCTGACCAGACGCCCCGCCGACGAGCTGGTCGCCTTCGACGTCTACTGGGTGCGCGCGAAGTGCCCCAAGCCGGGAGAACGGGAGCCCACGAACGGCGAGGCCGTCGCCCTCCTCACCTGGCGCAAGCCCGGGTACCGGAGGCCTCCGGAGCTCTCCCCGCTGCCCCCGACGCCCACCGTGCGGAGCGCGGACAAGTGGGAGGAGAAGTGACCGGGATCAGCCCCCGGCGAGGACCTTGCCGCCGAGGACCAGGAACGCAGGGTTATCGCAGGGACAGACCGAGATGAGGAAGACCTCCGTGGAGCCCGGCGGCCACTTCTGCGCTCGCCCCTGATTGTCGGTGTACTTCGCCCCGTCGAGGGAGTGAGAGAAGCCGCCCTTCGAGCCTCCCTTGATCACGCCCGCCTCGCCCCAGGAGTTCGTGGTGAACGAGTCGGCGCCCACCTCGACGACGGTCTCGATGTGTGTGTTCGAGTAGCGCTCCTTGCCGTTCTCCCCCTTCTCCTCGCGCCGCGAGACGAACACCTTCACGTCACACCCCGCGGCCTTGTTCGCGCTCACGAAGGCGTAGTCTACGGCGCTCCCGCCGAAGCTCTCGTAGCCGATGCAGTACCCCTTCTTGCGGTAGTACGCGGTGATGTCGATGGATCGCGAGCCTCCGTTCGACGCCTGCGCGATGCCAGCGGCAACCTCGTCGTACTCCGCCTGGGTGGGCGGGGTCGCCGGGTCGGTGATGCCGAGGACTCGGTTGCACATCATCGTGGACCAAGCGCCGCATCCGCCCCCCTCCGCCACGCCCTGCCAATCGGAGAAGCCAGGCGGCGGCGCGAAGCCCCCCGCGAGACCGCCGCCGATCCCCGGCCCCGGGCCCGAGAACGCGGCGCACTCGAAGGCGTCGGGCAGGTTGCCCTCCGCGAGCTTCTCGGCGGTCTGGGGATCGTCGTGCTGGCACAGGTACTGCGGATCCGCGTCGCCCGTGAACACGTAGGTCCAACCGTCGAGCGCGTCCTGGAAGCTCCCCTGCGGCGGCCCTCCGGGGACCGGATCCCCGACCGACAGCAGCTGGTACGACGCGGCGAACGACGCGACGTCAGCGTCGGTGGGCGTCGCGTCGCCGGTCGCGGCGTCGTCGCCGCACGCGGGACAGAAGAGGAGGAGACAGGCGAGGACGGTGCGCATGGGCCAATCTTCGCAGGTCGCGGCGCCGGTGTGCTACTCGAGCTCGCGCCCACGGGCCGACGGACGCCGGCGGCGGGTCAGGAGGCGCGCGCGTCGACGGAGACGGGCGCGTCGCGTCCGCGGAGCCAGACCCGCATCGGGATGCCGCCCTTCGCGCGCAGCGTCGCGGACGCCTCGGGCTCGGCCCCCTTCGGGTCGCACAGCTCGAAGTCCGCGTCGTGCAGGAGCGTGCCGAGCACCAGCGCGCCCTCCATGAGGGCGAACGCGTTGCCGATGCACGTGCGCGGGCCGGCGCTGAACGGGATGAACGCCGTCTTGTGGCGGGCGGCCTCCGCCTCGGGCAGGAAATGGTCCGGATCGAACCGATCCGGGTGACGCCAGAGCCCCGGCTTGCGGTGGAGAGAGTACGGCGACACGAGCACGACGGTGCCCTTCGGCAGCACGTACCCGCCGATCTCGACCTCCGTCATCGCGATCCGACCGAACAAATACACCGGCGGATACAGCCTCATCGCCTCCTTGAAGACGCGGAGGGAGAGGCCGAGCCGCGGAAGATCTTCGTGCGTCGGGACCCGATCGATCTGGTCGACCTCCATCCGCACGCGCGCGTAGATCTCCGGGTGCTGGGCGAGCAGCATGAGCGCCCAGCCCAGCGCCGTCGCCGTCGTCTCGTGGCCGGCGACGAACAGCGTGAGCAGCTCGTCGCGGACCTGCTTGTCGGTCATGACGCCGCCGTCGTCGTCGTCGCGGGCCTCGAGCAGGAGCGCGAGCATGTCGCGTCGACCGGGGCTCGCGCGCCGCTCCGCGATCATCTGCGCGACCCGCCGCTCGAGCACGTCGAGCGCCGACTTCAGCGCCCGCGTGCGCGCGCCAGGCCACAAGATCGGCACGATGGCGCGGTCCGCCAGGGACCGGGCGCGCTCTGCGAGCTTGTCCGGCAGCCGGTCGGACAGGAGGTCGAGCGCGATGCTCGCGCGCGCCTGGGCGATCAAGGTCACGCTGCTGCTCTGCTCCCCCGCCCACTCGAGGGCCGTGGTGAGCGCCGCGCCCAGCTCGTCGGCGTCGTCGAACAGGTCGGCGCTGAAGAGGGTCCGCCCGGCGATGGCCATGGTGATCCGCGTGGTCTCCCGGGACACGTCGACGACCTGACCGTCTCGCCACCCGGCGGCGGCCCGCTGGGCGCACGCCGTCATGTCCTCGGCGAAGCCGCGGAGGACCGCCTCGTGGAACATGGGCGCCATCAGCTTCCGCTGGCGGCGCCAGAGGTCGCCCTCCGCGGTGAAGATCCCCTGGCCGACGAGCGGGTGGAGGGCGCCTCGCAGGATGGGCGACTTCTCGAACGACTTGGCGCGCGATACGAGGACCTCGTGCACGAGCTCGGGCGTGTTGACGAGGACGACGTCACCGAACACGAACGCGAAGCGCCCGATGTCTCCCGTGTCGGCGTTGAAGCGCTTCAGACCCCCCAGGCGGTCGCTCTGCATCATCTGCAGCTGGTCTCGCACGCCGCCCAGGCTGGGGATCTCCGACAGGGGCTTCACGAGCCGCAGCGTAGCGCAGTTGAGACTAGTCGCAGCGGTCGCACCGGCCCTTGATCTGGACCTCGTACCGCTGGCGCTGGATGGCGCGGGGCGTACCGCGGCGCGGGAGGACCTGGACCGAGCCGTTGGGCAGACACGCCACGTCCCCGCAGGCGTCGCAGAGGAAGTGGGGGTGGATCCTCCCGACCGCGGCGCCGGGCTTGCTCAGCTCGAACCTCCACGTGTGGTCCCCGTGATCGGTCCGCCGGAGCAGCCCCGCCTCCGTGAGCGCCATCAGGTTTCGATAGACGGTGGCGCGATCCCAGCCCTCGTCGGCCAGGCTCGTGGCGACGTCTCCGTGGCTGACCGGCCCGCTCGCGGACCTCAGGCTCCTCAGGACCGCCACGCGCGGCGCGGTCGCCCGGAGCCCGGCCTCGCGCAGCGAGGCGCGGATTTCGCCGGCCGAGGCCGACCCTGCCCCCCCCGGCCCTGCGCGCGTCGCCATGATTTTCTACATACCACGCGCGCGGGGCGCCTCAAGGCCCGCGTCCCGAGACAGGGGCGGTCAGAAGCCGAAGCCGCAGTCGCCGTCGCAGCAGTCCGCGAGATCCTCCGCCTCGTTGTCGCAGTCGTTCGCGTCGATCTCGAACCTCTCGTCGTTCTCGTCACACTTGGAGTTGTCGAGGAGGCACGTCACGTACTCGTCGTACTCGGCGCCGCAGCCCTCCTCGTCGGACTCGCGCTGCAGATCTTCGGCGTCGTCCACGCACTCTTCGTAGTCGAAGTCGTCGCCCTTCGCGTTCCCGTCCCGATCGCAGTCGTTGTCCAGGCAGGAGCAGATCTCGTCGCAGAGCTGGGTCCCCGGGTTGCAGCTAGGGAGCGACGTGAGGAGAAACCCGGCTAACAAGAGGGCGAAGGCGCGACGCATTGGACGATCCTTTCGAAGACTGGCATGGCCACTATATCCGGACGCGCGCCAGGAAATCGAGAGAGACCGGCCTCACCTCGGCTCGGTCGTCTGCATGCTCGGGCGCCGGCGGTGCTCGTCGAAGTACGCCGCGAGCCGGGGAAATCGTGCTCTCACGTCGACCGGGCCGTCGGGGTGCGCGTCGAGCACGCGGCGGAACTCGACCCAACCCACCGCCGCGAGCGTCGCGATCTGGCCGAGATCGAGGAGGGTGCCGAACGAAGGCACCGCGCGGTCGAGCTCCGCGAGGCCGGCCGTCACCTTGTCACACTGGCCCCGGATCCAATCGGACCACCGCAGGGCCTCCGGCCGGAGCACCGTCTCGTACCGGACGAGGATCCCGGCGTCGAGCACGCCGTCGGCGAGGGCCTGTACCCGCAGGACTTCGAAGCGCTCCGCGCCGGCCTCGGGCACGCGCCGCGGGCCCCCGTGCAGGCCGTCCAGGTACTCGCAGATCACGCGTGAGTCGTAGAGGACCGTGCCGTCGTCGAGCTCGAGGGCCGGGATCTTCCCGAGCGGGTTCTTCGAGGTGAGCGCCGGGTCTGGCGCCGCCGGCGAAGGCGTGGTGGCGATGGCGCGGAGCGAGTCGCGTAGCCCGACCTCGTGAGCGAGCACGAGCACCTTGCGAGCGAACGGGGAGGTCAGGGACGAGTAGAGCTTCATGGGCGGGACGTGGGCGTGGAGGTTCGTGGGGCTCTCTTCTGCGCAACGCGCGACGCGACGTCGGGTCCCCGCTCCCGCGAGGCGCGCTCCGGCGCGGCCCGGCGGCCCGGGAGCGCCAGCACGTCGCGCAGGAACTGGCCGGTGTAGGAGGCCTTCTTCCGGGCGACCTCCTCGGGCGTCCCCGTGGCGATGACGTCTCCGCCCCCCGAGCCGCCATCGGGTCCGAGATCGATCACGTAGTCGGCGGTCTTCACGTCGTCGAGGTTGTGCTCCTCGACGAGGACGCTGTTCCCG
>CAZBJI010000114.1:0-26131 GCA_964492175.1 uncultured Polyangiaceae bacterium | reverse complement strand
AGCGCCTGCTCCGTCTTTCCGTACAACCCAGTTTTCAAGGACCGAGCCGCGCCGAGGACCCGGGGGTCCTGCCCCGCACAGGATCTCCACAGCCTGTGGAGTCGTGGGGGCGGGCGCGACCGACGACGCCCGAGGGCGATGCGTCGGCACTCTCCACGCTCGGGACCGAAGAGAGTCTCTTCGGCGAACGGGACGCGAACCTTAGAGGCTCACAGCGAATCTGTCAACGACAATTCTTGTGGGCCGTCTGGGGCGAAACAGCGGCGCTGCCTCGCCTGTCAGGGGCGCCGGGCCAGCTGCTGCTCGCCCGTGGCAGGGCTCTTAGCCAAGCTTCGCGGCTTTGCCAAGAGGTTTGGTGGTGTAGCACGGCGCGGAGCGAGGGGCGAAGCAGGGCACGCTTTGGGGGGCCTAGGCGCGCTGCTCGGGCCCCCGCCCGACCCCGAGGCGCTCTCGCACCCACGCTCCCGACCTGCGCGGCCGCAGCGCCTCCTCCACCCGGCCAGCCCTCAGGAAGATCTCCGTCGGCAGGGCTCGCCCGTTGTACTCGCTCGCCATGGTGAAACCGTACGCGCCGGCGTCCCGGAGGATCACGCGTCGCGGCGCTACGGGGGGCATCGCGTGCGTGCCGAAGTCGTCGGAGCTCTCGCACACTGGGCCTACGACCCGCATCGCGACGCCGGAGCCCGTAGGCGGCGGTGGGACCTCCATCGGCTCTACGCGGTGGAGCGCACGGTAGAGCGCCGGTCGAAGCAGGTCGTTCATGCCCGCGTCGATCATGAGCCAGCGCCGCTCCTCTTCGCTCGGACGCCCTCGTTTCTGCATGATGACGCTGGCGCAAAGGACGCCGTGCGCGCCCACGAGGCTCCTACCAGGCTCGACCATCACGCGCATGGTCGAGCGGCCCGCTTGGCGGACCTCTCGGACGACGGCGCGAGCGAAGTCCGCGGGGCGCGCCGCGCAGCCGTCCCCGTAGTCGATGCCGAACCCGCCTCCGAAATCGACGAGCTCGAGGGCAGGCCGTCCTGCCGCTGCCAGCGCGACGTCGCACACCGACAGGAGCGAGAGCAGCATGCGGACCGACGTCACGTAGGCGTCCACCTGCGTGAGCTGGGAGCCGATGTGGCTCGAGAGCCCGACGAGCCGGACGTTCTCCGCCGCGACGATCGCCTCGAGCGCGGCGCCGAGCTCGGCACGGGGGATTCCGAACTTGGCCTCGTCGTGGCCCGTCGCGATGTAGGCGTGAGTCTCCGCCTCGATCCCCGGGTTCAACCGGAGGCTCACGCGGGCGACGCGGCCCGCGGCGCGCGCCCGCGCATCGATCCGTGGGATCTCTTCGATGCTCTCGGCTTGCACGGAGAGGATGCCGCGAGGTCCCGTCCCGATCGCCAGGTCGAGCTCCCCGTCGGTCTTGGCGACGCCGCTGTAGACCACCGCCTCGGGGTCCACGCCGCACGCCACCGCGAGCTCGAGCTCAGCGCCAGAGACGACGTCCGCTCCCACGCCCTGGCGGCTGAGCGCGCGGAGGATGGGGCCGGCGCTGTTGGCCTTCACCGCGTACGCGATCAGGTGATCCACGCCCTCGAAGCCGGCGCGCAGCTCCCGCGCCTCCGCCTCGATCGCCTCCACGTCGTAGACGTAGGCGGGGGTCGCGAACCCCTGCTCGTCGAAGAGCGCGGCGAGACGGACGCCGCCCAGGGTGGCCGCGCCCGACTCGTCGCGGCCGAGCATCAGCGCCGCCGCTCCCGGTCACGGGGCGGCCCGTCGCGCCGCGGTCCGCGATCCCGGTCGCGCGGGGGGGGCGCCTCACGACGCGGGCGCTCCTCCATGCCCTCGGGGAGCGGCAGGAGCTCGCGTCGGGAGAGGCGAACTCTCCCTTCACGGTCGATGCTGATGACCTTGACCTCCACCTCGTCGCCCTCCTTGACCACGTCCTCGACCCGCTCGATGCGTTCGTGGGCGAGCTCCGAGATGTGCACGAGACCGTCGACGTTCGGCAAGATCTCCACGAACGCGCCGAAGTCGGCGATCCGCTTCACGGTGCCGCGGTAGGTCGCGCCGGTCTCCGGCTCGGCCGTCAGGCCCTTGATGATGTCGAGCGCCTTGCGCACGGCGTCGGGATCGGCCGAGGCGACGTTGACCGTCCCGTCGTCCTCGACGTCGATGGAGACGCCTGTTTGGTCGACGATGCCCTTGATGGTCTTGCCGCCGGGCCCGATGATGAGCCGGATCTGATCGGGCTTGACCTTCACCGACGTGATGCGGGGCGCCCACTTCGAGAGATCCGGCCGGACCTCCGCGAGCGTCTCGGCCATCTTCGAGAGGATGTGCAGGCGCCCTTCGCGGGCTTGATCGAGCGCTTCCTCCAGGATCTCCCGGGAGAGGCCCTGGATCTTGATGTCCATCTGGATCGCGGTCACGCCGCGTGCGGTCCCGCAGACCTTGAAGTCCATGTCGCCGAGGTGGTCCTCGTCCCCCAAGATGTCGCTGAGGATCGCGTACTTGTCGCCCTCCTTGATGAGACCCATCGCGATGCCGGCGACGGCCGCCTTGATGGGGACGCCCGCGTCCATGAGGGACATGCACCCGCCGCACACGGCGGCCATCGACGAGGAGCCGTTCGACTCGAGCGTCTCGCTGACGATGCGGATCGTGTACGGGAACTTGTCGGCCGGCGGCATGACCTTGGAGAGCGCGCGCTCCGCCAGCGCCCCGTGGCCGATCTCCCGGCGGCCTGGGCCCCTCATGGGCTTCGTCTCGCCCGTCGAGAACGGGGGGAAGTTGTAGTGCAGATAGAAGCGCTTCCACGTCTCACCGAGGAGGCCGTCGATCTTCTGCTCGTCCGCGGTCGTCCCGAGGGTGGTGGCGACGATGGCCTGCGTCTCTCCGCGCTGGAAGAGAGCGCTTCCGTGGACGCGCGGCAGGATCCCCACCTCGGTGGCGATGGGTCGGATCGTGCGACCATCCCGTCCGTCGATGCGGACCCGCTCCTCCGTCACCATGCGGCGGACGACGAAGGCCTTTCGCTCCTCGAACTCGGCCTTCACCAGGCCTTCGATCGGCTTGTACTTGTCCTCGCCGATCTCCGCCTTGAGGGTCTCCGCGACCCGCTTCTTGATCTCGCTGTACCCTTCGTAGCGCGCCTTCTTGTTCGTCACGCGCGTCGCCTTGTCCAGATCCGCGTCGGCGATCTGGCTGATCCGCGTCGCGACCGACGCGTCGAGGGCGGGGGCGGTCCACTCCCGCTTGGGCTTGCCCACGGCTGCGCGCAGCCGCTCGATGAGCCCGATCACCGGCTGAGCCTCGCGGTGCGCGAACATCAGCGCGTCGATGATCTCCCGCTCCGTTGCCTCGCTGGCGCCACCCTCGACCATGACGATCGCGTCCTTCGAGACGGCCACGACGAGATCGATGTCGCTCGCCTCTTGCTGCTCGACGGTCGGGTACGCGATGAGCTCGCCGTCCTTGCGGCCGACGCGGATCCCCACGATGGGGCCTTCCCAGGGGATGTCGGAGATGTGGAGCGCGGCGCTGGCGCCGGTCAGCGCGAGGACGTCCGCCTTGTTCTGCTTGTCGCTCGAGAGGACCGTGGCGACGACCTGCGTGTCCTTCTTGAAGCCCTCGGGGAAGAGAGGGCGGAGCGGGCGATCCATGATGCGGCACGAGAGGATCTCGTCCTCCCGCTGCCGTCCCTCGCGCTTGAAGAACCCGCCGGGGATTCGGCCTGCCGCGTAGGTCTTCTCGACGAACTCGCAGGTGAGCGGGAAGAAGTCGAGCCCCGGCCGCTCCTCTGTGGACACCGCGGTGACGAGCACGACCGTCTCGCCGTAGGTGATGAGGACGGCGCCGTGGGCTTGCTTGGCCAGGCGGCCGGTCTCCAGCGTGAGCGTGCGCCCCCCGACGGTTACGGATTCACGAACGAACATGATGAAAGAGCCTTTCTCTCGCTCGCGCGAGGCCGCGTCCGTGCGGCGCTACGCCGGGTGGGGAGCTCTCTTCTCCCTCGTTCTCTGCCGAGGACCTGGGTGCTCGGCAGGGAGCGAAGTCGAAGCGGTGTTCCACGCCCGGGAGAATCGTTTCGGCCCGATGGTCGGGCCCAAGACGCCGCGAAGGGCCGCCGTCTCCCCTCGACCCTTAGGGGGCGAGGTGGAGCGCAAGAGCGGCCCCGCGCGCCCACCTCCCCTACTTCCGGAGGTTCAGCTTGTTGATGATGCCGCGGTACCGGTCGACGTCGACGCGACGCAAGTAGTCCAGCTGTCGCCTCCGCTGCGACACGAGCTTGAGCAGCCCGCGGCGCGAGTGGTGGTCCTTCTTGTGCGTCTTGAAGTGATCGGTGAGCTGGTTGATGCGCTCGCTCAGCAGAGCGATCTGGACCTCGGGCGAGCCGGTGTCGCCCTCGTGGGTGCGGTACTGCGTGATGATGGAAGACTTGTGCGTGGGATGGAGCATGGTGCCTCGATGCCCGACCTGGAGCCTCGCCGCCGCGGCCCGAGCGTTCGGGCGAGGCGCGCGCCCCATGGTGGGCCGCCAACGTGGTTCGCCCTCGAAAGGGCGGCGGACTATACCCCGGCCGCGCCCCTCGTCAACGCCTCCCGCAACGCCTCACCGCCTCCTGGTGAGCGAGCGGTGCCCGAGGTAGCCTGACGTTGGATGGCACGAACCCCCCCGCTCGGCTCGCAAGGCGCTCCGCCCGCGCCCAGGGTGGATCCGCGCGGGCCGCTGGCCAGCGGCCAGACGCATTTCGCTCCGGCGGCGCCTTCTCCGCCCTCGTCATCGGGCGCGGTGATGCGTGGTGGAACGATCCCGCCGAGCCCTCACCCGCCCGGAGCCGCGCCCGCGATCACCGACGCGCCCGTTCCGAGCCTCTCGGGTCTGGCGGCGGGGAGTGAGTCTCGGCGCTCCCTCGCCTCGCTCCCCCAAGACATCCTCCTGCCCAAGTTCTGCCCGGAGTGCCTGATCCGCTACCCCGCGGAGTTCCGCGTCTGTCCCAAGGACGCCTCCGAGCTCTTGGACGCGGAGAACGGCGACGAGGACGAGTTCGTGGGACGAACGCTGGCCGACACCTACGCGATCGTTCGAGCCATCGGCGAAGGCGGGATGGGGCGCGTCTACGAGGCGCGGCACACCCGCATCGGGACGAAGCGCTTTGCCGTGAAGATCCTTCACCCCGAGTACGCGCGCCAGCCGGAGGTGCTGTCGCGCTTCCAGCGGGAGGCCGAGTCCGCGGCCTCGATCCAGAGCCCCTACGTGGGCGGGGTCTTCGATATCGACCGCACGCCGGAGGGCAGGCCGTTCATCGTGGCGGAGTTCCTGGACGGACAGGAGCTCGCGAGCTTCGTGCGGGCGCGGACGCGGCTCGGCGTGGACCTCGCGGTGCGCCTGGTCCGCCAGATCTGCAAGGCGCTGGCCGCCGCGCACGCGAAGGGCATCGTGCACCGGGACATGAAGCCGGAGAACGTCTTTCTGACGGGCGACATGTCCAACCCGACGTCGAAGGTGATCGACTTCGGGATCTCCAAGGTCCACGAGGCCGGCGCGCAGTCGCTCACGAAGACCGGGATGATCATGGGCACGCCGTCGTACATGGCGCCGGAGCAGGCCCGGGGAGAGCGCGTCGACCACCGGGTCGACGTCTACGCCACCGGCGCGATCCTGTACGAGCTCGTCACGGGCAAGCGCCCGTTCGATCGGTCGGACCCGACCGCCACCCTCACCGCCGTGCTGCTCGAGGAGCCGGAGCGTCCGTGCACGCTGAACCCCGACGTGCCCGAGGCGCTGGAGATGGTGATCCAACGAGCGATGGCGAAGTCCCCGAACGACCGCTACGCGACCATGGACGAGTTCGAGTCCGAGCTCGCCGCGTTCTCGGAGCGGGGCGGGGCGCTCACGACGATGGCGCCACCTGCCATGCCGCAGAACGCCGACCCGAGGGCGTCCCGCGTCGGCGACGACCGCCACCGCGACGTCGCCCAGTCCCGGCCGACGATCGCGTTCATGGCGGGCCTCGCCACGTTCGGGGTGCTCGCGGGCTTGCTGACGGTCGGCGCCAGTGTCATCCGCCTCACGCGGGGCGGCACCGCCGCATCGAACGTCACGGGCTCCGAGGCGCTGCTCTTGTTCTTGATGATGACCCTGGCGCTCGCCACGCCCATCGGCTTCGGCATCCATTGGGTGCGCAAGAACGTCTGGCAGAACAGCGCCAAGACGCTCGATCTCGCGCAGGCCAGCCGGCGCACCGTCGTGGCCGTCTTCGTGACCTACGGGGTCGTGGCCCTGGCGGCGCGCCTGACGGAGGCCGTGCTGCTGCGCCGGGCCGCCGGGATCGCGTGGCCCATGTGGGACCTCGTGATCTTCGGCTTCGCGGCCTCGGCGGGGCTGATCGCGTTCTTCTCCGGCCGCCGCTGAGCCGAGCTGGATGGGCCAAGAGGAGCCGCCGCGTCCGCGCCCCACGGAGCAGGGCCGCGTCCTCGCGCTCGACCTCGGTCGGGTCCGCGTGGGGGTCGCCGTGTCGGACGAGGCGCGCGTGCTGGCCTCTCCGAGACCGTTCCTCGATGGAACGGACGATCTGCGCCTCGTAGCGGCGGTGACGGAGCTCTGCCGGGAGGAGGGGGTTCGCCACCTCTTGGTCGGCCTGCCGCTCGACCTGTCCGGCGAAGCAGGTCCCCCGGCGCGCCGCGCTGCCCGGCTGGCCGAGCGGCTCCGCGCCGCGACCGGGCTCGAGGTCGAGTTGATCGACGAGCGCCTCTCGACGGTCGGGGCACACCGCGCGCTCGACGCCGTGGGCAAGAAGCGGGGCAAGGCGAGGGCGCCGATCATCGATGGGGCCGCCGCCGCGCTGATGCTCCAGGCCTGGCTGGATGGGGGAGCTCGGCAGGGGTAGTGCGGAGCGCTTGACCCGGCCCGGCCCGGAGGCGATAAGCCCCCCCGAGAGCCACTCCAAGTGAGGCGAACCCGTGAAGCTCCGCGCCGTTAGGGGGATGAACGACATCCTGCCCGGCGAGATCCGGCGTTGGCACCGCGTGGAATCGGCGTTCCGGCACGTGGCAGGCCTCTACGGCTTCGAAGAGGTCAGGCCGCCGGTCATCGAGGACACGGCCTTGTTCGTGCGGCAAATCGGGGAAACCACGGACGTCGTCGAGAAGGAGATGTACTCGTTCGAGCGGCACGGGGACCACCTCACGGTTCGCCCCGAGGGCACGGCCGGCGCCGCGCGCGCCTATGTCGAGCACGGCGTGTTCGCCAAGGAGCCCGTCTCCCGCTGGTATTACCTCGGGCCCATGTTCCGAGGCGAGCGGCCCGCCAAGGGGCGCTACCGTCAGTTCTATCAGGCTGGCTGCGAGCTCTACGGCGACCCGGGCCCGATCTGCGACGCAGAGCTCATCGAGCTTGCCGTCCGGTTCCTCCGAGCGCTGGGGATCTCAGGCCTCGCCGTCCACCTGAACTCTCTGGGCTCCGAGGGCACGCGGGCGCGCTACCGCGACGCGCTCGTAGCGCATTTCGAGCCTCGCAAGGCCGAGCTCTCGGAGGACTCGCGGCGCCGCCTGGACAAGAACCCCCTGCGCATCCTCGACTCGAAGGACGAGCGTGATCAGGCGTGCAGCCAGGGCGCGCCCGAGATCTTCGACGTCCTCTCGGACGAAGACAAGCAGCACTTCGACGGTGTGCGCCGCGCCCTCGAGGCGCTCGAGGTGCCCCACGTGGTCGATCCCAAGCTCGTCCGCGGCCTCGACTACTACACACGCACTTTGTTCGAGATCAAGGCCACGGACGCGGACCTGGGCGCCCAGAGCACGATCTGCGGCGGAGGGCGCTACGACGAGATGATAGGCGGGCTGGGCGGTCCGAGCGTCCCGGCGATCGGCTTCGCCATGGGGCTCGAGCGAATCCTGGTCGCCATGACCGACGAGGCAGGCGTGGAGAAGAAGCCGCCGATCTACATCGCGGTCCTGTCGGACGTCGCCCTGAGCGCTGGGCTCGCCCTGGCGAGCGCGCTCAGGTCCCGCGGCGCGCGCGTGGAGGTGGACGCCCGGGATTCGCGGCTGAAGGGCAAGCTGAGGCGGGCCGACGCATCCGGCGCTCGCTTGTGCGTGCTCGCGGGCGAGGATGAGCTCGCCCGTGGGGTCTTCGGCGTGAAGGATCTCGCGGCCCACTCCCAAGACGAGATCCCGATCCAGGGCGCAGACGCGGTGCTGTTCGACCGCGCCGTCCCCCTCCGCGAAGGTGTCAGTTGACGCTCGCCCGCGCGCTGCTGGTGGCGTGCTCGCTCGCCCTGGCCCTGCTCTGGCACGGGGTGGCGGCGGCGCAGTTCCCTCTCGGTCCCCAGCAGCAGCAACCCAAGCCTCCGCCCGGGGCGCCCGAGACGCACGCAGCCACGGGGGGCGAGCAGACCAGCGCGCCCAAGACCGCTCCCCAGCTCCCCGAGGATCCGCTCGAGGTGCCGGCAGACGTCAAGAAGCGGATCGGGACGAACCGTGTCCCGGACGACGACCCCCAAGGCGCGGTCGACAAGCGTGACGTCGACTTCTACGGGGTCTACTACAGCGAGACCGACGGAGACTACACGTTCCGGACGGTGTTCCCGTTCTGGGCGGAGCGCACCCAGCCGGGCGACCGCGCCTCGCTGTTCGGCCTCTATTACCAGCGACGCAGCGTCGACGCGGACGCAGACGTCGCGTTCCCGGTGTTCTGGCACCTGAGAGACCAGGACACCTACACGACCGTGATCGGGCCGTTCGCGCACCAGGAGTCGGACGGCAAGCTGGACGGCAAGCCGACCCACGCGAACTGGTTGTTTCCCCTCTTCTTCGAGGGGCGAACCAAGGACGGCGGCGGGTACCTCCACATCCCGCCGCTCCTCACGTTCACGGAGCACTCCGACCGAGACGGGTTCAACCTGGTCGGCCCGCTCTACTGCAAGTGGCGGGGCGGCTCGGCGTGTGATCCCCGTACGACCGACGACATCGCCATGGGCGTGGTCCCGTTCTACTTCTACGGCCGCGACAAGACGAGCGAGTACGAGGTCATCCCTCCGCTCCTGCATTACTACGAGTACGACGACACGACGGATCACGAGATCAACTTGTGGGGCCCGTTCTTGTGGGAGCGCGACCGCGACGGCGAGGTGTTCAACGTGATGCCGTTCTTCTGGCGCAACTGGGGCCAGAACGAGGATCACATCACGCTCTTCCCGTTCTTCCACTATGGCTACTCCGGGCCGTCCCACCTGCTCATCACGCCTCTGTTCCTCGAGGCGGAGGGCGACGATGGTGAGGACACGTTCGTCACCTGGGGCTACGCGCGCTATCGGGGCCGCACCGAGCTCGACATGGTCACGCCCCTGTTCTGGTGGTACCGCGACCCCGACATCGGGCTGGATACCAAGCTCCTCTTCCCCTTCTACTACCAGTCGAGCTCGCCGCGCGTAGACGACCTCGTGCTCTTCCCGTTCTACGCGCACTTCAAGCGGCCTGGGATCCGAGAGAGCACCTGGGTGACGCCGCTGTTCGAGCACTCCCACGGCCTCACCGGCTGGCACACGAACATCTACCCGCTCTTCTTCATGGGCCGTGAGCACGAGTCGACCCACCTCGTCGTCCCGCCGGTCCTCTGGGACTTCGCGTCGCCGAAGAACCGGTCGACGGTGGTCTTCCCGGTGTTCTGGCGGTTCGCGGACCCCGACAGCGTGAGCCAGGTCGTGCTCAACACCTACTACGGCGAGCAGAAGGTCGTCGGCGGGACCGAGTGGGAGTTCCACTTTTTCCCGGCGTTCCAGTTCGGCGCGTCGCCGCAAGGCCACTGGTGGAACATCCTGTACGGCCTCGCCGGCTACACGAAGGAGGGCACCATGTCGAAGGTGCGTGCGCTCTACATCCCCATCAAGATGAGCGACTAGGGCGGAGCGCCGGGGGTCGCCCTCCGTCCGAGCTCGCCGCGCCGGCGTGCACGTCCGCGATGACCTCCAGCGCGCGGACGATGGGGAACGGCTTCTCCAACAGCGGAGCGCGCACCTCATCGAGGAAGCCCTCGAGCTCGGGCCCGAAGCCCACGCCGGTCATGAAGACGAACCGTCTGCGCATCTCGGGCACGGCCTCCACCACCCGCCGGTAGAGCTCCTCGCCCCCCAGGGTCGGCATCTTCAGATCGCAGAGGACGACGTCGAACGTGCCACGCTGCAGCGCGCCGAGCGCCTCTTCTCCGCTCGTGACGATGGTCACCTCGTGGCTCTGAGACAGCCGGTCGGCGAGCGCCTTCCCGAGCAGCACCTCGTCCTCGACGACGAGGACGCGCACGCGCTGGGAACCGACTCTGGCGATGACCGCCCCGGACTGGGGCGCCTCGGGGACAGACTGAGCCGGGAGGCGGATCCGGAAGCACGCACCGCAGGGGCGATCCCCGAGCGTGCCTGGGCTCTCGGCGGTGATGGTCCCTCCCGCCGCCTCCACGATCTGGCGTGAGATCACCAGACCCAGCCCGGTCCCGAGCTCCGGGTGCTTGGTCGTGAAGAACGGCGTAAACGCTCTTTCCAGCACCTCTGGGCGCATGCCGACGCCCGTGTCCTCGATCGAGATCTCCACGTCCGCGTCGGTCGCCCGGACCGTGATCCGGACGCGGTCGGGGCCAGTCCCACGCGCGGCGCGCGCCTCCCCGATGGCTTGCGCGGCGTTGACGAGCACGTTCACGAGCACCTGGCCGAGCCGGCCATCGTCCATGGCGACGAGCGGGAGATCGGGCTCGATGTCGACCTCGAGCTCGGCCTTCTCCACGATCTGCGCGCGCGTGATCGTGAGCGCGCTCTCCACCGTTCGGGCGACGTCCATCAGCATGCGTCGGCCCGCCTGGGCCGCCGGCGGGCTGGCGAACAGCCGCATGTCCCGGGCGATGTGCACGATGCGCCGCGCGGTCTCCCGGAGGTCGGTCAGCAGCTGGTCGACCTGGCTCGCCACCTCCGGAGGCAGCGACGAGGACTGCGCCGCCAGCGTCTTGGAGAGCACGTCGAGCCCGAGCAGCATGAACGCGGCGGGGTTGTTGATCTCGTGCGCGACGCCTGCGGCCAGCATCCCGACCGTCGCGAGCCTGTCCGCCTGGACGAGGCGCGATCGCGCCGCGCGCTCTCCGGTGACGTCGAGGAGGATCCCCTCGATGCCCACGACGCGCCCGCCGGCACCCAAGATCGGGTAGACGGTGCCGCGCGCGGTGATGGACTGTCCGTGCTCGCGACGAAGGCGCGCCTCGTAAGGGGGCATCACCTGGCCCAGCTTCGCGACGATCACCGCCTCCTCGAAGGCTAGCGCCCCCTCTTGGTCGATGTGCGCGTCGAGGAGGAAGCCGTGCGTCTCCAGGGCGCGCGCGGCTGGCACGCCGAACAGGTGCTCGGCGTGCCGGTTCAGGTAGAGGACCTCGTGCGTCTCCGGATCCAGTCGAAAGATCAGGAGGGGGGCGTTGTCGAGGAGCAGCGTGTGCTGCTCGGTGAGCTCCCGGAGCTGCGCGAGACGGTCGGCGGCGCGCTGCTCGGCCTCGACGACGTCGGAGAGGTCGCGCAGCAACGCGTGGGCGAAGACGAGCGGGTCCCCCTGGACCGGGCTGACGGTGGCGGCGACGGTGACCTTCTTGTCGCCTTTGGTGAGCAAGGTCAGCCGCTGCCCGCTGGAGGGGCCGATCGGGATCGCGCCGAAAAGCGCCTGCATGCTCGTGCCGAGCACCTCGAACTTCGCCGCGCCGAGGAGACGCTCCGCGGCGCCGTTCAGGTCGACCAGCCGCCCCTCGGAGTCCCAGGCGAGCATGGCGTCCCCGGTGGCCTCGAGGATGCGGCCCGCACGCGCCTCCCGGCGCGCCTCGAGGCCTCGCGCCACGCTCGCGCCGAACCCAGAGAGGAGCTCTCGCACGAAGTCGGCGGGCAGGCTCTCGGCCCCGCGTGGGTCCTTGAACGCGGCGAGGAAACCGGCGATGACGGGCCCCACCGCGCCGCCCGCCGCAGGGGCGCGGATGGGGAACACGGCGTACGATCCGAAGCCCAGCTGAGCGCCCGACCGCTCGAGCGCGATCCCGCTCCCGAGGTCCGTAGCGAGATAGGGCTCCCCACGCTCGTAGAGCGTCGCGTAGATCGAGGGCGAGCTCTGCAGGCGCGTCCTGAACGGGAGCGCGGCCTCCCCCTCACCCCGCGTGAGCGCGAGCACCCGGAAGTACCCCGGCGTCTCCGCCTTCGTGAGCGCGATGTGGAAGAAGGGGAAGGCCCGGCGGAGGACCCGGCCCAGCTCCTCGAAGGCCACCGGGTCCAGGATCGTCTCGGACGAGGCGACGATCCGGAGCCCGGCGATCAAGAGCTCCTGCTGCGTTCGGGCGTCCACGCCTAACGCGCCCCCTGGCCGCCGGCCCGCTTGGGCAGGGCCGCTTCCTCCACGCCCGCGCACCGCGAAACCAGCCGGAGGGACGTCCCGTAGCGCGCGTCGCTCACGTCCGGATCGCGGCCGTACTCCTCCAGCCAGCGGCGAGCGCCCGCGCCGTCCCCGAGCGCGCAGGCCGTCACGACGCGGAGCCTCAGCGCCTCGGCGCGGACGAAGGGCACATCGATCTTGCGCGCCAGCGCGCGGTCCAAGCGCTCCGCGGCGGCCTCGTAGTCGTCCGCGTCGATGCGTCCGCGGGCCAGCAGGTACGCGGGGAGCCCGTCGCCGGGGCGCTCACGGTCGAGCGCGCCGAGCAGCTCGGTGGCCGCGAGCTTGTCGGGGCGCTTGCCGACGACCCCGACGAGGAGGGCGACCAGCGCGGGCCGGAGGGCGGCGTCCTTGGTCGCCGCGAGCTTCACCGCGAGCGCGCGCTTTCCGTTCGCGTCCACGGTCCGGGAGAGGACCTCCTCGAACGCCTTGCGCGCGACCTCGGTGTCGCCACGCGCGAACGCGAGGTCGCCTATCGCGCGCAGGGCTCGGTCACGGTGGTGTCGTGCGACGCTCTCGTCGTCGGCCAGCCGCCTCAACGCGGCCTCGCCCTCCTCGACCTTCGACGAGAGGAGCAGGAGCTCGGCTTTGTCGATCTGGAGCGCGACGTGCGCTGGCTCGAGCTCCAGCGCGCGCTCCAGCTCGGCCATCGCGCCGACGGTGTCCCCCGCCTCCCCGAGCGTCCCCGCCCGCTCCCGGCACCCGTCCACGGTGCGCGGACAGCGGCGCTTGAAGAAGCCGGGCTTGTCGAACTTCGCGGCCGCTTGGACGCGCGCCGCCTCGGGCAGCTTGATCGCGTCGAGCTCCGCGTGCCAGGCAGCCTGAAGCTCGCTCCAGCTCTTGCCGGTCGCCTCCCTCAGGTCGGCGCCGCCATACCACGCGACGACCACCTCGCCCCCGTAGGTGTCGCGGACCCAGCCGACGAACGCCCCGCTGACGGTGTAAGCCAGGGCGGAGGACTCCCCCAGGAAGCTGAGCGTGAAGAGGCTCTCCAGGTTCGGGAGGAGATCCAGGTCCTTCATGGCCTTCGCCCAATCCATCGGCGAGAGATCTTCGTCACGGGGGGACGCCGCCACCGCGAGCCCCTCGATGAGTCCCGGGTTGGGGAGCCAGCCGCCCACGGAGCCCGCTATCTCGAAGGGCCCCCGCGCGGCACCCGCCGCGATCACGTGGGCGATCTCGTGCCCCAGGACCCGGTGCGGATAGCTGGCGTCCTGTACGTACACCTCGGCGCGCCATGGCTTCGCGATGTTCGTCCCAGCCGCGCCCATCATCCGCTGCTTCTGCGCGGCCGACTCGAACAAGAAGACGGTGACGGTCGCCGGTCCTCGTACCCCCAACCAGCGCTCGACCTGGACGACGTGCCCCTCACACTCCCTCGCGAACCGCTGCGCACGATCGGGGGCGATCGCCCTCGCGTGGACGACGCGGCACCGCTCGCCCTCGATGGCAGATCCGAGATCCTCGGCGATCGTGGCGCGCGTGTGCCAGTGGTCGAGGTCTGGCCCCGCGAGCGAGATCCCCATGCTCGTGGCGGCCGAGAGGATGCCCAACGTGAGCAGGCCCGGGCGGCCGATCGACTGGAACACGACCTTCCCTCGCGCGCCGTGCGTGAGGTGAAGGGCCGCCACGAACCCTGCGAACAGCGTGGCCACCGAGCCGCAGCGGTAGGTGAGGAGTCCGTCGAGGTCGATGACCGTGTCGTAGAGCGTGCCGCTGAAATAGCCGACGAAGGGGTCGTAGCCGAAGATCATGGGGCTCGTGTAGAACCTGGCGACGCCGACCCCGATGCTGCCGATCGGCGCGGCCAAGGCGATGACCGACCTGAGGACGGCGTGGCGGCGTTTTCGGCCGCGACCGAGCTCCGCGGCGACAGCACCCCACGCTCCGGCGAGGGCGAGGCCGATTCCCGGCCCGAGCGCGAGGTTCTCCATCCCGTTCAGCACGTCGCAGAGCCCCACGCGAAGGCCGTGCGCGAGCGTGACGACGCAGAGCACCGCGAAGAGGGCGACGCCGTTCGCCACGCCCCGGCAATACGCGTCCAGCGGCTCCGGCTCGAACCGCGCGAGATCCGCGGCCGCGCTCAGCGCCGCCACGCTCGGCAGGACGAGCCCCGCTGCCAGCGCCACCTCGTAGCCGGGCCCGCCAAACTGCGGGACGAATCCTACGGCGGCCGACAGGACCGCCGTGGCGCCGAGCGCGACGAGCATCGGCCGTGATCGGGCGAACGCCGGTGCACCACGCGCCGCGGGCAGCAAGCTCGGTCGCTCCGCGTCAACCCCGCCTCCGCCCGCGGAGACCGGCTCAGCCGTATGTCACCTCTCCCGAAGGGCCCCCGTCGGGCCCGTTGGTCGAGGCGCGGCCGTCGCGCTCCCCCTCCGTCTCCAGGAGCACGATCGGGAGCACCTCGTCCACGGTGGAGACGAGGGTCACCTTCAGCCCGTCCTTCACCTCGGCGGGGACTTCGTCGAGGTCGCGACGATTCCGAGAGGGGATCAGCACCTCACGCATCCCGGCGCGGTGGGCCGCGAGGAGCTTCTGCTTGATGCCGCCGACGGGCATGACCCGGCCGCGCAGGCTGATCTCACCGGTCATCGCGACGTCGCTGCGGACGGAGCAGCCTAGGAGCAGCGAGACCACCGCGACGAACATGGTGACGCCCGCGCTCGGCCCGTCCTTGGGCGTGCCGTGCTTGGGCACGTGCAGGTGCAGGTCGATCTCGCGGAGCCACTCCGGATCGAGCAAGAGGTCCGCCGCCTTGCTCCGGACGAAGGACACAGCGGTCGTCGCGGACTCCTGCATCACGTTCCGCATGTTGCCGGTCAGGACCACGTTGCCCTTCCCGGGCATCTTCGTGGCTTCGATGAAGAGCAGATCCCCGCCGCCGGCGGAGGTGGAGAGGCCGGTCGCGACGCCGGGGGAGAGGCTCCCTTCGGCCTGCTCCGGCCGGTGCTTGTGAGGTCCGAGCACCTTCTCGGTGTGCTCTCGGTCGACGACCTCGCGCACGTCGTTGCCCTCGGCGAGCCGTACCGCGGTCGAGCGGCAGATCGCCGCGATCTCGCGCTCCAGACCGCGCACGCCCGCCTCGCGCGTGTAGTTGTCCAAGATGGCCTCGATCCCCTCGCGGGTGAAGTCGAGGCGCTCCTCGCTCAGGCCGTGGGCCCGGAGCTGCTTGGGCACGAGGAACTGCTGGGCGATGCCCAGCTTCTCCGTGCGTGTATACCCGGGGACGTCGATGACCTCCATCCGGTCCAGCAGAGGTCCCGGGATGGCTTCACGGTCGTTCGCGGTCGCGAGGAACGTGACCTGGGACAGATCGAAGGGCAGGTCCAGATAGTGGTCCTGGAACGTCGAGTTCTGCTCCGGGTCGAGCACCTCGAGCAGCGCCGCGGTGGGATCGCCGCGGATGTCCGCGCCCATCTTCTCCACCTCGTCGAGCACGAGCACGGGGTTCTTCGTGCCCGCCTTCTTCATCGCCTGGATGATGCGACCCGGCAGCGCTCCCACGTAGGTGCGCCTGTGGCCGCGGATCTCGGCCTCGTCCCGGACGCCTCCGAGCGCGATGCGCTCGTACCGCCGCCCCATCGACCGCGCGATCGACTTCCCGAGCGAGGTCTTGCCCACGCCGGGCGGGCCGACGAAGAGCAGGATGGGGCCCTTCTTGTCCGCGCGGAGCTGCCGTACGGCCGTGTACTCCACGATCCTCTTCTTGACCTGCTCGAGGCCGAGGTGGTCCTCGTCCAGGCAGCGGCGAACGTCGGCGACGTCGATCCGATCGGTCGTCGTGCGTGACCAAGGCAGATCCGCGATCCACTCGAGGTAGGTCTTCGTGACGTTGAACTCGGCGGACTGCTGGGACATCGTGCGCAGGCGCGAGAGCTGCTTCTTGACGACCTTCTCCACCTCCGGCGGCACGTTGGCCAGCCGGATGCGCTCACGCAGCTCCTCGATCTCGTCGTCGTCGCCACCCTCGCCGAGCTCCTCCTTGATGGTCTTCATCTGCTGGCGAAGGATGTACTCGCGCTGGCTCTTGCCCATCTCCTCCTGGACCATGTGGGTGATCTCCTTCTTCACCCGGAGGACCTCGAGCTGGCGCGTGACCATCGCGAGCACGAGACGCACGCGCGCCTTCACCTCGAACGCCTGAAGGATCTCCTGCTTGTCCTCGATGCTGGCCTGCGCCTGGGGGAAGTTGGACGCGATCAAGTCGGCGAGAGCGCCAGGCTCGCGGACGTTGTCCAGGATGCCCGCGGTGTCCTTGGGCAGGTTGGGCATGAGCCCGAGCACCTCCCGCGTGGACTCACGGAGGCTCGCGCCCAGCGTGTCGAGCTCCACGTCGCGGGAGAGCGACTCCGGGACGCGCTCGATGCGCGCCCGCATGTACGGCTCCAGCGACTGCGACTCCTTCACACGAAAGCGACCGAGCCCGTTCAGGACGACCGAGTAGTTGCTGGGCCCGAGGCGGATCACCTTCACGACGCGCGCGAGCGTCCCCACCGAGTACAGCTCGCGGAACGTGGGCTCGTCGACGTCAGCCGACTGCTGGCTGAGCACCCCGACGACCGCCCGCTCCCGTCCAAGGAGGTCCTCGACCAGGCGCACACTGCGGGGCCGCCCCACGTTGATCGGGACGACGGACATGGGAAACAGCACCGAGTTGCGCAGAGGCAGGATCGGCACGCCCTCGCCGTCGGACGGGGGCGGCTTCGACGGTGCGTGACCCGAGGCCATGGAGAGACAGAAAGTAGTACACTGAAGGCGCGCTTGCTAGTGCGGTCGCCGCAGCGACGCCCTAGAAGTCGGCGATCTTCCAGAGGCCGCGCTCGCGAAGGAACGACACCGTCCCACCCGAGCCGTAGGACATGCTGGCGGTCTCTCCGTGCTCCTCGATGGTGGAGGTCGGCATCGCGGCCCGGAGGGCTTGCAGGACCCGCTCGGTCTCCTCCTTCTGCGCGCCCTCCCACGCCGCCTTCAGCTGCGCCGGGGTGATTTCGGCGCCGCCTGAGGGGGCCCCGAGCGGGCCGGTCGCGACACCCTCGCGATCGGCGTCCGGGATGTAGCGCAGCAACACGTCGTACCGCTTCCTCTCGTAGGCCCGCAGGAACCCCGCCAGCGCCTGCCGGGGCGTCGCTTGCCCGTAGAGATCCACCGCCGTGGCGTCGACCCGCCACTTGCCCCCTTCCAGCACCAGCGCGAGCTCGTCCCCGTTCGGCATCGTGACGTTGGCGGTGACGACGGGAGGCGACCCGGGACGGGCGAGCGCGCGGGCGACCTCCAGGACGTCGTCCGGGTTCTCCAGCACCATCCGACGAAACGCCTCGAGGGAGGTCGTTCGCCGAGCGTCGTCCGACAGCAGGTGGTAAGCGTCCTCCACGCGCTTGTCTTCGAGGGCGCTCGCGTACGCGCGGAGCGTGTCGCTCGGCCCGCTCACCGAGGTGCACGCGGCCGTCCCCGCGATGGCGAGCGCCGCGACGAGTCGAGGGAGCGGAGACAGACGTGGGTCGCGCATGACCGAAGCCGGCGAATCCTACCCCGTTTTTGGCTACGCTAGTCACCCCCCATGCAGGACGCAGATCTTGACCCGCCTTCGTCGAGAGAGATCGCTGGGGAGGACTTTCTGTTCCACCTCTATCGCGGGAGCGAGCTGCTCCAGGACAACCGCGTCCACGAGGCCAAGCAGGAGCTCGAGCAGGCGCTGGGGCTCCAGCCGCTCGATCCCAAGGGCCAGGACCTGCTCGCCATCGTGTACTTTCGGCTCGGGCTGTACCCGAGAGCCATCACCATCTACGAGGCGCTGCTGGCCGCCTACCCGGACGCCACGACCCCGCGGATCAACCTGGCGCTCTGCTACCTGAAGACTGGCCAGCCTGGGAGCGCACGCGCGGAGCTCGAGCGGGTCATCCAGAAGGACCCCAGCCACGCGAAGGCGTGGGGGTACCTGGGCCTGGCGTTCCAGCGACTCGGCGACCTCGAGCACGCGGTGCACGCGTTTCAGACGGGCGGCCACCACGGCATGGCGCGCCGGCTCCTCGCCTTGGGAGCCCAGACGCCGGCCGGCCCGACCGGGGACCTCACCGCCACCGATCGCGCGGCCGTCTCGCTCGCCATGAGCGCCGCCTTCGACGAGCTGGATCGGCGGGACTTCCGAGTCGACAGCACGGGAGATCGACAGTCCCTCTCCGGAACGTGGACGACCGTGGAGCCAGGGCGGGATGGGCGCTCCGAGCGGCGGAGCGTGTTCCCGGTTCCGATGGTCGCCGCGTCGGAGTCGCTGCCCCCCGCGCCGCCGCGGGTGCCGGTCGTCGCCTCGCCGCCGACGTTCCCGCCGGCAGCCTGGCGGCCCCCTGCCACCGCCGAGGACGCGCTCCGCGCCGAGCTCCTCGTGTTCCCGCGCGATCACACCGCGGCGCTCCACTCGACCGGGCTCGTCCTCCTTCAGGCACGCGCTCCCGCAGCCGAGACGGGCCAAGGGCGGAGCATGGCCGTGCGGCTGGACTGCGTCCGCAGCTTCTCGTCCGCGCACGGCGTGGCGACCCGCCCGCTGCATCGGCGGGTCCGCGGCGCCGACGCGGACGACGCGTTCGGGGGCGCCACCGCGCCGCTCATGGTCATCGAGGGTGTCAGCGAGGTCGTGCTCGGCCCCCCCTCGGGTTCGAAGCTCCTCCCTCTCGCGCTGGAGGGCCCGTTGTGCGTTCGGGAGAGCGTCGTGGTGGCCGTGGAAGGCGCGGTCGACTTCGAGTGCGGGCGGATGCCGAGCGGCGACAGCGAGTCGGTGCCCATCGCACAGTTCGGAGGCACCGGCGTGCTGGTACTCGCCTTGCCGCTCTCTCACGGAGCGCTGGAGGTGACGGAGGGAAGAGAGGTGGTGGTGAGGTCGCACGCCGTGCTGGGCTGGACCGGCCGCATCGCGCCGCGCGCGCTCACCCACAGCGAGTCGCCCGGGCGGACGCGGGGGCTCCTGGCGCTCCGAGGAGTCGGGATGGTGCTGGTCGATGCCCGCTGAGCCGCTCCCGCCGGAAGAGCATCGCCCGACGTCCCGCCGGGCGCGCCGCCGCGCCGCCCGTGAGCTCAAGCGGCGCGAGCGTCGAACCCTCTGGGAGGACGCGAAGAACCTCCCGAACCTCCTCACCTTCGGGCGCATCGTCATGATCCCCGCGGTGCTGCTGCTCCTCAACCGCGGTACGCCGCGCGACTGCTACTGGGCCGCGTGCATCTATGGCCTCGCTGCCATCACCGACGCCCTCGACGGCTGGCTCGCGCGGCGCCAGAACCTCGTGAGCGTCCTCGGGAAGTTCCTCGACCCGCTGGCCGACAAGCTCATCGTGGCCTCGACGCTGGTGTGGCTCGTCTCGATGGGTCGAATCGCAGCCTGGGCCGTCACGCTCCTGATCATCCGCGAGATCACGATCACGGCGCTCCGCTCGATCGCCTCGACGGAGGGCTTGGTCATCGCCGCGGGCGACGGCGGCAAGTCCAAGACCGCCCTGCAGATGATCGGTATCGTGTGCCTCATCATCGGGTACCCGTACCGCGTTCACGGGGTGTTCTACGACTTCGGTGTCGTGGATCTGGTCCACATCGGGCGGCTGTTGGTCTACGCCTCCCTCGTCTTCTCGGTGACGTCGGCCGTGAGCTACATGAGCCTCTTCGCGAGCGCGATCGACCAGAAGAAGCCACGCGCCGGGTAGGACCGCGCCGGCGGGCCCCGGCGCACCTCAGCGTCGTCGGACGGATCGTCGCTGCCGCTCGGTGCGGGCCCGGTCGGTCGCCTCGATCTCCGCGACGAGCCGGCGGTAGCTCTCCACGCGCGCCGAAGGCACCTCCCCGCGGAGCGCGGCGCCCTGGACGGCGCAGCCCGGCTCCGCGCCATGACCACAATCACGGAATCTGCAGGTGAGCGCCCGCTCCACGACGTCGGGGAACGCGGCGTCCACGGCGGCTCGGTCACCCCACAGGGCGATCTCGCGCATCCCAGGGGTGTCGATCACGAGCCCTCCGCCCGGCAGCACGTGCAGCTCGCGGCGCGTGGTCGTGTGGACGCCGCGATCGTCGCGCTCACGCACGGACGCCGTCCGGGCGACCGCGTCGCCCAGCATGTAGTTCACGAGCGTCGACTTTCCCACCCCCGACGATCCCAAGACGGCGGCGGTGACGCCGCGGGGGACGTAGGTGAGCGGCGCGTCGGCGTCGACGCCGTCGATCACGTCGATGGCGTGCACGGGCACGGCGGGGGCGACCTGCCGGGCCGAGGTGAGACGGTGCCCGACGTCATCTGCACGACCGGCCTTCGTGAGGAGCAGCACCGGACGCGCGCCGCTCTCCTGGACCAGCGTGAGATAGCGCTCGATCCTTCGCAGGTTGAAGTCGCCGTCGAGCCCAGTGAGCACGAAGGCCACGTCCACGTTCGCCGCGACCGTTTGCGCTTGGGCGCGTGCGCCGGCGGCGCGGCGCACGAACGCCGTGCGACGAGGGAGCACCGCCACCACGACGCTGCGGTCGTCGAACACCACCCAGTCTCCCGTGATGGGAGCGCGACCCGCGCCACGCAGCGCGCCGGGGACCGTCAGGGTTCGGTCCGCGCCCTCGCCAATCACGGCGACGTGCCCGCGCTCCGCCGTCACCACGCGCGCACAGGCGGCCCTGCCGTGGCCGGCCTCCACAAGCGCCCTCCCCTCGGACTCGGTGAACCCGAGGTCCTCCAGCGACCGCGTCACCTGCCGCCGGAGTCCACGCCGCGCGTCGTGAGCAGATCCAGCGCCCGCTGCCGGAGCGTCCCCAGGTTCTCGAGCAACAGCCCCATGGTGGCGTGGTCGTTCGACGCGCGGGCGTCGCGGATCTCCTGAGCCACGTCCCGGATCGACGCCGCGATCGTCCGCGCTTGCTCGGCCGCACGGACGGCGCTGCCCTCCGGCCGGTTCACACGGGCCCGCGCGAAGGCGTCGAGCTCGCCGGCCCAACGCTCCGCCTCGACCTCGGGGGTAAGCGTCGGAAAGCCGGTCATTTCGCCCTGAGGGTAACGAAGCGCTCGACCAACCGCCAGCACCCCGAAACGGCCCCCCATTTCTGTGCGGTGGAGGTCCCCGCAAGTGGCAGCCCTCCGAAAAGTCGTGTAAGCACTGGGCCGTGCTACGGGCCATGTGTGTAGTCCTGGTGGGTGCCGTGTGTGTGTGGCTCCCGCTGTCGTGCGCCAGCCAGGGCGAGGGTCAACGCTGCAACGTCGACAACGGCAACGAAGACTGTGAGGTCGGGCTCGTGTGCACGAGCTCCCGCGATCTCGGCGGCAACGCCGACATCTGCTGCCCTGCGTCCGGTCCCAGCCAATCGCCCGAGTGCACCAAGGGCGGGACGACCGCCGGTGTAGGCGGCGCCGGAGGCGGTTCCACGAGCGGCGGCGGCATGGGCGGGGGCACCACCAGCGGCGGCGGCATGGGTGGTGCCGGCGGCCAGGGCGGCCAGGGCGGCCAAGGCGGCGGCATGGGCGGCCAAGGCGGCGGCATGGGTGGTGCCGGCGGCCAGGGTGGCGCAGGCGGCCAGGGCGGCGCAGGCGGGAGCTGACCCGCCGCGCCCGGCGTGGTGACGGATGAACGTACGGAGCCCGAGTGACCTGGGGGCGGTCGCGGAAGGGGCCACGATCGCGGTCGGCGGGCGCGTTCGCCACGTCGGCGGGCGTGGGGCGTCCCGGTCGCCCGTTCTCCATGACGCCTTTGGCTCGGTCGAGCTCGATCTGACCGAGGCCCAGGCCGATGAGGACGACCTGCTGACGGTGACCGGCACCCTGGTCCGCAAACCGCCGGGGAGGGCCATCATCGGCTGCGTCATCGTGGCGAGGCGGCCGCGCGGCGCAGGAGCGACCGGTGAGGACGTCCAGCGTTTCCTGGACGGCGGAGGCGGCCGCCGCCTGGAGGTCCGGGCGCAGGTGACCACCTCGGTACGACAGTTCTTCGTCGAGCGGACGTTCCTGGAGGTCGACACGCCGTGCCTCGTTCCGAGCCCCGGCCTCGACCTCCACCTCGGCGCCTTCGCTGTCGAGGCCCCGGGTAGCGCTCCCTACCTGTCGACGTCTCCCGAGTACCAAATGAAGCGGCTGCTCGTCGGCGGCATCCCACGGTGCTTCCAGCTCGCCCGGTCGTTCCGCCGAGACGAGTCGGGGCGACACCACAACGCCGAGTTCACCCTGCTCGAGTGGTACCGCGCCTTCGCGAGCGTGGGAGAGGTCATGCAGGACACGGAGGAGCTCCTTTGCCACGTGGCCGACTGCGTGCCGTCAGCGCAGCGCTCGCTCGTGCTGGAGCTACCCTTCGTCCGGCTTACGGTGGAGCAAGCCTTCCGCGACCACGCGGGCGTGCCGGAGGCAGCCATGCTCGAGCTCGCGAGAGCCGACACCGACACGTTCTTTCGGCTCCTGGTGGAGCGCATCGAGCCGGCGCTCGCGGCGACGGGGCGGCCCGTGTTCCTGCACCGGTACCCGCGTGACATGGCCTCGCTCGCGCGCCTCTGCCCCGACGACGACCGGTACGCGGAGCGCTTCGAGCTCTACGCCGGCGGGCTCGAGCTCTGCAACGGCTTCGGAGAGCTCACCGACGCCACCGAGCAGCGAGCGCGCTTCGAGCGTGATCAGGCGGACCGCAGGCGTGAGGGGCTGCCGGTACACCCCATCGACGAGCGGTTCTTGGACGCGCTCGCCACGGGGATGCCGGACGCCGCCGGCAACGCGCTCGGCTTCGACCGGCTCCTGATGCTCGTGACCGGTGCGCGATCCATCGACGACGTGATCGCGTTCCCCATGAGCCGCCTGTGAGCGCGCGTCGCGGACCTCCCGGTCCCCTCGACTGGCCGGGACCGGCGGAGCTCGCGGCGCTCGGGGAGAAATACCGGAGGCTCGCCGCCCTGCGCGCCGAGCGCGCGGCCGGCGCGCCACCGGCGCCGCGTGACGTGCTCCGCCGGCTGGCGGCAGCGTATCCGGGGGCGTTGCGCGAGCTCGACACGATGCCACTCCCGGAGATCGCCGCGCGCGTCGACGCTCTGGACCGCGCCGTGCGCGGAGGCGCGGTCGAGCCCTGGATGCGATACGTAGCGGCGTTCCACGTGCTCATGCGGGCGGTCCTCCAGGGGGGCCGTCGTGCCCTCGGGGCTGCGAGCCCGTTCCCCCTCGAAGTGCTCACGGCCATTGCGTCGCACCCCTCGCGCCGCCGCTCCGACGCGGTAATCTGCGTGATCGCGTCGATCTACGTCGTGCCCGAGGCCGAGGTGGCCTCGGCCGTCGTGCCGCGCCGTGCGGCCGGCCGGAAGGGCTAGGATGCCGACATGCCGAGCAAGCCCGCGACCTCGACGCGGATCCTCACCGCTTCCGACCTTCGATCTCTGATCTCCATGGAGGACGCGGTGTCCGCCGTCGAGCGGGCGTTCGCCGACCACGCGCTCGGCCGCGCGGCCATGCCTCCCAAGGTGTACCTCTCGCTGCCCGAGCACGGCGGAGACTTCCGCGCGATGCCCTCGCACGTCGCCGCCGACGGCGACGCCCCAGCAGTCGCCGGCGTGAAGTGGGTGAACTCGCACGCGGGCAACCCTGCACGGCACGGCCTCCCGGCGGTCATGGGCGTGTACATCCTGTCGGACCCCGAGACCGCGTTGCCCCTCGCCATCCTGGACGGCACGGTGCTGACGGCCGCGCGGACTGGAGCCGCCGCGGCGGTGGCGTCGCGTCACCTCGCGCGGCCCAGCGCCGGAACGATCGGGTTCGTCGGCAGCGGGGTCCAAGCGGAGTGGATGCTGGCCGCACATCGCGTCGTGTTCGGGGATGCCCTGCAGGTCGTTGCGACCGACCTGAGGTCGGATGTCGCCGAGTCCTTCGCCCGAGATCGCGGCGGCCGCGCCGGCACGCTCGAGGAGGCGTGCGCCTGCGACATCGTCTGCACGTCGACGCCCGCCCGCGAGCCCGTGGTGCGGCGAGACATGCTGTCGCCAGGCGTCCACATCAACGCCATGGGCGCCGACGCGCCCGGGAAGCAGGAGCTGGAGTCGGCGATCTTGCGGGACGCGGTGATCATAATCGACGAGCACCATCAGGCCACCCATTCCGGAGAGGTCAACGTGCCCTTGTCCCGCGGAGAGCTCACCGACGCCGACATCTTCGGGACGCTCGGGGACATCGTCGCGGGGCGGACACGGCTCGATCGCACGCGAGACGCGTGGACCGTCTTCGACTCGACGGGGTTGGCCATTCAGGACGTAGCGCTCGCCCGCGTCTTGCTCCGGCGCGCCGAGGAGCGCGGGGTCGGGGCCATGGTCGCGCTGGTCGGCTAATCTCGTCGCCGCCTACGGGAGAGATGTCGCGCAGGTGGCGGGTACGACCGCGGCGACGTCGACGCCCTGCGGCCGCTCCACGAGGCCGACGTCGTCGAGGAACCAACACATCCTGGCTAGCCCGGCGTCGTCCAAGCGCGCCCCCGCCGCGACGCAGGGCGACGCGCCGGTCGCCTGGGTGCACGCGCTCGAGACCAGCGGCCCGTCGAACACCGGGCCTACCCCGGGCTGGGCGGCGAGCTCCGCCCGCACCCCGCTCAGCTCCGACGCCAGCCCCGCCGGCGACGCGGGCCCCGCGACGAACCCCACCGCGCTCTCCGCCTCGCCCGTCTGCAGGCCCTCCAGCACGATCGGCTGCGCCATCCCGCGCTGTACGTCAGCGAACACGCGCGTGAGCAAGGGCCCCCAGTTGAAGTACGCCGCGCCCAGGCAGCTCCCTGGCGCTCCGGCGCACGCCCCTTGCAGGTTGGCCGCAATCCCGAAGGCCTCCGTCACCGTCGCGCAGGGCGGCTCGGTCTCCACCGCGATGGTCGGGATGTTGTTGTCGAGCGTGTGAGCGATCACGTCGGCGCACGCCTCGAGCAGCGCGCGGGTGTCGCGTAGCTCCTTCGTCTCTCCGCCCACGGGCGGTGATTCGTCATGCCAAGCGCCGATCCACCGGACCTCGATCGTGGCAAGCTGACCGGACGGCTCGAGCGCTCGCTTCGCCCCCAGGGCGAACGCGTTGATCTGCGCTACCACCGGGGGGGTCGCCACGGACCCGATGATGCCGAGGCGGCGGCTCGAGGTTCGCTTCCCCGCGGCGTACCCGGCCAGATAGAACGCCTGGTACATCCGAGCGTCGAACGAGATCAGGTTCTCGCCCGCCTGTGGGGACTGAAACGAGAGCACGGTCACGTCGCCATGCTCCGCCGCGAACGACGCGAACGCGCCTGCGTGGGTCGAGCTGGCGGCCACGATCACCGAGCTGCCGCGGTCCAGGAGGCCTACGGCGGCGTCCGCAGCGTCTGCGGCCAGCGGCTGGTCGTCGATCACCTCCGCGTCGAGGTAGGGAAGCTGGCCCTCCGCGGCCAGCCGGCCGAGGTCCAGGGACTGCGCGAGCTCATCCTGACCGAGGGGAAACGGGTAGACGAAACCGACGCGCAGCGGCAGCTCGCAGATCTCGCTCGCGCAGACCGTCCCCCCAGGACAACCGGCGTCGTCCGCGCAGCGACGCGTGCAGATCCCATCGAGGCAGCTCGACCCCTGGCACTCCGTGTCCCGCAGGCACGTCGCCCCGATTCCCGCGCCCAGGTCCACGTCGACGAGCTTCGTGCACGCGGCGCCGGCGAGGAGGGCGACGCCCACCGCGACTGCCATCGCTCCCCTCACGGCCAGCTCCCCTCGATGGTCGCACCTCCGAG
>CAZBJI010000113.1:0-26547 GCA_964492175.1 uncultured Polyangiaceae bacterium | reverse complement strand
AAGCGCGCGCGGACACGCGCCGCCGCGCCGGCGCCCCACGCCGCCGCAACGGCCGCGTCCGCGTCGACGCAGGCGTCGGGCAGCGCGGGCTGGCGGAGGACGACGGCCAGGGCGGCGAGCGCGGCGCCGACCGCGGCGAGCGCGGCGACGAGCGCTGCCCTGCCCCGGCGCCGCGGGCGATCCACCAGCGCCGTCACCAGCGCCGCCATGCTCGGGTGACGGCGCGCGGGATCGGGCTCGAGCGCCCGCAGGAGCGCGGCGGAGACGGCGCGGTCCATCACCCGATCGCCGCGCGCGCCCACGCGTCGGGCCTCGATCGCGTCGAGGAGCTCGGACACCGTCGCGCCCTCGAACGGGCGCGCGCCGTGGAGCGCTTCGTAGAGAGAGACGGCGAACGCGAACTGGTCGGAGCGCTCGTCCGCTCGGCGCCCCTCGAGCTGTTCGGGCGCCATGTACGCGGGCGTCCCGAGGAGCGCTCCGGACCTCGTGAGGAGGAGATCGTCGGGGCTGGCGCCCGGGCTGCCGTCGCCCACGACGAGCAGAGCCCGCGCGAGCCCGAAGTCGGTCACGCGGACGCGCCCGTCCGAGCCGACGAGCACGTTGTCGGGCTTGAAGTCGCGGTGGACGAGGCCGCAGTCGTGGGCGGCGGCGAGCCCCCGCCCCGCCTGCGCGAACGCGTCGAGGATCTCGTCCGTGGACCTGGGAGCCGCCCGGAGCCAGCCGCGGAGCGTGGTCCCCTCCACGAACTCCATGGCGACGAAGAGCATCGGGCCGAGCTCGCCGACGTCGAACACGGCGACCACGTTGGGGTGGGCGACGCGCGCCATCGCCTGGGCCTCGCGCGCCAGGCGCGCGCGCGCCTCCTCGGCGTCCACCTCCGGCCGCAACACCTTGATCGCGACCCGCCGATCGAGCTCCGGATCATAGGCAGCGACGACGAGCCCCATCGCCCCGGCGCCGACAGGCTCGATCACCACGAACCGACCGATCCGGTCCCCCGGGGAGATCTCGATCGGCGCGGCCGCGCCGCGCCGGGAGCGCGCGACGCTCGCGACGAGGCCTCGGCACGTGACGCATCCGTCCAGGTGGAGGTCCGCCCGAAGGAGCCCCTCGGGGGACAGCGTTCCCTCGAGGAGCTCGAGCACCTCGATGTCGTCGAGACAGCCCACGGTGGCCCCGAGCCTTTCCGCGAGCGCGCCCCGGCGTCTACTCTCCGCGAGCGCCATGGTGACCCCCCTCGCCGACGCCTTCTTCGCCGCCCGACCGAGCGCCGGGCCCGTGGATCGTGCGGCGACCGAGGTCACGCTCGCGAAGCTGGCCGCGGCCGCTCGCGCCGCGCTCCCCGACGTCCCGGTCGACGCGGTCGAGCTCGCGGCGACGCTCGCGGCGCACCCCGACGCCGCGAGCGTCGAGGCGATCGGCCCCTTGGCGGCGACGGACGCCGCGCTCGCGCTCGCGTGCGGCCGGGGCGACGCCGCCGCGCTCCGCGCCTTCGACGCGATCCTGCGCGACGTGATCCCCGGAGCGCTCGCGCACATGAAGCTCCCCCCGGAGCGCGTCGACGAGATCGCCCAGCGCGCCCGGGAGCGGCTCCTGGTGGCGGAGCCTGGAGAGGAGAGCCGCGTGCGCCGCTACGCCGCGCGAGGCGCGCTGCGCGGGCTCGTCGGGGTCGTCGCGACGCGCCTCGCCCTCACCAGCACGCGCGAGGACCGCCGCGACCGCCCGGGCGGGACCTCCGCCGAGCAGTCGGGGAGCGGCCTCAGCCCGGAGCTCTTGCTCGTCAAGGAGGAGTACCGCGCCGCCTTCCGTGGCGCGTTCGTCGCCGCGCTGTCCGAGCTCGACGCTCACGACAAGAACCTCCTCCGCCTGCATCTCGTCGGCGGGATGACGCTCGCCGACCTCGGACGGATGTACGGGATGCACCGCGCGACCGTCGTCCGGCACCTCGCCAGGATCCGCGAGCGGATCTTCGCGAGGACGAAGCGGGCCCTGCAGGGGGAGCTCAAGATCGACGACCGAGAGTTCTCGAGCTTGCTCGGGCTCGTGCAGAGCCGCCTCGACGTCAGCGTGACGAGCCTGCTGCGCGACGAGATCACGCCGCCCGCTTCTTCGTCATCGACGCCGGGAGCTTGACGCTCTCGACGGCCCAAACTTCCGCGCTCCGGCGGACGAGGCCGACGCGGATCGCGTGGACTCTCGTGAGGCGCACGTCGAGGATCGTCTGGCCGCCGCGGCTGCGCGCCCCGACGACGTCGGCCCAGAGCCCGGGGTGGTTCTTGGCGAGGTGGGCGAGCGCGACGCGCTCCGCCTCCGCGGCGTCGGTCGCCGCGACCGCGGCGCTCGCCTTCGGAAAGCTCCCCGCCACGGCCCGCTCCGCCTCGACCCGGGCGGCTCCCTCCCGGTCGCGGGACACGACGATCTGGAGCAGCCTGTCCGGCGCGCGGCGCGTGGTCCGGAGCACCACCACCGCGGCGTCGCCCTCCACGTCGACCTCGCCGCCGCGCACCAGCAGCCCGGGGAGCAGCTCTCGAACGCGCTGGCTGGCGACGTCCTCGGCCTGCTCCGCGGGGGTGGGTCGGACGTAGGGGCCACACGCTCGAGCGTCGCGTGCGGGGTGCGCCACGACGGCGCCGACGGCCAGGGCCAAGATGCACAGGTGCTTCGTGAGTCGGATCATCGCTTCCTCCTGGGGCCGAGAGGGGCTCCCAGACGAAGAACGCTGCCCGACGCGGACAGGCGCACGGAAAGTGACGGGCGTGGCTCCGGAGGACGCCGGTCCGGCGTCGGGCGCCGCCTTGACTTCCTCTGTTCGGCGGTCGAAGGTCGGCGCGGAGGATCGACATGAACGCCAGCGCTCGCTCTCTCGGTGCCGTAGCCCTCTGCGCCCTCTTCGCGTGCAGCGGCGACCCCAAGCCCCAGCCCGACCTCCCCGGCGCCCCGGCCACCGCGGAGGGCCCGACCCCGGCGCCTCCCGAAGCGCCCACGGCCACCGCCGCCGTGCCGGATGCGCCCCCCGCGGCGCCGGTCGAGCTCGCGGAGGGCGCGGACGCCGCGCCGCCCGAGAAGGCCCCGACGATCGCGATCAAGTCGCCGACGGCCAACCAGGTGATCCCCGCCGACAAGGCCGGAGACTTCGAGGTGAAGCTGGATCTGAAGGGCTGGGAGGTGCCCGCCGGGGGCAACCACGTGCACCTGATCCTGGACGGGCGACCGTACAAGCGCCTCGACGACGCCAAGGGCCCCATCAAGCTGAAAGATCTCGATCCTTCCTACACGCTCGCCGAGGGCCAGCACGTCCTCGTCGCGTTCCCGAGCCGCCCCACGCACGAGTCGGTCAAGCCGATCGGCAAGGCCGTGCCGCTCGCTGTCGTGACCTTCTGGGTGGGCAAGAAGGGCGAGGCGAAGTGGAAGCCGACCGACCCGACGCTGATCTTCAGCCGCCCCAAAGGCGCGAACGACGGGACGCCCCCCGCGGAAGGCATCCTCATCGACTACTACCTCGCGAACGTGGAGCTCGGGGACGGCAAGTTCTCGATCGAGACGACGGTGACGGGCCCCGGCCTCGAGAGCGGCAAGAAGGTCGCGATCAAGTCGTGGAAGCCGTGGCGCCTCAAGAACCCGCGGGACGGCAAGTACACGATCCGCATGGCGCTCCTCGACAAGGACGGCAAGCCGGTTCCCGGGGCGATGAACGACGTGACGCGCGAGTTTACGGTGAACACCAAGGCGACCGCGTCGAGCGATCACGATCACGCGCCCCACGCGACGGGGGTGATCGAGTGCGACCACTACCTGGCGCGGATGCACCACTGCGCGCAGAGCGCGCCGCCGGACGCGCGCCGGCAGATCCACGTCGCCTTGGCGCAGACGCAAGAGGCCTGGGTCGCGGCGAACGCCAGCCCCGGCGCCGCGGCGGCGCTCCGCGAAGCGTGCACGCAGGCGGTCGGCGCGCTGGCGCAGAACCCGCTCTGCCGGTAGCGCGACGCCGTGCGTCGCCTGCCCCTGCTCGGGAAGCTCGGCCCCGACTCCATCGCCGAGGCGATGGAGCAGGCGACGGCGGCCATGCTGAAGGAGGGCGTGGGGTGCGGCGAGCACGCGCAGCAGGGGCTCGCCTGGTTCGACGCCGTGCTCGACGAGGCGAAGCGGGCCTTCCCGCCGAGCGCCCCGATTGGGTGCGCGGAGGGCTGCGCGTACTGCTGTCATCTGAAGGTCATCGCGACACCGACCGAGGTCATCGCGCTCGCCGACGAGCTCCGCGCGAGCCTCACCCCGGAGCAGCTCCAGGCGCTCCGCGAGCGTGTCGCCGCGGCGAGCGCGCTCACCCGCGGCGCGACGGCGGAGGAGCGGGCGCGCGCGCGCGTCCCCTGCCCCGTCCTCGTGGAGGGGCGCTGCGCCGGGTACGCGGCGCGGCCGCTCCACTGCGCCGGCGCCAACTCCTTCGATCCGAGCGCGTGCCAGCGCGCGTTCGAGCGCCCAGACGAAGAGGTGCCGATCGGCCACTACCCCGCGCAGCGGCTCGCAGCGGACGCCCTGGCAGCGGGGCTCTCCCGTGGCCTCCTCCGTGCCAGGCTCGACGGCAGGATGGTGGAGCTCGTGGCCGGCCTCCTCGTAGCGCTCGATCTCGAGGACGCCGAGGCGCGCTGGCGCGCCGGCGAGCCGGTGTTCGTCTCCGCCGTGGACCGCGAGCTCGACGAGCTGGTCCGCGGCGCGCGGCGCCCGTAGTACCGCGACCCATCGATTTCGATGGGTCGCGGTGCCCAAGGAGAACGGGGAGGGCGCACAAGAGGCGGCATCAGGAGGTTCCTCGCATCCCCCTCGCCTCGTCGCGGGGGTGGGAGGAACCGATCGAGATCTGTGGTGCGAGGTACTCTAGGCCAGACGTCCATGCAGCCGACCGCGCGTCCTCGCGATCGGGCCGCGCCCTGCGAGCCGCGGCTCACTCGCAGCGCGAGGCGTCCTCGACGAGCGACCTCGCCTCGACGCACGCGGCCGCGGTGAGCTCGGCCGACGCGTCCTCCTCCTCCATGAGGTGGTGCAGCGTCGCGAGGAGCTGCGCCGCGTCGGCGAGGCACCTCTGCCGCGATCGCTCTCGGTTCGACGTGGCGATCTCGATCTCGCCGAGCACGTGGACCCTGGCGACCGCCACGCTGCGCGCGCACGCGCGTCCGTCCTCGAAGGCCGGACCTGGCGAGAAGCGCCGCCGCTCCGTCCACGCCGCCTCGTCGGCGTCCGGATCCGGGACCTCCTCGTAGAACACCGCGGATCCGCACGCCGGCGGGCCGGATATCGTCAAAGAGAGCACGAGGAGCACGTTCGGGATTGAAACGCGGGCCATGGTCGGCGAGCCTTGGGCCCTCACGATGATTCAGGGAACCCAAGAGCAGAGCAACGGTCCTTCGACGTGGAACGCGGCAGGTGGCTGGGGGCCGCCCCCCGACGGGGGTGGCGGTGGCTACGGCCCTCCCCCCGGTGCGCCTCCCGGCGGCGGAGGATACGGTCCTCCACCCGGCGCCCCTCCGGGCGGCGGCTGGGGTGGTCCTCCTCCCGGAGGCCCTCCTCCTGGCGGCTTCGGCGGACCTCCGCCCGGCGGCTTCGGCGGTCCCCCTCCGGGCGGCTTCGGCGGTCCCCCGCCCGGTGGCTTCGGCGGGCCTCCCCCGGGAGGCGGCTACGGTCCTCCTGGCGGCTTCGGTCAGCCTCCCGGGATGGGCATGGTGCCCGGAGCGCCGTACGGCGTTCACCCCGTCACCGGCATCCCTTACTCCGACAAGTCGAAGCTCGTCGCGGGTCTCCTGCAGATCTTCCTCCCGATGGGCGCCGGACGCTTCTACACGGGGCACACGACGCTGGGCATCATCCAGCTGGTCGTCACCGTGGTGACCTGCGGCGCGGGATCGCTCTGGCCCTTCATCGACGGGATCATGATGCTGATGGGCAGCGTCCCCGACGCCGAGGGTCGCCCGCTGCGCGAAGGCTCGTAGCCCCCGCTCACCGGAGGGCGAGGGGGCGGGGCGGACTGGCCGCGCAGCCTTCACCGAGCCCGATGACCAGGACTCTTCGAGCGGCCTGCTGAAGGGTCGCGTCGGACCGCGTGGCCCGTCCCTCTCAGGGGGCGCGGTCAGCGGCGGCCCACCTCTTCGCGAGCTCGGGCAAGGCGAGCTGCGACATCTGCATCAGGTGGCTGATGTGGTGCGCCGCCTGGTCGCCGCCGAAGCCGCGCACCACGAGCGAGCCCGAGCGCACCTCGGAGCGGAGCTCGAGCGGTCGCAGATCGTCCTTGGGGAGCACCCCCTTGGCCGCCTGGAGCGCGGGGATCTCCGTCTTCATCGACACCGCCGATCGCTCTAGGTCCAGCCGCCCGAGCAGGAAGTCCACCGTCTCGCGGACGCCCAGGTAGCCGACGGGCTCGATGTTGGAGTGCGTGATGACGAGCAGCTTCTCCCCGGCCATCGCGCGCCGCGCGAACGCCTCCGTCGACGCGAGGCTCGCGGCCTCCACCTCGCGCGTCCCCTCCTTGTAGCTGGTGTGGAGCCCGTCCAAGAGGAGGACCGCGTCCACGCGCTCGGCGTGCGGGCGGTGCTCGAGCGTGCGGATCACCGCGCCGTACCCCGCGCTCCAAGCCGCGAGCGCGACGCGTCTGACCGCGGCGCCTTTGAGGCCGCGCCGCTCCAGGATCTGCGGCACGCGCTCGAGGATGCGGCTGAGACTGTCGGGGTTCCCGAAGCGCTCCTCGTAGATGCCCGACCCGTTCCCCATGTTGATCACGAGGACCACCGTGTCGAGCAGCGCGACCTCGTAGCTCTCGACCGCGAGCTCCGTGTTCCCGTGGAAGTGAACCACCAGGTCGAACGCGCCGTCCTCTTTGGCCCGGAACGTCGGCGGGATGGCCAGCACCCCGCGCCCCACGTTCGCGCGGCCCGGCTTGGCGCTCGGCCCCGCGAGCTCCTCGTCGTCGAGCTCCACGCGATCCGAGAGAGGGGGCGGGGTGAGCTCGGCCGTCTTCGGAGGGTCGCCCCCCAACATGCCCCCGGCGACGCCCGGCAGCCTGCCGGTGAACGCCATCCAGACGACGAGCGTCACGCCCACCACGCCGATCACGACCAGCGCCGCGACCGGCGCGGTCATGGCGGCGAGCGACTTCGGCAGCGGGGGCAGGCGCGAGAGCAGAGACTCGCGCAGCGCCGACAGGCTCTCCCGGACGATGGACACGCGTGACTTGCGCCCGGGCGCGAAGGACGTGGACGTGCGGACGGTGGGCGAGCGCCGCGCCGCAGGGACATCGTCCGCCCACATCCGCACGGTCCCGCCGCGCTCCGGGACGGGGACGGATCGGACGGGCGCGTCCGGGCTGGGGGCTGGTGGCATCACGGGGGCGCGCGACTCGCGCTCGCTGTCGTCTGGTGGAGCCACCCCCCGATTGTCCGCTCGTCCAGCGGTGGACGCAACGGTGGAGCGGCGGCCGCCCGGCGCCGCACACCCCGCGCGCCCCGCTTGCTAGTCCAACGAAGGTCAGTCTTCGCCGTCGGACGCGCCCGCGGGGACGACGACGCTGCGCTCGCTCGTCGGCCCGTCCTCCACGGCCAAGCCGACCTCCACGACCCGCCGGTAGAGCGTGGCGCGGCCGATCCCGAGGAGCTTCGCCGCGCTCGCGATGTGGCCCTTCGTCTTGGCGAGGGCCTCCTGGATCGCGAGACGCTCGAGATCACGGAGCACGAGCGTCGGCAGCGCCGACGGCGCGCGCACGGAGGGGATCGGCTGCGTGTCGGTGAGCTTGGGCGACTTGACGGGGGGCAGCACCGGCTTGCGCAGCGCCGGGGGAAGATCCTTCAAGCCGATCTCCTGGCCGTCGCAGGTGAGCATGGCTCGGTGGACCACGTTCTGAAGCTCGCGCACGTTGCCCGGCCAAGGGTGCGCGAGGAGCGCCTCCAGCGCCTCGGTGGAGATCCGCGTGACGTCTCGGCCCACGTCGTCCCGGAAGGACCGCAGGAAGTGCGCGACGAGGAGCGCCACGTCGTCGCTGCGATCCCGCAGCGAGGGGACCTCGATCGGGTAGACCATGAGCCGGAAGTAGAGGTCCTCGCGAAAGCCGCCCTTGTGCACGAGCGCCTCGAGGTCCCGGTGGGTGGCGGCCACGATGCGGACGTTCGTCGGGATGTCCACCGTGCCTCCGACGCGGCGGATGCTCTTCTCTTGGAGCGCGCGCAGGAGCTTCACCTGCGTGGCCGGGCTCATGTCGCCGAGCTCGTCCAGGAACAGGGTGCCGCCCTCGGCCTGCTCGAACCTGCCGCGGTACGTGGCGGTCGCGCCGGTGAAGGCGCCCTTCTCGTGCCCGAAGAGCTCCGACTCCTGCAGGTGCTCGGGGATGGCGGCGCAGTTGATGGGCACGAACGGCCCCTTGCGGCGCCGGCCCTCCTCGTGGATGGCGCGCGCCACGAGCTCCTTCCCCGTGCCGCTCTCGCCCAGGATGCACACGGCGACGTCGCTGTCGAACACGCGCCTGATCGCGTCGAAGAGCGCCTTCATGGGCCCGGACTGCCCGACGAGCTGGCGCGTCAGGCGCGCCTCCCCAAGCTCTCGCGTGAGCGCGGCCACGCGCTTCGAGAGGGTGGTGCGCTCGATCGCCCGGCGGATCGCCAGCTTCAGCCGGTCCGCGTCCACCGGCTTCGTGACGAAGTCGTACGCGCCGGCGCGCATCGCGCCGATGACGCTCTCGAGGTCGCTCTGTCCCGTCACCACGATGATCGGGAGGTCGGGCGCAGAGGCGCGGAGGTGCGGGATGACCTCCATCCCTCCGAGATCGTCCTCCGCGAGGCCGAGGTCGAGGCAGAGCGCGTCGAGCCCCACCCCGCCCTGGGCGACGATGGCAGAGCCGCTGTCGAACTCCGTCACCGAGTACCCGTCTCGCTCGAGCTTCAGGCGGAGGCTCCGCCGAATGCCCGGATCGTCGTCCACGAGCCCGATGCTCGACGCGGTCCCGACCGACGAAGTCCGGTCCCCCGAGTTCTGTGAGTCGTCGCTACCCATCGCTCCGCCGTGAGGGGTCATGTTCGCACACGTCACGGCTCGAGGAGCGCACCTTCGCAGGTGACCTCGTCCACGGCCCCTCGGAGCCAGGAGACCACACAAGCGTCCACCAGGGATCCCTCGGGAGCGACCTCCCCGCCCTTGTGGGCCTCGACGAGGCGCGGCTTGCGGAGCAGCGTGAGCGAGCCCACGTCCGCGTCCCCCGCCACCACCGCGTCCATCTGCTCGGGCTCGAGACCGCACGCGGAGAAGCGGTTCTGCCGGATCTCCTCGGCCGTCGTCTGCGTCGTGCTGCCCGAGAGGCCGGCGCCGGCGCGGAGCCCGGTGCGGCTGAAGATCCGGAGCGGGCGCCCGGGATCCCCGTGGCAGTCCAGCGTCCCGCAGCGGCGCTCCATCACCTGAGACACGAGCTCGAAGCCGGTCGCGGAGGGACACGCGTAGCCGAGCGGCTCGGTGTCCGAGCCGCTCAGACAGGCCGGGATGCTTCCGACGATCCCGCCCAGGATCAGCCCCATGCGGAGACGGCTCATTGGGGGTTCGGCCCTCCGTTGCACGCCGGCACCACGAACGGCGGATCCACCGGGTCCTGCAGGCAGTAGACGCGACCGGGGCTCTGCGGCGTCGGCGCAGCGTTCTCGTGACAGCCCGCGCACGACCCCTCGCGGTTCACGAGGGTGCCCATCACGGCGCGGCGGACGGTGCCGTCGGGGAGCGGGCAGTCAATCTCCACCCGCATCGGGAACGATGGCAGGAAGTCCTTCGCCTCCACGTAGAAGTTCCCGGCGCAGTTCGTGATCGCTTGGTGCTGCGCCCCCGAGGCGTCGAGCAGCGTCACCACGGCGCCCTCCACCGGGACCTCGTCCAGCGGCGAAGCGAACACGGTGCCCCCGACGCTCATTTTGGGCCCGTCTCCCACCGCGTCGTCGTGGCACGCGAGGCACGGCTGGCCGTACCGGTGGGTCGGCCCCTCGGGGACGCCGCGCTGCTCCCCGCCCAGGGAGTCGATCAGATCGTCCTGTACGGGGCTCTCGCACGCGCACGTGAGCAGCGCCGCCACGGACCAAGCTCGAGGGAGGATCACCATCACTGCACCTTCGCGTCGATGGTCGCGACGCCGAAGCCCGCGATCCGGTCTTGTACGAAGAGGTGGTCGAGGAACCGAGTGTAGATCGCGTCGGCGCTGAAGCTGACGCCCACGCTCTCCGACCCCAGCCGGATCCCGCCGCCCAGGGTCGCGGCGATCATGGGCCCGAGCTCTCGATCGCCGACCCGGAGCTGGGGCGCCGTCAGGACGTTCTGGGCGTCGTCCAACCGGACGCGGTACGTGGAGCTCCAGAAGCTCACGCCCTTCTGCGCGTGGAAGCGCGCGTGCGGCCAGACACGGACGGTGGGGCTCGCGTCCACGGGGAGGAGCACGTCGGTGGTGGAGGCGAGGAGGAACCAGCTGTCCCCATAGAGCCGCTCTTCTACCCGGATCGTCGCGGGGCCGAACCGGTGGGCCACCAGCGCCGAGCCGGCGTACCGGTGCCGCAGATCGGGTGAGCTCTCCGACAGCCGCACGCTCGTGCGGGCCAGGTCGACCTCCTCGATGGAGGCGCCGCCGGCGATCACCGCCGACTCCTCGAAGGTCGGGAGGTAGCGGTAGGGCTTCTCCTGGTCCCCGACCTCCACCACGCCGCTCAGGGTCGGGACGAAGATGGTCGACTTGTTCACGACGAACGTCACCGCCGCGGTGAGCGCGTGGCGCTGGAGCTCGAGCTTGTAGACCGAGTAGGGGGTCCCACGCCGCCCCGCGACGTCGTAGCCGAAGCCGTACGAGAACGCCGGCGAGATGGTCTTCTCCTCGAGGTCCACGGCGACCCCCACACTGCCGCTCCCCGCGATGTAGTCGCTCTCGATCGACGCGCCACCGCCGAGGCTCACCGTGACGTCGCTCACCTTGAAGCGCCCGTCCAGCGCGGGCACGTAGCGGATGTCGGTCCACTTGGGCGAGGCCGTCGCGACGATGTCCGCCGACGCGGCGGTCACGACGTCGACGAGGAGCCCGGCGCCGATTCCCCAGCCCTCCGTGACGCCCTCGAGATCGAGACGGATCCCCGGCGTGAGGACGTTCGTCGCGTCCGAGTCCTTGTAGGCGGAGATCTCCGACTCGACCTTGAACGCGAGGTCCGAGCCCGCGTCTTCGGCGGCCGCGTCGACCGCGAGCAGGAGCACCGCGACGGCCACGCCGCGGGCGCACCACACGGGCCCGCGCCGCGCGGCGCACGTCCGGCAGGACGACGCGCCCTCGACCGAGCGGACGCCGCGAGGCACTAGGTCCCGCCTCCGCCGCCGCCGCCGCCGGTCCCCGACGCGCCGCCGGCGCCGCCCCCACCGAGCGGATCCCCTTCGGGGCTGCAGACGCCATCCCCAGTCGGTCCTGGCGCGCCGCAGCGCACCCAGTCGGCCACGAGGTCGACGTCCGAGAGGAGCGGCATCCCCGCCGGCACCGGCATGGGAAAGCCGCCGCCGCGCTCGCCGCGCAGGTTGCACACGATGTAGCTCGAGAGCGCCTCGTTCTCGGGCGTGGCGGGGTCGTCGGGACGCACGTAGAGCTTGCCGCCAGCGTTGGTCCCAACGGTCTCCGTGAGCGCCTGGTAGAAGCAGTCCTGGTCGTTCGCCTGCAGGAAGATGTTGAAGGAGCCCGGCTTCACGCCATGACAGCCTCCGGCGGTGCAGTTGCCCTTCTCCGGATCGGTGAGCACCGTGAACACCTGGTCGAACGTCGGGCAGAGGGCGGGCGCCGCGCCCGTGACGTCCGCGCACGGGGGCTCGATCACCGCGGGCACCTTCCCGTCGCCGGCGTAGATGCACTCTGGATCCTCGGCGGCCGAGCGGCCGTCGGGCGTACAGTGCGAGTCGCGCCGATCGTTCGGGCAGCCGCTCGCGAGGCCCCCGGAGAGCGCGAGCGCGGCCAGCCCTGCCGACCACCAGCCTCGTCCGTTGGGTCCGGCGGCGCGGGGCTGCGACGCCCCGCCACGTAGATCGGGGCCACTCTGCTCGGCCTGTTGCCGTTTCATGAGCTCTTCGTGAAGCGGAGCGAGCCTACCACGCGAAGCGGGCGCGCCCGCCAGTTAAGGAGGCCTCGCGGCTCGCCGACCACGTCGGGGCCGCCGCGGCGTGGGTCATGTGAAGTTGGCCCGCCGGGCTCTGGCCGTGCATATCGGGCGGGCGCATGCGAGTCCCCGTGTTCGCTGTGCCGCCCGGCGCTGGCCCGGGCGGACATCCAACAAGGAAATGCCGAGTGGAGAGTCCCCCGATCGGCCGGGCGTTCACCCCGGTCCTCACGCGCGCGCGTCAGCGCGGACCGGGATGAAACGCCTGGCCGACCTTCTCAGGCGAGGCGCCGGCTGCGTCGCGGTCGCGCTCGCCGCCTGCTCCGCCGGGGACGCCCGAGTCCTCGAGCTCGCGAGCCTGCCCGAGCTCGGCTCGGCGGTCGCGCAGCCCGCGCCCGAGCTGAAGAAGGTCGCGCCGGCCGAGGTCCCAAAGTACAAGCCGAAGGATCCCGCGTTCTCCTACGTGCTCGGCGTCGACTTCGGCATCCGCGCCGACGACGGCGGCAAGGGGTGGTTCCTGGCGCCGCGCGCGCACGGCAAGCACAACGGCATCGACTTCCTCGCTCCCGTCGGGACGCCCGTGCTCGCGGCGTGCGCTGGCAAGGCCCGCGCGGATCAGCGCGGCGGCTACGGCAAGGTCGTGCAGCTCGTCTGCAAGCTCCCCGATCACCTCGGCGGGGACGAGGGTCTCCACGCGTCCTTCTTCTACGCGCACCTCGACAAGAGCGCCCCGCCCAAGGCATGGACGCACGTGCGCGCGGGCCAGAGGCTCGGCACCGTCGGCAAGAGCGGCAACGCGGCGGGGCCCAAGATCCGCCCGCACCTGCACCTCGAGCTCATCATCCAAGAGAGCGAAGAGCGCGCGCTCGCCGAGAAGCACGCGGGGCTCGACAAGGCGGGCGCCGCAGCGACCGACCGCTTCTTCGAGCTGCTCGCGGAGGACTGCCTCGAGCCGGCGAAGTTTCGCCCTGCGCGCGCCGAGCTTCGGCGTGAGCGCCGCGCCGATCCGTTCGCGCTCTTGATGTGCGCGGGGCAGCCGAAGCCCGACCTCGCCGACGCGCCCGACGAGCGGCTGAAGAGCGCGCAGATCCGCTGGAGCGAGCACTACCTCGCGGGCGGGTTCGACGTGGATCAAGGTCCGCGCTGAGAGCTCCACCCGCCCCGAAGCGCTGCGTCCCCCGGGGGCCAGGGCGGCGAGCAGCGACCGGGCTCCGCAGAATCCGGCGAGAAAACAGCCCTCGAGTTTCTTGTTGCAAACGATATTCAGTTTCGTTATCACCAAGCCATGCTCACTTCGCGCGCAGCGCTGTGCTTGTCGGTCTCGCTCCTCTCCGCCACGCCGCTCGCTTGCGGCGACGACGCCGCCGGCACCGGCGGCTCCCCCAGCACCTCGTCGGCGACGACGGTGGTGGTGGGCCAAGGGCCGGCGCCGGCCAGCAACACCACGACCGCGAGCGCCGGCGGCGGCGGCGAGGGCTGCGGGCTCTCCCTCTCGTCGACCTACGACGCCGCGGGCTTCGACGTGAACGCGGCAGACGCGCTCTCTCTCCGCGCGAACTTCGACGCGCTCACGGGCCTCATGAAGTCCGCCGAGACGGATCTCATGGTGACGCCCACGGCGGCAGAGCTCGACGCGCTCTACCAGGCAGGGTCGCCCAGCGTCGCGAGCCTCACGACCAGCGCCTACGACGCGCGGCTCGCGGGGTGGTTCGCCGACTTCGAGGCGGCCGCGGGCGCGTCGTGGGTCCCGGCCGAGCCTCCCGTCGGGGCCGGCGGAAAGTTCGGCAGCTACATCTTCACCGCCGAGGGAACGGATCTGCGCCAGGCCGTGGAGAAGGGCCTCTTCACGGCGGCGTTCTACAACCACGCGGTGTCCCTCGCGTCGGGCCCCGTCGACGGCGCCGCGCTCGACGCGCTCCTCGCAGCCTACGGCGCGCACCCGACGTTCCCCGGCGACAGCGACGCGATGACGGCGACGTACCCCGACCGCATCGGCGCGCAGTACGCGGAGCGCCGGAGCCCCAAGGATCCCTCGGACCCTTCCCTGCCCCTGGACCCCATGGACCCTGGCCCCTACTTCCGCATCAAGGGTCAGTTCCTGCGCGCGCAGGCCGCGATCGCCGTCGGCTCGGCGTGCGACGCGGAGCGCGACGCTGCGGTAGCGAGCATCCTCTCCGAGTGGGAGCGGGTCATGTTCGCGACGGTCATCTTCTATCTGGACGACGCGAGCGTGAAGCTCACGACGGAGCCGGCGACCGAGGCGCTCCAGTCGGGCGGCCTGCACGGCTACGGCGAGGTGGTCGGCTTCATCGGCGGCTTCCGTGGCCTCCCCGCAGGGTCGCGCGTCATCACCGACGCGCAGATCGACGATCTGCTCCTCCTCCTGGAGGCGCCCGACGGGGGCGCCGCTGCGGGGTACCAGCTCGTCGTCGATCCCGCAGGCAACGTCGGCAACCTCATCCTCGCGATCAGCCAGGTCGCCGATATCTACGGCTTCACCGCGGCCGACATCGAGGCGTTCAAGGTCAGCCATTGAGCCAGCCCCTCCCGCGGTGGGCGGCGTGCCTCGCGGCGGCCGTCCTCGGTCTCTCCTGTGAGCGCATCGGCTACTACTCGCTGACGGGCTCGGCGGGCGCGGGGACCGATCCGTCGGGGCCATCCGCGGGCACCGGGACCGGCACCACGTCGCGCGGCGACGTGCTCGCCGCCGTCGCGACCTGCTCGGCCTCGCTGTACGCCGAGTTCGACGCCGCCGCCGCGGACCTCGACCAGGCGTCCGCCGCGCTCGCGAGCGCCCCCTCCGCGGAGACGCAGGCGGCCGCGCGCGAGGCGTGGGCGAGGGCCATCGCCGTCTGGCAGCAGGCCGAGCTCATCCAGGTGGGGCCCGCCGGCTCGGCCACGCTGCCGGGAGGCGAGGGCCTGCGCGACTACGTGTACTCCTGGCCCCTCGTCTCGCGGTGCCTCGTCGAGCAGACGCTCGTGTCGGAGGCCTACGACGCACCCACGTTCCCCCAGACCGCCCTGCTCAACATGCGGGGCCTCGCGGCGACGGAGTACCTCCTGTTCTTCGAGGGCGCCGGCAACTCTTGTCCGGCGTCGTCCAACATCAACGCGCAGGGCACCTGGGCCGCCCTCGGAAGCGTGGAGCTCGCGGAGCGCAAGCGCCGCTACGCCGCGGTGCTCGCTGCGGACGTCGCGAGCGTCGGCTCCGCGCTCCACGCGGGCTGGCAAGGTCCCACGGGCTTCGCGGCGGGATTGGCCGCGTCGGGCTCGAAGGGGTCGCCCTTCGAGAGCGACCAGGCCGCGCTGAACGCGGTCAGCGACGGCCTCTTCTACCTGGAGCTCGAGGTGAAGGACCTGAAGCTCGGCCGGCCGCTCGGCAAGGTCGAGTGCACCTCCGCCACGTGCCCCGAGGCGGTGGAGTCGCTCTACGCCGGCGTGTCGCGGGATCACGTCAGGAACAACCTCCTCGGCTTTCGGCGCCTGTTCGATGGCTGCGACGAGGCCGGCGCCATCGGCTTCGACGATCTCCTGCGGAGCGTCGGCGCGGCGCCGCTGGCCGACCAAATGAGCGCCGACATCACGTCCGCGATCACCGCCGCCGAGGCCCTTCCGTCCGCCGACTTCGTCGCGCTGCTGCAGTCGGACGCGGCGGCGCTCGAGGCACTGCACGCGGCGATTAAGCGCATCACGGACGCGCTGAAGACGCAGTTCGTGACGGTCCTGGACGTGGAGCCGCCGGTCATCGTCGAGGGAGACAATGACTGATCTGCCCTCTGCCGAGCGCGCACGGCGCGGCGCGGACGCCGCGCGGTCCCTCTGGGTTCGGACCCAGCGCGCCCTCTTCCAGGAGCGGGACGCCGCGGGGCTCGTCGCGTTCCGCGTGATGTTCGGCCTGCTCGGCCTCGTGAGCGCCGGCAGGTTCCTGGCCTACGGCTGGGTGGAAGAGTTCTTCGTCAGGCCGCGCTTCTTCTTCCGCGCCTGGTTCGCGCCGTTCGTCGAGCCGCTCGGGTCGGCGGGGATGCACGCAGTGTTCTGGACCATGGCCGCGGCGAGCGCCCTCGTGGCGCTCGGGCTCTTCTACCGGGCCGCCATCGTCACGGTCTTCGTGACGCTCACCTACGTACAGCTCGTCGACCTGACGAACTACCTCAACCATTACTACCTGCTGAGCCTCCTCGCGCTCCTCATGGCGTTCATGCCGCTCGGCCAGGTCGGCTCGCTGGACGCCGTGCTCTTCGGAGCGAGGCGCGGGGGGGCGACGCTCCCCGCGTGGTGCTGGACGCTCCTGCGGCTCCAGGTCGGGCTCGTCTACACGTACGCGGGCGTCGCGAAGGTCACCCCAGACTGGCTGCTCCACGCGCAGCCGCTCGACATCTGGCTCTCGTCGAGGACGTCCACGCCCCTGCTCGGTCCGCTCCTCGCCCTGCCAGGAGCGCCGTACGCGATGAGCTGGGCCGGCTGCCTGTTCGATCTGACGATCGCGTGGTGGCTCCTCGCTCGGCGGACGCGGCCCTACGCCTTCGTCGTGGTGCTCGGGTTCCACGCCGTGACGAGGGCGCTGTTCCCGATCGGCATGTTCCCGTTCATCATGGTCGTCGGCGCCACCGTCTTCTTCGATCCCGGCTGGCCCCGCCGGGTCCTCCGGCTCGTCGGGCGCGTGACGTCGCCGGCCGAGGGCACCGGAGGATCCGCCCCTGCATCCGGGCGTGCCAGGCTTCGCGTCGCGGGCCTCGCGCTCGCCTCCTCGTTCATGCTGGTGCAGCTCGGCGCCCCCCTCCGCGCGTTCCTGTACGGGGGCGACGTCCACTGGCACGAGCAGGGCATGCGCCTGTCGTGGCGCGTCATGGTCCGTGAGAAGAACGCCTCGGTCACGTACCTCGTGAAGAACCGAGAGTCAGGGCGCGTGACCGAGGTGCACCCCAGGCGCTACCTCGACGCGCGGCAGCAGCGGGAGTTCTCGACCCAGCCCGACATGATCGTCACGCTCGCCCACCACATCGCGGCCGACGAGGCGGCGCGGCAGGGTGCCCCGGTCAGCGTCTACGTCGACGCCGTCGCGTCGCTCAACGGTCGCCCGGCCGCGCGCCTCATCGATCCGTCCGTAGACCTCTCCGCCGTGGCCGACGGCCTCGCGCCGCACGCATGGATCCTGCCGGCGCCCCCCGGCGCCCCTCCCTCTCTCCGTCGCTCTTCATGGTCGATCGCTTCCACCGCACCCTGATCCTGGTCACGAGCATCGTGGGCGCCGTCGCAACACGACAGGCGGTCGCCGCCGATCCGGAGCCCCCGTCCGCTGACGCGGAGCCTCTCCCGGAGGCGGACGCCGCGCCTCCACCCGAGGAGGAGGAGGTCAGCATCGTGGGGACGAAGGTGCGAGAGACCAGCGGCTCGGCCCACGTGATCCGGCCGAAGCAGCTCGAGCGGTTCGAGCACAGCGATCCCCACCAGGTGCTCGTCGCGGTGCCCGGCGTCTACGTCCGAGGAGAGGACGGCTTCGGCCTCCGCCCCAACATCGGCATGCGCGGGGCCCTCTCGGACCGGTCGAAGAAGATCACCCTCATGGAGGACGGCGTGCTCTTCGGCCCCGCCCCGTACAGCGCGCCTGCGGCGTACTACTTCCCGATGATCACGCGGATGCACAACGTGCGCGTGGTGAAGGGTCCGAGCAGCGTCGTCTACGGCCCCCACACCGTCGCCGGCGCCATCGATCTGGTGACCGCGCCAATCCCGGACGGAGAGCACGCGATGGTGGATCTCGCCTTCGGGATGTACCTGTCGCGCAAGGCGCACGCGCGCGTCTCCACGAGCGGCGACGTGGTCGGCGTCCTCGTGGAGGGCGTTCACGAGGCGAACGACGGCTTCAAGCACGTGGACGGCGACGCGGGCGCCGACACCGGCTTCTCGCGCAACGAGGTCATGGGCAAAGCGCGGCTCTCGATCGGGGACGAGTCGACGCTGCTGCACGACTTCGAGCTCAAGCTCGGGTTCGCCAACGAGAACGGCAACGAGACCTACCTCGGGCTCACGGATCGCGACTTCCGGCGTGATCCGTACCGCCGGTACGCGGCCAGCCAGCTCGACCGGATGGAGTGGTGGCGGACCCAGATCGCGCTCACGCACACCGCGCACCGCGGGACCGACCTCGATCTCGTGTCCACGTTCTACCGCCACGACCTCCAGCGCGCCTGGCGGAAGGTGAACTCGTTCCAGGGCGCGTCGCTCTCGGACGTGCTCTCGGATCCGGACAGCCCCCGGAACGCGATCTACTACGGCGTGCTCACGGGGCAGATCCCGGCGTCGACGTCGGACGAGACGCTCCTCATCGGCCCGAACGATCGGCGGTTCGTCTCGCAGGGGTTCCAGACCAAGGTCGGGTGGCGGCCGAAGACCGGGCCCGTAGAGCACAAGATGGAGCTCGGCGCGCGCGTGCACCAGGACTCGGTCCGGCGCGTGCACACGCAGGATGGCTTCGTCGTGGACGGCAGCTCCCTCACGCCGACCGACGCTCCGACGGACACGACCGCCGACAACGAGGCCGAGTCCCTCGCCCTCGCGGTGTGGGCGATCCACGCGGGCACGTGGGGCCCGGTCACGATCACCGCGGGCGGACGCATCGAGTCGATCCGCAGCCGGCTGGAGGACCGGCTCGACGGTCGGCAGGAGGGCATCCTCCAGCAGGTGCTGCTCCCCGGCGCGGGGGCGTACGTCGCCCTCCCCCTCGGCTTCGGCCTGCTTGGGGGCGTCTACCAGGGCTTCTCGCCCATCCCTCCAGGGCAGAGCGAGAACCCTACGCCGGAGAAGAGCCTCAACTACGAGTGGGGCGCCCGCTACGCGCCCGATCGAATGGTCCGGGTGGAGGCCATCGGCTTCCACAACGCGTACTCGAACCTCTCGAACGTGTGCACGTTCTCGTCGGGGTGCATCCAGGGCGGCGTGGACGAGCAGTTCAACGCCGGCGAGGCGTCCATCTGGGGGCTGGAGGTGTACGCCGACGTCGAAGCGGAGGTCACGGACGACCTCGTGTTGCCGGCGCGGCTCGCGTACACGTTCACCCGCGCGACGTTCGAGACGACGTTCTCCTCCGCGGATCCGATCTTCGGAGACGTCCAGGCGGGCGACGACGTCCCCTACGTCCCGACCCACCAGATCTCGGCGTCGATAGGGCTGGAGCACGAGCTGGTGGGCGGGAACGTCGCTGGCACCTTCGTCGACGAGCTGCGGGAGGTGGCGGGCTCCGGGCCGCCAGCGGAGGGCGAAGCCACGGATCGACACTTCCTGCTCGACGCCTCGGTCTACACGCAGCCGTGGAAGTTCCTGCGGTTCTACGCGGTGGGGCGGAACTTGCTCGACATGGAGTACGTCGCGTCCCGCAGGCCCTACGGAGCGCGCCCGGGCGCGCCCCTCTGGCTCCAGGTGGGCACCAAGCTCACGTACTGAGGCGCTCGAGCGCCGCGTGGTTGGCCTCGGCGTCCCGGCGGCCCTCGTCGACCAGCGTGGCGGCGTACCCGCCGTCGAAGAGGAGGAAGCTCGCGGCGTCGCCAGTCGTGCCCGTGTCGTCCTGGAACAGCGCCCGCAAGACGCGCGCGAAGCTGAACGGCCGCCCGCCGTGCGCCGCGTCGAGGTGCTGCGCCGCCAGCGCGCCGAGGTCGCGACTCGGGCGGACGTGGGCGAAGCGCACCCGCCGGTACCGCGGCCGCCCGATCCCCACCAGCGCCTCGCGCACCTGATCCGCGAGCGCCTCACCTCCGACCGACTCGATGGCCCGGAGCATGTCGTTGATGCGCATCAGCCGATCGAGGTCGAACGCCACGCGGTCGAGGAAGACGGAGTCGAGGACCTTGCCCACGATCTGGCCGAAGCCGCTGAACTCCCCGGTGGGCGCCGCGAGGTGCGCGTCGGAGTCGGCGCGGACGCTGATGATGAAGAGCGCCTGCGCGCCCATCCCGAGCGCCGGGCTCAGCGGGGTGTTGTTGCGGACGCCGCCGTCCATGTACCAGCGGCCGCTCACCTCCACGGGCGGAAACAGGATCGGGATGGCCGCGGACGCGAGGACGTGGGAGGGCCCGAGCTGCGTGCGGATGGGGACCACGGCGTCGTCGCCTCGCGCCCAGCGGGGCTTGAGCGTGCCCCGGTGGTCGACGAAGAAGTGCGTGCGGCCCGTGGAGACGTCGGTGGCGGCGAACCCGACGGCGTCGAGGCGGCCGCTGCGCACGACGCGGCGGAGGCCGCGCCACTCGGTCCGCTCCGCGACGAGCTTCGCGATGCCCGACACGCGGAGGAGGCCGATCGGGGGACTCTTCACGGGGCGCCCGATGAGGCGCTTTCCACCCGCGGCCAAGAGCTCGCTGATCCCGGCGCGATCCAGCGCAACCAGATCGTCGATGACGAGGCTCTTCCAGAGGGCCTCGAGCTCTCGTACGGCCTCCGTCGTCATGCCGTGCGACGCGAGGTAGGCGGCGTTCACTGCGCCTACGCTGGTGCCCGTGACGACGCGCACGCGCGCCAGGAGGTCCGGGAGGTGCTCGGCGACGTGGCTGAGGACGCCCACCTCGTAGGCGCCGCGCGCGCCGCCGCCGGAGAGGACGAGACCGATCGAGGACGTCACAGGCGACCCCTATCAGACCAGGACCCTACGCCTGAGAAAACGACGGAGTCACAAAACGGCGAAGAGGCGCCGAGGGGCGCCTCTTCCCGTCAGACCCGCCGCGGGGCGGGCCGTCACACCGACGAGCTCAGAACTTGAGGCCCTTCATCAGGTCCTTCGGGTCCTTCTTGCCCGCCTCCTTGAGGAAGCTGCCGATCGCCCCCTGCGGGAACTTGGTCGTGATCGTGAGCACGTCGCCCTGCACGTCGAGCTTCGCGTTCTTGGCGATGGGGAGGAGCGGCTTCAGCATCGGCTCCTTCTCCGCGAGCTTGTCGAGCTCGGGGAGCATCTTGTCGAACTCCGACTTCATCTTGGCGCCCTGGGGCCCCGCGTTCGCGACGACCTTGAGGTCATAGTCGGAGCCGGCCTCCTTCAGCATGATCTCGGCCTTGGTCTTGTCCTCCATCTTGGCCCAGACCACGTGGCTCTTCGCGTCGCCGAAGGCCGCGCCTCCGTCAGCGCCCTTGGCCGCCGCCTCGAGGGCCGCGGTGTCGTCGGCCATGAGGATCAGGTTGTTCCCGATGATCGCCATGCCGCCCTCACCCTTGCCGCTCTTCAGGTAGGTGACGCCGTCCTTCTCTTCCTTCGTCGGGGCCTTGCCCTCGCCGGCCTCGATCGCCTTCGCGAACACGTCGGCGGGCTTCTCCGCCTTGGTGTCCATCGCGATGGCGGCGACGGTCTTCTTGGACTTGGCAGCGCAGATCGCGAGCTGCTTCATGTCCTTGATCGGGTCGATCTTGCCCTCTTTGAGGACCTTCATGACCTCTTCCTGCTTCTTGGCGTCGCCCTTGCCCTGGGCCATCGCCATCCCGATGATCGAGTCCAGGCTGGACCCGACGTCGCCGGTGATCAGCTTGCCGAGGTCGACGAAGATGCGACCCTCGTCGCAGTCCTTCGGCATGTACTTCATGACGTCCGCGGTGGCACCCGCGGCCGCCTCGGCCTTCGGGGCGCCGCTCGCGCCAGCCGGAGCGGCCGAGCTCTTGGCCGTTGCGGCGCTCGACTTGGCGGTCCCCGTCGAGGCGGCTGCGCCGCTCTTCGCCGGCTCCGCGCTGGCACCAGTCTTCGAGCCAGCATCACCACAGCCAAGCCCACACGTGAGCGCGCCAGCAAACAATGCCGCCAGCGCAGCGTTCGACCTCTTCATTCGGTCCTCCCTAGGATGGCCCGTTCCGACGGGCGGCGAGCCGTATCGGCGAGGGCGTACCAGGTGTCAATGGCCCACGTGAGAACGGAGCGGACCACGGGACTTTTGTTCCCTCCCGGCCATCAGGGCGCCGAGCGGGCGAAGACGACCGCGTACGACCGGGGCGCCACGGTGATCAGGACCACGCGGGACCCCATCGCGCCGCGGTCGTACGCCGCGAACCAGGGCATGCTCTTCCAGCTCTCGGAGTCCTTGATGAACTCGGGGACGATCAGATCGACCTCGACGTAGCGCCCAGGCGCGAGGCGGTCCAGGTCGGCGGCGAAGCTCCAGGCCTCTCGCTCCTTCTTCGGCGCCACGTCGTTGTGGAGCGCGCCGCCGTAGAGCAGGACCTGCTTGCCGGGGGCCTTCTTCGCCGTCTCCTCGAACAAGGCCGTGGCCCTCGCCTTCATGTTGCTCGTGATGACGTCGAGCATCACGAGGACGGCGTCGTCCTTGGCGGCCTTCACGCGGTCGTACTCCTCGCAGCTCGGCTTGAGCAGGAAGGGCACCACGCCGAGCGCCCGGCTCTTCTCGCCGAGCTTCACGAACTCGCTCTGGTTTCCTTCCGCCTGCTTCTCGGTGACGACCTTCTGCTTCTGCTCGACGGCCTTGACCTTCTCCTTGCCGCACTTCGAGTCGCCGGCCCAGAGCTCGAGCACCAGCGCGCTCGCCTTCCCTTCGAACGCCGGCAGGAGCTCTTCGGTGAACCGCGCAGTCGTGGAGCGGACCTGCTCGCCGCCCTTCTGCGCGTGGCTCTCTCCGAACGCCACGATGAGCGGCTTGGACTCGTCCAGGATGGCCCCTAGCGCCGCGGCCGCCGAGTCGTAGTCGCGACAGGTGAGCGCGCCGCAGGGGTAGACCTCGCCGCGGGCCCGCGCCGGCGCGGCGCTCGCCGCCGGTGCGGTGGCGGCCGCCGACGCTGCGCGCTCCGGGCCGGCGGACGAGAGGCCCGGCGTGGGTCCTGCCCCGGAGCTCGCCGGCTCGGGCCCCGCGCAAGCGCCGACGGTCGAGAGGAGCGCCGTCGCGAAGAGCCCGAGCGCCCCTCTCATAGCCAGATCCCGAAGCGCAGACCGAGCACCACGCCGTGCGCGGACGCCTTCCCTGCGACCAGGCCCTCGTACCCGAGCGTCCCGCCGATCGTGTACTCGCGCTGGATCCGGTAGTCGACAGCGGCGCCGGCATCGACGGCGAAGCCGTGGGACACGTCGCCCTTGCGGAAGATGAAGCCGTAGCCCGCGTGGGTGTAGATCTGCGGCTCGACCACGGCCGTGAAGCCGAGCCTGATCCCGGCGCCGAAGCGCCCCGGAAAGAAGGGCGGGTCCGCGGGCCAGATCGCGCCGGACGCCGTCACCTCGGGGAGGACCAGCACGGGGTAGGTGTCGAAGGCGTAGCCCAAGCTCGCGAGCACGCTCGGTCCGCCGCGGACCGGGTCGGTGAACTTCACCTCGCCCCGCCCCTCGAGGCCGATCACGACCTCCGCCGCTGCGTCCTCGGCGACCGCGAGCGTCGCGCCCCCGAGGAGCAAGCAGATCCCGATCTTCTGTCGCATGCTTCTCCAGGGCAATCGAGGGCGAGCGGTCATTCCAGAGCGCCTGGCTACTGCGCGATCGAGACGGTCGTGGGCCGACGCACGACCTCCGCGAGGCTACCACGGCGTCCGCGCGACGCCACGCCGCCGCGGCGCTACCATGGCGCGGTGATCCAGGTCACGGGCCCGTACGAGATCGTCCCCGGGAGCGCGCCGGCGCGCAACGTCCGCGTGTACGTGCCGCGCCGCGCGGCCGCGGAGGATCGGCCGCTCCTGCTCATGTTCGACGGTCAGAACGTCTTCGACGACCGCGGGAGCTTCGCGGGCGGGTGGCACTCGCACCGCGCGGTCGAGCGCCTCGCCAAGCCCGTTCGTGCGCCCGTCATCGTGGCGATCGACCACGGCCACGAGCACCGGATCTCGGAGCTGTCGCCGTTCGACTTCGGGCCGCACCGCGGACGCCTGGAGGATCTCCTCGGGTGGGTCGGCGACTGGCTCCTCGCGCGCATGCGCGGCGAGCACCGGATCACGACGGACCCGCGCCGCGCCGTGGTCGCCGGCTCGTCGATGGGCGGCGTCGCGGCGCTCTACGCCGCCGTGCGGCGCCCAGACCTGTTCGCCGGGGCCATCGTCATGTCCCCGTCTCTGTTCATCGCCCGCGGCGCGATGTTCGGCCTCGTCGCAGGGGCTTCGCTGCGGCACACGCGCGTCTACATCGATGGGGGCGCGCACGAGGGGCGCATCCTCGACGGCGCGGGGAAGATGGCCGATCTCCTGCGACGGCGGGGCGCGCACATCCACTTCCGCGCCGATCGGAAGGGGCGCCACGACGAGCGGAGCTGGGGGCGGAGGCTCCTCCCTGCGCTGCGCTTCCACTTCGGCACGGCGCGCGCTCCCCGCCCGTGAGCCGCGCTCAGAGCGTGTCGATGGGCTTGGGGCACTCGCCCCGGAGCTTGCACCCCGCGCACCGGCTGCCCGACCAGATCGCGTCGAACTCGGCCTGCATCTCGTCGAGCAGGAGCTCGTCGGTCGTGAGGACGCCCGCCTCGAAGTTGCGGCGTCCCTCCGACTTGGCGCCCAGCCCGGCGCCGGTGAAGTTCGCCGAGCCGAGGTAGAGGAGAGCCCCGTCGATCGCGATCACCTTGAGGTGCACCCTGACGCAGCGCCGGAGCTCCACCTCCTCGTCTCCGCGCCCCGCGCGGACCCGCGCCGCGCGGACCCGCGCCGCCAGGACCCGCGAGGGAGGTCCCCCGGAGAGCACGCGGACCTCCAGTCCGCGGCGCGCCGCGTCCGAGAGCTCGTCGAAGAGGCTGACGAAGCGACCGCGCGCGCGGGCGCGCGTGCCGACCGGGGCCTCGACGTGGACGTCCTTGAGGTTGGCGGTCGAGATCCACACGCTCACCTGCGCGCGGCGGATGCCCTGCTCGACGACCTCGGCGTAGTGCTCGGCGTCGCGGATCAGGCGGAGCCCGACCTGGCGCAGCGCGGGTCGGTCGGCCCCTCGCGGCGCCGCGACGCTCATCCGGTAAACCGCATGACGAGCACCCAGAGGCTCGTCCCGAGGATGATGAACCACGTGAGGGCGGTGCCCGTGAAGCGGAAGAAGTTGGGCGCTGGCCGCGGCAACCCGTAGGCGTGGAAGACGCGCGCGACGAAGAGCGTCCCGCCGAGGACGTGCAGCCACATGCTCGACCCGCCGCAGAGCTCGGCGATGAGCAGCATGAGCAGGGCGAGGGGGACGAACTCTGCGTTGTTGCCGTGGGCGCGCACCCGCAGCTCGAGCTCCTTGTCCGATCCGACGCCGACGCTGACCTTTCCCTTCTGCCGCCCCGAGGACACTCGGTTCGCGAGGTGGACGTTGAGGATGGCGTTGAGGGACGCGTAGAGGGCGATGACGGGGACTTGGACGGCCATGGCCGTCCCATCGTGCGAGCCTTGCCCTACCCCGGGCAACTTTCGACGGGTCGAGACCCGGGCAGCGCGGTGCGCCCCGTGCCCCGCCGGTGGTATGAGGCTGATCGTGACCGACCGCCTCACCGACCTCGAGATCCGCTACACGCACCTGGAACGCCTCGTGACGGAGCTCTCGACCGCGGTGTACGAGGAGCGTCGAGAGCGCGACAAGCTCGAGGTGCGCGTGAAGGATCTGGAGGGTCGGCTCCGGTCCGTGGAAGACCCAGCCCCGAACGAGCCTCCGCCGCACTATTGACGGGAGCGCCTGCCGTCCGCCTGCGTCCCGCTACTTCTTCGGTCGCGGGGACGCGGCGGGCTTCTTCTCGGGCTTGGGCAGGTCGGCCGCCTTGCAGCACCGAAAGCCCGTGGAGTAGTCGTGGTACGTCGGCTCGTGGGCGACCGTGGTGTAGAGGCAGCCGGGGCCGTGCTCGCTCGTCGTGGAGAAGAAGCCTCCTAAGAACGCGCCGTTGCCCACCTGCCACGGCTGCTCGCGCCGCTCGACCTCTTCGGCCTCGAGCCGCTCCATGAAGGCCTCGTCGACGGTGTCGCTCACCCACTCGTGCAGGCTGCCCACCATGTCGTAGACCCCCAGCTCGCTGACGCAGCCCGGGTGCGCGCCCGACTTGGCGAGGTAGCCTGGCTCTCGGTTGAGGTCTGGGCTGTTGAAGTGCTCGTCGTACTTCCAGCCTCCCTTCGGCTTGTCGCCGAACTTCTCTCGGAGCAGGTGGAGCTTGCCGCTGTTGCAGGTGCCTCGCACGGCGCTGTTGGCGTACGGGTAGCGCATCCACCCCTTCCCCTTGCACGCGCGCTGCCACTCCGCGCGCGAGCAGAGCCGCTTGCCAGACGCCTCACACGCCGCCTTGGCCTGCACGCGGCTGATGTAGCCCTGAGGGTAGACGCCCTCCTTGCTCTCGGCCGCGTACTTCACGCCCTTCTCCAGCACCAGGTGGTGGGGGTGGGGCGTCCGATCCCCGCCGTCGCCGACGACGACCAGCGAGGCCTCGTAGCGATCGACGCAGAAGCGCCCGACCAGGGCCATGCCCTCCGGGCACGGTGGGGGGGGCGCGGCCGGATCGCTCGACGCCGACCCGGCAGCCGACGCCGACGCGGCGGC
>CAZBJI010000112.1:0-26818 GCA_964492175.1 uncultured Polyangiaceae bacterium | reverse complement strand
GGAGACTCAGTGGGAGAGTAGGACGCTGCCGGGATCTACTTCGAAGGCTCGAGGCACACGCCTCGAGCCTTCTCTTTTTTGTCCGCGGCGGGGTCGGCTTCGAACGGGCGGCGGTCGGCCCTCCGGGCGCGGGCGACTACGTCATCCGAGGAGCCGAGCTCGAGCAGGCCCTCGTCGACGAGGGCGGCGATGCCGGCGGCCGGTCCGGTGACGACGCTGACTGCCTCGTCCGCGGTCGCGAGCGCCACGAAGCGCGCGATGGCGCCTGCGTCGCGTGACATCGCGTTGAGGAGGCCAACCACGGCGTCGACGTCGTAGAAGTCCCCGAGGTCCCTGCCTCGGGCGCACCAGCGCTCCCCCCTCGCGTAGCCGCAGAGCTCGTACTCGGCAGGGCCACCTCCGCGAGGCGGGCGCTCTTCGAAGAGCGCGGCCGCGAGCTCGGGCCCGCCCGCGCGTGCGAGGCGGTGCAACACGACGTCGTGCTGGTTCGGCGACCGGTCCGTCTCGACGTCGAAGGTGACGACGTGCCCGCCCCCCGCGAGGAGCTCCCGCGCCGTCGTCGCCGCGCTCGCGGCGCTCGACGTCCGGAACCCAAGGCGCTCCACGTGGGCGCGGAGGGCCCCGTCACGCGGGAACTTGGCGAGCGCCGCGAGCTCCTCTCGCTCCCCGAACGCGTCCCTCCGAGCGAGCTTCTTCGCCAGCTCGGAGGCGGCCTCACGATCGAAGAACTGCAAGCGAAGCGTGCAAGCGTACGCCGTCACGCGCTGCCGGGCGCACGCGGCGAGCTTGGGCCGGAGGGTCCGGCGGAGGTTGGGATCCTTGGCGAGCCGCGCGACGCGCGCGAGGGGCAGGCGCTCGGGGTGCTTGAGCGCCTCGCGCTCCGGCGAAGGCAGGCTGAGCCGGGCGCCGCCGGGGCGGGCGCAGAGGGGGTCCGAGCGGTGGCGCTCGCAGGCCTCGCGGGCGAGCGCGCGCAGCTCGGGATCGCGGGACTCCATCGCGGCGATCGCGATCTGGTGGCGATGGCGCGGGGCGACCGCGTGCATCGCGAGCAGCGCTCTGGCTGCGTTGCGGTCGGCGAAGCTCGCCAGCGTGGCGGCGGCCAAGCGCAGCTCCCTCGGGTCGTCGAGGTTCGCCGCGAGATCGAGCGCCGCCCGACCCGCGCGCTCCGTGAACAGCGGCTTCGTGGGGCCTCGACGGCGCGCGGCGAGGTAGTGAAACACGGCGAGCGCCGAGACGTCGCGCCGATCGAAGAGCTCCGCATCCTCGGGACGACCGCACTCCGCCAGCAGGCTCGCGCCAGCGAGCCGGCTGGCGTCGTCGCCCGAGACCGCGAGCTTCTCGGCGGCACCGCAGTACCTCGCGTCGGTCACGCACTCGCCCCCGAGGCGCGCGACCGCCTGGGTGACGCGCACCGCAGGAACGCCGCTGGCCCTCGCGCGCCTCACCGCGTCGACGAGGCGCGTCGTCATGTCCGGATCTCGCGCACAGAGGAGGGCCTCGACGTAGGCGCGAGGCGGAGCGGCGGGATCCTCCGGGTAGGCCCCGTCGAGGCCAGCCGGCAGCTCGGCGGCGAAGCGGCTCGGTGGGGCCGCGGGCGCCCGCTCGGCCTGGGCGAAGCGGAAATGACGCTCCACGTGGGGCGGGAGGTTCGACGGCGGGAGATCGGCGGGGGCGGAGCTCGGCGCGGCCGGCTCCGCGGCGCTGCCCTCGCCCGCCCCATCGCCCGGGCCGCAGCCGAGCGTGATGGCGGCGACGAGGCCGGCGCGGAGCGCCGTCCGCGCGCCCGGCGAGCGCGGCCACGCGGCGAGGGCCTCTCGTCCACCCACCCGTGCTCGTTGGAGCCGACGGTTCCGCACGTCGGGATGGTGCAACAGACCCCCTGGCCGCGTCGATCGGAACACGCCCCGATCGTCTGAGCAGCGTTCGAGGGGCTCTTGAGCCCCATCTCCGGAGGACGGCACCGAAGCGTGTCCTCCCCCGAGAAAACGAGCTCGGAGCGTGGCGGCGGCGGCGCTTCGACGCGACCGGGCGTTCTTGGGGTGAAACTCGCTTTCCGCGGGGCTAGCGTGCGGACATGCGAACCATCGCGCTCCTCCTCCTCGGTGCAGCTCTCTGGGGTTGCGGCTCGAACGCCGCGCCGACCACCACGCCCGTCGCGCAGGCATCGGCGGCGCCTTGTCCAGAGGTCCCCGCGGCCCAGGTCGCGCACTCGGACACGCCTGATCCCGACGTGGTCCAGCTCGCCGCCGCGGCGAAGAACTGCAAGTTCGAGAGCGGGCGCTTCGACTGGGAGTGCCCGGCGTTCAAGGAGTGGGCGCGCGAGAACGAGGACCTCTTCGAAGGCCCGGGCGGAAACGCCACCATCCTCAGCATGCTGGAGGATCCCGACATTCGCCTCCGCACGCTCGCGGCGGAGCGAGGCTTCCAGAGCGGCCGGACGTTCTTCGCCGAGCGAAAGCGCGCCGAGCGCCTGCTCGCGGTCGTGGAGAAGGAGCGCGACACCCGCCTGCTTCGCAGCTACGGGCGGTTCGTCGGCCACCTCAACGCCGAGAAGCTGGGCATGAAGACGGAGCTCCGCGCCTACCTGCGGCACCCCTCGCTGGAGTTCCGTGACGCGCTCGCCGAGTACGCCCTCCCGCAGAACCCGACCGCGTTCTCGCTCGAGCTCGCGAAGGAGTTCATGCGAGACCCCGACAGGACCGTGCAGCGGTCCGCTCTGCGGTCGCTCTCGTCGCACGGGCGGACGCGCCCGACGAAGGAGATCTGTGAGCACCTGAGGGCGCAGCTCGGACGGGCGGACGGGCTGGCGGAGGACGCCCTCGAGGCGGGCGCGACGAGCAAGTGCGACGGGATGGCCGTCGAGACGATCGCCGAGATCGAGAAGCGCGCCGCCAACTTGGAGAAGCTCGTGGGGCGCGACGGCCTGGACGTCCGCAACGCCCTCAGCAGCTTGTGCTGGCGGTCGACGACACCGAAGGACGTGCACAAGCGCGCCTTCGACGTCGCGGCCAAGGTCGCCCCCAAGCTCGAGGATCCGTGGCGCAAGCGCTCGTTCCTGTGGCTCTTCCGCTCCTGTGACGCGAGCCGCGCCAAGGAGGCGCTCACGCCCTTCCTCAAGGACAAGGAGAAGGAGGTCGCCGAGGAGGCGAAGAGCGAGATCAAGCGGACGGAGGAGGAGCTCGCGCGCAACTGACGGCTGCGCTCCGCGCGCACCCGACGGCGTTCCGCGCCCTAGCGCGCCGACGAAGTGTGACGGACCAGTCGGTCACTTGACGCCGCGCGTTCACGCCAAGCGTGACCTTGCGGTCAACAAGTGTGTTCCACCTTTCGGGTTGTGCGATGCCGCGGTACGGCCGCGTGCATGACGTCTCCCGCATCACGCATCCTAGGGACGGGCCACTACCTTCCGGAGATGGTCCGGACGAACCTCGATCTCGAGAAGATGGTCGAGACGTCCGACGCGTGGATCACGGAGCGGACCGGGATTCGTGAGCGCCGCATCGCGGCGCCGAACGAGCTGACCAGCGACATGGCGACCGCCGCGGCCCGCCAAGCGCTCGAGATGGCGGAGGTCGGCCCCAAGGATCTCGACATGATCCTGGTCGCCACGGTGACGCCCGACTGCCCGATGCCGGCCACGGCGGTGTTCGTTCAGCAGAAGCTCGGCGCTGGCACTTGCCCCGCGATGGACCTGTCGGCGGCGTGCGCAGGGTTCGTCTTCGGGCTGTCGATCGCCGACCAGTTCGTGCGCTCCGGAGCGATGCGGCACGTCCTCGTCGTCGGGGTAGAGCTGCTCTCGCGGGTCGTGGACTGGACCGACCGAACGACCTGCGTGCTCTTTGGGGACGGCGCCGGCGCCGCGGTCGTGGGCCCGGCGGAGGGCGCCCGCGCGCGCGGGAAGGCTCGCGGGATCCTCTCGACCAAGATGCGTTCGGATGGCTCGCTCGCCGCGTCGCTCACGATCCCGGGGGGCGGGAGCGCCCACCCGCCGTCGCGAGAGACCATCCAGAAGAACCTCCACAAGGTCCACATGCGCGGGCAAGACATCTTCAAGGTGGCGGTGAAGAACCTCCACGGATCCAGCCAGGCGGCGCTCGACGACCTCGGCATGACGGGCGCCGACCTCGACTGGATCTGCCCGCACCAGGCGAACCTCCGCATCATCGATCTCGCGGTCTCGAAGCTCGGCGTCCCGCGCGAGAAGATGCTCGTCAACATCGATCGGGTCGGCAACACCTCCAGCGCCAGCATCCCGATCCTTCTCGACGAGAGCGTCCGCTCGGGCAAGGTGCGCCCTGGCGACACGGTGCTCGCTTGCGCGCTCGGGGCGGGCGTGTCCTGGGGGAGCGCCGTGCTTCGCATGTGACGCCCGAGGCGGGTCGGGGAGCGTCAGGGCGCTCCGAAAAAGGCATCCGCCGAGAACGACGCCGACCGCGGCGGGCGTTGCTACCATGTGCGCGAGGTGAAGAGGCTCCTTCGGTGGCGGACCCTGGCCGTCGTCCTCCTGCTCGTGGTCGCTGGAGCCGCCTTCGGCTTCCCGCGGTTGGTCCGTGATCGCGCCCGAACGGCGGCGGCGCGGTACGGCGCGGAGGTGGAGATCGACTGGGTCGTACCGACCTGGGGCGGCGTAGAGCTGCGCGGTGTCGCGCTGCGTCACCCCGAGGTGCCGGGCGCGACGGTCGCGCTGGACGAGGTCCGGGTCGGACTGGGGAGCCCGAGAAGGGTCGTCGTTCAGGGGGGACGCGTCGAGCTCTCCGGGAGCCTCGACGACCTGCTCGCACAGGCGGAGCGGGCCCGCGCCGCGATGCCCAAGGTGGACGCCGACGGAGAGTCGGACGCGAAGGGCGTGGGGACGGACCTCGAGCTGTCTGGTCTCGAGATCCGGCACAGCTCGGACGGTCTCGGGGTCGTGGCCACCGGCGTCTCGGCGGCGCGGACCGGCGCCGGGTGGAAGGTCGAGGCTTCGTCCGGGAAGGTGACCTCCCAGATCGCTCGCGCCGAGGTCGAGGGGGGCTCGGTCTCGGTGGAGCGATCCGACGACGGCTGGCGGGTGACCGACCTCCGAGCGAGCGCGCTCGTGCTGGCGGTCGATCTCGGCGGAGCGGCCGGGGGCGTCCCGTCGAGCGGGGACGGCCCAGAGGCGCGCAGCGCGAAGGTAGGCCTCGCCCGCCGCGCCATCGCCCGGCTCGACGCGGACCTCTCGCGGGCGCTCGGAGCCGCGGCGCGCGTGGAGCTGGAGGGGGTCCGCGCGGAGGTGAAGCGCGGCGGGGAGACGCTCGCGGTGGGGCCCGCCACGCTGCGGCTCCGACGCGAGGCTGGCCGCACCCACCTCGAGTACCTGGCGGGCGCGAGCGCGGTGGACCCGGCGAGCTCCGAGGGGCTGGTGGTTCGGACGAAGCTCCCCGTGGCAGGCGAGCCCTTCGGCGTGGAGGTCCGTGGCGGGCCGATCGCGCTCGCGACGCTCGGGGTGCGCGAAGGCGACCTGCGCATCGTCGATCCCTCGGCGGCTTCGCTCCGCGTGAACGCTCGCGTCGAGGTCGACGAGCACGGAGAGGTGGGGTCGTTCGACGGCGAAGCGAGCGTCTCCGGCCTAGGGCTCCACGTGGACGAGCTGGCGAAGGAGCCGGTGCGGGGGCTGAAGGCGTCCTTTCGAGGGAGGGTGCGGGCCGCGCTCGATCGGAGCAACGTGACGGTCCAGGGCGGCGAGATCGAGATCGGGACGGTGCGCCTGCTGGCCAGCCTGGAGCTGGCGCGCGAGCCGGCGAAGAACCCGACCGTCCTGCCGCGCTACAGGCTGGACGCGCGCTACGAGGTGCCGCTGGTCCCGTGCCAGGCGCTGCTGGACGCTGCGCCGGCGGGCCTCTTGCCCACGATCCAGGGCATGCGCCTCGCGGGCTCCTTCTCCCTCAAGGGGACGGCGCGCGTCGACACCCAGACGCTCGACCGCGATTTCGACGTCCGGTACGACCTCGCGAGCTCGTGCCGCGTCACCGACGTGCCGCCGGCGATCGAAGCGGCGCGGTTCAAGAAGGCGTTCAAGCTGAACGTGTACGCCCCGGAGGGGGAGAAGGCGCTGGAGCTCGAGACGGGGCCTGGTACGGGCCGCTGGGTCTCGTACAACGCCATCTCGCGCTTCATGGAGCCGGCCGTCATGACCTGCGAGGACGGGCGCTTCCATCGGCACGAGGGCTTCGACCACGAGGCGATCCGCAACAGCATCCGGGAGAACATCCGGCAGCGGAAGTTCGTGCGGGGGGCGAGCACCATCAGCATGCAGCTCGCGAAGAACCTCTACCTCTCCCGGGACAAGCGGCTCTCCAGGAAGATCGAGGAGGCGTTCCTCACCATGTATCTGGAGCAGGAGCTCACCAAGGAGCAAATGATGGAACTCTACCTCAACGTGGTGGAGTTCGGGCCGAAGGTCTATGGCGTCGAGGCGGCGGCCGAGCACTACTTTCGGACCTCGCCCTCGCGCCTGACGGTGACGCAGGCGTTCTACTTGGCGTCCATCCTGCCTGCGCCGCGCGTCGGCCACTTCGGTCAAGCGGGAGCGCTCTCTCCGGGCTGGCTGCGGAACCTTCGCACGCTCATGAAGCACGCGAACAAGGTGAAGCGGCTCAGCGACGAGGATCTGGACGTCGGGCTGTCGGAGATCCCGCTGCGCGGATCTCCGGCGCCGATGCGCGACCCCGACGCTCCCAGCCGGGCGCAGGCGGAGGGAGAGCCGCCGGTCCTGGAGATCGAGGCGCACTGAAGCGCACGCCGGGCCGCCGGCGGGCGGGATCGCGCGTCGACCGCCCGCCCTTGCGCTACCGTGTCCGAACGAACGGGAACGCCAGCGAGGAGCGCTGCCATGTGCGACGACGACACCGAGTCCGAGATGCGAGTTTGGTTGGCGGAGCGCGCCCTGACGCGGAGGGAGCTGGGCGTCCTCGGGGCGAGCGCCGCCGCGCTCGCCGCGATCTCGGGCTGCGCGGCCGAGCCTCGCGGCGAGGCGAGCGGGTCCGGGGGCCCGAGGGCGAGCGCTGCGACGAGCGCCACCTCGGAAGGCGCCGACACCGTCTCGCGGGACGTCGGGACCAAGACGCCGGATGGAGAGGCGGACGGCTTCTTCGTCGCGCCGGCGCGCGGGAGGCACCCGGCGGTCGTGCTGTGGCCGGACGTCGCGGGCCTCCGCGACGCCTACCGCACGATGGCGACGAGGCTGGCGAAGGAAGGCTACGCGGTGCTCGCGGTCAACCAGTACTACCGATCGAGTCGAGCGCCGGTGCTGAGCACCTTCGCGGAGTGGCGCACCGACGAGGGGAAGGCGAAGCTCAAGCCGATGATCGAGGCGATCACGCCGGCGGGCACGACGCGTGACGCGGCCGCGTGGATCGCGTGGCTGGATCGGCAGGCCGAGGTCGACACGGCCAAGAAGGTCGGGAGCGCCGGGTACTGCATGGGCGGGCCCTTCACGTTTCGGACCGCGGCCGCTGCGCCGGCGCGCGTCGGGGCCATCGCCTCGTTCCACGGCGGGAACCTGGTGAACGAGACGGACGACAGCCCCCACCTGACGATCGCGAAGATCTCCGCGGCCCTCCTCGTCGCGATCGCCCAGAACGACGACGAGAAGGAGCCGCAGACCAAGACGAGGCTGCGAGAGGCGGCGGACGCGGCGAAGCGCACCGCGGAGATCACCGTCTACCCGGCGCAGCACGGGTGGTGCACCATCGACTCGCCCGTCTACGACGAGGCCCAAGCCGAGGCGGCGTGGCAGCGCATGTTGGCGATGTTCCGCGCGCACCTGTAGGCGGCGAGCGCGACGGACTTGCCCGCCGCAGGTCCGGACCTGGAGCCGGCCAGGTCAGGGAGAGCGAGGAGCGCTGACGGCGGACCCGTTGCCCTTTCGCGCGCGCGCGTGGTCGAACGCCGCGACGTCGTAGCTCTCCTCGTCGAAGCGGCGCGTCCGCAGGTAGAACGGGTACGTGAGCTCCGGCAGGAGCACCGTCTGGCGTCCGTCCTTGTTCTGGTACCAGCTCCTGCAGCCGGACGCCCACACGGTGTCCTCGAACTTCCGCGCGAGGCCGGCGTTGTACCGCGCCTGCACACCGGGGCGGACGTCCAGATAGCGCGCCCTGCGTCCGTGCAGGATCCGGATCGCTTGCAGGGCGTAGTGGATCTGCGCCTCGAGCATGAACACGAGGGAGTTGTGTCCGCCGCCGATGTTCGGCCCGGGGATCATGAAGAGGTTCGGGAAGCCAGCCACCGTCGTGCCGAGGTACGCCTCCATGCCGCCGCTCCACGCCTCGCGCAGCAGCCGGCCCCCGAGCCCGCGCACGTCGAAGCGCACGGCCTGGTCGGAGGCGTCGAAGCCGGTGGCGAGGACGATCGCGTCGAACGCATGGGTGACGCCGTCCTTCGTCCGGACGCCCTCGGGCACGACGCCGTCGAGGGGCGTCGTGACGAGCGAGACGTTGTCTCGCTGGATCGCAGGGTAGTAGTCGTTCGAGATCAGGATGCGCTTGCAGCCGATGACGTAGCTCGGGAGGAGCTTCGCCCGGAGGGCCGGGTCGGGGACGCTCCGCTCGAGGTGGGTCCGCGCGAGGCGCTCGAGGAGCTGGGTCATGCGCCCGCGACGGATGATGGCGGGGCCGATGAGGAGCTCGCGGCGCCAGTAGTAGGCGGCGCGCACCAGCCACTGCAGCGCCGGCGCGGCCGCGTAGAGGCGCTTCTCCCGCGGGCTTATCACGCGGTCGAAGCGAGGCACGATCCAAGGTGGCGTCCGCTGGAACACGGTGAGCGAGGCGACCTTCGGCGCGACCTCGGGGACGATCTGGATGGCGCTCGCGCCGGTGCCGATGATGCCCACGCGCTTGCCCTCGAGCGAGAGCGAGTGGTCCCACCGCGCCGAGTGGAACATGGCGCCCTGGAAGGAGCCGAGCCCGGGGATGTCGGGCGTGCCGGGCTGGCTCAGCCCGCCGGCGCAGGAGACGAGCGCGCGGGCGCGGATCGTGTCGCCGGTCTGGGTCGTCACCTCCCAGGTCCCTTCGCGTTCGTCGAAGATCGCGCTGGTCGCGGCCGTGCCGAAGCGGATCCGTGAGCGGAGCGCGTACTTGTCCGCGACGTGCTTGAGGTACGCGAGGATCTCCGGCTGGCGGGCGAACACGTGAGACCAGCTCGGGTTCAGCTCGAACGAGAACGAATAGAGGTGCGACTCCACGTCGCAGGCGCACCCCGGGTACTGGTTGGCCCACCAGGTGCCGCCGACCTCGGCGTCCCGCTCGAGGATGAGGAAGTCCCGGATGCCCGCCTTGTCGAGCTGGATGGCCATGCCCAGGCCGGAGAAGCCGGCGCCCACGATCAAGACTTCGACGTCGGTCGTCATGGCGGTGGGGAGAGTGTGGGGGGCTGTTGACCCGTAGTCAATATGCCGCTCGCTCTCGCCCCGGCCGCTCCCGGGCTCGCGGGCGCGAGGCGCGGGTTGCGGCCTTGGGCGGCCGGTGAGATGGCTCCCTCGTGGCGCGGCTCCGACTGGCAGCGTGCGTGGCGCTCCTCGCGGCCGGGTGTGGGCTCGCCTCCGCGGCTCCCGTCGACGGGGAGGAGGGCGGTGGGGGCGCGGGGGCCGGGGCGCTCGGCCCGGGCGGGTCGGAGACCGCGGGGGTCGTGGGGAGCGGCGGCGGCGGAGGGCAGGGGACGGGCGGCGCGGCGCTCATGGGTGAGCCCTGCGTCGCGAACGGCCGCGAGGGGGTCTGCGTGCCGGTCGGCGAGTGCATCCTCGCCGACTGGGCGCCGGTGCCCGGCTTCTGCGAGGGCCCGTCGGACATCCAGTGCTGCACCCCGATCCCTCCGGGAACGTGCGATCCCGACGCACACCCTTGGCCGAACGCCGGGCTGGCGGAGGCGCCCGGGACCGGGGGATGCCCACCGGGGATGGTGCGGATCGAGGACTTCTGCGTCGATCGCTTCGAAGCGTCGCTCGTCACGTACCCGGACGGCGGCCCGGTGTCGCCGTATTTCTGGCCGGGCATGACCGCGGTCATGGCCCTCTCGGTGGAGGGCGCCGTCCCCCAGGGCTACGTGGATCAGATCACCGCCGAGGAGGCGTGCCTCGCGTCCGGCAAGCGCCTCTGCACCGACGCGGAGTGGCTACGCGCGTGCCAAGGGCCGGCGCAGTCCACCTACCCGTACGGCGACGAGCTTCTCCTCGGGACCTGCAACGACCACCGCGCCGAGCACCCAGCCATCGAGTACTTCATGACCACCGATCCGTGGATCTGGAGCGAGCTCGGGCACCCGTGCCTCAACCAGCTCGAGGACGGGCTCGACACGACGGGAGAGAACGGAGGCTGCGTGACCGACGAGGGCGTGTTCGACATGGTCGGCAACCTCCACGAGTGGACCGATGATCCGAGCGGGACGTTCCGGGGCGGTTTCTACGTCGACACGGCACTCAACGGAGCCGGCTGCCTCTACGCCACCACGGCGCACGGCGTGTCGCACTGGGACTACTCGACCGGGTTCCGCTGCTGCGCCGATCCTTGAGCGGCCGCGGGGAAGAGCTCGGCCGCGGTTCCCGAGAGCACGCGCGCGAGGTCCTCGTCCGACAGGCCGAGCCGCGTGAGCGCGACGAGCTCGCGGTCCCAGGCGTAGGGCAGGTTCGGGAAGTCCGTCCCGAAGAGGACCCGGTCGGGGCGCGCCCGCAAGAGGCGCGGCTCTTCCACGGGGAACAGGCCTCCGAGGATCATTGTGGTGTCCAGGTAGAGGTTGGCGTGTCGCTCGACGAGCCGCTCGTACGCGTCGATCTCGTCTGCCCCGAAGTGCGGGACGCAGAGGCGCAGCGACGGCCAGGTGGTGAGCACCCGCTCCACACGCTCGGCGGCGCATACGGCGTAGGTGTCGACGGGGTACGCAGGGCTTTTGGGCTCGCGCCCCGCGTGGATCACCACGGGGAGCGAGAGGCGGGCGGCGGCGTCGAACACGGGCGCCGCGGCATCCGCGTCCGGGGCGAAGCTCTGCACGTGGCAATGGAGCTTCACGCCTCGAAGGCCGAGGCGCGCAGCCTCCTCGACGACGTGGACCGCGTCGGGCTCCCCGGGGAGGACCGTCGCGAGGCCGACGAGCCCCGGATGGCTCCGGGTGAGGTCCGCCACGAACGCGTTCATCTGTCTGGCGATGCCGGGCTTGTGCGCGTAGTGCAGGAGGACGAGGCGCGACACGCCCCGCGCGAGGAGGAACGAGACGACCTCGGGCGCGCGGAGCTGGTAGCGGACCGGCCAGCCGTAGCGCTCGAACCAGCGCCAGATGGCCGCGAAGAGAGGGTCGGGGAACACGTGCACGTGCGCGTCGGTGACCGGCGGGAGCGCCGGGTCGACGCGCGCCCCCTCCTCGTCGCCGGCGGCGGCGAGCGGTGCGCGCCCCTCCGCGAGCCAGCTCGCGAGCATCACCCCGAGGCACCCGCACGGGGCGAGCACCTCGAGGTCGCCTGCAGGTCCTTCGTGCTCGGCGTGCCGCGTGAGCGCTCGCGAGAGCGCTCGCTGCAGCGCCCTCGGTCGCGGGGGGCTGGCCACGCCCATCGCGTCGAGGAGAGGCGAGAGGTCCACGCTCGGAACCTCGCAGAGGGCTCCTCGCCCGGCAAGGACGTGCTAGGGTTTCCTCGCTTCTCACCGGGGAGTCGCACAGTCCGGTAGTGCACGAGCTTTGGGTGCTCGTTGTCGTGGGTTCAAATCCCACCTCCCCGACCAACCCTCCGATTCGCCGAGGAAAACGGCCCGAACGCGAAGGGCGAGAGACCTTCGACGAAGGCCGGTAGGCGACGTGCTCGCCCACGCCGAAGCGCTCAGCGCGGGATCCGGTGCGTCTGCGGGGCCTGGTTGGGCCGCGGCTCCCCCCAGCACGTGACGCCGCCCGCGTGGCGCGCGCAGGTGGTCCCGGTGCTGATCCACGTCGCTGCCGCGGGCCGGTGCCGCGCATCGGTGCGGGCGAGGATGCCCGAGGCGCAGAGCTGCTCGAGGCCCGCCGGGGCGCCCGTGACCTCGAGGGCGTCGGAGTCGATGATGTCGATCGCCTCCCGGTTGGGGCGCCCGAGCTGCCCCGACGCGTTGCTGCCCCAGCACACCAGCTTGTCGGCCTTCGTCCTCGCGCACACGTGGAAGTAGCCCGCGCGGACCTCGGCGAACGCCCGAGAGGCGCCCGGCACGGGGCCGAGCGTGCGAGGCCCGTCATGGCCGCGACCAGGCACCGCGCCCCAGCAGACGAGCGCTCCGCTGCAGTCGATCGCACAGCCGAACCCACTGCCCGCGGTGATCTGGGTGGCGCACAGCCCGGGCACCGGCGCCGGACCGCCCCCTTCGCCCCAGCATTTGACCACGCCATCGGCGCGGCGCGCGCACGTGTGCGCCGCTCCACCCGCGAGCTCGACGGCGCCTTCGACGCCCGGCACGACCGCGGGCGTGGAGCGGTCGGGCCCCGTCGCCCCGAGCTGCCCTCGTCCGTTGGCGCCCCAACAGAACACTTGCCCGGAGTCGAGCGCGGCGCAGGTGTGGCGCACGCCAGCGTCGATCGCGACCGCGCGGGACGGCAGCCCGCGCACGACGAGCGGAGCCCGTACCGTGGCGCGCAGGATCTCCCCGTCGGCGATCGTCTTGCTGCCGTCCCCGAGCTCGCCCCACGCGCCGAGCCCCCAGCACAGCACCTGGCCTGCCGTGTCGAGCGCGCAGACGTGCTTGTCTCCGGCGCTGAGGGACGCGGCGGACAGGCTCGGGACGACCGCGGGTGGATGGAAGGCGTTGCTCTCCGTGCCGATCCCGAGCTGACCGAAGTCGTTGTGGCCCCAGCAATGGACCCTTCCGTCCGAGATCGCGCAGCCGAAGTTGTCCCCACACGCGAGGGGCGTGCGGGCGGCGGCAGCGATCGGCGTGCTCGGGTCCGCAGCCGTAGCGCTCGCGCTCACGGCGGGCGCAGGCGTCGAGGCTGCGGGGCCCGCGAGCGTCGTGATCGGCCCTGGATCCGGCCGAGGTGCCTCGATGGAGTCGCCACAGCCGAGCCCAACCAGGACCAAGATCGCCGAGGTCGAGCGAGGCGCGAAGGCCAACTCTTCTTGGGGTGATGGCTCGAGGGGACTCGCAGGATGAGAGAGTCGGCCTCCGCCCATAGCCACGACGATGCTGTCATGGATTCGACCTCGCTGCCGCCCTTCCTCTCGGCGAGGCTCGGCGAGGTGCGCGACCGCTCTAAGCGCGACGCGCGGCCCCTGTCCTCAGGAGCTCTTGGACGAGCGAGGTCGACAGCGCTTCGTCGTCGTCGCCCGTCACGCGGAGCTCGAGGTCCTCGCTCCGCAGGGCGCTGGCGACCACGGCCGCGACGTACTGCGGGACGGTCAGGCGGGCGTCGCTCGTGGGGTGCTGCTGCATCGACCGGACGATCTCGAGGGGGGGGCCCTCGTGCACGCGCCCGTTGCGCGTGGCGATCCGGAGCCGGCTGCCCGGCCCCAGCGTCCCGTCGGGGTCCTGCCGCGCGGGCGGCCGCGGGGTCGGCGGCCGCGGTCGCTCGTAGGCGAAGGTCCCGGGAGGCGTCCAGACGAGCGCCACGACGGGCGGCAGCTCGGTGTCGTCCTGCCGGTATTGGAGCATCACCAGGGCGGTGGCGGTCTCCCAGAGCGTGACGAGATCCGCCCACGAACCCCACTCGCGCCCGTCGCTCGGCTGTCCGCGGAAGGCCTCGGGGCCGAGCTTCGCTCGGAGGGACGCCTCCGTCGCCTCGAACGACGCCTCCGCGTCGTCTCCCTCGGCCAGGACGACGCACACGGACTCGACGCGGCCCGGGTCGGCGCCGTCGTCCCCGAGTCGGGCCGTCGCGACGCTCCCTGTCGGGCCCACGTGCTCGAACGCGTCGGGGATGGAACGGGCGGGCCCGAACCCGAGCCCCGCCAGCGCGGCCGCGATTTCTCCGGGAGACCAGGTCCAGTCGCGAGCGACGACGGCCTCGGCCAGGCGAACGGCGTCCAGGTCCATGACGTCGAAGAGTACCGAGGTGCGACTCCGGCTCGCCGATGTTTCCGCTGTCCCCTGCCAACACCGGAGGGAGCGCCACGTGACCCGGAGGCGCGCGTGCGCCGGCGGGGCTGCCCCCGGGAGCGGCCGGTCGCGAGCGCTTCCCACCAGGCGGGGACCATGAAAGGATTCCCATGGCTTGCCATGGTGGTTGGGAGAGCAGGCTCGCTCGGCTTGGCGCGTAGGGCGCTGCGCCTCCGCGACCCCGGGAGCGGGCGAGCGAGCGAGTTCTCGAGCGCAACGTCGCGCCGGAGAGGAGGTCCAGATGACCGGGACACTGTCGAAGCGTGAGCTCAAGCCGTTCGTCGCAGTGGGACCGGACGCGACGGTGATGGAGGCGATCCAGGGGATGATCGACAACAACGTCAGCGCGACGGTCATCCTCGAGGGCGAGCAGCTGCGCGGGATGTTCACCGAGCGGGACGTGGTCACGAGGGTCGTGATGAAGAAGCGCGATCCGGAGACGACGCGCGTCTCGGAGGTGATGACGACGGCCGTGAAGACGATCGGGCACGAGGCCGAGCGACGCGTGGCGCTCAAGCTCATGCTCAGCGCCCACGTCCGCCACCTCCCCGTGGTGAACGGGGAGGGGAAGGTCGTCGCGATGCTCTCGATGCGCCACCTCCTCCGAGAGAACGTCGCCGCGCTCGAGCAGACCGTCTGGGCGATGGTGGCCGAAGGCTCGGCGGACGGCTCCGGCGGGTAGCGAGTCCTTCGCGATCGCCGGTGAACGGGACTCGGATGCCCACGACGCCGCCGGCGCGGCTACCATGTGCGGATGCGTCGAGCCTTCCCCGCCTCCGTGTGTGCGCTCATCGGACTCGGTTGCGGCGACGATGCCGTCTCGAGCGCAGCGGGCACGACGACCGCGTCCTCATCGACAGGCGCCTACGCCTGCGCGCCCGAGGTGCGGCCCGAGGACTCGGCGGCGGCGCCCCCCATCCACACGCCCCGGTGGGCGTTCCGCCCCTGGATCTCGAAGGACATCTCCGACGGCCCCGACACCTACGCGTTCGTGGAGGGCTTCGAGGCGCGAGACATCCCCGTCGGCGTGGTGGTCATCGATAGCCCATGGGAGACCCACTACAACACGTTCGTGCCGAACCCGGCCCGCTACCCGGAGTTCGCGACGATGGTGGCCGACCTCCGGGCGCGTGACGTCCGCACGGTGCTGTGGGTCACGCAGATGATCAACGTCGCCAGCATCGACTTCGAGCCCGGCGGCGATCTCTACGAGGGCAGCGCCCCGCACTACGAGGAGGCGCAGACGTGCGGCTGGTTCGTGAACGACAGCGGGCTCTACGGCTGGTGGAAGGGGACCGGCTCCGCCATCGACTTCTTCGATCCGAACGCGCGGGCCTTCTGGCACCGCCTCCAAGATCCGCTCTACGAGATGGGGATCGCCGGCTTCAAGCTGGACTTCGGCGAGAGCTACATCGACGTGGAGCCCATCCAGACCGACGCGGGTGAGAAGTCGCTACAGGAGTACTCGGAGAAGTACTACGAGGACTTCTACGCGTACGGCGCCGCCGTGCGCGGCACGGAGGAGGTGGTGATGATGGTGCGCCCGTACGATCGGAGCTACGGCTTCGAGGGGCGCTTCTTCGCGCGGCCCGAGCACGCGCCCACGGCGTGGGTCGGGGATCAGCGCCGCGACGACATCGGGCTCTCCGACGCGCTGGACCACATCATGCGGTCGGCCGCCGCGGGCTACGTCGTGGTGGGAAGCGACATCGGCGGGTATCTCGACAAGGACGACGTGGACCTCACCACGGGGATCATCCCGCTCGATCCGGACCTGTTCCTCCGGTGGACCGCGGTCGGCGCGATGACGCCGTTCATGCAGCTCCACGGGCGCGCGAACGTGACGCCGTGGACGTTCCCGGAGGGCTCGGTCGAGATTGTCCCTGCGTACCGGTACTGGTCGAAGCTCCACGACGCGATGGTGCCGTTCTTCTACTCGGTCGCAGAGAGCGCGTACGCGGGCGGGCCGGTGCGGATGATCGAGCCGCTCGGGCTCGAGTCCGAGTGGGCCGGGGACTATCGGTACCTCCTCGGCGGCGCGTTCCTCGTCGCGCCCATGCTCGACGGCTCGGGCTCTCGCGACGTGGAGATCCCGCTCGACGCTCGCTACCTGGATTTCTACTCGCCAGGCGCCGACCCCGTGGATCCAGGCACCGTGCTCACGGACGTGACGCCGGCGGATCCATCGCGCATCCCGATCTACCTCCGGGAGGGCGCCATCGTGCCGCTGGAGGTGGTCGACGACACCAACGGCCTCGGCACGGCGGCGTCGGCGGGGGCGCTCACGGTGCTGGTCTTTCCCGCGGCCGCAGAGACGAGCTTCGCGCTCGTGGACGCCGACGACGCGCCGACCACCATCGCCGCGAGCGCCGGTGTCGGAGCGCGGGTGTCCATGACACGCGCGCTGACGCCGGTGCTGTTCCGGGTACGCGCCGAGCTCGCGCCGACCGGGGTAGCCCTCGACGGCGCCGCGCTTCCGGACGTGGTCGACCGCGCCGGCCTGGACGCCGCGCCTTCGGGCTGGTTCTACGATCCAGCCGAGAAGAGCCTCTGGGTGAAGGTGGGCCCGAGCGCCTCATCGTTCGAGATCGTCGCCAGCTGACGGCCGGAGCGCGTGTGGCTCCGGGGCGCGGAGAGCCGCGGCTCACGACACGACACGCCTTCGGGGTCGCGACCCGTGGCGCGGCCCGGTGTACCCTGGCCGCGAGGTGACCATGGACGGGCGCATGATGCAGTTCCCCCTCTCGATCGCGCACTTGCTCGAGCGCGGGCGAGCCATCCACGGCGACGCCTCCGTCGTCACGCGGCGGCCGGACAAGGCGGTGTCGCGGCAGTCCTACCGCGAGACGTACGCGCGCGCCGAGCGGCTGGCGCGGGCGCTGGGGCGGCTCGGTGTCGGTCCGGGGGATCGCGTGGCCACACTCGCGTGGAACCACCGTGAGCATCTGGAGGCCTACCTCGCGGTGCCTGCGATGGGAGCCGTCGTGCACACGCTGAACCTGCGCCTCCATCCCGGAGAGATCGCCTACATCGTGAACCACGCCGCGGACCGGGTGCTCCTCGTGGACCGGACGCTCTGGCCTCTCTGGGAGAAGGTCCGCCCTGAGGTGCGGACCGTGGAGCGCGTGGTCGTGGTGAGTGACGACGGCGGCGCGCCGCCAGAGGGGGCGCTCGTGTACGAGGCGCTCCTCTCCGCGGAGACCGCGGGCGCTCACGCCGACGGGTTCGCCGCGCCCGCGGGCTCGCCGTTCGCGTGCCGCGACGAGCTGGCCGCGGCGATGATCTGCTACACGTCCGGCACGACGGGCAACCCGAAGGGCGTCGCCTACTCGCACCGCTCGACCGTGCTCCACGCGCTGGTCGCCTCGATGCGTGACAACCTGGGGCTCGGCTGCGACGACGTGGTTCTGCCCGTCGTGCCCATGTTCCACGCGGCGGCTTGGGGGCTCCCTTATGCCGCGTTCGCGAACGGCGCGGACATCGTCATGCCTGGACCGAACCTCGACCCGGAGTCGATCCTCGATCTCATGGAGGCCCAGCAGGTCACGTTCGCCGCCGGTGTCCCGACGATCTGGACGGGCATCCTGGCGAAGCTCGACGCGCAGCCGAAGCGCTGGGATCTCTCGAGGATGCGGACGATGCTCATCGGCGGGTCCGCCGCTCCTCCGGCGATGATTCGGGGCTTCGCGGAGCGCCACGGGCTGGCGGTCACGCACGCGTGGGGCATGACCGAGACGAACCCGCTCGGGACGCTCGCCCGCGTCACGCGCACGGTCGAGCGGAGGGGCGAGGAGGCCGCCTTCGCGGCGCGCACCTCGCAAGGGATCCCCGCGGCCTTCGTGGAGACGCGCCACGTCGACGACGGAGGCCGAATCCTTCCCTGGGACGGCGCCTCCATGGGTGAGCTCGAGGTGCGCGGACCCTGGGTGGCCTCGTCCTATGTGGGCGACGAAGGGGCGGACCGCTTCACGGCCGACGGTTGGTTCAAGACGGGCGACGTCGTCACCATCGACGCCGAGGGGTACGTGCGCATCACGGACCGAGCGAAGGACGTCATCAAGTCGGGGGGGGAGTGGATCAGCAGCGTCGCGCTCGAGAACGCGCTCATGGCCCACCCTGCGGTCCTCGAGGCGGCCGTCTTCGCCGGCGAGCACCCGAAGTGGGACGAGCGGCCCGTCGCGGCCGTGGTGGTCCGCCCCGGCGTCGCGACGACGGAGGAGGAGCTCCGCGCGCATCTCGCGCCGCATTTCCCGAAGTATTGGCTCCCGGACGCGTTCGTCTTCATGAAGGAGGTGCCCCGAAACTCGACCGGGAAGTTCCTGAAGTCGAAGCTTCGTGCCGACTATGGCAAGGTGCTGCTCGGCTGACCATGGGAGCACCGATCGCGCGGGGCGAGGAAGAGCAGGTTGCCGAGGAGCCTTCGCGGCCGTGGGGACCGCACGGGCTCGACCGCCTGGACTTCGCGCGGGGGCAGCTCAAGGCGCAGTTCGATCTGATCCGCCTGGGCGACAGCAAGGCCGTGTTCATGCTGCGGATCGCGCTCGCCCTCTTCGGCGCGGCGTTCATCGGCGTCCCCCCGAGCGCGTACGCGCTGCGGCAGTTCGCCACCTCCGGCCCGTGGGGCCAGGGGCTGGCGGCCGTCCTCGTCGTGCTCTACGTCGTCTGCGCGGCGCTGCTCCTCTCTTCCATCTTCGCCCTCGTCAGCGTCATTCGCCCGCGCATCGCGGCGGTCGGCTCCGAGGCGGTGGCGCCGACGGCCATGACCTTCGCATCCATCGCCCGGCTCAGCGCGGACGAGTGCCAGGCGCTCTTCCGGGATGCCACCTACGACCAGGTCGTGACGGACGTGGTGTACCAAGTGCACCGGACGGCGCGGATCGCCGACTACAAGTACGAGCTCTTGGGCGTGGCCATCGCCCGGATGGTCCGGGGTGGGCTCGTCGGCGCCGTCTTTGCCCTGATCCTGCTGGTCGCCGCGGGCTGGATGCATAGCTCCTGAGCGCCGGCTCGGGGGGAACGCACGGGGCGCGAACTTTTCTGATGCGCGGGCGCCGCGGTTTCAAGATGATGACTCCGTGCGGACGCGCCAGCCGACCATCCTGAGAGTCCAGAGCGAGGCGCTGAGAGGCAACGCGCTCGGCGACCCGACGGAGCGGGAGGTCTGGGTCTATACGCCCCCCGGGCACCGCGAAGACGAGGAGCTGCCGGTCCTGCTCGCCCTCGCCGGCTTCACCGGCCATGGCCCCATGCTCTTCAACGTCGATCCGCTCGGAGACGGCCTCGGTCAGCGGCTCGACCGCCTCATCGAGTCCGGGGCCTGCCCGCCCGTCCTCGTGGTCGCCCCGGACTGCTTCACGAGGTGGGGAGGCAATCAGTACATCGACTCCACCGCGACGGGCCCGTACGCGACCTTCCTGGCGGCGGAGGTGGTCCCCTTCGTCCGGTCCCGGTACGCGACGGCTCGGTGGGGCGTGTTCGGCAAGAGCTCTGGGGGCTACGGGGCGGCTGTCCTGGCGATGCTCCATCCCGAGGTCTTCCAGGCGTTCGCCGATCACTCCGGCGACGCGAACTTCGAGCTCTGCTACCTCCCGGACGCCACCGAGGCGCTCGATCAAGTGCGCGCCGCCGGGGGCGTCGGCGCTTGGCTGACCGCGTTCTGGCAGGGCGCGCAGCGGCGCGGCGCGAAGCCGCTGAAGGCGCTCAACTTCCTGGCCATGGCCGCGCACTACTCGCCGAACCCCGAGACCGAGGGCGGCTTCGACCTGCCGTTCGACCTGAAGGACGGGCGCTTCCGCCCCGACGTGTGGGCGCGGTGGCAAGCGTGGGATCCCGTCCGCATGGTCGAGCGCTACGCGGACGCCCTGCGCAAGCAGCGCGCCGTGTACGTCGACTGCGGAACGCGCGACGAGTTCTCCCTCCACTGGGGCGCGCGGGCTCTCTCGGCGGAGCTCACCCGCTTCGGCATCGCACACGCGCACGAGGAGTTCGACGACGGGCACATGAACATCCCTTACCGCTTCGAGCGGAGCGTGCCCCTCCTGGCGGCCGCCCTCCAGAGAGGAGGGGAGCTCGACCGTTGACGGACCAGCGGGTGATCGAGGGTCGGTTCGAGCTGCTCGAGCGCGTGGGGGCGGGCGGGACCGGCGTCGTCTACAGGGCCCGCGACCTATCGTCGGGCGGGCTCGTCGCGTTCAAGGAGCTGCACGGGCTCAGCCACGATGATGGCGTACGGTTCGCGCGCGAGTGCGCGCTCCTCGCCGCGGTGGCCGATCCGGCCGTCGTCCGCTACGTCGCGCACGGCGCCGGCGCGCGGAGCTGGTTGGCCATGGAGTGGGTCGATGGCCCCACGTTGTCGACCGTCCTCCGGCAGCGCGGGCTCCTCTGGGACGAGAGCGTCGGCATGGCGCGCCGGGTGGCGCGGGCCCTCGGCGCGCTCCATCGGCTGGGCATCCTCCATCGCGACGTCAAGCCGGGCAACATCATCCTGGAGGGCGGCGATCCGTTGAGGCCGCGGCTCATCGACCTCGGCGTCGCGCGGCCCCAGGACGACGATGCCCTCACCGTCGCCGGCGTGGTCGTCGGCACCGCCGGGTACATGGCGCCCGAGCAGGCGAGCGGCTCCACCGACATCGACGCCCGCGTCGACGTGTTCGCGCTCGGCTGCCTCCTGTTCCGCTGCATCGCGGGGCGGGCACCCTTCACGGGCGAAGACGCGCTCACCGTGATGCTGAAGGTCACCCTGGAGGACGCCCCGCGGCTGTCGGAGGTCGAGCCGCGTGTGTCGGTCGACCTCGACGACGCCGTGGCGGCGATGCTCGCGCGGGACAGGGACCGGAGACCCCGCGACGGGGACGCCGCCGCGACGCTCCTCGAGGCGATCCACGACATCGAGACGGTCCCCTCACGGCGGAGCCACGAGGATCTCGGGGCGGTCACGACGACGGAGCGCCGGCTGGTGTTCCTGGTCCTCGCGCGGCTCCCGCAGGGTGCGGCGGTCTCCCGGCAGGGGGAGCCTCGCTCGGTCGGCCGCGCGCTCGAGCCGCTCGGCCTCACTGCGGAGCTGCTGGCCGACGGGACGTGGGTGTCGGCGATCGCCGCGGAGGCCGCCGCCGGCGATCTCGCGGTCCGCGCGGCGCGCGCGGCGCTGGCGGTGCGGGCGGTGCTCCCCGAGGCCCTCGTCACGATCACGGTGGGCCGGACGGGAGGGCGGGGCGTGCTGGTCGGCGAGGCCGCGGAGCGCGCCTCGCGGCTCTTCTCGGCCATCGCGGCGGCGCCGGGGAAGGGGCACATCGCCGCCGACTCCGGGACGGCGCGGCTGCTCGTGGACCGCTTCGTGATCAAGCCGCGTGAGTTCGGGGCGATCGTCGCGGCGGAGCTGCCGGGGGGCGGGCTGGGAGCCGTCGACCTCGCCGGGCCCTTCGTCGGCAGGGACCACGAGGTCGCCTACCTCGAGGGTCTGATCCGCAGGACCGTGTCGGAGCGACAAGCCCGCGCGGTCGTCCTGGTGGCGCCGACCGGCTTCGGCAAGTCACGGCTCACGCGTGAGCTCCTCGGCCGCGTCGAGCTCGGCGTGGACGTCTGGGTGGCGCAGGGCGATCCGCTGACCGCGCGCACGCCGTTCGGGGTGCTCGCACCGATGCTCTTCAAACAAGCGGGCGTGGTCCGTGGCGAGCCGCACGAAGCGAGCCTGCGCAAGCTGTGCGACCTGGCTTCCGATCTCGTACCGGAGGAGGACGCCGCGCGGGTCGGCTCGTTCCTCGGGGAGCTCTGCGGGCTGCGGGTGGCCGACGTCCCGGGCAGCGCGCTCGCCGCGGCGCGCCGGGACCCGATGCTCATGGGCGACCAGATGCGGCGCGCTCTCGGGGCGCTCGTGGAGGGCGCGTGTACGGACCGCGGTCTCCTCTTGGTCGTGGAGGATCTCCAGTGGGCCGACCAAGGCTCGCTCTCCTTCCTCGACGCGCTCCTCCGCTCCCTGGAGTCGCGCCCCCTGGCGATCCTCTGCCTCGGCCGGCCCGAGATCAAAGTGAGCTTTGGCCCGCTGTTCTCCGAGCGGACGGTCCACGAAATCAAGCTGGATCCGCTGAGCGCCGCTGCGAGCGAGGCGCTGACCCGCGCGCTCATGGGCCCCGAGGCGTCCGCGAAGGACGTGGGACGGATCGCCGCCCGCTCGGGGGGAAACCCCTTCTTCATCGAGGAGCTCGTCCGCTCCGCCCCACGGGACCGAATGAGCTCGCTCCCCGAGAGCGTGCTCTCGGTCCTGGAGGCGCGGCTCGAGGCGGTGCCCACCGACGTGCGTCGCACGCTGCGAGCTGCGAGCGTGTTCGGGCGCACCTTCTGGGAGGGCGCGCTGACGTCGCTCCTGCCCGGCGCGCCCGTCGCCCGCCACCTGCGCGATCTCGAGCGCGCAGAGATCATCCGACGCTCGCCCACCTCGCGCTACGAGGGCCAGGAGGAGTGGAGCTTCCGTCACGCGCTTCTCGCGGAGGCCAGCTACGCGAGGCTTCCATCGAAGGACTCTAGGCGCGCCCACCGCGCCGCGGCGCGCTGGCTCGAGAGGGTCGGAGAGGGCGATCCGACGCTCCTCGCCGCGCACCTCGAGCGCGGCGGGGAGGCGAACAGCGCGGTCGGGCTCCTGGCAGGCGCCGCGCACCTCGCGGTCGAGGCGACCGACATGGAGCTCGCGGTCTCGCTCGCGCAGCGGGCCGTCCGAGCGGGCGCGCAGGGAGAAGACCTCGGACGCGTCCTCGGGGACGAGGCTGAGGCGCGCCTCTGGCTGGGGCAGAACCCCGAGGCGCTCGCGGTCGCTCGCCGGGCCCTGCCGCTCCTCCCCTCCGGCTCCGTCCCGTGGTGCCGCGCTGCGACCGTCGTGGTGACCGCGGGTTGCCGGACGCACGACCGCGCCGCCGTCCAGCTCGTCGTGGACGCGCTCGCGCAGGTCGCCCCGGCGGATACGGGACAGGCGGAGCACACGAACCTCCTGGCCCAGACGGCGATCCAGCTCATCTTCCTCGGCAACTTGGATGCGGCGGACCGGGTGCTCGGGCGCGCGCCCACGGGCCTCGCCCAGCGTGAGCCTGGCCAGGCGGCGTGGCTGCTCCGGGCTCGCGCGTGGCGCGCCCTCGCAGCCGGGGATCCCGCCGCGTACGGCATGCTCATGCGCCACTCGGCCATCAGCTTCGACGAGATCGGGGACCTCAGGAACGCGTGCGTCCAGCGGGCCAACGTCGCCTACTCCGCCATGATCCTGGGCCAGTATGACGACGCCGACGCGCGATTTCGGGAAGCCATCACGGAGGCCTCCACCCTCGCGGTGCCGATGGTCCTGGCGGTGGCGCGACACAACCGTGGCCTCGTGCTGGCTCGCCTGGGGCGGTTCGACGAGGCGGAGGCCGAGGAGCGCGCCGCGGTCGAGGCCTTTCGGGGTCAAGGCGATCGGCGGATGCTCGCCGCGAGCCTGGGCTACCAGGCCGACATCGCGCGAGCCCGCGGAGACCTCGAGGCGGCGGAGGCGGCGGCGCGCGCCGCGGTGCGGGAGGCGCCGGAGGGTTCGCCGGTGGTGGGCATCGTGCTCGCCACGCTCGCCTTGGTGCTCCTCGACCGAGCGCGCACCGCAGAGGCGGTGGGCGCTCGCCTCATCGAGGAGGCGCTCGAGACCGCCGAGCAGGCCAGCCGCGTCCTCGACCTGCTCGGCGGTGTGGACGAGGGCGAGTCGTGCATCCGCCTCGCGCACGCGCGCGCCCTCTCGGCCGCCGGGCTGACCGACGACGCCCGCGCCGCCGCGAGAGCCGCGAGGACGCGGCTCCTCTCGCGGGCCGAGCGCATCGGCGAGCACCTCCGGCCCACCTTCCTCGGCGCCGTGCCGGAGAACGCCGAGACCCTCGCCCTGGCGGAGTCCCTCGGCGCTTGACCCGCGCGACTGGTGGTAAGCTCGCGGCCCGAGGTGAGACATGGTCGTGACGCGAAAGGGGTTTCTTCAGCTCGTCGGCTCGTCGGTGGGCCTCTCGGCGCTCGGCTTCGGCTGCGGTGACGACTCGGGCGCCGGCGGGGCAGGGGGCGCCACCAGCGCCGCGGGCCCGACCGGCAACGCCACCGGCACTGGCACTGGAGCCCAAGCTACCGGCGTGACGAGCGGCGCCTCGACGAGCGGCGCGACGACCTCGACGTCGTCGACCTCTGCGCAGACGTCCGGCGCGACGACCTCCACGAACGGGGCCACCACCACGGGCGGGATGTTCGCCTGCATGACGGTGATCCAGGCCAACCACATGCACGCGCTGGACGTCTCCGAGGCGGACGTCATGGCGGGACAGGAACAGACCTACGACATCATGGGCGGCAGCCTCCACACGCACACGGTCACCATCACCGCCGCGGACTTCCAGGTCCTCGCCGGTGGAGGGATGGTGCAGAAGGTCACATCGCTCACCGGACACACCCACACGATCGTCGTGTCCTGCACCGCCTGAGGTGGCGTACGCGGCAAGTGCCCCCGACGCTCGCCCCTCACGCCGACGGAGCTCCTCTCGGAGCTTCAGCCCTCGAGCAGCGCGAGGAACGCCGCCTCGTCCAAGGTGGTGACCCCTAGCTTGCGCGCCTTGTCCAGCTTCGTACCAGGCTCCGCGCCCACCACGACGTAGGTCGTCTTCTTCGAGACGCTCGAGGTCACCTTGCCGCCGCGCTCCTCGATGGCGGCTTGCGCCTTCTCCCGGCTGAGAGACCCGAGGGAGCCGGTGATGACGAAGGTCGCGCCCGAGAGGTGCCCCGTGGCCTTGGCCTTCACGACATCCAGCTCCACGCCGCCGCGGCGGAGCTTGTCGACGAGCACGACCGTGCTCTCGCGTCGGAAGTACGCGTGGACGCTCCCTGCGATCACCGCTCCCAGGCCCTCGATCGCCTCGAGGTCCTCCACCGTGGCCTTCGCGAGGGCGTCGAGCGAGCCGAAGTGGTCGGCGAGGGCTTGCGCCGCCGAGGCCCCCACGTGGCGTATCCCGAGCGCGACGAGGATCTTGTGGAGCGGACGCGCGCGCGCCTTGTCGATGGCGGCGAGCAGGTTCTGGATCGACTTCTCCTTGAAGTTCGGGAGGCGCGCGAGGTCGTCGGCCGTCAGGTGGAAGATGTCTCCGGGGTCGTGCACGAGGCCCAGATCGAGCAGCTCGCGCGCCGTCACCTCGCCGAGGTGCTCGACGTCCATCGCGGCTCGCCCTGCGAAGTGGACGATGCGCCCCCACGTCTGCGCCGAGCAGTCGAGGTTCTCGCAGTAGCGCGCCACCTCGCCCTCGCGACGCTCGAGCGGGGAGCCGCAGGCAGGGCACCGGTCGGGCATGACGAAGGGCCGCTCGTGGCCGGTGCGCTTCTCGACGACGGGACCGACGACCTCGGGGATCACGTCCCCCGCGCGCTGCACGATCACGGTGTCCCCGATGAGGAGCCCCTTTCGGGCGACCTCGTGCTCGTTGTGGAGCGTCGCCGTCGAGATGGTCACCCCGCCGACGAACACGGGCTCCAGCATGGCGAAGGGTGTGGCGACCCCGGACCGACCGATGCTGACCATGATGTCGTTCAGCCTCGTCGTCGCCTGCTCCGGCGGGAGCTTGTATGCCACGGCCCAGCGCGGGGCCTTCGAGGTCGCGCCGAGCTCCTCCTGCGCGGCGATCTCGTCCACTTTCAGCACCACGCCGTCGATCTCGTGGTCCAGGGCGTGCCGCTTGTCCCGGATCATGCGGACGAAGCCCTTGGCGTCCTCCAGCGTGGCCACCCGCTGCGAGAGCGGGTGCACGGGCAGCCCGAGGCCGGCCAAGTACGCGAGGGCCTCGGAGTAGCGCTTGAAGGTGCGCCCGTCGCACCGCACGAGCCCGTGGAGGTAGATCGCCATGGGCTTGTCGCGCGCGGCCTCCACGTCCTTCTGGCGCAGAGCGCCCGCGGCGAGGTTGCGGGCGTTGGAGAACGTGGCCTTGCCCTCCTCCTCCAGGCGGAGGTTGAGCTCGGCGAAGTCTTGCTTGAACAGGAACACCTCGCCGCGGACCTCGAGCCACGGGGGCGCTCCGGCTGCGAGGGACCGCGGGAGGGTCCGCAGGGTGGTCACGTTCTGCGTGACGTCCTCCCCCACCGTGCCGTCTCCGCGGGTCGCCCCGCGCGTGAGCGCGCCGTCCTCGTAGACCACTGCGAGCGAGAGGCCGTCGATCTTCGGCTCGCACACCAGATCGGGCGTCCGGCCCAGCCCGCGGGTCACGCGGTCCCACCACTCGTCCAGGCTCGGATCGTCGAAGACGTTGTCGAGCGAGAGCAGGCGCTGCGAGTGGCGCACCGGGGAGAAGAGCTGCGCGGGCGCGCCGCCGACCCGCTGGGTGGGGGAGTCGGGCGTGACGAGGTCCGGGTGCGCCGCCTCGAGCCGCTTCAGGTCGTCGAACAGCCGGTCGTACTCGGCGTCGGAGATCTCGGGCGCGTCGAGGACGTGGTAGCGGTGGTCGTGGTACGCGATGGCCTTGCGCAGCTCCTCTGCGCGGTCGCGGGCCTGGGAGGGAGCGGCGGTCACGGCGACGGAGGATACCGCCGGGCGGGGGGGCCGTGCGCGCCGATGGACGCCCGCGGAGGCGTTTGGGGCGGAGCCCCGGCGGTGCTAACGGTAGCGAGGTCCCCTCATGGCCGCGCCCGCCCCCTACCGCCCCAAGAACCCCGTCCGCATCGTCACCGCCGCGTCGCTGTTCGACGGACACGACGCCGCGATCAACATCATGCGCCGGATCCTCCAGGCGCAGGGCTGCGAG
>CAZBJI010000111.1:9973-26929 GCA_964492175.1 uncultured Polyangiaceae bacterium | reverse complement strand
CAGACGGAGCATGACCGGCTGCAGAGCGTCTACCCTCTCCTGGTGGCGATCATGGAGGGCTTCAAGGTGCCGCCGACGATCCGCGCGATGCAGAGCGGCCTTTCCTTGCCGCCCGATTTCGACCGATGGATGGCGAGAGGAGCGGCGCGCGATCCGCTCGATCGACACGACGGGGCCCCGGCGCTGATCGAGGATCTGAAGGGCCTGTTCACCGGCGGGCCTCCGCCGCCCCCCACCGTCCGTACGTAGTCCGGTCCGCTGGAGCGGCCATCGCGTCGCGCGCAGGAAGGTCCGGGCGCGCCGTGCCGTGCCGCCCGGCTTGACCCGAAATGCGCCCCGCGCCTACCGTGCGGGATCTCCATGAGCCGCGGCTCGCGGAGGGGGAAGAGGCGAGCGCGATGACGACACAAGATGGGAAGCGCGGCCCTCGGGCCGCCGTTTCGAGCGCTCGATTCGTGCTCGCGCTCCTGCTCTGCGCGTGCGGCGACAGCGCCCCGCGTCCTACCTACGGCGTGGCGGATCGCGGGGCGGACACGGATCAAGACGGCGCGGCGGACGTCGACGACGCCTGCCCCGCCGACCCCGAGGACGGCCTTCCGCCGAAGGCCAACGACGGCTGCCCTGCGTCGGACCCGGACCAAGACGGGGTCCTGCTCGCCGACGACAAGTGCCCCGACGCGAAGGAGGACGGCGCGCCTCCGAGCCCGCAAGACGGCTGCCCCGTGGCCGACACCGACAAGGACGGGGTCGCCGACGCCATGGACAAGTGCCCCGAGAAGGCCGAGGACAACGAGGCGCCTGCCCCGGGAGACGGCTGCCCGGCGCCGGACACCGACGGGGACGGGATCGCGGACGGGCGCGACAAGTGCCCGAGCGAGGCCGAGACGGTGAACGAGTTCCGTGACGCGGACGGGTGCCCCGACCAGGAGCCCCAGTCGGTCGTGTGGGACGACGAGTCGAGCGCGATCTTTATCCCCACCGCCAAGCGCTTCCAGTTCGACCACGACAAGGCCGACATGCCCGCGGGCTCGGAGGCGACCGTCGCCGAGATCGCCAAGGTGATGGCGGACCACCCCGAGATCCAGCGGGTGGAGATCGAGGGGCACGCCTCGACCAAGGGGCCCGCGCCGTACAACACGTCGCTGACGGATCGCCGTGCGTACTCCGTGGGCAAGGCGCTCCAAGCCAAGGGCGTGTCCGCGAACCGGCTCGTGGCGATTGGCTACGGAGAGTACTGTCCCGCCGTGCCCACGGCGGACGAGGTCGACGAGCCCAAGAATCGTCGCGTGCTGATCAAGACCGTCCTCGTCTCGGGGGTCTGGCGCGAGGTCCCGCGGGGTTGCTGGAAGGCCCAGGCGGCCGGAATCAACCCGACCAAGCGGAAGCCGGGTTTGCCGGCCCCGCAGCCCCCGCCCGACGCCGTGAAGAGCGACCCGGTGTGAAGGAGATGGCTGCCATGCGTACGTCCTACATCGTTGTCACCGCGGCCTCGCTCCTCGGGTGTGGGCCGACCGAGCTCCAGCTCCAGCCGAAGGACGTCGTGGACGTGCAGGTGCGCCCTGCGTCGGGCCAGGCCCTCTTCTGTCCGGGCGATCGCTTCCAAGTCGAGCTCGTCGCGAAGCTGAGGGACGGCACGACCTGCAGCAACGTGGACCCGAACCGCGGGTGCATGGGGAAGAAGGACTCGATCATCGATCCGTCGCAGGTCCACCTCGAGGGCAGCCCCGGCGCGCTCGATCCAAAGAAGTTCATCATGCACCCGCCCGAGGACCCGCTCGGCACGGCGGAGAAGGGCATCGACCTCAGGGGGTGGCTCAAGTCCGAGACGGAGCGATCGATGGAGGGCACGCAGAAGGTCGCGCCCGTCTACGATTGCCAGCGGGACTACGTGCTCGTGATGCCGCCGCCCGTGAACGCCGGGGAGAACGGCGGCGCGGGGCAGGAGGTCCTCGTCGCGGTGACCACCCTCTCCACGCCCTGGTTCCCCAACGCGGCGCTCATCCGCGTCGAGATCGGATCGACCCGCTTCTATCGGATCAGCCCCTCGGCGGACCGCCCGGTCCGCATCGTGGCGCCGGGCCAGCCGGGCGCCGCGGGCGCCACAGGGGAGGCCGGCACGCCTGGCGCGGATGGTCAGTCGGCCACGGAGGGCGCCGTGTGCACGCCCGGCGGAGATGGGCTTCCCGGGACCTCCGGAGGCCGCGGGGGGAACGGCGGGAACGGGGGAGCGGGAGGCAAGTTCCGCCTGGTGCTCGACGACGCCAAGTCAGAGGCGCTCCTCGGCCGCGTCGTGCTCGAGAACCCGGGAGGAGCAGGCGGCCGCGCCGGCCCCGGCGGGCCCGGCGGCGCCGGTGGCAAGGGAGGCGCCGGCGCCCAATCCGCCCCCGCGTGTCCCGGCGTGGTGCCCGCCGGAAAGGACGGCGCGACGGGCGCGACGGGGCTCGCCGGCGCGCCAGGTCAGCCGGGGCCAGCGGGTCCGCCACCCGACGTGACCACGACGGCGCGCGCGACGCTCTTCGCCGCGGAGCTCGCGTCGATCTCCTCCATCGAGGCCGCCCCCCGCGCCGCGAAATGATCGGCGACGTCATCGGAGGTCGCTACGAGATCGTCCGCGTCCTGGGCGAGGGCGGCATGGGCGCGGTGTTCGAGGCCAAGCACACGGGCACCGGCCGCCGCGTCGCGCTCAAGACGATCCACCCAGACAAGCTCCGCACGCCGCAGCTCCTCGCGCGCTTCCAGGTCGAGGCGCGCGCGACCGGGGGGATCGAGAGCGAGCACGTCGTGCAGGTGTTCGACGTGGACGTCGACCAGGAGAAGAAGATCCCGTTCCTCGCGATGGAGTACCTCGTCGGTCGGGATCTGGACGATCTCCTCGAGGCGCACGGCAAGCTCCCCCAGGAGATCGCGCTGCGGATCGCCGTGCAAGTGTGCTTGGGCCTCGAGCGCGCCCACGAGCTCGGCATCCTGCACCGCGACATCAAGCCCGCGAACCTCCTCCTCTCCGAGCGCGACGGCGGCGAGTGCCGCATGAAGATCGTCGACTTTGGGCTGGCGAAGCTGTTCGCGGAGGCGGAGGAGGGCGCCGACAAGGGCCTGACCGTGACCGGCATGCTCCTCGGTTCTCCCCACTACATGTCGCCGGAGCAGGCGAGGGCCTCCAAGAGGATCGACACGCGCACCGACGTCTGGTCGCTCGGCATGGTGATCTACGAGCTCCTCACGGGACAGACGGCGTTCGCAGGCGTCGAGCCGCTCTCCAAGGTCCTCGAGGCGATCAACTTCGAGCCGGTGCCGCCGATCCGCGGCCTCGACCCGTCGATCGATCCCGGCGTCGCGGCGGCCGTGGAGCGGGCCCTCGAGAAGTCGCCGGACGCACGGTACGAGAGCGTCGGGGCGCTGCGCGAGGCGCTCGTCCGCTTCCTGCCGGACGGATGGTCGCTCAAGAAGCAGGCGTTCGACGCGCTCCCCCCGAAGGTGAAGGCGCAGGCCGCACCGCCCAAGCCGCAGCAGACGCGCGCCGACGAGCCCCTCCCTGCGGCCATGGAGGTCCCGGCCGCGGGGGCCGCCGTCATCCCGCCGACTCGGCTCTCCGATCAGCCGGGCGCTCGCGCCGAGGCGGCGCCGGGGACGGACCCGCTGCCCGGGCGGGTGATCCCGGTCGTCGTGGACGACCAGGTGCAGACCGCGCCGAGGCGGCCCTCGGACGGGACCCTGGTCGCGGGCCAGCGCGCTGGCGCCGTGGACGCGCGCTCCTCCGACGGACCGCCGGCGACCGAGAGGAACGCCCCCGATCCGCCGGTCTTCAAGGCGCCGGGCATCCCGGCACCTCCGCCCCCGGGCGCCGCGCCCAGCAAGGGATCCATCCCGCTCGCGACGCTGGCGCTCGCCGGGCTCGCCGCTGCAGGCGTCGCCGTGGGCGCGGCGCTCGTACTCCGCAGCGGCGGCGGCTCCGAGGAGGACGGGACCGTGATCGCCTCGCCCGAGCGCCGCGCCGCGGGCTCGACGAGCGCGTCCGCCACGGCGCCGGTCGCTCCGACAGGCTCGGCGAGCCCGCTCGCCGGGGTGTGGCGGACGGAACGCGGCCGCCTGTTCGACGCCGTCGAGGTCCACGGCGGGGTGGAGCTCCGCGTGAAGGATCTCGTGGGGTTCAGCGAGCTCGGGTACGTGGTCGGCGAGGCGCGCTTCACGCTGCGGCCCGCGGCCGAGGGGGGGGGCTCGTTCGACGTGACCGACCACCACCGACCGAAGCCCTTGCCCACCACCGCGTCCTACGATCCTGCGTCACGCGCGACCTGCGTCGTCTCCGTCTCGGAGGTCGGCGGCAAGCGGCTGAAGGCGAAGCTCGAGGGCGACACCCTCTCGCTCGAGCAGGCCATCGTGACCTCGAACGCGGCGTGGTTCGACGTCGCGGGCGGCAAGATCGTGGGCTGCAAGAACCTCGAGCGCGCCGCCACCGAGACGGCGTCGAGCAAGCTGAGCCGCCAAAGGTGAGCCGCCGCCACCGCCATCGGTGGTAGCCTCCTCGCGTCGTGGCGGAGTCAGCGGACGTGGGGCGCTGTGAGGCGCTGATCGAGCGTGACGCGGGCGGGGACACGTCGGCGCTCAGCGAGCTCGTCGAGCACCTCTGGCCTCACTGGATCGCCCTGGTGAAGGCGAGCCGCCACATGGGCGGGATGGCCAAGTCGGAGGACCACGTCCACAACGTGGTGACGTCCCTCGTCGACAAGCTCTCGTCCGGGGCGCTCGCTGGGTACCCGAGGTGGCGCGCAGAGAACGCCGGCAAGACCTTCGCGGACTGGAACCGCATCGTGACCTCCTACGCCGTACGCGACTACGTGCGGCAGGCGCTCGGGCGCGCCAAGGCCAAGGATCCGGACGCCCCGAGCCTCAAGCGCCTCATCAACGAGTTCGCGTCCGCGCCCGCCAGCGACGATGCCTTCGGGTCCGCGAGGCCGGCGATGACGGCGGCCCAGACCGCGCGCCAGCTCCTCGAGTTCGCCGAGCGAGAGCTCCCCACCGATCAGATGCGCGCGCTCACGATGTGGATCGACGGCGCGGGGTTCGAGGAGATCGACGAAGCGCTCGGCGTGTCCGAGGAGGGGGCCAAGAAGCTCGTGCGCGCCGCGGTGGCCGCGCTGCGGAGGCGGTTCGCTGGCGCGACCTGAGCGCGTGAGCGAAGGCTCGGTGAGGATCTGCCCCACCGAGCCGCGCTCGCTTCGCGCGCGCCTCCCTACTGGCAGAACGCGGAGAGGATCGTGAAGACCTGGTCGCAGCAGCTCTTGACCAAGCCCTCGTCGCACCAGGGGTCTCCGCCGTAGTCAGCGACCACGCACGCCATGACGGCGACGTCGTCGTTGTCCACGAACCCGTCGCCGCAGCTCTCGATGCAGTGCTCGACGCACTTCGAGTGATCGGGGTCCGGGCTGGTCTTGCACGCGCCGCCGGCGTCGCAGTACGCCTCGCACGAGGGGATGTCGCAGGAGATGACCGTGCCGCCGCCGCTGGTGGTCGACCCGCCCGCGCTGCCGCTGCCGGAGCCCGACCCGCTGCCGGAGCCCGACCCGCTGCCGCTCCCCGACCCCTCCGCGAAGCACACGTCGAAGCAGTCGTCGCCGCAGGTGTCCGTGACGAGCATGCAGGTGCGGCACGCCGCGCTCGCGCTGGGGCACTCGAGCTCGCAGAGGGCGGTCTCCGACCCACACGGCTCGAGGTTCTCGCAGACCAGATCGCAGCTCGGCCCGGCGCCGGGGTTCTTGGGATCCAAGCCCCCGTCCTCTGCGCCGCCGCCCTCTCCCTCGGACCCATCCTCACAGGCGACGAGCGTGGGGACCGAGAGGAGCGCGAGACCGAGGAGGAGGCGCGAGGTGAGGTTGCGGGAGATGGCGAGCGTGGACATGACGAACCGGCCTTTCGATGGTTGGTGGGGTCCGGAGAGCCGCGTGAGCGCCTCGTGCGCTCCTTCGCGGCGGCTACCGGCCGCCCACGTCCCAACCAGTCGACGCCGGGTCCGCAAACGTCACGCGGGGGGAGGCGATTCGTCGTCGCCCCGCGATTTCGCTGGAATCGCGGGTCCTGCCCCGGCGAGGCCTCGGCCTCTCGGCGGCCTCCCGGCGACCAGGGCACCGGCGCGGCTGCAGCGCCGCTACACCTCGATCCCGAGGATCGCGCGGGCCTCGTCCCGAAACTCCTCCTCGTTCGCCGTGAGCTCGCGCAGGTTCGCGAGCACGATCGCGCGGAGCTCCTTGCGGGCGGCGTGGAGGTAGTTCGTGACCGTGGTGACCTCCACCCCGATGGCCGCCGCGACGGTGGCGTAGGACGGACGCTCCGGCCCGTCATGGAGATCGTAGAGCTTGAAGGCCTCGAACGTGCGGGTCTTGTCCAGCGCCTGGAGCTTCTTCTCGAGCATGTCCACGCTCATCGCGAAGAGGTTGCGGGACCACTCCCGGTCGAAGATGGTCTCCGGATCCTGGTCGTCCGTGGCGAGGCCGATCTCTCGCTCCGCGGCGGCGCCGTCAGCCGCGACCATCTCGAAGCCGCCGCCGCGCTTCACGCGGTTCACCGCCTCGACGGCGTTGAGGACGAAGTTGTCGAGGCACGTCTTCACGAAGGTCCGAAAGCGCGCCTTGGTCGGATCGTAGACGGCGAAGATGCCACGCTCCACGGCGCGCGCGAAGAAGTCGTGGGCGAGGTCTTGCGCGTCCTCCGGCGTCCTGCGCCACTTGAGGCGCAGGTGCTTGTAGACGGGCTTGTAGTAGGCGCAGAGGAGGCGCTCGAGCGAGCGCTGACGCTCGAGGGGGTCGTTGCTCTTGGCCGCGATGACCGCCGAGAACTGGGTCGCGGGGAACTCACCCATGAGCCGCATGGTGGAGAAGGAGCTCCATCGAGGCAAGCGCGACGCGTCGTACAGTGTATGATGCCCGCGGATCTCCGTGCTGTCCGACAAGATACTGGAACACCTCGCGGAGGTATTCAGCGATCCCCCGGTGCCCTCCGCTGTCCCGACGCGCCGCGCGGGTCGTCAGCCCGCCGGTGACTTCGAGGTCGCGACCGAGGTCGGCGTACAGCTCGAGCTGCCGCCGATCGGCGGGCGCTTCAAGGTCATCTCCCCGCTCGGGAGCGGCGGCATGGGGGCAGTGTACCGGGCGCTCGACCTACAGACGGGCAGGGAGGTGGCCGTCAAGGTCCCGCATCTCCTCAGCTCCTTCGTGGATCGCCGGTTCGAGCTCGAGGTGGACGCCATCGCCGCCGTCGTCTGCCCGGCCACGATCGGCTTCGTCGCGCGGGGGAGCGCGGACGAGCCGTTCGTCGCGATGGAGTTCGTCCGTGGGATCCCGCTCGGCAGGAGGCTCTCGGAGGGCGCCTTCCCGAGGAGCGAGGCGATCGCGGTCGGCCGGCGCCTCGCCGCCGCGCTCGCCGCCGTTCACCTCTCGGGGTGGGTCCACCGCGACGTGAAGCCGGGCAACATCGTGCTGACCGAGGATCGCACGATCCGGCTCGTCGACTTCGGGCTCGCGCGGCTCGTGGACGGGCCGGGCGCCGGCACCGAGACAGGACAGATCTTGGGGACGCTCGGGTACCTGGCCCCCGAGCAGTTCGGAGCCAAGCGTATCGTGGACCCGCGGACCGACGTCTTCGCGCTCGGGTGCGTCCTCTTCGAGTGCCTCACCGGGAAGAACGCGTTCACGCGGAGCCTCTCCGACGTCGTCACCGGCCGCTGGGCCCCGGAGAACCACCCCAAGCTCGACGTGCGCGGGGCCGGCTTGGACGCGCCCGTCGCCGCGGTCGTCGAGGAGCTCGTCCAGAACGATCCCGCGAAGCGACCAGAGGACGGACTCGCCGCGCTCGAGCTCCTGCTTCGGCTCGATCAGACCGCGGCCGCGCACCTCGGGCGGGCTCGCGCTCATGCGGCGGAGGTGCAGCAGGTCATCCGGGCGTCGCTCCGCAGGCCGGTGGCGATCACGGGCGCGGCCGGCGCGGGCAAGAGCAGCGCGGGGCACGCCGCGGCGATCCTCCTCGCGGAGATCCTCGCGCCGGCGACGGTCGTGCACGTCCGCTGCAACCCCCCGGTCAAGGCGATGGTGGGCGGGCACGCGCTGCTTCTCGAGCGCGTCCTGCGGGTCTCCGGCTACGAAGCGGCGGCGCGGATCCTCGCGGGCATGGGCGTCACGGTGGAGGCGGGGGCGCAGGAGCCTTCGCTCGTTCTCCTCGTCGACGACGCGACCTTCGCCGACGAGGAGAGCATCCGCTGGATGCGCACGCTCGCGTCCGTCGGCCTCGCGCGCGTGATCGCCACGGTGCGGCCCGGCGCCGAGGTGCCCGAAGATTTCGAGCGGGTCGATCTGCTCGGCCCCGGGCTCACCGCCGCGGCAGACCTCGACGAGCTCCCCGCCTCGCACCGCAAGATCTTGCGCTTGTTCGCGACGTTCGGCACCTCCTTCGAGCTCGCCTCGGTGACGAACCTGGCGATCGATCGCGGCGTCCCTCTCCACGCGCCGATCCTGGAGGACCTCACCGAGCGGGGCATCCTGCTCCACGTCGGTCGCGGCGGGATGGCCTTCACGCGGGCCTCCCACTGGGAGCACGTGATCCGGTCGATGACCCCCGAGGAGGTGCGCGAGGGGCGCGCCTACGTCGAAGGCCTCGAGCGCGTGAGCGGTCACGTCCCGCTGGAGGTCACGATCACCCGGCGCGCGACCGGGACGCTGCAGTAGCGGGCTCGTCGGGTCGGCGCGCCCCGTCACGCCGAACGGGCGATGACGATCACGAGGCGCGCGGTCGGGGGGCGGCCGGGCCGTCGACGCGGGCGCGGGCGTCCGCGACGAGCGCCTGGACGCGCGCACGCACCGTCTCCGACAGCGCGCTCGGATCGTCGGAGCGGGCGAATCGGAGCGGCTCCCCCACGCTGAGCGCGACGCGCGTCCGAGGGACGCCGCCCACGCGGCGCATGTGCGCCGTGAAGTCCTCCTCCTCGAAGGTGGCGCCGGCGCCGGCGTAGGCGATCCCGACCGGGACGATCTCGCAGCCGGTGCGGCGCGCGACCGCGAACGCGCCAGGCTTGAAGGGGCGCACCTCGTCGCCTGCGTACGTGGTCCCTTCGGGGAAGATGATGATGCCGCGCCCGGCCTGCACCACGTCGATCATCTGGTGGATGACCGCCGCGGCGCTGCGCTTGCTCTCGCGGTCCACGAAGAGGATGCCGGCGTGCCTCGCGATGGTCCCCACGACGGGCCAGCCGGCGAGATCGGCGCGGCTCACGTGCTTGCCGCCCAGGTGCGCCATCGTGACGAGGATGTCGAGGCCGCTCCTGTGGTTCGACACGAACACGCGGCCGAGGCCGGCCGCGTCGTGGCCGGGCACCGACCCGCCCTCCGGGACGCCCGAGGTCGCGATCTCGACGCCGAAGAGAGCCGACATCTTCGCGCCGAAGCGCAGCATCGCCGCTGCGATCAGGCGCTCCGACTCTTCCTCGCCGCGCACGCGGAGCTCCACCTCGTAGCGGCCAATGGTCCCGAACACGTACGCGACGAAGACCGCCGCCCGCGCGCCGAACCGGACGTCGTCGATCGCGCTCACGCGCCCTCCGCGAGCAGGGCGGTCAGCACCTCGTTCACGAGCGCCGGGTCTGCGCTGCCCTTCGTGGCGCGCATGAGCTGGCCGACGAAGTAGCCGAGGAGCGCCGTCTTGCCGCCCCGGTACTGCGCCACCTGCTTCGGGCTGGCCGCGAGCACCTCGCGGGCCGCCGCCTCGATGGCGGCGCGGTCCCCGACCACGGCGATGCCCTCCGAGGAGACCACGTCGCGCGGCGACCGGTCGGTGCGCGCGATCTTCGCGTAGACGTCCTTCGCCTGCTTGCCGCTGATCTTGCCCTCCGCCACGAGCGCGAGGAGCTCCGCGAGCTGCGGCGCGTCGATCGGAACGTCCGCGGTGAGGCCGCGCGTCGTCACGTCGCGCAGGACCTCCGCCTGGAGGAAGTTCGCCACCTTGACCGGCTCGACCGCCGGCTCACCCGCCCGCGCGAGCGCGATCGCTCCCTCGAAGAGCGACGCTACGGCGGGGTGGCCGGTCAGGACCTGCGCGGCGTAGGGCGTCAGCCCGAGCTCGCTTGTGTAGCGACGCCGCTTCTCCGCCGGGAGCTCGGGCAATGCGCTCGCGACGTCCGATCGGAAGGCCTCGTCGAGCACCAGGACGGGGAGGTCCGGATCGGGGAAATAGCGGTACCCGGCGTCGTCTTCCTTGTCACGGAGGACGTACGTCTCGCGTCGGTCGGCGTTGTAGCCGCGCGTCTGCTGGCGGAGCGCCAGCCCGCTCTCGAGCGAGGTGATCTGGCGCCGGATCTCGGTGTCGATGGCCTCCTCGACGAACCGGAACGAGTTGATGTTCTTCAGCTCGGTCCGGACGCCGAGCTTGACGTCACCGCGCTTGCGCACCGAGACGTTGGCGTCGCAACGAAAGCTCCCTTGCTCGAGGTTCCCGTCGTTGACCCCCAGCGCCATCAAGATCTCCCGCAAGCGGCGGAGGTAGTCGCTCGCCTCCTCGGGCGAGGAGAGCTCGGGCTCCGACACGATCTCGACGAGCGGAGTGCCGGCGCGGTTCAAGTCCACGATGGAGTCCGCCCCGACGCCGTGGAGGTTCTTCCCCGCGTCTTCCTCGAAATGGATGCGCGTCAGACCGACGCGCTTCTGTCCCGCCGCAGACGAGATCTCGAGGCCGCCGCGGAGACAGAACGGCTGCTCGTATTGGCTGATCTGGTAGCCCTTCGGAAGGTCGGGGTAGAAGTAGTTCTTGCGCGCGAAGACGCTCGTCGGCTGGACGTCGCAGCCGAGCGCGAGCGCCGTCATCACGCCCATCCGGATCGCGGCGGCGTTGGGGACCGGCAGCGCCCCCGGGAGCCCGAGGCACACGGGGCAGACGTGCGTGTTCGGCGGGGCCCCGAAGCGCACCTCGCAGGCGCAGAAGAGCTTCGTCCGCGTGAGGAGCTGGGCGTGGACCTCCAGGCCGATGACCGGCTCCCAGCCGTCGTACGCGCCCGCGGTCATCAGTTGAAGAGGTCCGTGTTCACGAAGTCCGGCCGGACGAGCGACCAGAAGTCCACGGCGAGCTTGTTCTCGAGGTACTTGTACGGCACCCAGCCGTAGCCTTTGTCGCCCCAGCCCGTGCCCCAGGAGTTGCGGACCAGGATGGCGCCCTGGTCGCCGCCCATCATGCGCTCGTCGTCGTAGCCGATAGCGAGGAGCGCGTGTCCGCCGTCGCGGTGCTCGCCCGGCTCCGGCATCGGCACCTCCGCGCCCTCGCCGTGACGCGGGAACGACGAGTAGACGCTGAGCCCGAACACGAAGGGGAGGCGCGCGGCCAGGCAGCGGCGCGCCGCGAGGAGCGTCTCGCGCCCCGAGAGCTTGGGCTCGTCGAGCCTGAAGTAGCGCGACGTTCGGAACGCCTCCGCGAAGCCGTAGCAGTACGCGGGCGGGGCGTCGGCCTGTCGCGACGGTTCGTAGGGGTACAGGCTCTCGGCGGGCATGCCGAAGCGCTGCAGCGCGCGGAACGTCGTCCGGAGGTCCGCGCCCAGGTCGACGTGGAAGCCGAGGAGGTCGCGCGTGGAGCGGTAGAGGAACAGCTCGGAGAAGTCCTCCTGGCGCCCGAACGCACGCCGCTCGAAGTACTCCGTCAGCGCGGTGACCGAGAACGCCGTCGACGCGTTGAGCGACGACTGGTCTCGGACACGCGGGCACCACTTGCGGAGGTCGACGCTCGCCGGGAGCACGGCGCCCGGCTCCGTCGCCGCCTTGTAAGCGGTCGAGATGCGGAGGATCCCCTGCACCTCGTGCGAGTCGAACGTCAGATCGCGAAAATCGGGCGGGTCTCGCCGCCAACCAAAGCCGGGGCCTGCGCTCATGAGGCGGGGGATGGTAGCCGAAGTCGGTGGCAGAAGGAGCGCTCCCATGGTCAGGTGTGCCGAGCGCGGCCCGTCAGGGGCGCGGAGGGTCCCACATGGCGTATGGTCCGATGGAGGAGGACGAGCTGCCGCTCGTCGTCGAGCTGATCTCGTCCGCGTTCGCCTCGCCGCTCGAGGACGTGCCGAAGTGGCTGGACACCGTCGGCCACGATGCCATTCGGGTGCTGCGCGAGGGAGGGCGCGCGGTCGCGTGCTTGATGCACGTGCCGATGGGGCACTTCCTGCTCGGCGAGCGGGTGTCCACCGTAGGGATCGCCGGCGTCGCCGTCGCGCTGGAGCACCGTGGCCGGGGCGCAGCGAGGCGCATCATGGACGAGAGCACGCGGGAGATCGCCCGCTCCGGCGCGGGGCTCTCGACGCTCTACCCGGCGACGCAGACCCTCTACCGCGCGGCCGGGTATGAGCGGGCGGGGAAGCTGCTCCACGTGCGGATCCCCGCGGTGGCGCTCGGTCAGAAGCGGGAAGAGGCGGTCTCGGTGCGGCGGCTGGAGGAGGGCGACGAAGCGGCGGTCACGGAGCTCCAGCGCTGCGTGGCGCGCGAGCAGCATGGGTACCTCGACCGGAACGACTACATGTGGAGCCGAGCGCGGCGGCCCGGCCAGAAGCCCACGCGCGGCTTCGGCTTCTTCGCCGACGGCGCCCTCGAGGGGTATCTGCACATGAAGAACGAGCCCGCGGGGGATCGGGCGCCCCATCACGACGTGTGGCTCACCGACGTCGTCGGCGCGACGGCGCGCGCCGGGCGAGCGATCCTCGGCTTCCTCCACGATCAGCGGAGCTTGGTGGAGCACGTCTCCTTCCGCACCGGCCCGGAGGCGACGCTCCTGAACCTCCTCCGGGAGAACCACTACGACCAGGAGACGAGCCTCGACTGGATGGCGCGCATCACCTGCCTCGAGGCGGCCGTCGCGAGCCGCGGGTACCCCGAGCACGCGCGCGCGGCGATCGATCTCGACGTGCGCGATCCGGTCATCGAGAAGAACGCCGGGCGGTGGACGCTCTCGGTCGAGGGCGGCGAAGCGCGGCTCGAGCGCGGAGGCTCCGGGCGGGTGGTGCTCGAGGTCGGGCCGCTCGCGGCCCTCTATACCGGGTACCTGTCGCCCGCGTCGCTCCGGCGGCTCGGGTGGCTCGACGCCTCCGACGCGGACGTCCGGATCTTGGCGGAGATCTTCCGGAGCCCCATGCCGGGCATGTGCGAGATGTTCTGAGGGCCGGTCGGTCGACGGAGCCGGTGGCTCAGAGCCAGCCGTTCTCGACGTACCAGGCCGCGGTCCTCTTCGCGCCCTCGGGGAACGAGACGCGGGGCGTCCAGCCGAGGTCCCGCTGCGCGCGCGCGCTGTCGACGGCGAAGTGCTCCATCAAGAGCTCGGGCAGCTTGTCGCGGGTGAAGATCATGACCTTGCCGCTGAGCTTTCCGAAGAGCTCGGACCCGACCGCCGCCGCCCGCACCACGCCCTCTGGCAAGGCGGGCGCGCCGAGCAGCGTGACGTCGAACCCGGCGGCGATCGCGTGCGCCATGTCCTCGAACGTGTAGACGCCGCCGTCTTCGAGGAAGTAGACGGATCCGGAGGGCACGTCGGCCTCGATCGCCCGCGTGCACGCGTCCGCGCAGTCCTCGGCGTACACCATGGAGACCGACTTCATCGCGCCGCCGAAGCGGAGCGCGAGCCTGGTCCACTTCACCATCTGGAAGAACGCGAAGATTTCGTCGTCGCGCGGCCCGTAGATCGCGGGCGGGCGGAGCACCGTAATCGGGAGCTCCGCTGCGAGCTCGAGCAGCGCGCGCTCCCCGGCGAGCTTGCTCCGCGAGTAGGGCGTCGCGGGGCTGGGTGTGTCGGTCTCGACGTGGCGGGCGCCCTTCGCGCTCGCGCCCATCACGCCGGCCGTCGAGATGTGGACGAACCTCTTCAGGCCGGGCGCGTGGCGCTTGGCCGCGCGGGCCAGCGTGAGCGTTCCGCCGGAGTGAACGCGCTCGAAGTCCTCGTACGTCCGGGCCTTGATGACGCCGGCGCAGTGCACGACCGCGTCGACGCCGGCGAGCGCTGCGCCGAGCGCCGCCTCGTCCTCCATCGGCGCGACGCGCCGCTCCACGCCGAGCTGCTCGAGGAACCGCGTGTCGGAGGTCTGCCGGACGGTGCAGACCACGTCGTGCCCACGCCCCACGAGGTCCGCCGCGACGTGAGATCCCAGGAAACCCGTGGCGCCCGTGACGAGGACCCTCATGGCGGGCCTTCTATCACCGATCGAGCGCGGAGCGGCCCTCGGGCACCGACCCGAACAGCGGCTTCGGCCCCCAGAAGACGAACAGCACGGCGGCGAGCAGCGACTTCAGGATGACGAAGGCGACGTACTGGGTGATGCCCCCGCGCTCGGGCAGCACCGGGATCACCTGCCCCGTGTAGTTCGTCGTGATCTGCATCAAGCAGACGATGAACGCGCTCCGCGTTCGGTAGTAGAGCCAAGCGCAGATCACCGCGATGGTCATGAAGTTCACGATGAGCGGCAGGATCGGCAGGCCCGGCGTCACCTGGATCTCGGTGAGGATGAGCGGGATGTACCAGATGCCCCAGACGGCCCCGGTCACGGCCGCCGCGCTGAAGAGCCGCCAGCGGCGCGCGAAGGTCGAGAGGAGGAAGCCAACCCACGCGATCTCCTCCACGATCGCGATTTTCACCGTCAGCGTGAAGAGGTCGAGCTTGGTGAGCTCCACGAGCTCGAGGTGGATGGTCTCGTTGAGGCCGATGAGGCGCAGCACGCCGAGGCTCGTGAACGCCACGACGGGGGGGTAGAGGAACGCGAAGGCGTAGAACTTCAGCGGTAGGCGCCACTCGAGGAGGCTCGTCAGGTACTTCCGCGCCGTGGCCTTGCCGAAGGCGATGCCGCCGACGACAACCCCGATGATCGCGGGGGTGAAGGGGCGCAGCCCCGACATCCCGTAGTTCCGGATGTCGTAGTGCTGCAGCGCCACCATCACGACCTGCGTGATCGAGCTCAGGATGATGTACGCGGTGACCGGATTCTCGGCGATCAGCCGTCGGACGGTCGGGAGCGCCCCCTGGGGCGCGGCCTTGGATGCGAGCTCTTGGGTCATGGGGCCGGGCGGATCGTTCCGCGTGATACGCCCCATCCCTACCCCAGTCCCCCGCCGCCGACGAGCCGTGCGATGGCGCTCTCCAAGGGCAAAGAAGGCTCGGCCCCGGGCACGGTGCATGCAAGGGCGCCCGCCGCCGCGCCCCATCGGACGGCCTCCCCCAGCGGCGCCCCGCGGAGGAGCTTGGCCGCGAGCGCGCCGCAGAAGGCGTCCCCGGCGCCCGTCGAGTCGACGACGTCGACCGGGAACGGGGCCACGGGTGTCCACCCGGACTCGTCGAGGACGCCTGCCCCGCGGGCGCCCAAGGTGACGACGACCGACCTGGCACCCAGCGCTCGCAGGAGCGACGCCGCATGCTGCAGGTCCTCGGGGCGATCGGGGGAGACGCCTGTGAGGAGCGCGAGCTCCGGCTCGTTGAGGATGACGACGTCGACGTGGGCGAGGAGGTCGGGCTGCAGCCCACCCCGCGGCGCGGGCGCCGGGTTGAGGAGCACCCGCGGGGGTGAGCCTGTCCGTCTCCGCCTCGCGCGTCGAGCCGCTGCGAGCGCCGTGGCGGCGGGCACCTCGAGGCCGAGCAGGAGGACCGAAGCCACGTCGACGACCTCGGCGGCGGCGTCCACGTCGGCGGGCGAGAGCCGGGCGTTCGCCTGGGCCGCGACGCAGATCGCGTTCGCCCCCGCTGCGTCCACCGTGATGGTGGCTACGCCGGTGCCGGCCTCCGCGTCGCGCGTCACGAACCGATGGTCGACCCCGGCCGCGGAGAGTCGCTCGAGCACGAGCGACGCGAAGGCGTCGGCTCCGACCCGGCCCACCATGGCGACCGCCCCGCCGGCGCGCGCGCACGCGATCGCTTGGTTGTTCCCCTTGCCGCCCACGAAGGACGCGAAGCTCTCCGCCATGACGGTCTCGCCCACGAGCGGGTGCCGCGGGACTCGCATGACGAGATCACAGTTGAGGCTCCCGACGACGGTCACGATCGACATGGTCATCCCCCTGCGAAGGCGCGCGCGTAGAGGTCTGGGTGCCGGTCGCGCACCGTGGCGATCGCCGCCAGCGCCGACCCTGGGCCCCACGTGTAGATGGTGAAGGTGCCGAGGGACCGTGCGCCTGCGTGGCCCTGGTTCTCCATCATGAACCCGCGGGACTCGGCTCCGAAGAACGGAAAGGCCTGCTCGTACGCGCGCGCCACCCGGGCGTTCTCCGGACAGTAGAGCAGACCGAGGGACGCGCGAAGCGCGGCGGCGCCCCGCTCGAGGAGCTCTGCCTCCCCGAACGCGCGGAACGCGTCGAAGTAGAGAGGCGCGAAGAGGCTCTGTCGGGCGTCGCTCCACTCGGAGTCGGCGTTCATCACCCCGAACCCGCCGTGCGCCGCCGCGAGCAAGAACCGAGGGCTCCACACCGCCTGATAGAGGGACAGCTCGTCGAGGCACCGACGGGCGAGGGCCAGGCGTCCGGCGGCGAGCGCGAGCTCCGCGCTCCAGAAGATGGAGAGGGTGTTCTGCTTGAAGACCCCGCACCTTTCGTCTCTGTGGCCCATGCGCTCCCGTCCGTAGGGCGCGCACGAGTAGAAGGTCTCGAAGTCCTCCCAGCGCGCCTGCCGAGCCACGTCCTCCACGAACGAGAGCGCGCGGCGGGCCGCGGCGGAGAAGGTCGCGCCCCCGAGGTCCATCCGCTCGAGATCGAGGAGGAGGGACGCCCCGACCGCGGACTCCGCGCTCTCGGCCAGCTCACCGGGGACGCTGCCGTCCGGCTCCACCCAGCCGGGGAACGCGCCGCTCGGCCGCTGGAGCTCGACGAGGCGCTCCGCGAACGCGACGGCGCGCGCTCTGGCGCGGGGCTCGCCGGTGAGGGCGCTCCACTCGAGTGTTAAAGCATAATCACATATTGATAAGTCGTGAAGCAGCACAAAAATTTG
>CAZBJI010000111.1:0-9963 GCA_964492175.1 uncultured Polyangiaceae bacterium | reverse complement strand
GCGCGGCTCGGCGGCTGGTTCTCGCGGTGGCGCTCCGGGAAGGCGACGGCGGGGGTTGTGGGGCGGGGCTCGCGGGTGCGGGCGATCCAGTCGAGGAGCGCGCGACTGGTGGTCGCGGCGTCGACCAGGTGGCAAGCGAGCTCGCTCGCCGCCGGCGGGCGCCGATCCGAGTTGGTCCACGTGGCGCGCTCCCACCCCGCGTCGCCCTCGGCGCAGCGGAGGACCGAGGGGAAGAGCCCCTCGCGCTCCGGCGCCGCGAGCGCGATCTCCGTCATCGCGCGCGCCCGGCCCTCGAGCTCGGCGTCGCGGGTCTGCCGCGCGTATCGAAGGAGGCCGTTCGCGCAGCGCTGCGTCGAGAACCAGGCCTGGTTCCAGATGCTGCGGGGCTCGCGCCACGTCCGCTCCGCTCGCGGCACGCTCGGGTGCCGCGTCACGTCGACGATGAAGGCCGGCGCGCCGGCGCGCGCCCCTCCGAGATCGAGCTCCTGCCACACCTCCGCGCCCCAGCCGGCGTCCGAGAACGCCCAACGCGGGACGTACGGGAGGAGTGCCTCGAGGCGCGGTGCGTCCCTCGAGGCGGCGACGTGCCCCGCGCGCCCGAAGCGTCGCCAGAGGAAGCGCGCCGCCATGCCGTAGGGGTTCGCGACGTCCTCGGGCGCCTCGCTCGCGAGGACGTGGAGCCGGAGCCTGACGCGCTGGCCGCGGCAAGGCAGGGGCGCTCTCCGGAAGAGGACGTGCCCCTCGGTGGTGTACTCGCCCGCCGCCAACGTCACCTGCGAACGACCGTGGTCGTAGTCGAGCCAGGTCCTGTGCCCCTCGGCGGCGTCCACGTCGTCGAGGTCCGGGATGAACGCCAGGGCGAGCGTCTCGTCCGCCACCAGGACCGCCGGGGAGCGAAACACCTCGTCGCCGACGACGTGCTCGTTGGTCGGGGTGAGGTGCGGCACGTGCACGACCCTCGCGCGCCGTACCCCGTGATCGACGACGAGGCGAGGACCGACCGTGCTGCCCTCCGCCGGCAGCGCGGCGCCGAGCTCCAGGGCGCCTCCGCGCCACGCGACGTGGCCGCCGTGAGCCGAGACGTCGACGCGCGCGCCGCGGGGTCCGGTCAGCCGGCCGCCGCGGCGTCGCGGGCGCCAGCGAAGCGGCGTCACCTGCGCCTCCAGAGCCACCACGCGACGGCCCCCGCCGCGAGCGCAGCCGCGCCGTAGGCGGACTCGCGCGGCTTCTCGAGCAGGCTGCCGGCGGCGATCCCGGCGGAGAGGAGGAGCAGCAGGACGCCCGCTGCGGCGGGGGCGCGGAGCGCGCCCTCGGCGAGGGGCAGCCTCCGGACGCGCCAGTGCACGAGCGCCACGGCGACCTGGAACGCCGCGTCCGCGAACGCGATGCCGGTGAGCAGGACGTCGACGCGCGACGAGCCCACGATGATCGCGGCGCACGCGAGTCCGCCCTGGCAAGCCACCGCGAGCGCCGGGCGCCCGGTCCGTCCGTCGAGCTTGCCCGCGCGAGAGAAGAAGAGCCCGTCCTTCGCCAGCGCGTAGATGACGAAGGGAAAGCCGAGGCACACCGTGTTGAGCACGCCCGCGGCCGAGACCACGATGACGGCGGCGAGGACGCTGCCCGCGACCTCACCCATCGCCATGCGCACGGCGTCGGCGGCGGGGCTCGAGCTCGCGGCGAGGCCGTCGTGCCCGAGCAGACCGAGGAAGGCCACGTTCACGGCCAAGTACCCCACGAGCACGACGAGCACGCCGATCGCGATCCCGCGCGGCACGCTCCGCTCGGGATCCCGCACCGAGCCAGCGATGAACGTCCCGTGGTAAGCGCCGCCGAACGAGAAGAGCGCCGGGATGAGGCCCAGGAGGAGCCACGTGGACGGGCCGCCCTCCGCGGCAGCGGTGCGGGGGGCGCCCAAGCGGGAGGCGTCGCCGAAGAGCACGCCGATGCCGATGAGCGCCACGAGGGCCGTGAGCTTGAGCGCCGCCATCGCTACCTGCAGACGGCCGCCGGTCCGGAGCCCGACGAGGTTCGCCGCCGTGAACGTCGCGATGGCCCCGACGGCGATCGCCGATCTCGCCGCGCCCTCGATGGGCCCCACGAGGTGCCCGAGGTGGTCGACGAGGACGAGCGCGATGATCGCCATCGCGCCTGGCTGGATCACGAGCAGGTGCATCCACCCGTAGAGGAACGCGAGCGGCGGGCCCGTCCGCGGCCCGAAGCCGTCGCGCAGGAAGACGTAGACCCCGCCGGAGTGGGGGAAGCGCGCCCCGAGCTCCGCGTAGACGAGGGCGCCCGCGAGGGAGATGGCGCCGGCGAGGACCCAGATCCCGAGGACCCACGCGGGGGAGGGCAGCGCCCGGGCGAGCGACGCGGGCGTGAAGAAGATCCCGACGCCCACGATCGCGCCGACCACCACGGCGGCCACGTGCAGCGGGCCGAGTGGGCGGTCGGTGGCCATCGCGGCCGCATGATAGCCGGCGCAGGTCGCCGTTCAGGTGGGAAGTCCGCGTCGACCGGCCTAGGATCGCCCGCGTGAAGGTTCCCGCGTCACGCCAAGCGCTCGGCCGTGCGTTCCAGAGCCTGCCCCGCGAGCACGGCTTCGAGCCGCTCGCTGTGGAGGGGGTGATCCCGAAGGAGCTCCGCGGGACGCTCTACCGGAACGGCCCCGGGAAGTTCGAGTGCGAGGGCACGCCCTACGTGCATTGGTTGGACGGAGACGGCGCGATCACGGCAGTGCGCTTCCGCGACGGAATGGCGGAGGGAGCTGCGCGCGTCACGCTCACCGCGGATCTGGCCGCCGAGCGGCGCGCCGGCAAGATGCTCTACAGCTGCGGCTACACGAGAGGGCCAGCTTGGCACCGAAGGCTCTTCGCTCGGCAGAAGAACCCCATGAACATCCACGTCCTCGTCTGGCAGAAGCGCCTCTTCGCGATGACCGAGATGGCAGCACCCTACGAGATCGATCCGGAGACCCTCGCGACCATCGGGCCATGCGACTTCGGCGGCATCGTGAAGCAAGGCCTCAACGCCCACGTGCGCGTCCACCCGCGGACGGGGTCGATCTACGCGATCGGGGCGCGCATGGGGATGGGCAACGCGCTCGACGTGTTCGAGCTCCCGGCGGAGGGTGCGGCCAAGCGCATCGCCACCGTGAAGCTCTCGGCTCCCGCGCTGCTGGTGCACGACTTCGCGCTCAGCGACCGGCACCTGGTCCTCGTCCGGCCTCCGGTGCGGGTCCGCCTCGCGCCCATGCTGCTGGGCATCGGCTCCGCCATGGACGCGATCAGCTACCGCGGCGAGGACGGCACCGAGATCATCGTCGTTCCGCTCGACCGCCCCGAGGAGCCCGTCACCTTCGTGGCGCCCGAGTTCTTCAAGTTCCACGACGCCAACGCCTTCGCGCTGGACGACGGCAAGCTCGCCGTCGACGTCTGCCGTTACCCGAGCTTCTTCTTGGGGAGCGCGTTCATGCTCGACAAGCTGCGATCGGGCGAGGGCTGGCTCTCGGCGCCTGCCGCCACCCTCGACCGCATGATCGTCGACGTGGAGAAGAAGACCGTCGCGCTCGAGACGGTCTGGAAGGAAAACTGCGATTTCCCCTCCACCGCCCCCACCCGTCAGGGACGGCGGGCGCGCTACTACTGGGCGAGCGTCACCCAGGATCACGTCGATCGAGTCACCAAGCTCGACCTCGAGACGGGGGAGGAGCGCCACGCGCAGCTCGAGCCGCACGAGTGCTCGGGCGAGCCGACGTTCGTGCCGCGCCCGGGGGCGGACGCCGAGGACGACGGGTGGGTGCTCACGGTCGTGTACGACGCCCAGCGGGACGTGAGCGCCGTCGCGATCTTCGACGCTCGCGAGCTCGGCCCGCCCGTCGCCCGAGCGCGCTTCGATCACCACGTGGCGTTCCCGCTCCACGGCGCGTGGGCCGGCGAGGGGTAGGGACGGTGTCCTGGGACACGCCGCTCGCGCGGCTCCGCCTCGAGATCGTCCAGCGGCGCGACGAGGGGTGCGCCGTCCCCGCGTCGCTCACGGAGCGGATCGCGCGGATCGCGGAGGAGGACGCCTACGACCCCGAGGTGGAGTCGCTCTACGACGAGCTCATGTCGCTCCCCGAAGACCCGGCGCTCGCGGCGCGGGAGCCGAACGACCTCGAGGCGATCCGCGCCCTCCGCCCCGAAGGCCCGCGCGATCTCGGGTGGAGCCCCTCCGAGGAGGAGGCGCTCGACCGGCTGCACGGGGCCTGGACCGGGCGGGCCGTGGGCTGCGCGCTCGGCAAGCCGGCCGAGCTCATCGGGCTGGATCGCGACGGGACCGGCCGTTGCACGGGGAGGGCCAACGTCCGGCGCTACCTGGAGGCGCGCGGCGATTGGCCGCTCGTCGACTACTTCAGCGGGCGGGACGTCGGGGAGGGCCCGCGCCTATGGTGCCCGGCCTCCCAGCGCGAGCACATCGCCTACATGGAGCCGGACGACGACATCCACTACACCCTGGTCGCGCTCGGTTGTCTCGAGGAGCACGGGGCGAGCGTGACCTGGGAGGACATCGCGAGGTATTGGCTCGCGCACCTGCCCATCTTCTCGATCTGTACGGCAGAGGCGCAGGCGATCGAGAACGTCCAGAACCGCAGCACGCGACCCGGGTATTGGCGGTGCGAGGCCACGCCCGAGTACGCGCGGCGCCACCGGAACCCGTACCGGGAGTGGATTGGCGCGCAGATCCGCTCCGACGGCTGGGCGTGGGCTTCGGCAGGCAACCCCGAGCTGGCCGCGGAGCTCGCGCACCGCGACGCGTCTTGGACTCACGAGCGGAACGGGATCTACGGAGCCATGATGTTCGCCGCGATGCAGGCCGCGGCCTTCGTCGAGCGTGATCCCGCGAAGCTGGTGCAGATCGGCCTGAGCGAGATCCCCGCCGAGTGCCGCCTCGCGCGCCTGGTCCGCGAGTGCCTCTCGTGGGTGGCGACCTACCCGGACTTCGAGGCGTGCATGACGCGCGTGGAGGGCGCGGTCGGGGCCATGAACCCGGTGCACACCATCAACAACGCGCTCGTGTGCGTCCTCTCCTTGTTCTACGGCGGCATGGACCCGACGCGCGCGCCCGCCACCGCGGTCATGTGCGGGCACGACACCGACTGCAACGGCGCGACGGTGGGTTCCATCGTGGGCGCCGCCGCCGGCCGAGCGCGGTTCGGCGGGCGCCTGGCGCCGCGCCTGAACGACGCCATCCGGCCCGCCATGATCGGCTTCGAGCGCGTCACGATGACGGAGCTCGCGCGCCGGACGTGGGTCCAGCGGGGCGCCGTTCTGGCGTACGATCGCGAGCGCAGATGAAACGCCTCTCGCACCTCCCGTGGCTCTGGCCCACGCTCGCGCTCCTCGGCTGCGCCCCCGCGCCGGCGCCGTGCCCCACCGTCATCCTCGCGTCGACGGCCATGGCGGGGTCGGCGTCGCCCGCGTCGTCCGCCGCGGTCGCGCCCCCGGACGGACCGCTCGCGGCCGCGTACCGCGCCGACGCGGCGCGCATCCTCGCGGCGGCTCGAGGTCAACGCGCCGCCTACGACAAGCTCCGCGGGCTCACCGACGACGTGGGCCATCGCCTCAGCGGGTCGCCCGCGCTGGACCGCGCGATCGAGAGGGCGGAGCGCCACCTGCGCGCAGACGGCCACGAGGGCGTGCGGCGCCAGAAGGTGATGGTCCCCCACTGGGAGCGCGGCGCGGAGTCGGCGGCGGTGGTCGCGCCCGTGAAGCGTCCCCTGACGATCCTCGGGCTCGGCGGCACCGTAGGCACGCCGAAGGGCGGCGTGGAGGGCGAGGTGCTCGTCGTCCGGTCCTTCGAGGAGCTGGAGCGCGCCGGCGAGGCCGTGAAGGACAAGATCGTCCTCTACGACGTGTTCATGCGGCCCCATGACCCGGTGAAGGGCTCCGCGTACGGGGAGGTCGTGCCGTATCGCGGGAGCGGTCCATCGCGCGCCGCCAAGCTGGGCGCGAAGGCCGTGCTGGTCCGATCCCTCGCGACGTCCAGCTTGAGCACGCCGCACACCGGGGGCACCCGGTACGCCGAGGACACACCGAAGATCCCGGCGGCCGCCATCACCACCGAGGACGCGGCGTTCGTCGCGCGACTGGCGGAGAAGGGGGGGGTCAGGCTGAGGCTCGAGCTCGGCGCCAAGACGCTGCCGGACGCGCCGTCCGCGAACGTGATCGCGGAGCTGAGGGGCGCGCAGAAGCCCGAGGAGATCGTGCTCCTGGCGGCGCACCTCGACTCGTGGGACGTCGGGCAGGGCGCGCACGACGACGGCGCCGGGTGTGTGATGGTGATGCAGGCGCTGACGACGCTGCGCCAGCTCGGGCTGAAGCCCAAGCGGACCGTGCGGGTCGTGCTCTTCACGAACGAGGAGAACGGGCTCGCGGGCGCCATCGCGTACGCGAAGGAGCACGCCGCGGAGGTGCCGAAGCACGTCCTCGGGATCGAGGCGGACTCCGGAGGCTTCGCGCCGGCGGCGTTCACCGTCGAGGTCCCGAAGGAGCGCGCCGATCGCGCGCTCGCGGCCGTCCGTGACATCGCCTCCCTGCTCGAGCCGGTCGGCCAGCTCAAGGTCGTCGCGCACGGGTCCGGCGCCGACCTCATCCCGCTCGTGAAGCAGGGCATGCTCGGCGTGGGATACGTCACGCGCGGCGATCGCTACTTCGATCTGCACCACAGCGCGGCCGACACGCTGGACAAGGTGGACCCGAACGAGCTCGCCGACGGCGTCGCAGCGATCGCGGTGCTGGCCTGGGTCGCAGCGGACATGCCGGAGCCCATCGCGCCCCCGTGAGCGTGCGTCCGAGCGCGCAAGCGCTACGATGCGACCCACCATGACCACGCGAGACGACGAAGCGAAGACCATCCTCGACGTCAGGCCTCTCGGGTTCCCCTGGGAGACGCTCGATCCGTTCCTCTTCTGCGTCCACCACGATGACGCCTACCCCGCGGGCAACGGCCAGCTCGGCCCCGCGGCGTCGCTGGCCGGTCGGAACCTGGGGCAAGACTTCACGCTGAAGGACGGCTGGCGCATGTACCACGGCGAGGTGGTGCCCGGGTTTCCCCAGCACCCACACCGAGGGTTCGAGACCATCACCGTCGCCCGCCGGGGCTTCATCGATCACTCGGACTCGCTCGGGGCGGCGGCCAGGTTCGGGCAAGGGGACGTGCAGTGGATGACCGCCGGCAAGGGCATCGTCCACTCGGAGATGTTCCCGCTGCTCGATCAGGACAAGCCGAACCCGTGCGAGCTCTTCCAGATCTGGCTCAACCTCCCGCGCGCCGACAAGATGACGTCGCCGCACTTCTCCATGCTCTGGAGCGACCAGATCCCGCGGCACCGCGTCGTGGACGACGCTGGACGCGCCACCCTCGTGACGATCGTCGCGGGGCGCCTGGAGGGCGCGCCGCCGCCGCCGGCGCCGCCGCCGAAGTCGTGGGCGTCGCGCTCGGAGTCGGACGTCGCCATCTGGACGCTCACGATGGACGCCGGGGCGCGCATCACGCTGCCGTCGGCGCGGCCCGGCTCGAACCGCGCGCTCTACTTCTTCGACGGCCCGGAGGTGACGATCGCGGGGCGCCGCTTCGACGCGCACCGCATGGTCCAGGTCGACGGCAGCCGCGCGATCACGGTGGAAGGCGGGGCCGGACCCGCTCAGCTCCTGCTGCTGCAGGGCAAGCCGATCGGCGAGCCGGTCGTGCAGTACGGACCCTTCGTGATGAACACGCGCGGCGAGATCGAGCAGGCCATGATGGACTACCGCCGGACCGCGTTCGGTGGGTGGCCGTGGCCAGACGACGCCCCCGTGCACCCGCGTGATCGCGGGAGGTTCGCCCGGCACGCGGACGGTCGCGAGGAGACGGCCGGATCTCCGGTCGCCTCGGATGCGCCGGCGGCCGGCGAAGCGCGAGGCGCCTCGCCGGCCTGACCGAGGCATCTTCGGCTCAGCCGCAGCAGACGCCGCAGACGTCGGCGCAGACGTCGCAGACCGCGCAGCCGAGCGCCATCAGCGCGGCCTCCTGGGCGAGGAAGTCCGCCGCGTCCACGCAGGCCTCGACGCAGTCGAGGTCGTCGCACGCCTCGGCGCAGGCGAGCACGTCCATACATCCGTCGACGGCGTCGCAGATGGCGGCCTCCACCGAGCACTCGTTCGCCAAGGCGTCGGCCGCGCACGCGGCGCAGTCGTCCACGGGGTCCTGCGGATCCTGAGGATCCTGCGGATCTTGAGGGTCCTGGGGGTCCTGGGGATCCTGGGGATCCTGGGGGTCCTGGGGGTCCTGCGGATCCTGCGGATCGGAGCACAGCGCGTCGGCGGCGCACTCGGCGGCGCAGGTGTCGCAGAGGACGCACGCGACGACGTCCGCGAGGAGGGGCGACGCGGACGCGCAGTCGGCCAGGCACTGGGCGTCGTCCAAGGAGCATCCCTCCACGCACGCGACCGCGTCGAGGCAGTCGTCGGCCGCAAGGCAGGCGTCGACCGCCGCCTCGCAGGCTCCCGCAAGCGCGTCGGCCGCGCAGAGCCCGCACTCACCGCTGAGGGGCATCGAGCTCATCTCGGAGCGCTCCGGGGGCGGCACCTCCGAGGGCGCGCAAGCGGCCACGAGCACGGTCGCTGCGAGCGACCCCAGCACGACGACGAGCGGCTTTCGAATCATGGGCACCGTCCTTCGGCCGCCCTCCTCTCACGAGTCGTGCCGTCGACCCATTAGCGCGCGCGGGCGGCCCGCCGGCATGCGCCGCGCCGCCCGGCGGCGACGTGGCGCGCGCGCCCGGTCACCCTGGTGGCCATGGCCCGACCCCACCCATTAACCGGTCTGGGCGTGGAATGGGCGCCGGCTCGAGGCCGCGTCACCGCGCGAGCGGCTCATCGGAAGGGCCCGCGGGGAGGCGCGGCGTCAGCCAGCGTAGACCCGGCCCCGCGTGGCGAGGGAGGTGACGCTGAAGCGTCCTCGCCAGCCGCAGCCGACCGCGAGGAGGCGGGCGACCGACGCGGTGAAGGTGAGCGGCACGACGGCGGCCTCGAACCACTTCCAGTGGCCCTGCTCGAGGTGCGCTCCGAGCCAGCCCCCGTGGTCCAGGCTCGCCCCGAAGGGGACGTGCGCCAGGTAGCCGATGATCGCGGCCACGGCCGCCGCGCGCGGCGCGATCTTCTCCGCCGCCCGCTCCTTCGCCAGCGCTCCTGCGGGGCCGTCGAAGTGCAGGAGCGGGACGGCGGCGAGCGCGCGCGCGACGGGGGTGATCTCCTCCGGGGTTCGACCGACCGCGCGCGCGACGAGGACGCGAAGCGCGCACTCCGCGGCGGCGGCCGCCACGTCCAGCATCGGCGCCGCGGCCTCGTCTCCGCCGGGTGAGGCCTCTTTGCCGGCCTGAACGTCCGCGAGCGCCTGGAACAGCGCGCCCTCCAGGCGGGAGAGGGACCGCGACAGGTGCGCGCCCTGCTCCTCCGCGAACACGGCGTCGCTCCCGATCAGGTGCGGCGCGAGCTCTGCGCAGAGGTCCTCCCACTCCATCGTGATGACCGCGCCCCCGGCCGAGGGGACCGCGGCGACGCTCTTGTCGTCGAGCCAGCGCAGCCACGCGGGCCCCGCGTCGCTCGCCGAGAGGTGCGCGTCCTTCTGCACCTCCGCTATCGGGAGGCGAGGTCTCGGCTCGTGCTTGGCCCGTGACACGCGGAAGCCTCTACCACGGCTCGGCGTTCGGTCGGAGCGGGTAGGGACCAGGAGCCGCGATTTCGTGGGCGTGAGTCCGGCTGAACGGTGGGTCGAAGGAGGGGCCGCCGAGGAGAGGTGCCCTCGGACGCCCGCGCCGGCGCCTGCGACGGGGCTGTGCCGAAGTGGAGGTCGCGCCCGGTGGTCCGCGTGGCTCACGCTCAGGGCTGCCGCTCGCGCACCTCGGCCCATGAGGCGCCGCGGACCGTTGACGCACGTCCCGGGCCC
>CAZBJI010000110.1:0-27256 GCA_964492175.1 uncultured Polyangiaceae bacterium | reverse complement strand
TCGCCAGCCAGGCGTTCGCCCACGCCGAGGGCACGTCGACGGCGATCCTGCCGCGCGGTCCCGAGGCATCGTCGAGCTGCTTGGGATCGAGGACGCGTCCGAGCGTCATGAGCGCTTCTGGCGGAGAGGGCGGGATTCGAACCCGCGGTACGTTGCCGTACACACGATTTCCAGTCGTGCACCTTCGACCACTCGGTCACCTCTCCGGTGCTGCTTGGGGTTTCGCGCTTTCGCACGAAGAAGGACGGCGAGCAAGGGGCGTACGGACCAGCTCCCACCGTAGAATGCTCTCGGTGGCCTCCTCGTCTTACCTTGCCGACATGCGGACGCGCTCGAGATCGGGGGTCGTGGTGCTCGCCCTCGCGCTCGCGTCTTGCACGGTGACGTACTCCAACAAGCCGGTGGAGCCGCCTCCGCCGCCCGGATCCAGGCTCCCTGCCGGGTGGGAGTGGCCACGCTCGGCCGCCCCCACCGTCGCCTCGTCGTCCCCCGCGGCGCAGGTGCGGGGCGTGGTCCGACCCTTCGATGCCGCCAGGCTCCGCGCGCGGGCGAAGAAGACGAAGGGCTGTCAGCCGATCGAGCTCGGCCCCGGCAAGTGGGTGATGCCGAACTGCGCGCCGCTTCCGAAGATCATGGCGTCGCCCAACGTGTTGCCGCGCGAGCGGATGAACCTCCGCGAGGGGACGCCGGCTTCGGCGGACCTCAGGACGATGGGGCTCGATGGTCCGATGAAGGATCAGCAGCAGGTCGGCGTCTGCTGGGCCTTCGCCATCTCGACGATCATGGAAAACTCGCTGCGCAGGGCGGGGAAGGTGGACGCGGTGGCGCCGCTGCATCTCGTCGCCGTCGACGCGTACGGGGATCTCCACGGCGACGGCCGCACGAGCGCGATGGTCGCGGAAGGGATGTGGCCCTACGATCCGGCCAAGGCCTGCAAGCTCAAGGACCGAGACGACAAGTGGTGTGAGGACGCCTACCACGTCGAGCAAGGGTCATGGCGCCAAGATCCGGTGCTCTCCGGGGAGGTGGAGCGCGCGAACAAGACTGGGCTCTACGCCATCGCCCGCGTGAAGAAGCTTTCCCAGCCCGTCACCTTCGACGAGCTCGCCGAGGTGATCGCCACGGGTCAGTCCGCCTACATGTCGTTCGGGATCGACGGAGACGCGTGGTCGCGCCCTCAAGGCGGCGTCATCGGCCCCTACTCGGCCGAGACGCGAGGCAACCACGCGGTCGTCGCCATGGGCTACAGGACCTCGCCCGCGCGCCAGATCCTCCTCCACAACAGCTGGGGCGCCGATTGGGGCGAGGGAGGCTACGCGTGGATCTCCGAGGAAATGCTGAACGCCCACGCCAACGACGGGTTCGTCCTCGACGTGGAGGGTGGCGGAGCCGGCCTCGGTCTGCCCGGCTTGCCTGGGTTCCCGGGCCTGCCAGGCCTGCCAGGCCTGCCGGGCTTGCCTGGTCTGCCCGGGTTGCCGCAGCAGTCTCCCTCGTGCGCCGCCGGTCAGGTGCGCGACACGGTCTTTGGCACCTGCGCTGCCGCGTGCCCGCAAGGGGGTCCCCCCGCCGCTGGGCTCTGCCTCGGCGGTCCGGGGGGCAGCTCGGCGCCGAGCACGACGTGCCCGACCGGCCAGGTGCCCGACGTCGTGACGCGCGGCTGCGTCGCCCCTTGCAAGAACGGGATGCCGCCCGCCGGCGGGCTCTGCCTGCCCTGATCCTGCGGCGGAGCGCTCCCGAGGCTCGCCGCGCCGGCCCCCGGGGCCACACGTCTCTGCACTGAGGTCCGCGGTCGCCGCAGCGCAATGGGAAGCATCGGACCCGGACACTGGGCAGGGTAGGATCGGCGAACGATGCGCCGCTCCCCGCGACCCACATCGCCCTCGCGAGCTTCCTTTTCCATGCGCACCCTCTCCGCCCTCTCCGCGGGCATGTTCGTCACGCTCCTCGCGACGACGAGCCTCGCTCAGCCGGCGCCCACCGCTCCGCCCGCGCCCAGCGCGCCGCCCGGCGCTCCTGAGCCCGAGGTACCGGGCCCTGCGCCTACGCCCGAGGCGCCCCCCGCCCCTCCGCCCACGTCGCCGCCGCTCGCGCCCGCGGTCCCTGGCGATCCCGCCGCGCCCACGGCGCCGCCCTCCGCGGGGCCGGCGCCGCTCGCGCCGTTCTCTCCACCCCCACTCCTCTTCATCCCACCGCGCCCCGTCTTCGAGGACGAGCCCGCCCCGAAGGTGGACTGGCTCGGCCCCGTCGCCGGCACGACCCTCGGCGTCGGCCTGGCGTTCGTCCTCGGAGGCGCCATCACGCTGGGCACCGGCGGCGGCGGCGAGTACTGCGGAATCGGCGGCTGCGTCGACCGACCCGATAGGCGCAGCGAGAACCTCGGCGCGAGCCTCGTCGGCGCGGGGATCGGGCTCGCGGTCCCCGGGGGCCTCGGCCTCGCCGGCTGGGCGGCGGCGGCTCCGCGCGGCGCCGAGCGCCGGAAGAGCCCCCCGCTCATGGTCACCGGCTTCGCGCTCACGTCGCTCGCGGGCGCCGGGCTCGGCGTCGGGTTCGCGCAGGCCGCTACGTACGCGCCCGACGGGGACCTGTCGACGGCGTGGCCGTGGCTCATGGCGAGCTCGATCTCCGCCGGGATCGGCGTCCCGATGCTCGCCATCGGCTCCAAGGTGCTGACGCCCGCGCAGCGGGAGGAGGCGCACCTCCGCGCGCTCCGGCTCTCCGACTCTCGGGCGCCGAAGAGGCTCTACTCTGGCGCGATGGTAGGTGTCGGGAGCGCCCTCACGAGCATCGGAGGCACGGGGATCCTCGCCGCGACGGGGCTCTTCTTCGCCGACGTCGCGGAGGGAGGGCCGGACGAGGTGTCCGCCTCCATCGCGCTGCCGGCGCTCGGCGTCGGAACCTTCCTGACCGCCGTCGGCGTGCCGCTCATCGTCGTCGGAGCGCACCGCGACGTGGCGGCGGACGCCGCAGCCCCGCCCGTCATGCCGCAGGTCTCGACGAGCGGCACCGGGCTCCGCGCAGAGTGGAGGTTGCCGTGAGACGGTCCGCGCTCTCCGTTGCGTCCGCGCTCGTGCTCGCGCCGGTCGCGGTCACGTGCGTGCCGGACGGCGTCTCCACGGGCGTCGCCGTCAACTTCGGCGACGGAGTGAGGGCCAGCCACGTCGGCGATCCGAAGGCGCCCACGCTCCAGGTCGTCGCCCCGGTCTCGCTCCAGTCGTTCAACTTCGAGACCGAGGGCTACCTCGACGGTGTGACCGTCGTCGTGAACGAGCAAGGCACGGCCACCCCGATCGAGGCGCCCAAGCTCTCGGCCACCGGGTTCCCGCTCCGGAGCAATGGGGGCTTCACCGGCACGATCACGCTCGAGATGCCGAGCCCCTTCACCGACCTCGACACGTTCGACGCGTACTGCTCGTCCCGCGGCCGCACCGTGGATCTCTCCGTCCAGGTCTACGTTCCGGCCCTCGACGGCGACCCCGACGAGCCTCCTCCGTTCGTCACGGCGTCGGTCACCGCGCCGATCGTCGAGACGACGAAGCCGCCCGCGCCGGCGGTCTTCGTGGGCTCCCCGTCCACCTCCGGGAGCTCGGGCAGCGACGAGGCGCCCCGGCCGCTCGAGATCGCAGCCGCGCCCGACGGCGCGGTCGTGTTCGCGCTCCAGGAGCTCGGGGTGAACCTGCAGCCGGAGCCGGACCCCTACTGCGATCCCGATTTCGAGTGCTGCGACTGCGGCCCGCCGGAGCCGAAGCCCAAGGTCGGGCCCCCGGAGTTCTCGGTCTTCGAGGCGCACGACGGCGGTGTGTCCGTCGTCAGCGCGGCGGCGTCCCTCGGGGAGGCGCCTCGCCTCGCGACCAACCCTGGCGGGGACCTCGTGTACGCGGGGCGCTCGCACGGGGAGCCGGCGGTCATCGTGCGCGCGCAGGTGGATGGCGGGCCCTGGGAGGCGCAGATCGAGCCTGCCTCCTTCGCCGCACCCAGCTCCGGCGTGGTCCACGCAGCGGCCGTGAGCCTGGGAGCGGCGGCGCTGTACGTCGCGTTGCAGACGTCGGTCACGATGGACGGCGCGGTCGATCCGATGACCTCGGATCCCGAGCCACTCTCACCGCCCGAGGGCAAGTACTACGGCTCGCTCCTCTACCAGTTCGACCCGCTCACCGGCGCGCTGCTGTCCGCGGTCGTCAGCCCCCGCGACATCCTCGCGATGGCGGAGCTCGCGGACGGCCGCCTCGTCGTGACCGGGGAGCTGCCGCCCAGAAACGAAGACGCGATGCTGCGCGTCGAGCGGCTCGACGCGACGGGTGCGGTCGCGTGGACGTACGAAGAGCCAATCGTCTCGTACCGGGTGAGCGTCTCGCCCGTCGCGGACGGCGGGTTCGTCGTGACCACGGAGGATCGCGGCGTCGCGGACGGCGTCGTGCTGCTCCGCCTCGCCGCCGACGGCTCGGTCGTGTACCGCCTCCGCGCGCTCGGCGTGGGCGTCTCGGCGGCGGCGCGTCCCGACGGGTCGGCGCTCTGGACGTTCACGGGGTCGCTGGCCGGTCTCGCCGCGCCCGCGGGGGCGCCGCTCCCGGCCCGGCCGGTCCCCCTGCTCGTGGAGGTCTCACCCGCGGGCCAGATCGTGCGCGCCGCGCAGCTCGGGTGCGCGGGGTGGAGCGCGGTCGGGCGCTCCGCAGCCGGCGAGATCCTCCTGCTCGGATCCTTCGCCGACTGGTTCACCGTCGGGTCGGAGATCCGAGAGGCGACCCGCGAGATGATCTTCGTGTCCCGCCTCGAGTAGGTGAGCTCCGCGAGGAGCGCCGCTGAGCGGAGAGAGCGGGATTCGAACCCGCGGAGGCTTTCACCTCACCTGATTTCGAATCAGGCACCTTCGGCCACTCGGTCACCTCTCCGCCGCGGAACATGGCAGACCGCCCCCGGTCCGGTCAAGCCGTGCTTGGCATCGCCCGCGAGGCCGGCTTTAATCCGCCGCCATGCCCGGCCCACCAAGTGTTCGCGGCTCCCCCCGGAGCCGCGCGGGCAGCCACCACACGCCGGGCGCGCACGGCGCCGGGCTCGCCGCCCTGGCGCTCGGCGCCCTCGGGGTCGTCTACGGGGACATCGGCACGAGCCCGCTCTACGCCGTCAAGGAGTGCGTGCACGGCCCCCACAGCGTCCCGCCCGTGGAGGCGAACGTCCTCGGCATCCTGTCCTTGATGTTCTGGTCGGTGACCCTCGTCGTCAGCATCAAGTACGTGAACTTCATCCTCCGCGCGAACAACCAGGGGGAGGGCGGCGTGCTCGCCATGCTCGCGCTCCTTCCCGAGGGCAAGCCGCGCAAGGTGGTCGGCACCGTCGGCCTCCTCACGAGCCTGGTCCTCATCGGCTCGTGCCTCCTCTACGGGGAGGGGATCATCACGCCCGCGATCAGCGTGCTCAGCGCCGTGGAGGGGCTCAGCGTCGCGACCACGGCGTTCGACAAGCTCATCGTCCCCATCACGGTGGTGATCCTCCTCGTGTTGTTCTCGGTGCAGAAGCGCGGGACGGGGCTCATCGGGCGTGTGTTCGGGCCGATCATGGTGACGTGGTTCACCACGCTGGCGGCGCTCGGCGTCTGGTCCATCCTGAAGGAGCCCGCGGTGCTCCGCGCGCTCTCGCCGCACTACGCGGCCGAGTTCTTCGTCCACAACGGCCTGCACGGGTTCACCGTCCTCGGCTCGGTGGTGCTCTGCATCACGGGGAGCGAGGCGCTCTACGCCGACATGGGGCACTTCGGCCCCAGGCCGATCCGGCTGGCCTGGTACTTCCTGGCGATGCCCGCGCTGATCCTGAACTACCTCGGCCAGGGCGCCATCTTGCTCGCGCACCCCGAACGCGCCGAGAGCATCGCGGTAAACCCCTTCTTCGCCCTCGTCCCCCAGGGGCCGGCGGTCTACGCGCTCGTCGCCCTCGCGACCGCCGCGACCGTGATCGCGTCCCAGGCGCTCATCTCGGGCGCCTACTCGCTCACCCGCCAGGCGGTGCAGCTCGGGTTCCTCCCGCGGGTCCGGATCCTCCACACGTCGAGCGAGGCGGAGGGGCAGATCTACATCCCCGAAGTGAACGCGGCGCTCGCGGTCGGCTGCATCACGCTCGTCCTCGTCTTCCAAAGCTCATCGAAGCTCGCGGCCGCCTACGGCATCGCGGTGATGGGCACGATGGCGATCACGTCGACCGCGTTCTACTTCGTGTGCATCCGGCGGTGGCACTGGCCCCTCTACAAGGCGCTCCCGCTCCTCTTGCTGTTCCTGACGGTGGAGCTCACGTTCCTCGCCTCCAACATGGTGAAGTTCTTCGACGGCGGCTTCGTGCCCCTCGTCATCGCGGCGGCGCTCTTCCTCGTCATGCGCGTGTGGAAGCGCGGCCGCGGCCTCCTGGCGCAGCACTTCGCGCGCGCGTCGACCCCGCTCGACGCGTTCCTGGAGCAGATCGGCCGAGGGGTCTATCGGCTCGGGCAGGGCAAGGAGCACGGCGTCCTCCGGACCGAAGGGACCGCCGTCTTCCTCACGAGCAACCCCACCGGGACGCCGCCCCTCCTCATGCACCACACCCACCACAACCGCGCGATCCGGGAGCGCGTCCTCCTCGTCACCGTCGTCAACGAGAAGGTGCCGCGCGTGCTGGAGCGCGCCGTGGAGGTCGAGCCGCTGCTCCACGGCTTCTTCCGCGTCCACATCCGCGTCGGCTTCATGGAGACCCCCGACGTGCCGGCCGCGCTCGAGGAGGCGTCGAAGCTCTTCGACGTGCCCATCGATCTGGAGGACGTCACCTACTACCTGGGCCGCGAGACCCTGCTCGCGTCGGCGCACGGCGACATGGGCCGCCAGGCCGAGCGCCTCTTCGCCTTCCTCTCCCGCAACTCCAACCAGGCGCCGAGCTACTTCGGCATCCCTCCGCAGTGCGTCGTCGAGATCGGCATGCAGGTCGATCTCTGATAGGTCTTCGGCGTGTCGACCGAGGAAACGCTGAAGAGCGTCGCGCGCAGCCTCCGCGACGGACACCCCGACCCGCCGCGCATCCTCTCGGTCGAGGGGAAGCTCTTCGTCGTCCTGGCCGCGATCTTCGTCACGTGTCTCGTCCTCGGTGACGTCACGGGAGGCAAGGCGTTCGCCACCGGGCTCGGCCCCGTGAGCGTCGGGATGATCCTCTTCCCGGTCACGTTCCTGCTCACCGACGTGATCAACGACTTCTACGGCCGAAAGGGCGCGCGCTTCATCACCCTCGTCGGGGCCGGGATGGCGGCGCTCGCCTACTTCGCGCTCGTCCTCACCACGGCGCTGCCCACGGACCCCGACAGCTACTTTCTGGACGCCGAGTACGCCAAGATCTTCGGGGGGAGCGCCAAGCTCTTCATCGCGTCGATCCTCGCGTATCTCATCGGTCAGATCCTCGACATCAACATCTTCCTCTTCTGGAAGCGCGCGACGAAGGGGCGCCGCCTGTGGCTCCGCGCGACCGGCTCCACGCTCGTCAGCCAGCTCGTCGACACCGCCGTCATCAACTCGATCTTCTGGGGCGGCGTCGCGGACAAGTCGTGGAGCTGGATCTTCGCGAAGATCGTCCGCGAGTACGGGATCAAGGTCGCGGTGGCGATCCTCCTCACGCCGGTCATCTACGCGGTGCACTCCCTGATCATGCGGCGCCTCCGGATCGAGCCGCGCCCGCACCAGGAGCCGGATTGAGCGGGCCCGCCCCGGCCCCTGCGCTGCCCCTGGCAGCCGGCCCACCGCCGCAGTAAGCCGCGTCGTGGCCCAGATCATCCTCACCGCACTCGGCGCCGACCGCCCCGGTCTGGTCGCGGAGCTGACGAAGCACGTGCACGAGTCCGGGGCGAGCCTCGCCGACAGTCGGATGGTGAACCTGCGTGGACATTTCGCGCTGCTCGCCCTGGTGGAGGGGACCGACGACGCGGTGGGCCGGGCCCGCCGCGCGCTCGAGGCGGGCGCGGCGGACCTCAAGCTACGGCTCGAGATCGAGAGCGTCGCGAGCGTCCCGGCGCCGGCGGCCGGGAGCGTGCCGTACCGCCTCAAGACCTACTCGGTCGACCAGGTCGGTATCGTCGCGCGCGTCACGCACGTGCTGAGCACGCACCGGGTGAACGTAGAAGAGCTGGAGACCCGCGTGGAGTCGGCGCCGTTCGCAGGAACGCCGCTCTTCCTGCTCGAGGCGGTGGTGACGCTGCCGAAAGGCACGAGCGCCCGCAAGCTCCGAGAAGACCTAGGCCGGCTCGGCGACGACATCGGCTGCGACGTCGATCTGGACCCGCTGTGAGAGGGCGCGCCCCGCGCTGGACCTACGACATGCGGTAGTTCGGCGCCTCCTCGGTGATGATCACGTCGTGGACGTGGCTCTCGCGGAGGCCTTGGGAGGTGATGCGCACGAAGCGGGACGACTCGCGGAGCTCCCGGATCGTCCTCGAGCCCGTGTACCCCATGCCCGAGCGCAGCCCTCCCACGAGCTGGAACACGATCGAGCCGAGCGATCCGCGGTACGGGACCCGGCCCTCGATGCCCTCCGGGACGAGCTTCTCGTCCGCGGCGCCGCCCTGCCCGTACCGATCCTTGCTGCCGCGGCGCATCGCGCCGATGGACCCCATGCCGCGGTAGACCTTGTAGCTCCGGCCCTGGTAGAGCACGAGCTCGCCCGGTGACTCGTCGGTTCCGGCGAAGAGCGAGCCGATCATCACGGAGGACGCGCCGGCGGCAATGGCCTTCGTGACCTCGCCCGAGAACTTGATGCCGCCGTCCGCGACGATGGGCACGCCGCGCCGGTCACCCACCCGCGCGCAGTCGGCGATCGCCGTGATCTGGGGGACGCCGACGCCGGCGACGACGCGCGTCGTGCAGATGCTCCCGGGGCCGATGCCGACCTTGACCGCGTCGGCGCCCGCGTCGATGAGCGCCTCCGTGGCCTCCGCGGTCGCTACGTTGCCCGCGATCACCTCCATGTTCGGGTGGCGCTGCTTCACCGCGCGCACGGCGTCCAGGACGCCCTTCGAGTGCCAGTGCGCCGTGTCCACGACGATGACGTCCACCCCCGCGCTCACGAGCGCGTCCATCCGCTCGTCCCGGTCCGGGCCCGGGCCGATGGCGGCGCCGACGCGGAGGCGCCCGTGCTCGTCCTTCACCGCGTTGGGGTTCTTGTCGGCCTGCAGCAGGTCCTTGATCGTGATGAGGCCCACGAGCTGGCCCCCGCCGTCGACGACCAGGAGCTTCTCGATCCTGTGCTTGTGGAGGAGCTCTTTCGCGCGCTCGTTCGACACGCCGGGCGGGACCGTGACGAGGGTCTTGGTCATCAGCTCCGAGACCTTGAGGTCGAGGTTGAGCGCGAAGCGCACGTCGCGCGCGGTCAGGATGCCGACCGGTCGCGTGCCGTCGACCACCGGCACGCCGCTGATCGAGTGCTCGTTCATCACCGCCAGCGCCTGCTGCAGCGTCTGCTCCGCGCGCACGGTGACCGGCGCGCCGATCATCCCGCTCTCGGCGCGCTTCACCCGCTCCACCTCGCGCGCTTGGTCCACGGGCGGGAGGTTCTTGTGGATGATGCCGATGCCTCCGGCGCGCGCCATCGTGATCGCGGCGCGGCCCTCGGTGACGGAGTCCATCGCCGCCGACAGGAGGGGCACGTTGAGCTCGATCTTGCGGGTGAGCCTCGTGCGGACCTCCACCTCCCCCGGGAGGACCTCGCTGTAGGCTGGGACGAGCAGGACGTCGTCGAAGGTCAGGGACTCGCGAAGTCGGTCATCCAACATGGCGAGCGGTTACCCCGTTCCGGCGCCGCGCGCCACCGGGGGCTTCCCCGCGTGTGGGCCTTTGGCGACAGGACTGGTGGAGCACAGGAGATCCATGGAGCAACGGTTTGGTATGACCAACCGGCGAGAAAGAGTAGGAAAATGTAGGATAATGGGGGAATCTGCGCCGGATATTCCGTAGGTCGGTTTGCCCGCGGCCTGGTCCAATGTGTGCAATCAGGCTCGCTCGGCTGCTTCGGCCTCTCGGCCTCCTTCCAAGGTGACGCAATGAAACTCGGACGAACGGTGACCGGCTCCTTCGGCGTGATGACCTTCTCCCTCCTCGCGATGGCGCTCGTCGCCCCGGGCTGTGAGGAGGACGCCGAGACCGGCGACGAGCAGAACGTGGTGCCCGAGGGCGCGCAGACCGAGTACGACCTCGCGAAGCTCTGCGATGAGAACATCACGCGGCACGCGGCCGTCCGGCCGCAGGAGCTCGCGGAGGGGATCGTCCGCTGGCAGTGCGGTGACCGGCCCGGCGTGGACGGCGCGATGGGCACCCGCGACGGCCGGGGCCAGGAGTACTGCGAGTACCACGCCATCTCGAAGGGCAAGTCGATCGACACCTTCGCGGAGGCCGATCCCACCGCCCCCCTCTACTGCTACTTCACGTCGGTCTACCTCGACGTCACGAGCACCAACGCGCGGGACCAGTACCTCGCCACCCAGCTCAGCTCGGCCGAGAACTTCAACGCCCCGTTCGACGTGGCCAACGTGCGCATGGACGGCGAGTTCAACTCGCGCGGCGCGGCCACGACGCTCGTCGCCGACGGCATGGGCGTCGAGGGCGACAAGAACCACGACCGCCAGGCCGCCTGCTACCTCGCGAGCCTCAAGTACCCGTCCAAGGCGGAGAAGCTCAAGTCGCTGTGCCGCGGCGTGGACCTCAGCGTGAAGTCCGCGTGGGACAAGGTCTACCGCCAGGGCGCGCGCGTGCCGAAGGCCACGGACGCGACCTACGAGCAGTTCAAGGACATGACCGCCTGCATGTCCGTCAGCCGGCTGGAGCACGGCGGCGTCGACTGGCGCATGAGCGATCCGCACATCGCTCAGGTCGTCGTCCGCGCGAACCAGGAGTGCGGCTGCACCTACAACGCGCTGCCGGATGCCCTCGAGGGCTTCCTGCAGGGCACGTGGTCGAGCAAGGACGCGCTCCCGCCGGGCTGCCGCCGCGCCAAGGTCGACGGTAAGGACTACCAGCAGGTGACGATCTGCGAGATCCCGGCCTCCGAGCGCAGCGACCTCGAGGTGAACGCCGACTACTCGGAGAACCTCCAGGCCTACTGCAACGAGCGGTTCGGCAAGGACATCGTGCTCACCGCGCCGCTCCGGGCGGTCGAGAACCCCGGCTCCTGCACGACGAAGACCGGCGCCTTCTGCAGCGCGTTCACCGCCGGCGCCCTCTAGAGGTAACCATGCACGCCCTACGCTTCCTCGCCCACACCGTCGCCGCCGCGGTCCTCACCGCGGGCGCGGTGGGCTGCGAGACCGAGGAGACGGCCGACGAGCTGAACGTCGCCGAGACCAAGTCGCTCTTCGGGGACGACCGGGTCGCCGACGTCCTCAAGAACGATCTGTCCAAGGTGCCGCGGAACTTCCAAGAGTTCGAGCGGCTCTTCAAGGTAGGCCGTCACTGCAAGCGGACCGACTCGAAGGAGATCTACGTCGTGGAGGAGAGCTCCACGCGCGCCACGGGCGAGCTCGAGGAGACCGAGCAGCTCCTTCCGCGGGCCATCGTCACGGGGTGCAACACGGGGGAAGGCAACCCGGACGGCGAGGCCAGCTACGCGTCGTACAGCATGATGGCGGCGCTCTTCAGCTCCCCGAGCGCGCCCGGCGCGGCGAAGGGCGACCCGATGGTGTTCGACCGCGTCGAGGTGATGGCCCTGGATCGCAAGACGGGCCTCTACAACTTCTACGTCATGACGCCGAGCGCCGACCCCGCCAAGCCCGGGATCCTGGAGCGAATCCAGCTGCGCCCGGACAACGAGGTCTACGTCTACAAGAAGGACCCGACCAAGAAGCGCCTCTCCACGAAGAAGTCGGCCGATCGCCTCTGCGCCAACTGCCACGTGAACATGGGGCCGCTCATGAACGAGCTGCACGAGCCCTGGACCAACTGGGTGAGCACGCACAAGACGCTCCCGGAGTCCGCGGCGGCGCTCACGGGCGAGACCCGCTCCATCGTGAACGAGGCGGTCGCCCTCGACGGCAGCCACAGCCGGCTCAGCCTGGCGAACGACCTCGAGAAGACCATGACCGCGGCGCTCCGCGTGTGGAACGAGGGCCTCGCCACCGCGCCCGGCGCCGGCTTCATCCAGGCCAACATCGACGGGGACCAGCCGCAAGGCGTCGACGGGCTGCTCGAGAGCGTCTTTTGCGACACCGAGCTCCAGTACGCGAGCACCTTCAGCAGCGTCCCGATCGAGCTCTTCGTGGATCCAGGCGCGGTCGCCGGTGGAGGGTTCCAGCCGCCCGCCTCGTACCCGGGCGACGCGTTCCCGATCCTCATGCCGGTGCGCTCCGACATAGACAAGCGCATCGAGATCGCGCTCATCAAGAAGAAGGTCCTGCAGCAGAAGACCGTCCAGGCCATCCGTCTCATCGACGACAGGAACGACGCGTTCTCCAAGTCCCGCTGTGGGATCTACCAGGAGGTCGTGGCCGGGCTGCCCGAGGACGTCACGCAGGTGGACGGCTACGTTCGGCAGATCCTCCGCGGCAAGATCGAGACGCTGATCCCCGCAGGCTCCAAGCGCCTGGTGTACGCGAGGGGGCTGCTCGCCGACGGGGCGACCCCGATCGAGGCGACCAAGCTCAAGAACGACAAGACGGCGTACTTCGCCGAGGCGCAGGCGGCGCTGATGACGGACGTCGCCAAGCTGCAGAGCGTGGCGGGGCGTGACGAGCTGAAGGCGCGCTCGCAGGCGCGCAAGGACGCGGCGCGCGCGATGTTCGAGAGAGAAGCGAACCCGATGCCCGTCTTGCACGACGAGCAGATGGGCTTCTGAAGGGCGACGTGGGACACGAACGGTTCGGGAAGAAGGACGACACGCTTATGAAGACCAGGGCATTCGGGAACCTCCTCCTCGTGTGTGGCGCGGCGGGCCTCTTCGGGCTCGGGAGCGCCGGCTGTGAAGAGGAGGCCACGACGGGCGAGGAGCAGGACGCGAGCTCGTCCATCGACGACGTCTTCGCCAGGACGGTCTTGAAGGGCGGCTGCTCGATCAAGGTCAACCGGACCGGCAACACCGTGAAGACCTCCGGCAAGAACGGCGTGTGCCCCAAGACGCTCACGGGCATCTTGGATCTGCTCGAGAAGGACGCGGCCAACAAGATCCACGTCTACGCCGTCTCGGAGCAGGGCGACGGCGCCCCCGGGACCGCGCCCAACGGCGACACGCCGTACCGCTTCGTCATCGCCGTGGAGACCAAGCTCGGGAGCGCCGACAAGTTCTTCATCAGCGCGCTCGGCAGCGGAGCCGGCGTCGCCGACGACTTCATCGAGGTGATGAGCTTCAACACGAAGAAGGGCGTCTACGCCTACTACGACCTCAGCGGTGGCAAATGGGTGCAGGAGGGCGACGGCACCCAGGTCGCGACCCAGGCGGCCGGCAGCGAGCCCAAGTTCCGCTGCCTCGGGTGCCACACGACCGGGATGCCGCTCATGAAGGAGCTCCACGACGGCTGGAACAACTGGCAGTCCACGTGGTTCTCCATGCCCGACCCGGGGGGCAGCGACCCGTTGTTCCGTCGCCTCTTCGACAAGAAGGAGCGCGCCGACGACCTCGAGCTGCACATCATCGCCGGCACGGTGGCAGCGACCAAGACGCGCGTCGCCAAGGCCATCAAGGAGAAGAACCTGAAGCCGATGCTCGGGCAGCTGCTCTGCGACGTCGGCGAGCCGACCACGATCGGGGTGCACTCCAAGAGCTCGAAGCGCCTCGGGACCGTCTCTACGTTCTCCAGCATGGTCCCGACCTCCATCGTCCTCAACAACCTGTTCAAGACGCCCGCGACCGGGACGGGCCCGCAGGACGGGATGCAGGACATCCTGGCGATGAACCTCCCGGGGCTGAGCAGCGTCCGGACCGACTCCGCGAGCTACGTGAAGGCCCTGACCACGATCGGGCAAAAGATCGGGGGCCAGACGGGCGACGCGATGTTCCCCTTCTCCACGCCGGAGAAGAGCTTCGCCGACTTCCAGGTCATCCAGGAGATGTTCGCGCAGAACCTCCTCGACAAGGACGTGATCGCAGACGCCCTCATGACCGACTTCACCGTCTCGACGTTCTCGACCGCGCGCTGTGACCTGGCCGAGACGATCCCCGACACCTGGGCGACCGCCGACGAGCTGAAGAGCCTGTGGGCCGCGAACCTCGGATCGAGCACGCTGCGCGGCGCCGCGGGCCTCAAGGCGCGCCTGGAGAAGACCGACGACTTCGCGGCGCACGAGACCGCGGTCAACACGTACGTCACGGCGTGCGGCGCCCGCAACACCGCGGACAAGGACGCCTTCGCCCTCGACCTCCTCAAGGTCGTCTCGCAGCGCCGCGTCGAGTTCAAGGAGCACTACGAGCAGGTGGTCGAGTCCGAGTGGCTCCTCCCCACGGACAACCTGAACAGCAGGCCCGGTGGGATCCGCTTCAACGCCACGACCTGTGCCATCGAGGACCAGACGGCGCCCATGGCCGGCGAGTGACCTAGTACCTCGCCCCACGGATTTCGATCGGTTCCTCCCACCCCCGCGACGAGGCGAGGGGGATGGGAGGAACCTCCTGATGCCGCCTCTCTGTGCTCCCTCCTCGACTTCCCTTGGGCACCGCGCCGCGCGCGGGCCTCCGGACGTCCCCGCCCCGACCGAGGCGGGGACGTTGCTTTTGTGCGCCGCCATGTGAACTCTGAAAGAAACGCCGCCCCAAGCCCGAAGGGTGGGGGTCGATGTTCTCCACGCCCATGGCGATCACGCAGCCTTCCCGTCCTCCGGGGATCGCGGCTCGGCCCCCCGACGCGGGGGCCGCCGTCGGGGCCGCCGTGGCGCCGCCGCCCTCGGAGCCCGCACCGCCCAGCCTGGGAGGGCCGGCGATGGGGCTCCGGCCCGTGCTCCGGGCAGTGGCCTGTCGGGTCCTGCGCCTGCCCCCGGGGCACGCCGACGTGGAAGACTGCGTGGCCGAGACGTTCCGGCGCATGGTCGAGGGGAGAGACCGGGTCCGCCCCGGCGATCCGATCGCACCCTGGGCGACCGGCATCGCGAGGCACGTCGCCCTGGACCAGCTCCGGGCGCGTCGGCGGGAGCGCGTCCCCGCGGGCCAACCGGCCGAGGTCGAGGTCGCGGACCCGGGGCCCAGCCCCGAAGAGCGCGCCGACGGTGCCAAGCGCCTCGCGGCGTTGCGGGCGGCGCTCACCTCGCTCGAGGAGGGGCCCCGCGAGGCGATCCTCGCCTTCCACGTCGAGGGTCTGCGGTACGAAGAGATCGCCGCGCGGCTGCGCGTGCCGATGGGCACCGTCGCGACGTGGATCGCCCGCGGCCGCAAGGCGCTCGCGGGCGCGATGACGCCCGGCACCAAGGAGAGGACATGAGCGATCAACGGAGCTTCGAGCTCTCGGCGGACGGCCACCTGAGCGAGGGTGGCGTGGCGGCCATCGCGGACGGGCAGGAGGTCTCCGTGGAGGCGTCCGAGCACGCGGAGCGTTGTGAGGGGTGCGCAGCCCGCGTGGGTGACGCCGCGCTCCGTTCGCTGGAGATCCATCGAGATCTGCACGCCCTGGCGCTGCTCGACGCGGACGCGGAGGCGCTGCCCGCCCGCCGCCAGGAGCAGGTCCGCCAAGGCAACCCCGCGCTCTACATCGCGCTCGCGCTCGGCGTCGCCCTCCTCGCGTCGCTCCCGGGCGTCGCGCGCCTGCCGCATCAGCTCGCCGCGGTGCTCTCGAGCGCCAGGCTCCAGCTCACGGGCCTCTGGCAGGTGGCGCGGGCCCTCTCGGTCGAGGTCTCGGCGCCCGCGTGGTCGTTCGCGCTCGCCGCGGTGCTGGTGGTCGGCGGCGTGTCGGTCGCGGTGTTGGGTTCGAGGAACAGCGGAGGAAAGAGCCATGAGTTCGCCTGACAGTCGCTTCCGATGCGGATCTCGATCGAGGGTCGCCCCGGGGCTCTTCGCCCTCTCGTCGGTCCTGCTCGCGGCCTCGACCGCGTCCGCGGACGTGCGCCTGGACGGGGCGTGGCCGGCCGCGGGGGACGACGCCAAGGTCTCGCTCGAGCTCTCCGGGACCTCGCGCGCCGAGGCGCTGCGCGAGCTCGCGCGTGAGGCGGGGTGGAGCCTCGTGATCCGCGAGGCGGCCGACGATCGCGTGGACCTCATCGTGAAGGACCAGCCCGCGACGCGCGTGCTCGAGGCGCTCCTCGAGGACGGAGCGTGGGTGGCCAAGCGCGACGGGGAGATGGTGACCATCGTCCGCGCCTCCGCGTCCGCCAAGAGCCGCGCGGCGGATCCGCCGTCCGCCCCCGATGTCCCGCCGGCTCCTCCTGCGGCGGGAGACGGTGAGCGCCAGCGCGACGTCGAGGTCTTCGGGCAGAACCTCCGCATCGGCAAGGACGACGTGGTGCACGACGTCAGCGTGATGGGGGGCGACGTCGAGATCGAGGGCCGGGTGACGGGCGACCTCGCGGTCGTGGGCGGGACGGCCCGGCTCCTGCCCGGCGCGCACGTGCTGGGTGACGCGACCGTGACCGGCGGTCTCATCAAGATCGAGGAGGGCGCGCGCATCGACGGGGATCTCGGCGTCGTCGGCGGCTCGATCGAAGGCGCTCAGAACGCCAAGGTCGGAGGCTCGGTGAAGCTCGATCCTGCAGAGGACGGGTCTCGTGCCTCGTTCGCGTCCCGCGCCGCGCACAGCGTGTCCAAGGGCGTCCGCACTGCGGCGTTCTTCTTCGTGCTCGGCGCGCTCGTGATCGCGCTCGGCGGCGCGAGAGCGGAGTCGCTCCGCGCCGAGATCGCCGCGCGGCCCATGCGGTCGGCGGCGATGGGTGTGGTCGGCATCCTCGGCGCAGTCCTCACGATCGCGGTCGCGGCGATCACGGTCATCGGGCTGCCGGTCGCGCTCGTCGGAGCGCTCGCCTTCATCGTGGCGATCTTCGCGGGGCTGACGAGCGGGCTCACCGTCCTCGGCGCTGCGGTGACCCGGCACAAGACCGAGAACGCCTACGTGCACCTCGCGGCGGGGTGTGTCCTCTTCCTCGTGGCCGGTCTGGTCCCCGTGGTCGGGGGGCTGCTTCAGGCAGGCGTCTTCCTCGCCGGCGTGGGCGCCGTCGTCGCCACGCGGGCAGGCGGGCTGCTCCAGAAGCGTGGAAAACTGGGAGAATCCGCCGGGATGCCTTATCGCTGAGCCCCCTTGCGCGCGGGCGCCGGCTCCGTCACCCTTGTCCCATGCTCGAGATCCTCAGCCTCGCGATCATCTCTCTCTTCGTGTTCCTGCTCGTCTCGCGGATCGCGAAGAAGCGCGCGGCCAAGACCGCGGGGCCCGCCAGAGAGGCGTCGGTGGAGGCCTGGGCTCGGGCCGAGGCCACCCGCATCATGGCGGAGCGGCTCGAGGTGGAGGAGGCGGACGTCGCGACGACCATCGGCGGCAACCCGGATCCCGACCTGGTGACGCGCCTCGAGAAGACCGTGCAGAAGGTCGAGATCGTGTACGAGCGCGTCCCGGGGAGCACCACCTCGGCCGACGTGCGCGTCGAGGTCACCTTCGAGGACGGCAAGACCGAGCGCGTCGTGAAGCGCACCGACTTCGCGGAGCTGCCCGGGCAGGTCAAGGACGAGTTCGCTACGAACGGCACGGCGCACGTCTTCCGGCCGTGGATGTTCCCCTGGCAGCGCTGATGCGCCGGGGCCGCGCCGGCCGCCCCGTCCCCCCCCGATGTCCGAGGAAGATCTCGCTCAGCCTTTGACCGACCGCTTCACGCGGGCGCTCACCTTGGCGTGCGAGCTGCACCGCACCCAGGCTCGCAAGGGCTCCCAGGTCCCCTACGTGGCCCACCTCCTCGCGGTCGCCAGCATCGCGCTCGAGCACGGCGCCAGCGAGGACGAGGCGATCGCGGCGGTGTTGCACGACGCCGTCGAGGATCAAGGTGGGAAGGAGACAGCCGGCCGCATCCGGGCCGAGTTCGGGGATCAGGTCGCAGACGTCGTGCTCGGGTGCAGCGACACCGACGAGGAGCCCAAGCCTCCTTGGCGCGCGCGCAAGGAACGATACGTGGCGCACGTGCGCGAGGCGTCGACCTCCGTGCGTCTCGTCTCGGCGAGCGACAAGCTGCACAACGCCCGTTCGATCCTCGCCGACTACCGCGTCCACGGCGAGGCGGTGTGGGAGATCTTCCGCGGCGGCCGAGGCGGCACCCTCTGGTACTACCGCGCGCTGGTGGAGGCCTTCTCCCTCCACGGGCGGAGCCGGCTGGTCGACGAGCTCGACCGCGTCGTCTCCGAGCTGGAGTCGCTCGCCGGCCCCGAGCGGTGAGCCGCTCCGCGCTGCGCGGCGCGACCCGCCACCCGACTCGCCCCCGAGCCCGACGCTTGCGATTCCAGGTTCGCTATCCCTCGGTTAAGGATTAGCGTCGCCGGATGGCACGGCCCCGCCCCGCCGCGAAGCACGCCCCGCGGAGCGGCGCGCCGGCGGGGCGACGCGGACCGGTCCAAGAGGCGCTCTTCACCCGCACGAAGTCCGCGATCGGGGCCGACGTCACCCTCGAAGGGGAGGTGGTCCGCGTCACCTACGAGAGCGAGGAGACGGGCTTCCGCGTGATCCGCGTCCAGGTCGATCGCGAGCCCGCCGAGCGGACGCTCGTGGGCGTCTTCCCGTCGGCGATCCCGGGCACGCGCGTCCGCGCGACCGGCAAGCTCGTGTTCGACGCCAAGCGCGGCGAGCAGGTGCGGGTCGAGACGCTCCTCGCCGTCGCCCCCGCAACCCTCGCGGGCCTCGAGCGCTTCCTCGGCTCGGGCATGGCGCGGGGGGTGGGCCCCGCGTACGCCAAGCGCATCGTCCAGACCTTCGGCGAGGACGCGCTCGAGGTCCTCGACAAATACCCGGAGCGGCTGCGCGAGGTGCCCGGGCTCGGCAAGGAGCGATGCGCCGAGGTGCAGCGGGCCTGGGAGTCGCACCGCGCGATCGGCGCGATCATGATCTTCCTCCAATCTCACGGCGCGTCCCCGGCGCTCGCCGCGCGCATCTACAAGCGCTTCGGCCCGAAGGCCGTCGCCGTGGTCTCCGCCTCCCCGTACCGGCTCGCCCTCGACGTGTGGGGCGTCGGGTTCAAGACCGCCGATCGCATCGCCAGCTCGCTCGGCATCGGCAAGGACGCCCCCGAGCGCGCGCAGGCCGGGGTGCTGCACGTGCTCTCGGAGCGAGCGTCCCAGGGGCACTGCTTCGCGCCGCGCGGCGCCCTGCTCGAGGAGTCGGCCGCGATGCTGGAGGTGGACCTCGCGGCGGCCGAGGAGGCGCTCGTGACCCTCGACCGCGATCGCCGCGTTCGGCTCGAGACGCTGGCAGACGCCGACGACGTCGCCGTCTACACACCGCAGCTCTTCGCCGCGGAGGTCAGCGTGGCAGCGCGGCTCGCCGAGATCGTGGCGGCGCCGGCGGCCGGCGCCACGCTCGCGTCCGTCGTCGGCCGCGCGCTCGGCGCGTTCGCGAAGCGCGCCGGGGTCGAGCTCGCCGCGGAGCAGCGCGCCGCGATCGAGCTCGCCGCGGCCCACAAGGTCGTGGTCATCACCGGCGGCCCCGGCGTCGGCAAGACGACGATCGTGCGGGCGCTGCTCGACCTCCTGGACGAGGCGCGTGTGCCCGCGCGCCTCGCCGCGCCGACCGGCCGCGCGTCGAAGCGCATGAGCGAAGCGACGGGCCGGGACGCGGTCACCCTCCATCGCCTGCTCGAGTACGATCCCAAGTCGGGATCGTTCGCACGGAACGAAGAGAACCCGCTCGACGTCGCCGCGCTCGTCGTCGACGAGTCCTCGATGGTCGACCTCCAGCTCGCCGAGGCGCTCCTCCGAGCCCTCCCCTCCCAGGCGCGGCTGGTGCTCGTCGGCGACGTGGACCAGCTCCCGAGCGTCGGGCCAGGCGCCTTCTTGCGAGACGTCATCGCGAGCGGCGTCGTGCCCACGCAGCGCCTCAGCGTCGTCTTTCGACAAGCCGAGGGGAGCCAGATCGTCGAGAACGCCCACCGGATCCACGCGGGCCTCGCCCCGCTCTCGGAGCGAGGCGCCGACGGGCAGTTCTTCGTCGTGGAGCGCAAAGGAGACGCGGAGTCCGCCGAGGCCATCGTCGATCTCGTGACGAAGCGCATTCCGAAGACGTTCCGCCTCGACGCGGTGCGCGACATCCAGGTCCTCACGCCGATGCACCGCGGGGAGTCCGGGACGGCGCGCCTCAACGAGCGCCTCCAGGAGGTGCTCAACCCGTCGGGCCCGGCGGTCCGCGTCGGCCAGCGCACGTACCGCCTCGGCGACAAGGTGATGCAGCTCAAGAACGACTACGAGCGTGAGGTGTACAACGGGGACGTCGGGATCGTCGCCCGGATCGATCCCGACGCGCGCACGCTCGCGGTGCGCTACGACGACCGAGAGATCCCGTACACGGTGACCGACCTCGACGAGCTGGTGCTCGCATACGCGACGAGCATCCACAAGAGCCAGGGGTCGGAGTACCCCGCGGTGGTCATCCCCTTGCAGATGCACCACTTCGTCATGCTGTCGCGGAACCTCCTCTACACCGCCGTCACGCGTGGCAAGCGCCTGGTGGTGCTGGTCGCGGACCCGCGCGCCATCTCCCTCAGTCTCGCCGAGGTGCGCAAGGGTGTCCGCATGACGGCGCTCGCGGAGCGGCTTCGGACGCTCGCGCGAGCCTGACGCCGGTTTCCGTGAGGCAGCCGTCGGGAAGCTCGGTAGGATCGGATCCTCATGCATGCACGGCTCCTCCTCTCGGGCGCTCTCCTGTGCGTGGCCTGCGGCGACTCGGACGCAACCGGCGGCCCCGGAGGCGCTGGCGGCGCCGGGCCGGCCGGTCCTACGGTAACGGCCACGGTCGGCTCGGCCCCGACGTCGTCGGCGACGGGCGCCAGCACGACGACGGGCGCCACGACGACCGGGGGCGGCGGGGCGTCCCCGGGCTGCGGCTCCTCGGAGGCTGCCGGCACGACCGACGAGACGCTGGAGGTGGGCGGGACCGTCCGGAGCTACGTCTTGGTCGTCCCGGACGGGCTCGACGGGGTGACACCGGTGCCGATCATCTTCGGCTTCCACGGGTTCAATGGCACGGGCACCTCGGCCAGCCAATACTTCGGCCTGACGGGCGCGGAGCCGGCGCTCTACGTCTACCCGCAGGCCCTCCCGCTGCCGGGCCAGAACGGCGGCGTCGGCTGGGACATGGAGGCAGACGGCGTCGACGTAGCCTTCATCGACGCCCTCATCCTGGCGCTCGCCGCGGCGCACTGCGTGGACACGTCTCGCGTGTTCGCGGCAGGCCATAGCCACGGCGCCTCCTTCTCGAACCACCTAGGCTGCTATCGGCCGGACGCCATTCGCGCGATCGCGCCCGTCGCGGGGGGCGGTCCATGGGCGGGCGCCTGCACCGGCAGCGTCGCCGCCATGGTCTCTCATGGTACGAACGACGTCGACGTCCCGCTCAGCAATGGTGAGGGCAGCCGAGACCACTGGCTCATGGCAAACGGCTGCTCTGGCGCGGGCTCCACCCCGGTGACTCCGCCGCCCTGCGTGGCCTACGACGGGTGCGCCGAGGCAGTCCGCTGGTGCCAGCACGACGGCGGGCACGAGTGGCCCGACTTCGCCGGCGATGGAATCCGCGCCTTCTTCCTGAGCTTCTGACCGTCTCCGGCGCATCGTGAACACCGTCCCCATCGCTCCGACGTCTCCCTCCGAGCTGCTGTCGGGGTCCGCGCTCGCGCTCGCCGAGCGCCTGCGGCGCCGGGAGGTCTCTGCGGTCGAGGTCGTGCGCGCTGCGTTCCAGGTGGTCGCGCAGAGGAACCCGGACCTCCAAGCCTTCGTGGAGCTGGACGAGCGCCGCGCCGTCGCCGCGGCGACCCGCCTCGACGCGCGTGGGGCGCGCGGCCCGGACCGGCCGCTCTTCCAAGGCGTGCCGTCCGCCATCAAGGACCACGAGCACATGCGCTGGATGGGGACGCGCGCGGGCTCCCGCGCCCTCTCCTGGGTGGTCTCCCCGTTCGACAGCCTCTTGGCGCGTCGGTGCAGAGAGGGCGGCATGGTCCTGCTCGGCAAGGTCAGCACGAGCGAGCTCACGATCCTGCCGATCGTCGACACGGAGCTGCACCCGCCCACGCGGAACCCGGTGCACCGCGACCACTACGCGGGCGGGTCGAGCGGTGGCTCGGCCGCCGCCGTCGCGTCGGGCATGATCCCGATCGCGCCAGGCTCCGACGGCGCCGGGTCCATCCGGCTGCCCGCCTCCTTCTGCGGCCTCTTCGGGTTCAAGCCGGGCCGGGGCGTCCTCTTCCACGAGCACGGGATGACGGACGTCGTCGAGATCTCCGCCGTGGGACCTCTCGCGCGCGACGTGCGGGACGCCGCGGGGCTACTGGACGTCCTTGCGGGCCGGCCGCTCTTCCAGGCGCGACCGGCCGAGGGCTCGTTTCTCGCCGCGCTCGAGTCGCGCCCACGGGCGCTCCGGATCCGCTCTTGCGTGCGGTCGCCGCTCGGGGACGTGCACTCCGAGGTCGTCGAAGCCGTGGAGCGAGCGCGCGGCAAGCTCGAAGAGCTCGGTCACGGAGTGGACGACCTGCCGCCGCTCGAAGGGTCGGTGGACGAGTTCCTCCCGCTCATGGCGCGCATGGTCCGGGGGGTGCCGCTGCTCCCGTGGACCGAGGGGCGCCTGCAGCCGACGACGCGATGGCTTCGAGAGCGAGGCCGCGGGGTCACGCGCGCCGCGGCGCTCGCGTGCGCGGCGGCGCTCGAGCGCAAGGTCCTCGACTGGTTCGGAGACGCGGACGCGCTCCTCCTCCCGACCTCTACCGGCCTCCCGCCCGCGGTGGGCCAGTACGCGGACCTCGACGGCGAGGGCGTGTTCCGCGCGGTGGCGCCGCTCGGCGCCTTCCCGGCGCCGTTCAACGCCTCGGGTCAGCCCGCCTGCTCGCTGCCCTGCGGCCGGTCGGCTTCGGGCTTGCCGATCGGCGTGCAGCTCGTCGGGAGGCGCGGGCGGGATCACGAGTTGCTCGGGCTCGCCGCCGATCTCGAGCTCGCCCTCAGGTGAGCGCGGCGATCACTGCGCCGCGGCCTGCGTCACCGTAATCTCTTTCGGGCCGGTCGCGAGCTCGACCGTCACCCGCAGCGTGTTCCCGACGCGCGCGACCGGTGCGATCGGCACGATCTGCGCAGCGATCGTGGCGGTCACCAGCGCGCCCTGGACGATGGGCGCCCCCGTCGCGTCCACGTCCACGATCACTCCTGCGCGCCCGTCCGCCTCGAGCGCCTCGTAGAGCCCGGGCAGCCCGTCCTGCGCGACGAGATCCGCTCGCCACGGCAGCGCGACGCCGTCGCCGCGATCCACGGACCCTGTTGCCACGTCCTCGCCGAGCTCGACGCTGGAGGTCCACGCGCCGCCCGTAACCGAGAAGCTCTCACCGGCGATCGTGGTCCGGATCCACTGCGTGGACGTGGCATACGACTGAGGCCCGCCGCAGAAGAAGAGGGCCAGAGCGTCGCCCTCCCGCACGACCGCCACGCGGACGTCGGTCCCGGCGACCTCCCCGACGAACGTCCGCTGACCCACCGCGGGCTTCGCGCCGCCCGAGCCGTCGGCGTCCGCTCCGCAGGAGGGGACGCCGAGAGAGAGGACCAGGAGAAGGAAGGCTCTGCGTGAGGCCAAGACCATGGCCTCGAGTGTCCCAGCGGGAACGGCTCCGCGCAAGCCGGTCGAGGCCGACGATGAATCGCCTCGCCCGCGGCATGGCTGCGGCCCCGGCGCGATGTCGACAGCGCGCGCCCCGCGCGGACCATCTCGGCAACCTGCTAGCCTCCGACGCGGTGGCGCTGCCTCAGGTGACCGGTCAGATCGTCGCGGGCAAGTATCGGCTCGAGCGCAAGGTCGGCGAGGGGGGCATGGGCGTCGTGTGGGAGGCGGCGCACCTGGTGATCGATCGCCGGGTCGCCCTCAAGTTCCTCAAAGCAGCGCCCGACGAGGCTGGCGCGCGGCGACGCTTCCTCCGCGAGGCGCGCGCCGTAGGGGCGGTCTCCCACGCGGGGATTGTCGCCGTCCACGACGTGGTCGAGCACCACGGCGACCCCGTGCTCGTGATGGATCTGCTCGAGGGGGAGTCTCTCGGACACCACCTCGCGAACGTCGGCAGGCTCGCGGTCGACGAGACGGCGCGCGTGGTGCTCGCGGTCTGCGCGGCGGTAGGTGCCGCGCACGCAGCCGGCGTCGTACACCGCGACCTGAAGCCGGAGAACATCTTCCTCACCGACGAGGGCACGATCAAGGTGCTCGACTTCGGGATCGCGAAGCTCGGGCCGGGGCTCGCGGCGGAGTCGGGGACGCTCACCTCGGTGATCGTCGGGACGCCCAAGTACATGTCCCCGGAGCACGCCTTCGATGAGAGCGACGTCGACGGGCGGGCCGACGTGTGGGCGCTCGGCGTGATCGCCTACGAGTGCCTGGCGGGGGTTGCCCCCACGGACACCGAGAGCCTCGGCGCTCTCTTGCGGAAGCTCCTCACCGGAGACCTCGTCCCTCTCTCGCAGGCCGCGCCCTGGGTCCCCCTCGGGGTCACGGAGGTCGTCGATCGCATGTTGCGGGTCGACCGCAACCAACGCCCTCCGACCATGTTCGCCGTCGCAGAAGCGATGGCGAGGGCAGCGGGGCTCCCGCCCCCCTCCACGCCGCCTCCCTCCCCGAGCGTGCGCTCCGCGTGGTCCAGCCGAGGCACGGACGGCGGGGCGCTCCGTGGGGCGCGCGCGGAGCTCGGCGGAGCGGCCAGCCAAGTCGCCCACGACGCGACCGTGGCAGCCCTCCCCGCTTCGACGCGGCGCAAGGCGCGTGTCGCGGCGCTCCACGGGCGCGACGCCGAGCTCAACGCCCTCAGGGCCTTGGTCTCGCACCCGTGCGTCGCCTCGCTCTGGGGCGCCGCCGGGATCGGCAAGACCCGGCTGGCGCGCGCGCTCGAGCAGGCGGCGCCCGGCGTGGTCTACGTCGACGCCAGGGGCGCGCGGGACGAGGCCGCGCTCCTCCGCGCCGTCGCGCTCGGAGTGGGGCGCGCCCACGTGGGCGCCGACGATGGCCGAGACCTCGGCGACGCCCTCGCGGCCCGGGGCGCGACCGTCCTCGTGCTCGACGGCGTCGACGCCGCGGAGCAGCCGTCGGCGCTGCTCGCGCGCCACCTCCACGAAGCGGTGCCGGGCTGCGCGGTGCTGCTCGTCTCGCGGGCGTGCCTGGCCGCGCCGGAGCTGGCGCTCGAGGTCGGCCCGCTCTCGGTCCAGGCGTCCATCGAGCTCTTGGCGGAACGCGCCGCAGGATCCCTCGGCGCCGGGGTCGACAGTCGGGATGACCCCCGCCTCGTGCGGCTCGTGGAGTCCGTCGGCAGGAACCCGCTCGCCGTCGAGCTCTGCGCGTCACGCCTCGGGGTCCTGGGCATCGGCGAGATGCTCGCGCGGCTCGATAGGCCCCTCCAGGTGCTCGGCACGCTCCGCATGGATGGCTATCCCGACACGCTCCTCGAGGCGCTCGAGCTGTCGTGGTCCCTTCTCGACGAGGACGAGCGGCGGGTCATGGCGAGCTGCGCCGTCTTTCCGGGCGCGTTCGACGTCATCGCGGCCGAGTGCCTCTGTGACGGGACGGAGGAGAGCGTCCTCGACGTCCTCCAGGCCCTGCGGCGCCGCTCGCTCCTGAGCTCCGTGAGCGCGCACGGGCACGTGCGCCTCCGCTTGTCGCCGGCGATCCGCGAGCTCGCGCTCCGCCACCTCGAGGCGACGGGTGCCGGTCCCTCCACGCGGCTCCGGTTCGCGGAGATCACGGTCCTGCGCGCGGAGCGCGCCGGAGCGGACGCCGAGCAGCTCGGCCCCGAGCACCCCGGGAACGACGAGCTCGACAGCGTCCTGGCGGCGCTGGATCTGGCGCTCGCAATGGACGGCAAGGCGGAGCTCGCGCTCCGCGCGGCGCTCGCCGCCGACGCCGCGCTCGCCGTCCGCGGGCCCGTCACCGCGCAGGTGGCGCTCTGGGACCGCGTGCTCGCCGCCGTGGAGGACGCGGTGCCGCCTGGGGCGCTCGCCGCTGCGCGGGCGGCCCGCGGCCGAGCGCTCACTTCTCAGGGGAAGCCGGCGAGCGCAGTCCCCGAGCTCCTCGCGGCGGTGCAGGGCGCGGCACGAGGCGGGGACGTGCCGCTCGAGGCGCGCGCTCTCGTCGACCTCGGCGTCGCGCACCACCACCTTCGGGCGGTGGAGGACGCCGCGCGCTGCTACGAGGAGGCGCTCGGGTGCGTGGCCGCCGAGCCGAGCGCCGCGGCTCCGACTCGGCGCGCGCTCGACCGCGTCGCCGCGCGCGCCCACGGCAACCTCGGCGCGCTCGACCACGACCGTGGCCTGCTCGACTCCGCCCACGGCCGCTACGCCGAGGCGGTCGCGATGGCCGAGTGCGCGCGCGACCCTCGGCTGCTCGGCGTCTTCTCCGGCAACCTCGCGGTGCTCGAGCTCGAGCGCGGCCGTCTGGACGAGGCGCTTGCCTCCGCGCGCGAAGCGCTGGCGGCGTTCGAAGCGGCCAGGGACCGGCGCTTGACGGGCATCACCCTCGGGAACCTCGGGACGATCCACCTCGAGCGCTCCGAGGTGGACGAGGCGCTCGGGGCGTTCGAGCGGGCGCGGGACGAGCTAGCCCAGGTCGGGGACGCGCGCTCGTACGGCCTCGCGCTCGGTCGCCTTGGGATGTCCCTCGCGCTGGGTCGCGACGACACCGCCGCGGCCGTGGCGTTCGCTGGCGCGGGCCGGGCGCTGCGCGCGGACCCGCTCGCCCTCTCGACGGTCGAGCTGATGCGCGGGTTCCACGATCTCCTGCGAGGGGATCGCGCGGCCGCGGAGGCGCGTGTCGCGGCGGCTCGCGGCCCGATGCCTGGGCGCGCCGAGTCGGTCCTCGCGCTCATGGACGACGCCCGGGCCGCGCTGCGCCTGCTCGAGCGAGCGCTCCGCTCGACTCCCTCTCCCGGCAACGGCCGGTCCGCCGAGGAGACCGGGGGAGACGCTAATTCCCGCCCAGCGAACCGCGAGGAGTGAAAGCACCTGCTTCGTCCAAGCGGCGATGGCCCCCGGAGAGGTGGGCATTGCGGTGATGTTGCCGTGCGCGTCGTGAGTACGGAGGTGCCCCCACCCGGGGGGTGCTCGCGGCTTCGCCGCTGCGCTCCCCCCCCGCCTCCCCCATATCCGTGCTCGCGCGCGCCAAGGCGCGCGCGCTGCGCGC